>JANQQI010000065.1 GCA_028285085.1 Saprospiraceae bacterium | reverse complement strand
GAGGCGAGGCCACTTTACCAGTCTTTTTCCACAACCCTGGTTCAGCTCCGAACGGAGCTGGCACCTAATCTGCCGGTTGGTATGGAAGAACTTGTGATTTGGACGGAGCGTCAGTGGCGAGAACCGTTGAAATAACGCACGGTGGTGAATAACTGCTGGTTGTCCAGTACAATTTCACGGAAAGCAATGCGATGATGGTCTACTTTAAAATCTTGCTGCTGTTGATCGATTTGGAAAAAGCACGAAGGCGTTACCTGAATCAATAAATTACCCAGCCGGATGGTTTTTTCAACATGATAATGCCCACAGAAAACATTCACATTGCCGGGATAAGCCGCAAATACCTTTTGCACTTCCTCGATATCCTGCAAAGCATAACGCGTGTCCATAAAAGGTACCTCACAGAGGTTGGGGGGATGATGCATAAAGACAATGAGTTCACCTTGCGCATTTTTCAGCTGGCGGCGCAGCCAATTGAGCTGACGATGCGAATGACTGCCCCGCCCGGAGTCCAGAAAAAGCACCGTTTCCTTTCCGATGCGGCGCGCAAAATAAAGCTCGCCATCGTGCAGTAAATGCTCTAGCCCAAAAGTCTGAGCCAACATTGTTGAATCATCGTGATTACCGGCAATGACGCTATAAGGCAGTTCCACAGTGTCCAGCACGCCATGAATCCATTCGTAGATTTCGACCTCACCATCACGATAACACAAATCACCGGAGATAACCAAATGATCGGGCTTGAAGGACTTGATATAGTTCAGAATGCGCAAGAAGTTTTTGCGCACATCAATATTGAACGGATACTCGCCCTCACGATCAATATGCAAATCGGTAATTTGGATGATCTTCATCGCTGCTATAATCCAAAGTAAATAATCATACTGCCAACTTTCAAATCAGCGGCCGAAGCCTTAGGGTGAGCAGAACTAAAGGTACCATCACCTAATAAATCGGGGAAAACAGCATCGGGCTGGCCGGGAAAAAGGGTCAGCACCAATTGTTTATTGATTTGACCACCATCCCAGTCGTTCACCATACCACCATAATCCCATTCAAAGCCGTAAAAATTGAAATCCTTGCCATTGATGCGGAGTAGGTCCACAAAAGTTGTCCCCACGGTAATGCCTTCTTCGGTTTTCCATTCCGTATTCTCTTGCTCCACCCGTATGCGCTGCGGACGTTGAAAAGCAAAATCAGCTTGCCATTCAACGATTAGTTCGTTGGGCGTCTCCGGGAAAACCACCGATGCCATCGTCATTTCTCCTTCACCTTGTCCAACTTCACGACGTACAACATTAGCGTCTCCGTAAGCACTCTTCAGTTCTGCTTCCGTCGTTCGGTCAGTGATTAGTCCTACCCGCTCGTTAGGGATACAAAGCCAGTCACGTGTCTCCTCGGTAGGAGCGTTTGGCTCCGTAGACGTAGGAGTTGGGGTCGGAGCGGGAGTGGTCACATCGCAAGCCACGTTTAATAATATCTGGCAAGCGAACAAAAAGATCAATAAGCTTCTCATGCTTTTATTGATTATTGATATGTAGTTATAAACTTTTATGGGTAGAAAGGGGCTAGCCTTTCTGAGACATTCACAAAATAGGAAGAATTTTTTAGTCGCTCCATAAGGAAGTTCTCAAGCTCAATCCTCTAGGCTATTCTGGATAAGTTCGATCAGGGTTTAGTATAACTACTACTGGGAATTAGACTACCAAATCCTTAATTTCTATTAATCGGAAATTTTTATTCCTTTGTCGCGCATTGTTGGTTTATAGTAGAAAAGCAAGACGGTTGATTCATTGCACTGGCAATTTCACCTGATTACCAGTCGTTAAATCACAGTATCCCCAATAAAACCTCTCTTACATTAAACAGAAGCCTGGTACCCCTCCAGGCTTTTGTGTTTTTGGGATACTTCAATCATTGTATGTGGAGGTTTATGACGGTAAAGCCCGCGTTCATACATTTTTAAAAAAATATATTTTATAAAATTCTATTTTTGTTTTGTCAAAACTGTAGGTAAGCATCCTTGCTTACTATAGTGCTCTCTCATTTGGAATGTAATAGCCCAGCCACCCTCTGCTCTCTTCAAAATCTCCGGTGCCTGGGCTATCTTCTTTACCAAACAATCTGACTTTAAACCAAAGTGACTATCTTGGCTGGCACGAACCAAGATGCCTACCCTATGTTATTTCCAAAATCCTCTCTTTACTTTTCTACAGTGATTTGCCTGGTCCTTCTCACCGCTTGCCAGCCCACCTCTACAAATTCGCTCGAAGCCATTCCAGAGATAAAAAATCTCGCCATTCCATTCGAGGCGAAAGCAAATACGACCGCGACCTATTCAGAAACTATCCGCTTTTATCAGGAATTAGCGGCCGCTAGCCCACAGCTCGAGCTTCGAGCCTACGGTTCTACCGACAGCGGTCAGCCGCTGCACTTGGCCATTGTTTCTAAAGATGGCGTCTTCGATGCAGTCAAACTACAAGAACAAGGCAAACAAGTCTTGATGATCAACAATGCGATCCATCCCGGCGAACCTTGCGGCGTAGATGCGACCATGCTCTTCTTGCGCGATTATCTTAGCCAACCGGAGCTACAAGCTTTTCTCGAACATACGGTGATCATCGCGATCCCCTTTTACAATATCGGGGGCGGCCTGAATCGTAGTAGCACCTCTCGGGCTAATCAAAACGGGCCGGAGGCCTACGGCTTCCGCGGCAATGCCCGCAATCTCGACCTCAATCGTGATTTCATCAAATGTGATTCCTATAACGCGCGCACTTTCAACCAAATCTTTTCGGAGTGGCAACCCGAAGTATTTGTTGACAATCATACCTCCAACGGCGCCGATTATCAGTATACGTTGACCCTGATTCCGACTCAGCACAACAAACTGAACCAGCATTTAGCTAAGTATCTCAACGAGCGAATGCTCCCTCGCCTATTTGAGGACATGGCCGCCCGCCAGTGGGAAATGACGCCCTACGTTTATGCTCGCAATACACCCGACGATGGCATTGCCGGTTTTTTAGATTTGCCGCGCTACTCTTCGGGCTACGCTGCTTTATTTAATTGCTTGTCGTTTATGCCCGAAACCCACATGCTCAAGCCCTTTGAAGATCGCGTACAGAGCGTTTATCAATTTATGGATGCCATGCTGCGGCTTATGCATGAAGATCGCGATCAAATTGCCGCCGCGCGGCGTGCAGCCATCGAACAAACTCAAAGCCAGCCGCGCTTCGCACTCAATTGGCAGCTCGACAGCGAGAAAACAGATAGCATCAACTTCAAAGGCTACGCAGCCAGTTACAAAGCCAGTGCGATCAGTGGATTGGATCGGCTCTATTATGATCGCACTGCCCCTTACGAAAAAGTGATTCCTTTTTATAACCACTATAAAACGTCGCTTGAGGTGGATAAGCCCCAAGCTTACATTATTCCACAGGCCTATCGCGAGGTCATTGAGCGCTTGCAATGGAACGGCATCCAAATGACACGCCTCGAACGGGACACGGTTCTGGCCGTGACGCTCTATCGCATCGAGGATTTCAAAACGCGCAATGCCTACGAAGGCCATTATTTGCATTATCAAACGACGATGGAGTCGGAACAGCACAACTGGCAATACCGGGCCGGCGATTATGTCGTCCCTACTAACCAGGCTGGCAATCGCTATATTATCGAAACATTGGAACCCCAAGCACCGGATTCATATTTTTCCTGGAATTTTTTCGATGGCATCTTAATGCAGAAGGAATACTTTTCGGCTTATGTTTTTGAAGACTTGGCGGCCGGTTATTTGTCGGAGCATCCGGAGCTAGCGGCCGAATTGGAAGCTAAAAAAATGGCCGACCCGGATTTTGCCCAGTCAAGCTCTGCCCAGTTGAATTTTGTATATCGGCGGTCTCCCTGGTACGAACCTACGCACCGGATTTATCCCGTTGGCCGACTGGAACCATAAAAAAGCTCAGCCAATTGCGGACTGAGCTTCCTACCGTTTTAGTCAATGTTTGCTTTATACTGCATTTGTTCTTGAAGCAGGGGTGAAGTATTAAATCCCCCTTTCGTCATTGCGCTACAAGTTAGTCGCCCCAAGGCAATAGATTAGTTAGAGTTTCCGAATCCCAAGCGCTACCTTCCCAATCATCGATTTCGATTTCCGAAATTTTTATTGAGATTTTTTAATCATCTTGTAATTCCGCTTTTAGGGTTTAGCCAAGGGTTATGAATTGGCTTACAAAAACCATTTTGGCTCTACGGACCAACGTTTAACCAAGAAGCAACCGGCAAATGATTCGATTTTGGCTCATCATTTTTGGCTTTAGCTGGCTCAGTGGACAAGCACAGGCTCCTGTCGCATGGCAATTGACACAAGAGCAAGGGCTACCCAGCATGTCGATCTATAATATCGTGCAGGATAAAGCAGGTTATCTGTGGTTGGGAACGCATCGGGGATTATATCGCTACGATGGCCGTCAGTTCGAGGCTTTTCCAATCCCTAGATTCATCGATCAGGAAATTGTCCATATGCAGCTGGACCCTTTCGGGCGATTATGGTTTAATAATTTAAGTCACGAAATCGGTTGGCTGGAAAATGATAGCATAAAACTCTTACAACCAGATTTAATTAATAACTGGGGGAAACCACAATATTTTGTCTGGGTCGAAGATCAGTTGTTTGTTAGTTACAGAGCAAATGCTGGCCAACTCAAATATGCTCGAATTCCAACTGACGCAGCGGGCAATCTATTAGCGCCTGTTCGAATTGGGAGTAAATATTTATCCGGAATGGTGAATATTGTTAAATGGGGTGATAAATATTTTTTCTCTTCTTGGCGGCTGACTAAAAATCAATTATTTTATAATTATATCGACAACGATTCTATTTATCAACATGCATCCACATTAAAAAATAATTTTTCTTCTGACGAAATTTATTTTCAAAACATTGTTCCTCTTGAAGCCAATCTAGGAGGATTATTAATCGCGCAAAAAGAAAATATATTTCATTTTAAAAAAGGTACTTTTTCTATTTTAAAAAACATCCCCAATAAATCGATCATTAATAAATTTATTCTTTTAGAAAAGAAAATTTATATTCTTACCAATGGTGATGGCATTCATGTTTTAGATAAAAAAAACCTGGATTATCTCTACAGTTTTTTACCGGGCATGAACATCAATAATATTTATCAGGATGTTGAAAATAACTTTTGGGTCGCTACAACGGGAAATGGCCTTTTAATGATCCCTAATTTTCAAATCAAGCGTCCTCCATTAGAAAATAGCAGTTTAAAAAACAAGGAAATTAACAGTCTATTTACCGATAGTAAAAACCAATTGTATACTGGTACAAATAATGGAGAATTATTCATTTTTCCGGCCGGTGAAGAAAAAGGGCAACGGCTTCTTTTCCCCGATTTCGGTCGAATCACGCACATCAATGAAGATCACCTTGGCCGTATTTGGTTAGCTTGCGATGCCGGGATCTGCTATTACGACCCTACGAGTGGTAAGCAGCAGCATAATCTCATCAACACTACAATTAAAACGATTGCTTTTGATCATGAACAATCTATTTGGCTAGGAGAATCCAATTGGGTACGAAAAAGTAATATTCGACCACAAGATCAATATCTGTTAACCCATCAAAACCTGGATTACGTTCATTTCAATCGAACTTACGCTTTGCTCTACGCTAACAATCGAATGTGGATTGGAACGACCAGTGGTATCTTCTATCACGAAAAAGATAGCATCCATACTTTTTACTCGCAGCCACAGGAACATTTTCCGTATCGGGTAACGCATTTCCTCCAAAACGAAGGTGAAAGCATTTGGGTCGGTACGCTGCGACAGGGATTGCTTTTGATTGATAAAGATGGGGTGATAAAAAAATACGATCGAAGCAATGGGCTCGCGAGCAACAATATCCTTCAGCTTGCCAAGCACGAGCAAAGCCTTTTCATCGGTACGGACAATGGCCTAAATATTCTGGATATCGCTTCCGGCGTGCTTACGCACATCAACCAAAGAGACGGATTACCCTCGAATGAAATCAATGCGCTCAGTTTTCGAGAAGGCAAACTATGGGTCGGCACCCCTAAAGGATTGATTAATTTTGCCCCCGAGCACATATTCTACAATACTCACGCCCCTCCAATTTATATCACTGGTTTAAATATCAATGGTCGCGATACATCTGTGGCCCAACATACACTGAGGTATGATCAAAATGCTATCGAAGTGACCTTTGCAGGCCTAAGCTTACGCGCTCGCGGACACGAAAGCTATCGCTACCGCCTGGCTCCGCTAAATACGGACTGGATCGCAACGGATAAGCGGAGTGCACGCTTCCACGCCTTGCCGCCCGGGCAATACACCTTCGAAGTCATCGCAATCAATGAAGACGATACAGCAAGCACGCAACCTGCTCAACTTACTTTCAACATTACTACGCCTTGGTGGCGACAGTGGTGGTTCCGCACCTTGCTGCTCTTTGGCCTAATTAGCCTAAGTGGCGCCTTGGTGTATTGGCGACAACGCGAGCTGCGACAACGCGAACGCACCGAGCGCAGCCTACAAGATAAAATCCAACAATTGCGACTCGATGCCCTGCGGACCCAAATGAATCCGCACTTTATTTACAACTCACTGAACGCCATTCAAGATTTTTTAGTCACCGAAAATAGCCAAAGCGCCATTTTCTACCTTTCCCGCTTTGCGCAATTGATTCGTTTGATTTTTGACTATTCACAGCGCGAAATCGTCTCGCTAGAAGATGAACTCACTTTTTTACAGCTTTATCTCGACTTGGAACAACTGCGCTTCGGCGATCGTGTCAAAATTGACCTCGTTATTCCCGAAGTTGTAGAGCAAAATAGCGATGTTTGGCAATTACCGCCTTTGCTTATTCAGCCCATTATTGAAAATGCATTCAAACATGGCTTGATGCACAAAATAAAAGGAGGACATTTGCGCATCGAATTTTCGGAGCTCCCTCATCAACGCTTACAATGCATCATTGAGGATAACGGTATCGGCCGCGAACAGGCGGCCCGGATCAGTCGCTGGAAAGCCAAGCCCGGGGCACACAGCAGTCTCATAGGTATTCGTAAGCGTTTGGAGATGTTCCATTCTGGCAAGCTGGGTGAGGTCACTACCGAGCCGCTGGAGATTATAGATTTGACAGATGCTCAAGGAGCCGCCTGCGGTACAAGGGTTGTATTGATCATTTGATTACACAAGCAGAAGTTATGCATACACTAAGCGCTATTATTGTCGAAGATGAATTAAAAAGTCAGGATGCGTTGCGGCATTTATTGCAACGATTCTGCCCGGAGGTAGACATCTTGGGAGCCGCCATGACGGTACAAGAAGCAATACATTTGATTGCTGCTCACCGACCGCATCTGGTTTTCTTGGATATTGAATTGCCTCAAGAAAACGGCCTAAGTTTATTGAAATATATTCCGAAGCCTGATTTCGCGATTATTTTTACCACTGCTTATGATCAATACGCCGTGCAAGCCTTTCGGCTGGCAGCAGTCGATTATTTACTTAAACCCATCGATCCGACACAGTTAAAATCAGCAATTCAAAAAGTCAAATCACGAGAAGATGAGCAACGGAAAGCCAGACAGCTAGAATTATTGTACAATAATTTCCAAAAGAATTTTCAAAAAATAGCTTTACCAACTTCTAATGGTTATGTTTTTGTAGAAATAGATCAGATTTTATACTGCGAAGCGAATCGCAGTTATTCTTGTTTTTATTTAATTTCTGGGCAAAAAATACTGGTTTCAAAACCGTTAAAAACATTCGAAGATATTTTAAAGCCTTTTCAATTTTTTCGCATTAATCGCTCGAATATTATTAATTTAAAATACATTGAAAAATATTCACGTACACGATTAGGGGAAGTTATTTTAAATAATGGAAAAGTGCTTTCGGTTTCTGAAAATAAAAGAGATGCTTTTTTAAAAATAATTTTAAACCATTAGTTTTTATTTTAAAATCCACCTTAAAAAACGCACCCCAATAGTCCATTTCGTTTTTTTATTTTCGGTCAAATAAATATTTTCTATTTTATCAAACCCATCTTCAATTAAAGCATCGTGTAGCCAACGAATGGCAAAAGACCACGTTAATATATCTATCCCAACAACTTGCATATCTATCGTGTGCTTAATTTCCGTTTGGCCATTTTTTAAATCCGTGATTTCAAACCAATGATGCCCTCGAAACCCTCGAGGACGCGAAAATAAAAACTTGACCAACGCACCCGGCAGGTATTCACTGACAGTGTAACGAATCGGACCGTGCCCTCCTTTTGACCCCGGCTGTAGACCTTGGTCTAAACGTATCGGTGGCCACTGCGCAGTCGGCATGATACGATCCTCTTTGCTAGCCAACGTATCCAGCAATGGCGCTACCTTTTCGATTGGCTGCGCAATGATTCGGCGATGAATATTAAGCACATGCATAAATGTGGAGATGAATTCTAACTCAAGGTAAATCGCTTCTCCCAAACTCGCCAGCGATCCCTTTTTTTTTCGACCAGTTTACTCTCCCGCTCGCTGTAAGCGCTCCATCTGCTCGGCGGACAAACGCAACCGTGCCGCTCCCATACTTTCCTCAATCTGATCGCGCTTACTCCCGGAGATAATTGGGATAATTGGTACGCGCTGCTGACGCATCCAGGCCAATACGACCTGATTATTAGTCGCAGTCGTTTCTTGCGCAATTGTTTCAAGCACTTCCATGCGCAAGTGATTATCGTGCGTATCGTATTCTGTGGGCCAGTTCACTTCGTGGGACCGGGTGTACAAGCCAGAAAGTAGGGTCGAGTAAGCCAGCAAGGTTATCTGGGGGTGTTGGTCGACATAATCAAGCATGGCGTCGTCGATCAAGCGTTGCACCCAAAAATCTGCATTGTATTTCGGTCGGAAGTACGACCACTTTTGTTGTATAAATCGGTATTCCGGCCAACCTTTGGTGGCACTACGGTCGTTGCTTTCGGCGACACGCCAGGCCCAGGTGTTGCTGGTGCCAACCACCCTGATTTTGCCCGAATCACGTAAACGCGCGAAGGCTTCGAGGCGCTCATCAATAGGATAGTCCTGAAAATCAATATGCCCGTAAAGAATGTCGAGGTAGTCGGTTTGCAAGCGGCGTAAGCTATCTTCAACGGCTTTGATAATCGTGCTGGCAGAAAGGCCTTCTAATTTTACGGTGCTCAGATCACCGGTGAAGGCCGTGGGTCGCGCGCCGCATTTGGAGGCCAGAATAATTTGATCGCGGCGCTGGCTTCGGAGCCAACGGCCAAGCGCCAGCTCACTTTCATCACCAACGCCACCGTCTTGCCAGAAAGCGTAATTATTCGCCGTATCAATAAAATTACCACCGCCATCCAGAAAGGTATTCAGTAATAACTCGGATTGCTGCTGATCGACTTTTGTGCCGAAATACATCGTGCCTAAGCAAAAAGCAGAAACGGTGAGTCCGGTATCAGTAAGTGTATACTTTTGCATTTTTCGAGCAAAAATACCAGGCCCGAGCAAGTTAGGATAGTAAAAACACGTCATCGCATACTACGACGAGCAATTTCGTTTTTCTCTTGAAAGGATAATTCAGCAGATTTGCCGGGAGTCGTTCCCAGATTAGCTTTGAAAGATTTAATAAAATGCATTTGGTCAAAAAATCCGTAGTCGAAAAAATCAATTTTTTCACCACTTAATACTTTTTTCTTGTACAGTGATTTAAAGCGAATAATTTGGCAAAATGCTTTGGGTGATAAAGCAATATATTTTTTAAAATAACGCTGTATTTGACGAATACTTTTTTGGTGTTTTTTAGCAATTTCTTCAACTGATATATTCCCATTATTTTCAAAAATAAAATCAATTATTTTTTGCATCAAAATAAATCCCAAAGCGTATTTTTTATTTCGATTTATTTTTTCTAAAAAATTATTTGAAATTAATTCAATTATTTTTTCGATTTTATTTTCTGAAACTATTTTATTTTCTAATTCTCTCAACCATAATTCATCTAATTTTTCAAAAAGAATATTTTTATTTAAACACGAATTTATTTTATCTCCTAATAATTGATAAAAGCCCAAAGGTTTAAATTTCAAACCTACCAAACGCACATGCCCTAGCCGCCGCACCAAAGCAGAGCGAGTTTGTATCCCGATAATCGTAGAAGTATCAATCACTTGAAGTTGATTGGAATGTCCACTAATGTTTTTTTCGTATGCCCCTCGCAACACAAATATAATTTCGGGGCACCCGTCGGGAATTAATAAATCTGGTACCTGCTGCTGATCGCATTCCGTATTATCCATATACCAGGCGTATTTCACCACAACACTTAGACGTTCATCTAATTGGAAGCGCTCGTAATATAAATCATGCATGATAAAATACCAGATTTTCTTATTTTTAATAAAAATTAAAGCTAATGACCTTCCAGGAACGCCTCACAAAATACCAAGCTAATATTCCTTTCTTTGCTTTAGGCATCTACTATTTAGGGTTTGCGCTCTATTTTCTCTTGGTTTTAAAGCTACATTCAGCTTTCTATAAAAAGTGGGTGTTAAATAATGGTCTGACAGTACACGACTCTTTTACAGACTTAGCTTTGAGTGGTACCCAAGCAATGGCTGATCAAATGCCCATGTTGTGTGTCTATGGTCTCGCTTTTATAGCATTTAGCTTCATTTTCCACAAATCACGTTTGTTGAGCATGGCTTTGTTGCTATTACTATCAGTTGGCATTATCCATTGGTCAAATAATTACATGGACGCGATTATCGCTCAAAGTCAACTCATACAACAACAATTCTCTCATTTGGATATAGACCGAACACCGACCTTCTTTCAAAAGATCCTTAAATCACAGTCTATTTGGACTCAATTTAAGGCATTTGCTACAGTATCATTCCCTTTATTCATTGCCTGTATCTTATCATTTGTGGTTCTAAAACCTAAACGGGCAGCAGTACCGCCCCCCTTACCAAGGGTATAGCATCTTCGCTAAAAATCAACCCGTAATGTCTTCTAAAAATCCTTAATCCATCATTGAACACTTAACTTATAAGCCTTTTTGGCTTAATTTTTGCCGTTTTCAGGGTAGAGAATACCATGAAAAACATACACAAACATCCGCTTGCATACACTATCTTCTTGTTTAGTGCCATTGCTCTTTCCACACTAAGTCTGGAGTTTTTACTCTTTCACTTATCTGATTATAATGTTTATCGAGTACTGGACATTTCGTCCCAGGATTTCATCGTGATTCTGTCCGTTTTAAGCGTTCACTATATCGTATTTAGAAAAATACCGACGAAAATCACAAAACTATGGAAATCCACACGGTTGCTCAAGCATCGATGGATCGTACTGACAGCTGCCGTTTTACTTGGCTTTGGTGTTTATAGTTTGCTACCGACTCAACTGCCCGTTTGGATATTTTTCCCTTTGCTAGCCAGCTTCATTGGCTTCTCAGTATTAGCCAATTATTTCATCCAAAAGCCACTTAAGAAAGCCATTCTCTTATTGCTATTCGTAGCGGGCTTGGACGCTTCCTTGATTTTTTGGATGCACGAGGAGTCCAATGGATTAAGACGCGTTCATTACGCGAGTCAATTGGCGGAACGAAGAGATACGATTGCTGAAGATCATTTGCACGCCTTGGCACGTTTAGATTCAACCGTTGTAGGCCATAAGGATCGACAGTTTTGGGAAAAACAGTGGATGAATGATGCTTATCTGGCATCCAACTATCACTTTAATTTCCAAGCTCAATCAGCATCTAATATTTTTCATCGTCCCATCTTGACCTTCGACGATGAAGCAACTGCTATTTATAAACTCAATTTTCCGTCGGGCCAGCATCTATCCTTCCAGCTCAAGAAAGATTTCAAGCGTAGTGTTTACACGCCAAATCTTCCCTATAAGAACCTAGATCACCTTCGAGATTATCATTTTGCGGTGGTCGATCAACGTGAAGTAGTTTTAGCTAACACGCACGACTTTGATCTCAATATTATGGACATTGCCTTACCTGCCGTTGGGCAAAGCCATAAAATCGAATGGAATGGTTTCGACATCAGTGTTTATCGGCATTCCGGGCAAAATTATGTATTGATCGGCGAACCATTATCTGAAGTGCAGGTCTGGATCGCCAATTTTGCGTTTGTATTTAGCTTATTAGTCGTGATCATTATCGGGTTTGAAATTTTTAAAACCCTTTTCAAGCGAAAAAATCTCTACACTTTTTGGCAAGGATTACCAATTCAATTGCGTATTCAAACCACATTGATTGGGATTACGTTGTCTTTGTTTTTTATCATCGCTGCGACGACCTTCTTTTTCCTACAACAGAACAATCTGGAACTTGCCTACGAACGCCAATTGCATACTGCGCAAACAGTACGCAAAGCGGTTTCGGAAGATAAGAAAACGTTTAGCTGGCAATTGACTGATTTCTCTGTCGACTGGTTAGCCCAGTTGGCGGATCAAACCGGTTGTGATATTGACCTTTATGATAGAAACGGGCAATTGCTCAACAGTTCGATTGCTAGCGCCGAGAATAGCCCGGCTAGTCCAACCGTAGAAACAGATATTCTGAAACAGCTGCGCAAAAATCCAGCGGCAGTTGTCATTCAGCCATTTGAAAAAGCCGAAGCACAATATTTACGTTCGACTTTGGGCATTGTAGAAAATCATCGACTAAAGGGATTTCTCTCTATCAGTACTTATAAAGCCGAAATCGGTACTGCTCAGGATATCCCAGTGATTATGAGCAAACTATTGAATGTTTATGTCCTTTTGTTGCTAGTCACTTGGCTGGTGGGATTATTCTTAGTTCATTTGCTCACCCATCCACTGCGTCTGCTCGCTCATCGATTAGGTAGTTTTATGCCCGGCCACCAAAACGAAAAATTGGATTGGGCGGGCCATGATGCTATCGGGCGGCTCATTCAAGAATACAACAAAATGGTCGATGTAGTTGAGCAAAGCACCAAAGAACTAGCGCGTACTGAGCGCGAAGATGCCTGGCAAATCATGGCGCAGCAAATTGCCCATGAAATCAATAATCCACTAACAACCCTAAAGCTCAATATTCAATTTCTGACACGCATGCTTGATACCCAACAAGCCGTCGAACCGGCTTCAGCCAAGCGCATTACAGATAATCTGGTAGATCAAATTGATAATCTTTCGCGCATCGCTTCTCAGTTTAAGTTATTTGCCAAGCTGGAAGTCCCCGAAGCACGACCACTTGCGTTGAACACCTTTTTGGAGGATTTCTTCGTGGATTACCAACAAAAGACGCCGCTAGCTTATGAACTGGAAGTTGATTTGACCAAAGACCTGGATCCCACAATCCTGATCGACGCCCAGCACTTTGGTCTAGTCCTGCAAAATATGATGACCAACGCCGAGAATGCTATCGCTGAGGTCGAGACCGGTCAGATCCGAGTTCGCACCAAAGTGGCAAAAGGAAAAGTGATCATCGAAGTTGAAGATAATGGCCAAGGCATCGACCCGGTAACTGCCGAACGTCTTTTCGATCCTAAGTTTTCCATTAATTCCTCATCTTCGGGGCTAGGATTACCCATTTGCCAAAGAATCGTGGCCTTTTATGACGGTCAGCTCAGCGCCACTTCTAAATCCAGCGGTGGCACTTGCTTTCAAATTATCTTTTCAGCGATAGATCAGCCATTGTTGATGAGCGCTTAGGTATGTTATCGAATTGATCTTATAACTAATGAAGAGGTGTTGCTATTCGCCTACTTATCTTCCTTAGCCAAATGCCAAAGCACAATCCATTGCGTTTGCTCGCCCGGCGCTAGTTGCTCATAAGGCCCATGCTCTTCTATTTCCGCAAAACCTTTAATCGGATCATAGTAAATTTCAATCTGGGCTTGGTCGGGCGCCACCTGTTCTATAGATTGCCCCGGAAAGCTTTTCGTAAATTGGATGCCATCCACCAAGTAACTCACCCAACCAGCATCGGTGTCCACAAATAACTTCGCTGGCTCGTCGTGGCCGGCAAATTCAAAGGAAGAATACATTGAATCCCGACTTAACCCGACTATCGTATCGGGTAATGGCACTCCCGTTTTCCATCTAGCTCGGCCTCTGTAATTTATCCGAGTATTCTCCCAAATGCCCACCGCAAGCGTACTATCTCCCGTATTCGTCATCTGATAGGTTATCCCTACGGATTGTTCTCCTACTAGGCTAAAGGTCTTTTCCAAACGTAAAGTCTTATATGCATTCGGTAAGCTTTCTAAAGCAATCTTTCCAGGCGTTGCTTCCTTGACTCGGTATGGCCCTTGGTCCATTGCAGCCGGTGGCGGCCAATTCCAATCCGATTGAGGGGCGGGCCAAATCGTACTCCCCCAGCACCAATTGTTCGTATCGCGTTTGGTGGACAACATTTCAACCCCCAAATATTGCAAAGAAGCGATGCGACCGCCAGTGGCTGGATCAACTTTAAAGGACAGAGATTCATTTTTTATCTCCAACACTCCGGATACTGGCGGAGCGGGTGGGGTGGCGCCTTCCTCTTGACAAGAAGTGATCAGTAAGACGATGACCGAAATAATTACAAAGCGAAACATGAAACTAATGGGTTTGACGATTGGTGGGAATTTAAAAAAAATTATCCGTAAGACACCCGAGTCCCGTCTTCCAAAGTCACCGAATAAGGGGTTAAGTCGAGACCAAAAGTTTGACGGTATTGCTCAGCGGCCGTTTCAATAAAAACAGGGAGCATGTCTTTTTTGACAATATTAATCGTACAACCACCAAAGCCTCCACCCATCATTCGGCTCCCCAAAACATATGGCAGGTCTTGCGTAAGCTGTACCAGGAAATCCAGCTCCGGGCAGCTCACCAAATAGTCGTGCTGCAAACTACGATGTGAAGCATACATGAGTGCACCGAACTGAGGTAGTGCCCCGGCATTCAGTGCTTGTAAAGCAGTCAGAACACGCTGATTCTCAGAAATCACGTGATGACAACGTTGATAGATTCTGCGAGGTAATTCCGCTTCATAAACTGCTAACTGGCTCAAGTCTACGTCTCGCAAATGGGTAATCTCTGGCAGCCATTTCTCTAACAAAGCCACACCCTCTTCACATTCAGCGCGACGCGTGTCGTATTCCGACCCCGCTAAAGTATGAGAAACATTAGTATTCAGTAGTAGTACCTGATAATCGCCCAAGGATAAAGGATAATGCTCATAACTCAACGAGCGGCAATCCAAGCAAAATACATGGCCTTGTCGCCCCATCACACTTGCAAATTGATCCATGATTCCACACTGAATCCCAACAAAATGATGCTCGGCCATTTGTGCAACGTGGATGAGTTGGAGACGATCAAATTGAAGCTGAAATAACGCGTCTAGTCCAAAAGCTAAGCTGCATTCCAAAGCTGCAGAAGAACTCATGCCACTTCCAATTGGCACATCACCGCCAAAACTAGCATCGAAGCCCCGCAATTGCGCACCGAGTTGTTGTAGTTCGTGCACGACACCCATTACATAATTTTGCCAACCGCTAGCTAGTCTGGAAAATGCTTTTAAATCAAACGAAAAGTGCTCCTCTAAGTCCTCCGCCCAGATGTTAACCGTCGATGTTGTCCCGTTTTCGCGAAGTTGTACTGTACATTTTTTATCAATCGCAGCCGGAAGCACGAAACCATCATTATAATCCGTATGCTCTCCAATGAGATTGATTCGGCCAGGAGATTCTACAATGATTGCGGGAGAAAAATGCAAAGGAGGGGAGGGTTTAAATTTAAAAAAATAGGAATGATTAGCATAAACCGCAGTTTATGCTAATCCAAGTGATCGCAAAATAAAAAAGCCCGACTTTCGTCGAGCTTTTGCGCCTCCACAAGGACTTGAACCTTGGACCTACGGATTAACAGTCCGCCGCTCTAACCAGCTGAGCTATGGAGGCTTCTTATTGAGAATTGCATAAATTAAAATGCTTTTCTCTAAAAGAGCGGCACAAAGTTATTACAATAAGCAGAAAAGTGCAATCTTTGCAGCGATTTTTTACCAAATATTTTTCACATGAGTTTAGTTACCGTAGGTACCGTTGCATTCGATAGTATCGAAACCCCTTTTGGCAAAGCCGAACGCGTCGTTGGTGGCGCAGCCACATATATTTCGCTCGCCGCATCTTACTTCACAAAGGATATTAATCTGGTATCCATCGTAGGTGATGATTTCCCGGATGAAGAACTGAAATATATGCGTAAGCGCGGGATTAATCTCGATGGTCTAGATATCAAAGCTGGTAAAAAATCTTTCTTTTGGGCGGGGCGCTACCATGAGAATATGAATTCGCGCGACACGCTGGATACTCAGCTTAATGTACTCGCAGACTTCAATCCTAAACTGCCTGATAGCTACCGCAATGCTAAGTATTTGATGCTTGGTAATTTAACGCCTGAAATCCAGATGAAAGTTATCCGTCAAATGAAAAAGCGCCCCAAGCTGATTGTCATGGATACCATGAACTTTTGGATGGATGTCGCTATGGATGCTTTGAAAAAAACGATCAAAAAAGTAGATGTGCTCACCATCAACGATGAAGAAGCACGCCAGCTTTCCGGTGAATACTCTCTGGTGAAGGCCGCCAAAGCCATTCACAAAATGGGCCCTGAGTTCCTTGTCATTAAAAAAGGGGAACATGGTGCTTTACTATTCAAAGGCGATAAAATCTTTTTCGCACCAGCACTGCCGCTCGCCCAAGTCTTTGACCCTACCGGAGCGGGCGATACTTTTGCCGGTGGTTTCATTGGTTACCTAGCTAAAACCAACAACCTGTCTTTTGAAAATATGAAACGCGCCGTAATCTATGGCTCGGCCATGGCGTCTTTCTGTGTTGAGGAGTTTAGTATTGAACGTTTGAAAGGTTTGCGAGCAAGTGAAATCAAAAAACGCCTCAAGCGATTTGTAAATATCGTCAATTTTGATGCGCAACTGTAACGACGACTTTTCCTATCGTCTGTCCACTTTTAAATAATCGCACGGCTTCTACTAGCTGATCGAATTCAAACTCGTGTCCAATATGAGGGGGTGCCAATCCCAGCGCACCTACCTCTTGTAGAATTTGGTGCATTAGCTCTGCCTTTTCGTACAACCAGATAAGGTTGAACCCCATAATAGCTTTATTCTGCTCGATCATTTTTTGCGGATCGATCTTCGGACGTGTGAAGAATTGATAAAGTAGTTTAAAATAGTTGGGGCGATTACCCGGCGAAGCGTAGCGCGCCGAGCCATAGACCACCATCCGTCCCATCGGCGCCATTTGTTGATACCCAATTTCAAAAATTTTACCACCAATACATTCCATCACCAAATTTAAATCACGACCATCAAGACTTTCCTGCAGGCGTTCTGCGAAGTCGTCTCCACGCACAATGACTCGATCGTAGTGCTCTTGCTGTTGCAGAAAATCAACCTTTCGAGTACTCCCAACACTCCCAATCGTATAAGCACCATAGGTTTTAGCAATCCGGTTGGCCTGAATACCAACCCCACCCGCCGCAGAATGAATTAGCACGGCATCACCTTCCTGGAGGTTTCCCAAATGTCGTAAGCCATAATAAGCCGTCAGCACTTGTACCAAATAGCCCGCCCCTTGCGTAAAGTTCCATTCGGCGGGCATTGGAATAGCATAACGCTGATCGATGTTGAGATGGGTCGCGTAGGCCCCGAAGCGCGTGACTCCCATCACGCGATCGCCGACTCGTAAGTCTTTTACTGCTTCACCGACTTTGAGCACCTCGCCGGCATACTCCAGGCCGGGAATAAAACTGCCTTTAGGCGTTGCGCTGTATAACCCCCAGATTGCAAATACATCCGCGAAATTCAATCCGATAGCGCGAACTGCAATGGTCACTTCTTCCTGCGCCGGCTCGGGAAGTGTTTCTGTAATACATTTCAAGTTTTTCAAATTACCGGCCTTGAGTCGGTAGACTTGGCGAGAGGTCATAGTATGATTTATTTAATGCGTTATTTTAACTCAGACTGCAAAGCCTGAGCATCGCGATTTTCGGGATATATGCGTCGAAGACGATTCAGCAATTGGCGCGCCTTGGATCGATCTTCTTGCTTGATCAGCAGGTATACTTTATTCAGCATCGCTTGCTCGTAATCCGGGGTGAGCGCCAGCGCCTGATCAAAATAGGTGGCTGCTTGCGGTAATTGGTCGATTTGCATGGCAATAAAACCAAGATTATTCAAGGCGATGGGTCGTCGATCATTTTCCGTGATTACAAACTCAAAGGTCTTTCGAGCTTGTGGTAAATTGCCCAACGACAAATAGGCCTGCCCGAGTTTTTCCTGGAAATCAAGATGAAAAGGCAGAAAACGAACGGCTCGTTTTAAGTACAACACCGCTCTCGTGTAATCCCCTCGTTGGGTTAAGGCTTCCCCAAATCGATAAGCAGTCCAACCATCTTCAAGCTGCGGAGCAGCAAAGGATTGAGCCAACTGTTGTAGTGCCGCATAGTCCTGACGGGCAAAAAGATAGTGCACCTTGGTTTTCAACTGCTTCGTGGGGGACTCTTGTGAACGATCCAAATACCACTTGGCAGAGTCGAGCATGACGTCCGAGTCAACGTATTTATCGTATAATGCCAGATAACCCTGAGCCATTTCCAGTGGTTCGGCCGCAGATTTCGTTAGAATCTCTAATCCTAAAAATCGGGCAATCTTGGACTGCTCAGTGGCATCCATCGTATTTACATCTTCTGCATTGGGTCTTCGAGCAATTTGCTTACTGATATAATGGTCCGTGATATTGACGTGAGGGATATCGATACTCCCCGAGCGAGGCATGTGACAACTAATACAGTTGTTGTTTTCCGCTGCGATAGCTTCAGGGGCCGCGCTACACTGTGTTGAATTCGCCTGATGGCAGGATTGGCAAGCACGATTATATTGGTTTTTATCCGTTGACTCGACACTGTGATGAGGATTGTGACAAGTGATACAGGATAAGGTCTCAGATTGTAAATAGCAGGGACTAAGGCGTAATCGGTCGGCCTGCGATGCCATGATAAATTTCTCGTGAGAGTTCGTGTATCGGGGCAAAAAAACATTGAGCACCTCGGAAAGTGCCATGCCCGGTTTGAAATCAAAAAAGCTTTTGCCGTCCTCTAGAACAGCTACCCCTTGCAAATGGCAGCGCTGACAAAGATCCATTTGCCGATCGCGTGGTAGCTTTTTGGGATTCACGATGCTATAATCCACAAAACGAGCTGTATCAATTAATTCACCGGCCATTTTCCGATTGACGTGAGCTTCTCCGGGGCCATGACAGCGCTCACATTCAATCCCACGTGGCATGTCTTCGTATTTATTCATCGAACCGACAACGTGCTTAGGAAAGTGATTGTGGCAAGTGATACACTCCGTTGCCAACCATCGATCAAAACGCAAATCGCTACCACGAAATCCAGGTGCCATATCCCACTTTCCATCTTGCGTATAGTAAGTGATCGGTGCCTGATAAATATAGCCGTTGATATCGAGAATATGAGAGTTAGTATGCTGCCCAGAGCCAACGATATAACTCATCTTTTCGGTCCGCTGAAAAATAGTATCACCTTCTTCCAAACGAAATTCCGTGATGTATAAGGTGCTGTCTTGGAAAAAGGGTTTGTAGTATAAATCTTTTTCCTCGTGGTATACCAACGCGTGTGCTCCATAGGTAGCATCACTCTTCTCGCGAGTGGCATAATCGAAGGACCGCCCCATACCAGTATGCTGATAAGTTTCGTGGATATTGTAATGGCAAGAACGGCAGGTATTCATGCCGACATAATCGACGGTATCGTGTAGATTAAGATAATTGGTTGCTGAAAATACGGGGACACTACGCTCATTGCAGTAAACCAAAAACAGTAAACTAATCAGCCCCAAGGCAAAAATGATGCTTTTGCGATACCTCATTTCCCAAAATTAGGGTAGCAAGCGCAATTGCACGAAAAAAACCAAGCTAAAAACCAGTTATCAACACCATTTTGTCAGTCACTGCCCATTTGCATACCCATATAAGTATTCACAGATTCCAAAACAGTAATCTCAACCCGTCGATTTTGCTTACGCCGTGCTTCGGTTGAATTGTCGTTGAGTGGGAAGCGCGCACCGTGGCCGATGACTTCTAGCCGCGCGGCAGAAATGCCTTTTTCTTTGACCAAATAATCCTTGATGGCTTGCGCGCGCTCCTCCGAAAGCCGTTGTAAGCTATTGGGTTCCCCCACATTGTCGGTATGACCAGCGATGAGAATACGCAGTTGAGGATGCTCTACCAAGAGTTGGTATAAGCGCTGTAATTCCGAAACGGACCTCGGTAAAATTTTCGGTTTTGATTGCACAAAGTAAATATTATGGAACTGCAATTTCGATCCTTTTGTAAGTCGAGGGCGATCCGAAGCAAGAAGCGTCGGCGCTTTTGGTTTAGTGATCTGGATTCGATAAATATCACTAGTTCCTGCTCGATCAGACGTGAAATACAAATACCCCGTAGCAGGATTAAAATACGGATGGCTATCATCGCCATCAGAATTGATGGGAGAGCGAAAGCGCTTAGGCGCCCACCATTGCTCCCAGGCTTCATCCAGGCGGGTTTGTACGTAGATGTCACTTCCTCGCCCAGGACGGGTGCGATCCGAGGAGAAATAAAGCGTTTTCATATCCTCCGACAAGTGGGGCGTAGATTCGCGATAAGGTGAATTAACACCTCGTCCTAAATTGCGTGGATACGTCCAAGAGCTATCTGATCGACGAAAGCTAATGTACAAATCACTTTCTCCAAAACTATCCTCGCGTTCCATAGCAATGATCATCACCTGTCCGTCACTGCTCATGCTGAGATTGACATCTGGCCCAGAATTATGGTATCGATCGATACCGATTGCCGAAGGAAAGTCCCAATGCCCATCGGTTTGTTTGCGCACTTCCGAAAAGCCCTTACGCATCCCTCCGTTGGGATTGAATTGGTTAATGATAATAGGATCATCAGCCGGAGTAAGCGCACTTACGCTATTTGGCAAAGCATTATTCAGGGGATAGCCTGGATGCTCAATTAAGTCAAAATTAGAATTGATCGAATGAGCGATCCAAATATCTTGATTAAAAATAGATGCTCTTGGATTCTGCACCGGTTTCCCCGCAATTTCCGAATAAATCTGGGACAGTTTCTGCTGGTACTGGTTCTCGTCCAATTGTTTGTGCAATTGTTGACCATTCTCTACCAAGGTGGTTTCAAAATCAGGAAAAGCGATGCGCGTGAAGTAAAGTGTTTTTCCATCCCGGCTGACGCAGGGCGCGATCTCATCGTAGGTTATACTATTGATATTCTCCGGAAGTCGTTCCAATACATAATCCTGCCCCCAGGACGTAGTGGCCATTAGCCATAGGAATACCCCACAGCAGAAAAGTCTGTGCTTTTGCATCGGTGCTTGTGTTTTGTTTTCTAAACGGGGGGCAGGTTAAGCGCTGATTCTTAGCGCAAAATGTGTTCGTTCGTGTGCAAAAAGGGGGAGATAGTGTTATTTACAAAAGTAAGATAAACCAGAAGAGGAGACAATACTGGATTTGTGGTATTTTATAACTAAAAAATTCATATAATATTATATAACGAACTAATTAAAATACTAATTCAAGTTAACCGGAGCTACAATCCCCTCATTAATAATCGAAGGAGACAACTTTTTATCATTACGACTCAAGTACTTACGCAACACCCCACCGGAAACATTATTCACATCAAACTCAATAATGAACGCTTCCGAGTCCACTTCGTGCACCAAGTTATAGGTCTTCCGAATATCGATACGATTGATAATCACGTGAATAATTTCACCGCTTTCGCGCTTGCCGCGGCTACCGTAACCTCGTGGACAACTGTAGACGGTAAGCCCAGTTCCAATATGTTGTAACAATTGCCGTTCAAGTTCCAAATTATTGTGAGAGACAATCATCAACCCAACGTAGTTCTCAAAGCCTTTGATGAAAAAGTCAATTACTCTGGCGGTAACGAGATAGGTAAGAATGGAATACATCGCAACTTCTGAGGACAGAACGACTCCCGCAATGATAAACAGGATAACGTTAAAGACCAGAATGACCGATCCGATACTCAGTCCAAAACGATCATTCATAAAAAGACCAAGCACTTCCGAACCATCTAAAACGGCTCCATTCCGGATCGTAATGCCGATCCCCGCACCTAAAAATAAGCCACCAAAAATGGCGATCAAGAGCTTGTCATCCGTCAAAGGTGTGAAATTCTCAAAATGAATAAAGATGGACAAAGCAACAATAGAAATCACCGATTTAATCACAATCTTCCGGGATACTGTTACTGCAGCGAGCAGTAAAAAAGGAAGGCTAATCAAAAGCAGCAAAGTAGAAATATTCCAATCGTAGACTTCACTAAGTAGAATCGCAATCCCGGTCACTCCACCGTCGAGAAAGCCATTTGGCAGCAGAAAAGCTTTCAGGCCAAGGCTTGCCAAAAGGATACCCACTAATATTTGCGCGTACTCAGAAACAACAGCTAAGGTTTTCTTCATCTTTCAGGGATTTGCTACACCTTTTTTCAATTTAAAGCTCTACTAACCTTATCTCCATTTCGATGATATTGTTCACCGAATGCAGCAATTAGCAGACCTGGAATCGATTTATGTCCGCAAAGAAGAAAAACTGGAAAAAATGTCTATTGAGAAGAACCTAGCTACGGCGATTTTTTGTCTTTTCGACCCGAAAAGCGACATTGCGAATCCCCGGTAAAGGATCAAGTCGCATGTACTGCTCAACGGTGATTTTGTGAGGTCCCTGAGCATTAAAAAAAGCACCCTGCTGGATATTGACCCGCAATTGACAGCTCTCACTATTACAATCGCCGTACCAGCGGCCAGCCTTATCCGCCATATCCACCGAAACGCGCTCGTGGATCCGCTGGCCCGAAGGAAATTCGGTGTGAATCATCAAATAGATATTCTGAAAGGGATAGTCCGTTTGATGTTCTACATCAAGGTAAAGGTTATAAATCTGCAAGGTATCTTCGATCTCCACGACGAAGTCCAAGGTATCCGCTTGCTGCCAACTGTTGTCCTGAATAGGATAAGCTTGCTCAAAATGATAATTCGGCCCACAGGCACTGAATCCAATTGAAAGAACGAACAAAATGAAAAGTAAGCGCATAGTCTTGAAAGTAATGCTTAGTCAAAGCAGGTATAACGATTTGGGCGGACAAAAGAAAACCGCGCAAATACCAACGGCTGGAGTAGCCTGTTTTCGTATTTGCGCGGCGTAAAAATAGAATATATGTGCGGCTTAGCTAAACATATCCCGCATCTTATCGAAAAATCCCTTTTCGGATTTCCCCGGATTGGGATCAAAGTTTGGCATCGTCCGGAGCTTTTCGAGGAGTCTGCGCTCTTCGTCTGACAGCTTTTTCGGCGTCCAGATATTAACGTGGATCAGTTGATCACCACGGCCGTAGCTTTGTAGAGCAGGCAAACCTTTGCCTTTTAGTCGGAGGATTTTCCCGCTTTGGGTGCCAGCCGGAATCTTAATTTTCACCTTGCCTTCCAAGACTGGTACTTCTACTGAGGTCCCCAATGCGGCGTCCGCAAAATTGAGGTACAATTCGTAGACTACATTATTGCCTTCACGCTGCAGGAACTCGTGCTTCTTTTCTTCGATGTTGATCAGCAAATCGCCGGCCGGGCCGCCTTGTTCACCCGCGTTGCCCCGGCCACGCATCGACAGCTGCATCCCTGCTTCTACACCTGCAGGGATTTCAATGCTGATCGTTTCTTCGCCGACCTCCGAGCCAGTACCACGGCAACTGCTACACTTAGCCGTTATCGTTTTTCCGCTTCCGTTACAAGAAGGACAAACCGTTGTCGTTTGCATTTGGCCAAGGAAAGTACTTCGCACTTGTCGTACGGATCCCATCCCTCGACAGGTCGAACAAGTCGTAACGGATTTGCTGTCTTTCGCACCGCTTCCATTACAAGTCTTACAAGTCACCTTCTTCTTGACCTTAATCTTTTTGGTCACACCATTAGCGATCTCTTCCAGACTTAGTGCCACTTTAATCCGCAGATTACTACCCTTGCGTCCTTGAGCACGAGTACGAGAACGCCCGCCACCGAAGAATGATTCGAAAGGACTTCCGCTGTCTCCAAAAATATCTCCAAACTGCGAAAAGATATCATCCATCGTCATTCCTGCACCGCCAAATCCACCGCCGCCATTATTATTGACACCAGCGTGTCCAAAGCGATCGTAGCGCGCGCGCTTGTCATCGTCACTCAGGATTTCATAAGCCTCGGCAGCTTCCTTGAATTTCTCTTCCGCCTCTTTATCATCCGGATTACGGTCCGGGTGATACTTCATTGCGATCTTGCGATATGATTTTTTGATGGTATTGCTGTCCGCATCTTTGGGGACACCCAATACTTCATAATAATCTCTTTTTGCCATGATGTGTGCATACTTCGACTCCATTCATCCACAGACAAACCGAGCCGTATGATTTATTTTCCTACGACGACTTTCGCGTAGCGAATAATTTTATCTTTCAGGAAATATCCTTTCTCAATGGTGTCAATGACTTTACCTTTCATCTCTTCGGTAGGCGCTGGAATCTCCGTAATGGCTTCGTGGTATTCGGGATCGAAATCTACGCCATTAGAATCCATTGGCTTTAGGCCTTTTTGCGAAAGCGCGCTGTAAATCTTGTTGTATACCAGCGTTACACCTTCACTAAAACTTTCATTACTATTATCGCTTTCAGCGTTTTTCTTAGCCCGATCAAAATCGTCCAAAACTGGCAGAATCACTGACATTGTGTCCTGAGCAGCCGTACTCATCAACTCCAGACGCTCCTTCATATTGCGGCGCTTGAAGTTCTCAAACTCAGCCAACAGGCGGATGTATTTATCTTTTACTTCCGACAACTGCGCTTCGGTTTCTTCTAGTTTTTGTTCTAATTGGTCCGTTTTGGATGCTTTTTTTGCTGATTTCTTCTTTTTACTACCTTCTTCTTGAGGTTCTTCTGTAGCCGTTTGGTTCTCATCCAGCATCTCTGGGTTCGATTCGGTTACTTTTTCCTTTTTGCCCATGATGTTTTTTATTTTTTTAATCATTAAAGCCACTTTATTGAATAATCTCGCTTTGAATTGGCATCAAATACACTGCCAGCAAGGAATCTACGTCATTTTGGCAGTCGATCATTTAGGAGTTTTTCGAGGTTCTCCCAGGAAGGATTCACTGCGATGATCATCCCCTTGTCATCCAAGAGGTATTTGGTAGGAATCGATTTAACGCTATATTTAGTTGCTACCGGAGAATCGAAAAAGGATAAACTCGTCGCTTGGTCAAAAACGTGATGGGGCCAAATAAGGCCATCTTTTTGACGCGCGCGTCGCCAGCGCTCTTCTTTCTCTTCCACCGCGACGCTTACAATCTCCAATCCACGTTCGTGATAGTTTTTATAAAACTCAACCAAGGTAGGGTTCTCTTTACGACAAGGACCACACCAGCTGCCCCAAAAATCCAGGAGCACATAATTACCTTGTAAGTCTGATAGATTCTGCGTGTCACTAATCGCAAAATCCACCGCCATTTCACCGTTGACAAAACCAGGCTTCATGTACAAATAACGCCCGATGATCACACCAGCAATAAGTGCCAATACCATCCAAAAACCATATTTTTTAATCATCTTATCTACTTTTCTAATTCAAGTTATGGATAACGAGAGGAGATCATATAATAATAGCGAAACTAGTAGTTTTTGTTTTATTACAGTTATTTTGTTTCAATGAATAATGGCTGAGATCGTGTAATAGGGCATCCTAATGTCTCAGATCAGACAAGGAGCAAAATTCTCATTAGTTTTAAACATCTCTTCATTTTCTATTCGTTTAAGAAGAGTAGATGATTATAAAAATCACATCCACTCGCAGTAAAGGATAAATATGAAATACGCATCTCTCCTAGTAACTTTAGTAATCTTCCTAAGTTCGAGTTGTGCGCAGGTTCCCGCCGATCGCCCACATTTACAAAACCCTGATTTCGATCGGCGCGTTACGCAGCTGATTGATTTTAGTGTCCCGGTAATGAGCGTAGAAGAATTAGCACAGCAGCAAGATCAAGTGTATATTTTTGATACGCGCAAAGCAAAGGAATATCAGATTAGTCACATCCCCGGCGCGCGCTTTTTGGGATACAAAGATTTTGATGCTGCGCGCCTCGAAGGCGTACCCAAAGATGCCACCATTGTACTTTATTGCTCGGTCGGCTACCGCAGTGAGAAAATTGGTAAAAAACTACAGAAATTGGGCTATACCCAAGTATTCAACCTCTTTGGTAGTCTCTTTGAATGGGTCAATCAAGGCTACCTGATCGTGGATCAGAACGATCAACCGACCAATAAGGTGCATACTTATAATCGTAAATGGAGTAAATGGGTTGAAGAAGGCAAAGCCCAAAAAGTGTGGTAGTTACAAAATCTTGCGTAAGCGATCCGCAATCACTTCTGGTTCGCGACTCTCCACGATAACTTTATCGATAGAAATGATATCCAGGCAGCTACGTGCCGGATCAAATTTATCCATAAAGGAAGACATAAAAATGCTGGTTGAATTGAAAGTCCGAATACCTTTCGCCAAACGATATTTGTTGAGCAAATAATGGTACTCGACAAAGAGGATCGTCTCATCATAATTCTCCGGCGAACAATCCAGAATAATCGGTGATTGCAAAAACTCTTCTTCTTCGTAACCAAATAAATCTTTGTCGTAAAACGGGTAAGTCAATTGCTTGGCGGCTAAATCATAGCGCTGCATAGCGAGTGACACCTGCCTCAATTTTTGCGTAATCGTCTCGGCTGGCAAATTGTTGATATTCAATTCCGGGATCGGACACCATTGCCCGCTGGGCACATCTAAGAACTCCATCTCGCCGAGCCGCAATTTGTAATCAAATTTTCCGTAGCGCGGTACAACGTAACCCGGATAATAAAATTGACGGCCAGTATCTATACCATATTGAATTTCCTTAAGCATGGTGTACATCCCCAAGCTGTATCGCGCATAAGAAGGATCAAACAAAGCCATGATGCTTGCAATGCTATCTCGCCCCAGGTCAAAAAAGCTAACTCCAATCAATCGTTTGCCATCGTAAATAGCGACCTCTAAGGTTTGGTAAATATTACGATTTTCCATCCCGAAGAGTGATTCTTCGAGCGTACCCGGTACATAACCTTCGAAGCGCTCTTTATGCAAGTGATAAAGATGTTGGCGCTCGTAGTCGAATACCGCACGGCGAACAACGGTGCGAAAGCGCTGATCATTGCGCTTAAGAATCTTCCGTAAGCTTTTTTTAAATTGAAAATTCTGGAGGGCCAGCCGCGTCCAAACGGTAGAATAGATTTCGTTGTTGAAACAAAGCAAATGACAGGTAAAAATGGTTTGTCCCATGCGAAACCACCCCATGGCCAAATACTCATCGAGCTTACTGGGAGGAATATGGTTTAGGACGTGAATTTCTGTGAGCACCTGATCTTTGCATTAATGGAAATACAAAAATAAGCTGCTTTTCTAACAAATTACAACTTACCAGATCGGACAATGCTCCAACTCTATTTTTTCACGATAAAACAGACGGGTTGTTTCTTCGAAGGATTGGGTATAATCGGATACACAAAAACGATGTGGTCCTTGACGACCGGGGTTCAGCAAATCTCGCTGAATTAAATAGTGTTGAATCACTTTGGCTACAATATCTGTAGAGTCAAAAACCCGAATTTTTTGATTAAAATAATCTTCGATATGGTTGCGGATCAGAGGGTAGTGCGTACAAGCTAGCAGCAGGGCCTCGATGTTTTCAAATCTAGGGTCAGATAAATACTTAGAGATAATGGCTTCGCTAATGTTATCATCGTGATAGCCTTCTTCGATCATAGGGACCAAAAGTGGTGTAGCCATCGCCGTCAGATCCAAATCGGGCTGCGCCTCCCGCAGCTTTTCCTGGTATACGCCTGATTGAATGGTTGCTTTGGTCGCAATAACTCCGACCTTACTAAAGTGGTGCTGCCGTACCGTCTCTACCAACGGATCAACTACATTCACAAAGAGGGCCTGCCCGGCAAAAAATTCCAGTAAAACGTGATAGGCGGCCGAAGATGCCGAATTGCAAGCTACAACGATCAGTTTACAATTTTGCTCCAGCAAAAACTTAACAATCTTGAGGCTGTAATAGCGAATCGCATCGGCTGATTTATCGCCATAGGGGAGGTGAGCAGTATCCCCAAAGTAGATGAGCTCTTCGTTGGGAAGATGCTTAATAATAGCATTGGCGACCGTCAGGCCGCCAATGCCGGAGTCAAAGACTCCAATTGGTTGTCTCTTATGCTGTTCGCGCGACAAAGCAGCTCGCTTAGAGTTTCGCTTTGACTAAGTTACTTACATCTGCTCCATCTTCTGCGTACAACAAAATAGCTGTGCTGGAATCAAAGATCATCTGGAAGTCACCTTCGTCGGCAACGGCTTTGATGGCACCATTAACTTTGTCGTAGATAGGCTTGAGCAATTCCTCGCGCTTATCGACCAATTGCTGCTGTGTTTTTTTCTCAAAATCAGCAATCGCTTTCTCGTCTGCTTGCAGTTTCTTACTCTCTTCTTCAATTTGCTTTGGTGACAACTCACCGCGCTTTTCTTTCAAAGCCAACTCTTCGTACTTCTTTTGGAAGCTCGAAACCATATTTTCGTACTGCTTCTGGAGAACTTTTTTCAAGTCTTCCAAATTTGCATCCGCTTGCTTCACCTCAGGCATTTCGGAGAGGATCAAAGCAGAGTTGACGTAGCCAAACTTTTGAGCTTTGAGTGCAGTCGTCATACTGATCAAAGCAATAAAGAGGAAACTGATTTTTATTAATTTCTTCATGTTTTAGAGATTTAACGTTTTTCAAATTTGGACCGCAAAGGTAAGGTCTTTCTATCGCAATTAATCAATTCCTAGTTCTTTTAGGACATCTTCTGTTTTATCGTAGCGGGGATTCGAGAACAACATCCCGGAAGCAGCCCCTTGGTCGAAGATAAAATCATAACCTTTATCGTTCGCATAATTTTGGATCGCTTCGTAGACTTTATCCTGAATGGGCTGTACCAGTTCCTGGCGTTTTTTAAATAAGGCACCTTCTGGCCCGAATCGCCCCTTCTGCATTTCGCGTACATCTTTTTCTTTCTGCATGATCTCGTCTTCACGTTGTCGACGTACTTCATCGCTTAATAGTACCTGTTCAGCCTGGTAGCTGTTGTACATCCCCTTAATTTTATCGTATTCCTCAGCCACTTCGCGGCGCCACTTAGCAGCGAGATCGTCAATTTGTTTCTGAGCAGCTTTATATTCATTCATGCTATCCAGAATCTTATCCACATTAACGTAGGCAATTTTCTGCGCCATCACGCTAGTCAAGGAAAATAAGGTAGCCAGCGCGAATGTGAAAAGTAATTTGGTTCTCATGTTCTTCAGCATTAAATATATTCGTAAAAAGGTTTCTAAAAGTTCGGTACTATTAAGACCGTCAAAATTAATATTTTATTGTCAGCTTTTGTAAATAAGACTTTTACGAAACGCAAAAGTAACAAGCTATTAAAATCCAATTCGCGGCCCTTCGCCACGATTTTCCAATAAAATAGCGTGTTTTAGGGGGGTATTGTCTATTTCTACCGCCTGGTTTAACTATTGTTTAACGTGTTTCTTAAAGCATTTTAACGGCTCCTTTCTCATTTTTCGCCCGCCAACAAATCCGTCGACAAGCATTTTGGATTCCTAAACTTCAGTATATTTGTCAGCCCAAATAAAATCAAAATTTGACATGGTCAAAACGCATCGGATTAGCCCGGATAAACTATCACTTTCTCGGGTCAGTAAACTGGTTAAAAAGGCCTATCAGCTCGAACTCTCCTCGGAGAGTAGAAAGCGCATTGCCCACTGCCGACAATATTTAGAAGGTAAGCTGACCAATTCTGATACTCTTTTTTACGGTATAAATACTGGATTTGGATCGCTTTGTAATGTGCCCATCTCCGACGAGGAAACGGAGCTATTACAGAGTCGATTGGTACAATCACATGCTTGTGGAATGGGGGATGAGGTACCTGCTCCTTTGGTACGATTGATCTTATTTTTAAAAATACAAAGTCTTGCCTCGGGTTATTCGGGAGTTCGGGCCGAAACGATAGAACGCTTAATTGCTTTTTATAATGAAGACTTGCTACCGGTGATTTATCAGCAAGGTTCTCTGGGTGCTTCGGGCGATTTGGCACCTTTGGCGCATCTATCGCTAGCGCTCATTGGCATGGGTGAAGTCCACCTCAAAGGTCAGCGCATGACTGCCAAACAAGCGTTGAAAAAACTTGGACTAAAACCGCTCACGCTCAAATCAAAGGAAGGCCTGGCACTACTTAATGGTACACAGTTTTCCAGTGCTTACCTCTGTTGGGCGACAGCGCAAGCACAACGTCTACTTGATATGGCGAATATGACCGCTGCTTTGTCAATTGATGCGTTCAATTGTCAATTGGCCCCTTTCGACGAGCGCTTGCATTATATCCGGGGCCAGCAAGGTCAAATCCAATGCGCGGCGTCGATTCGCGATTGGCTGACGGGGAGTGGTATCGCCGCTGCCGAGAAGCAAAGCGTGCAAGATCCTTACGCTTTCCGCTGTGTGCCTCAAGTACACGGTGCAAGTGCAGATGCAATCGCATATTGTACCCAGATTGCAACCACAGAAATTAATGCAGTGACGGACAACCCAAATATTTTCCCGGACGATGATGCCATTATCTCCGGTGGGAATTTCCACGCGCAGCCGCTCGCCCTAGCTTTGGATTTTTTGGCCATTGCTTTGGCGGAGTTGGGCAGCATTGCCGAGCGGCGTACCTATCAGCTGATTTCCGGTACTCGTGGTTTACCCGCGTTCCTGATCCCTCAGGCTGGCCTGAATTCAGGACTCATGATTCCACAGTATACTGCGGCTTCCATTGTTAGTCAGAATAAGCAACTCTGTACTCCAGCCTCGGTGGATTCTATTGTTTCCAGCAATGGGCAGGAAGATCACGTAAGTATGGCGGCGAATGCGGCGACCAAAGTATATCGCGTCGTGGAAAACATCGAAAGATTATTGGCCATTGAATGGATGACAGCGGCTCAAGCCTTAGAATTCCGTCGGCCACTGAAAACATCGGCACGTTTGGAAAGCTTAATGAGTGATTATCGAAAACAAGTACCTGCATTAGAATCTGATCGCATTCTGAGTACGGACATGCACGCCACCGTCGATTTTTTACGCCAGATTTAGCAGCATTTGTAGTAAGACTTCTTTAACAAACATTAATTTTCATTTAAACTCACTGCAACTTTTCCGCATTTTAAGAATAAAGCGTATCTCTATTTAAGGGAGTTATTTTAAAAATGATTGTAAATGCCCAATCATTCATTAAACCAACTTTCATTCATCTTTTTGAAGAGTACCATGACAACCCGAAAAATGCGCTATATCATTCTCTTCTGTATCCTTTTCATGTCCATATCCTGTGGCATGCGTAGAGGAGGTGGACTCAATTTCTTCCCCGTCAGCAAAGATGTTAAGCTAGGCAGAAAAGTTACTGCAGATATTGAAGATAAAGCTGAGGAGTTTCCTCTTCTCTCGGAAGAAGAAAACGAGAAAGTATACAGCTATATCCGCAATATTGTTGATCGATTGTTGGCAACCGGTGAAGTACGCTACCACGATCGTTTTGAATGGCAGGTAAAAATCATCCAAGATGATGAAACCCTGAATGCCTTTGCCACGCCGGGCGGACATCTCTACCTCTACACCGGCTTAATCAAGTTTTTGGATACGGAGGATCAATTGGCAGGTGTGCTGGGCCACGAAATTGCTCATGCCGCTCAACGGCATTCCACCCGCTTGATGACTGCGTCGATGGGACTGACCGCCTTAAAAATTGTCGCCATCCGACAAGCCGATAATACCTTCGCTGATTTTGCCCATGGCCTCACCAATCTACGCTTCAGTCGCGGTCATGAGTCAGAGGCAGATCGCTACTCCGTAAAATATCTCTGTGCGGCAGGATATAATCCAACCGGGATCGCCGGTTTTTTTCAGAAGATGGAAGGACAAAAAACACCACCAGATTTTCTAAATACCCATCCTAATCCCCGGCGTCGTATTAGCAAAATTGAAAAGTACGCCGATAAACTAGATTGCCCGCCAAAGCCAGAAAAAACGCTTGAGTACAAACGCATCCGCAAACTCTTACCCTAATATTTTTAATCTTAGAGCGGATTTTAACGACCTTTAGATTTCACTTTGATCTAAATCATCATTGTATAATATGATCATACAAGGGCAGTTAGTAGATATTCGCAATCGACGCATTTTTCCGGCCAAGATTACCGTAGAAGGTCAACACATTCAATCCATCCAGGAAATAGATTCTGCTCCGGATAGCTACCTGATGCCCGGGTTTGTGGATGCTCACATCCACATTGAAAGCTCTATGCTGGTGCCTTCAGAATTTGCCCGTTTAGCGGTTCCACACGGTACAGTTGCAACGGTTTCTGATCCACACGAAATTGCTAATGTCCTCGGGATTGAGGGGGTGGAATATATGATTGAAAATGGTGAAAAAGTCCCTTTAAAATTTTTCTTTGGGGCGCCATCTTGTGTACCAGCTACGACCTTTGAAACAGCTGGTGCGGAAATCGATGTAGAAGGTATCCGCCAACTTCTCCAAAGATCAGACATTTTGTATCTGGCAGAAATGATGAACTATCCCGGCGTGCTCCATCAACAGACGGATGTCATACAAAAGCTGGCGATTGCTCACGAACTAGGCAAGCCGGTAGATGGACATGCGCCCGGTTTGCGCGGTGAAGCGGCCGCACAATATATCGCCGCCGGCATCAGCACCGACCACGAGTGTTTTACCTATGAAGAAGCGCTGGAAAAGCTACAACTCGGCATGAAAATCCTGATTCGAGAAGGCAGTGCAGCGAAAAATTTTGCTGCTTTAATTCCTTTGATGACCAATTATGCGGATCGTTTAATGTTCTGCTCGGATGATAAGCATCCTAATGATCTATTGGTCGGGCATATCAATGCTTTGGTGCAGCGCGCCGTCGGCTTGGGCTATGATTTATTCGATGTGCTCCAAGCCGCCTGTCTCAATCCCGTAGTGCACTATCAGTTACCGGTGGGTCAACTCCAAGTCGGAGATACCGCCGATTTCATCCGAGTAGACCGCTTAGATACATTCCAGGTTTTAGAAACATACGTTAATGGCGAGTTGGTCGCCAGTCAGGGTCAAGCCCATTTCGACCGCCAAGAAACGACCAACTTGAATCGTTTTGCAACCAGCAAAAAGCAAGCAGTAGATTTTGCCGTTCCGGCCGAGGGACAAAATGTCCGCGTTATCCGCGCCTTAGACGGAGAAATTGTGACAGAATCCTTTACACACCCGGCAAAAGTTCAAGAGGGTTTGGTGCAGAGTGATTCCGAAAATGATATTCTAAAAATAGCCGTCGTCAATCGCTATGCTGATGCACTTCCTGCAGTAGCCATGATTCACGGTTTTGGTTTAACATTCGGAGCTATTGCTTCCTGCGTTGGTCATGATTCTCACAATATTATAGCAGTAGGTACGTCCGATGATGCTCTGTGTGAAGCGGTCAATTTAATCATTGAGGCAGAAGGTGGCATCTCCGCCGTAAAAGGAGAAGAGAAACATGTACTACCCTTACCGGTAGCCGGTATTATGACCGGCGCGGATGGTTTTCAAGTAGCAGAAGATTATGAACAGATTGATCTTTTTACAAAAGAAAAAATGAATTGCACATTATCTGCCCCCTTTATGACGTTATCTTTTATGGCTCTACTTGTGATACCACAGCTCAAATTGAGTGATCGTGGACTTTTCGATGGAAGTAAATTCCAATTTACCCCTTTATTTGTTGATTAGACGTTCCAAAACCATTTCATTATCTTTACGGTATTGGATTTCCGTTTATATTATAAAAATCGATTACTAGTAGATGAAAATCCCTAAACGTATTTCTCTTTTCCTCCTGTCGTGGTTCCCTTTTACGCTGGTTGCACAATCGTATGTAGTGGAAAAACTGCATAGTGGTATTAATAGTGAGTACGACGAGATTTCTCCAGTAATTGATATCGAGGGGAAGACGCTTTACTTCACCAGAATGGGGCATCCGGAGTTCAATAAAACCTTGGTAGAGGAGGGGCAGGACCTGTCGCAAACCTTGGAAGACAAGCGTTATGATTCTTACCTCCAAAACATCTATACCCGAATCGCCAATCAGGTCGTTAACAATCCCGAGAATTCCAGCTACAATCAAGATATCTGGATTGCTGAAACAACTGCTGACACTTTCGACCACATTGTACATCCTGAATATCCCTTAAACAACGCCTTACCTAATAGTGTGTGCGCAATTACGCCCTCGAATAATGAACTCGTAGTGATTAATCAATTCCGTAAGGAAGGCGGGATGAACAAAGGGTTTTCTATCGTTCGGAAGCTAGCGGATGGCAGCTGGTCCTTCCCAGAGCCTATCGAAATCGAGAATTACTTCAATATCCATCCCGATGTGAGCATGACAATTAGTAATGATGGTAGTGTTATGGTGGTAGCCATGCAGGGTGAAGATAGTGAAGGCCAAACGGACTTGTACGTTTGTTTTAAAAAGGGTAAAAATGTATGGACCGAGCCTAAGAATTTGGGGCGAAAGATTAATTCCTCTAATCGCGAAACGACCCCTTTCATTTCCGATGACAATAAGACCATTTTCTTTGCCTCTAATCGCCCGGGGGCGCGGGGCATGGATTTGTACTTAGTTGAGCGCAAAGACGATAGCTGGGAAAAGTGGTCACGCCCGCGCCGCTTCGTCAAGCCGATTAATTCAAAAGCCGACGAGAGTCAACCCTTTTTCAATGCGGCGACAGGTTATCTGTTCTTTACATCCAGGCGAGATGGTTCCAGCGATATTTACCGCGTCAAAATATCCCCACCTAACCCTCCGGGAGTTATTGTCAAAGGGAAAGTTTATAATTCTAAAACCAGAGAATTGGTTCGTTCTCGGGTTCTGTCTGGTCCAAAAAATGGTGATTACAAGAATATGTACGTCTCCGATGATGGGAGCTATCGCATCGTCGTTCCAAAGGGTTCCGAGTTTTTACTAACTCCGGAGAAAGCAGGTTATACCGGCAAAACGGAAAAAGTTGTTTTCAAGCGCGATTACGTCTACTTCAAAGAATACCACGTTGATTTGTATCTCGATCCAATGGAGGTGGGCACGAAAATCGAACTCGATCCCATTTACTTCGAGCAATCAAAGCCTGTTGTATTAAAAAAATCGTTTTCTGTATTAGACGAACTCGCGGGTTTTTTATTGGAGAATAAAAGTATCCATATTCAAATCGCAGGACATACTGACAACGTTGGTGAGCCCAATAGTTTGAAAAAACTATCAGAAAAGCGGGCCGAAGCCATCAAGCATTATTTAGTTTACGAAAAACTGATCAATCCAGTGCGAATCGAGACCATTGGTTACGGTGCCAGCCGCCCCGTCAATGATAATTCTACCGATGATTTACGGGAGAAAAACCGGCGGGTTGAGGTCGAAATCACCCATATCAGCGGCACGCTACAAAGCCAAAAAGGTAGCAAATAATTATGCTAGATTTTTGCTAACTTGCGGCCGATTATTCGCATCATTTATTATGGCCCGATATCTAGCACATTTCCTATCCTACATCTTCCATCCACTGCTCATACTGACCTATATTTTGTTGATCTTATTGTTGATCAACCCTTATCAGTTTGGTGTATATTCTGTAGGGCGGCAAATGCCTTTGGTGTTAATTATTTTCTTTTCGACTTTTGTAATTCCTGCTGTTTCTGTTGCCTTAATGAAATTATTGGGATTAGTCGATTCGCTGGAATTAGACAAGCGGACGGATCGCATCGGGCCATATATCATTACGGGTATTTTTTATACCTGGATGTTCCAAAACTTGTTATACAACCCAGATATTCCACATATTTATAAGATTTATGTTTTGGGTGCAACGATTGGTTTGTTTATCGCCTTTTTCATTAATCTTTTTTCAAAGATCAGCATGCACGCCGTTGGTATGGGAGGATTAGTCGGTATGATTTTACTAGCTAGCTTCCTGATTGATTATCAACAATTTTCTATTCACTTAGGGACTTGGACTTACCAGATGACCATCAACAGCTTATTGATGCTTTCCATCCTATTGGCTGGTGCGGTAGGTAGTGCCCGTTTGGTACTCAATGCTCATGATCCGAGAGATTTATACGGTGGTTTCTTAGTCGGGTTTTGTAGTCAATTTATTGCATTGTACTTTTTAACCTAAGCGTAAGTAAGCTATGGCAAATAAAAAAGCGGTTGTAGTAGGAGCAGGTTTAGTTGGTTCGCTGTGGGCCATTCTGCTGGGAAAAAGAGGATATCAGGTTGAAGTCTTTGAGCGCCGGCCCGATATGCGCCGTTCCGAGTTCTCGGGTGGCCGATCAATCAATCTCGCGATGAGTACCCGAGGCTGGAAAGCAATGGAACAAGCGGGTATTTTTGAGCAAATCCGAGCCGAAGCTATTCCGATGGCGGGCCGTATGATGCACAGCACTGATGGTGAATTAACATTTCAACCTTACGGAAAAAAAGATGAGGCGATTTTCTCAATTTCCCGTGGAGGACTCAACGAAGCATTAATGAACCTCGCCGATGAGTACGATAATGTGCGTTTGCATTTTCATAAGAAATGTCGAAAGGTCGATCTTGAAAATAATCGTATCTCCTTTGTCGATACCCTGCATAATGAAGAGTTGAGTATCGAATCACCGCTTATCTTCGGTGCAGATGGTGCCTTCTCTGCTGTTCGCTCAGCGATGCAGCGGACTTCTCGTTTCAATTATTCGCAGCAATATCTAGAGCACGGCTATAAAGAATTAACGATTCCGCCAACGGCTGATGGTGGATATCGTTTAGATAAAAATGCGCTACACATTTGGCCTCGGGGTCAATTCATGCTGATCGCCCTACCTAATTTAGATGGCAGTTTCACTTGTACTCTATTTTTACCGTTTCAGGGCGAAGAATCTTTCGAGCAACTGCAATCCGACGAACAAATTCTCAATTTCTTCACGCGTTATTTTGGAGATGCGGTACCTCTGATGCCGGATTTAATCGAAGATTTTCGAGAGAATCCTACTTCTTCGCTGGTTACGATTCGTTGTAATCCATGGCAATATCAAGAAAAAGTATTGTTACTCGGGGATGCATCACACGCTATTGTCCCTTTCTACGGCCAAGGAATGAATTCGGGTTTTGAGGATTGTACCATCCTTGATCAGTTAGTCGATCAATACCAAGAAGATTGGCCAACGATTATTCAAGCATTCAACACTACCCGACCAAAAGATGCTAATGCAATTGCTGAGTTGGCGCTTCGCAACTTTATCGAAATGCGAGATCTCGTCGGCGATCCAATGTTTTTATTACGTAAAAAGATCGAGAAGCACCTGCACCAGAAATATCCCAACGAATTTCTTCCGCTCTACTCAATGGTCACGTTTAGTCACATTCCATACAGTGAGGCACTAGCCGAAGGCCAGGCTCAGGACAAACTTTTTGACAATATCCTAGCCATCGACAATATTGAGCAAAATTGGAACAGCGCTGAAGTTGATCAATTATTCCACCAATGGCACCACGCTAAAGCGAATCAATCATAACATGCAGAATAATCTACAGTCTATCATCGAAGCGGCTTGGGAAGACCGCAATCTATTACAAGAATTATCTACCCAAGAAGCCATCCGAGAAGTTATCAACTTACTCGATCAAGGGCAACTACGCGTTGCCGAGCCCGGCTCATCGGGCTGGCAAGTTAATGATTGGGTAAAAAAAGCAGTGGTCCTGTACTTTCCAATCTGTAAAATGGAAACGATTGAAGTGGGGCCATTTGAGTTCCACGATAAGATTCCTTTGAAAAAAGATTATGCGGCCAAAGGAGTTCGGGTTGTTCCACACGCCATTGCGCGCCATGGGTCTTTTGTAGAATCCGGCGTTATTATGATGCCAAGCTATGTCAATATTGGTGCGTGGGTCGGAAGTGGTACGATGGTAGATACCTGGGCCACGGTAGGGTCTTGTGCCCAGATTGGACGTAATGTGCACCTCAGCGGTGGAGTAGGTATTGGTGGTGTCCTGGAACCATTGCAGGCGACACCAACCATTGTCGAAGATGACTGCTTTATCGGTAGTCGTTGCATCATTGTCGAGGGGGTTCAAGTGGAACGTGAAGCCGTGCTCGGGGCCAACGTTGTGCTGACCAAGTCAACCCATATCATTGATGTAACGGGTAGCGAACCGGTAACCTATAAAGGCAGAGTACCGGCACGTTCGGTGGTTATTCCGGGGACTTATACCAAAAAATTCCCGGCGGGTGAGTATCAGGTGGCTTGTGCCCTGATTATTGGTCAACGAAAAGCAAGTACTGATAAAAAAGTATCGCTGAACGATGCGCTGCGGGATTATAGCGTAGCTGTTTAGAGCGTGTTCGGAAATTGTTCTTTAGGTCGAAAGCTGACAATTTCTTATTTAAACGAGACTTCTTTCGAGTTTACCTACCTCTGGTAGGGAGCATAGCCGGAGGTTAAAAAAAGCTTAAGTGTAAACGGAAAATTGGCGCTTGTAGGCCAATTAATAGTTTCCAAACATGTTCTCTAATACTTAACACCATCCAAAATAGCACCGGGGAAGCGCGTATGTTCCATTCGCGCGCCACGAAAATCGGCTGCGCTTAGGTCACAGTTTTCGAAATCTACGCCGATCAAGGTTGCATTACGAAAATCAGCTTGTCGCAAATCAGCTCGGGAAAAGTCACTTCGACTCAGTTTACAGTTTCTGAAATCCGTTTTCTCTAAAGCCGCATCAGTAAATAAGGATGAGGTCAGATCGGCCCCGGCAAAAGTGACTTGTGGTGCAAAACAGGCACAGAAATTAGCAAAAGGTAGAATCAGGGCGGATAAATCAACCTTTGTCAAATTGAGCCGTTCAAAATTAGCTTGTTCTCCTTCATCAGATTCGGGTCCCTCATAAATTCCAATCACAATATCTTTTACCAACAAACTTTTCCACCGTCCTCCAGCGCCACCGTTTTCTAAAAACAGATGATGCATCGCGAGGGTATCCATGAGTTGGGTTCGATTTATGGGGTCGCCACTCATAGCCAAGCTACGCATACGACGGGTGTTGATTTGACTGCAGTCTGCACCAGGAAGATCTGAGAGTGGAAAAAAGCGTTCGAGAGCGGATGTTTTCACAAAATATCCTTTTTTTGTTTTCACTTAACACAAAAATAACCAAAAAAATGACATTTTAATAATTTTCAATTATATCTCTACTTAATGTGCACACTGGTCTGAAAAGCAGAACCAATAGTTGCTGAAACTCCGAGATTTGTCAAAGATTCGTTTTTTTTCGCATGCGTGCGAAATTTAGTTGCCTGTTTTCGTTTAGTTAAAAGATGGAAAAATGAGTTATTGCTAATTCCATCAAATGAGTTTTGCAGAATTATTTAAATCAGTTCTTATTTTTGAGCTCATTTTCTTGAGCAAATAAAATCATCCGGATATGACTTTAAGATTATTTAGTCTTTTCGTGCTGATCGTTTTAGCACTTGGTTGTAATACGACCAAACCAGCGGTAAGCACCTCCACCTCGAATGAAGAAGAGCCAATAGCTGAGGTCACTGTCGAAGAACGGCAGTTGGACACTATGGTTATTTCAGCTCCCAAACCCAATGATCTCAAACGTGCAGAGGAGTATAAATTACCATTATACAATCCAACTTACACGCTGAAAAATGATCTTATCCACACTAAATTGGATTTGCGTTTTGATTGGGCGAAGCAGCACGTGATGGGTACCGCTACATTAACTTTAAAGCCCTACTTTTATTCAACAAGTACTCTGACATTAGATGCTAAGGGCTTTGAAATTAAGAATATCGTCAATACACTTTCTAATAAACCATTGCTCTACGATTACGACGGGCAGCAACTCATTATTCAATTAGGAAAAACCTATTCCAGAACTGAGGAATACAATATTCAGATTGACTATGTCGCCCGACCAGCCGAATCAGGTATGGATCAAGGTGGTGCTATTACTTCAGATCAAGGTTTGTTTTTCATCAACCACGATGGAAAAGATCCTAATAAGCCAATGCAAATCTGGACACAAGGAGAGACGGAATATAACTCTCGTTGGTTTCCAACCATCGACAAGCCTAATGAGCGTTGCACCCAGGAATTATCTCTGACTGTAGAGGATAAATATCGTACGCTTTCCAATGGGACATTGGTTTCTTCCACGAAGAATAATGATGGTACCCGTACCGACTACTGGAAAATGGATAAACCCCATGCTCCCTATCTGTTCATGATCGCCGTAGGTGAGTTTGCGGTAGTTAAAGATAAATGGCGCAATACTCCTCTCGAGTACTACGTCGAACCTAAATACGAACCTTACGCTAAGGAAATCTTTAATCATACTCCGGAGATGATCGAATTCTTTTCCAATTATACCGGAGTGGATTACCCTTGGGCTAAATATTCTCAGGTGATTGTTCGGGATTACGTTTCTGGTGCTATGGAAAATACAACCGGGGTAATCTTTGGAGAGTTTGTACAAAAAACCGATCGTGAATTAATTGATGATAATAATGATTTCATTGTCGCACACGAGTTATTCCACCACTGGTTTGGAGATCTGGTAACGTGTGAAAGCTGGGCCAATCTTACCATGAACGAAGGTTTTGCCAATTACAGCGAATACCTCTGGACGGAATATAAGTATGGATCCGATCGCGCTGAGAATCACCGTCTCAATGAAATGCAAGGTTATTTTGGTTCCGTCAATCAAGGGGGTGCACATCCACTGATTCATTTTGGCCATGAGGACAAAGAAGACATGTTCGATGCGCATAGTTATAACAAAGGTGGATTGGTATTACACATGTTGCGTCAGCAAATTGGGGACGATGCTTTCCGCTCGGGTTTGAAAAAATACTTGACCGATAATGCTTACACGGCGGTTGAAGCGCACAATCTACGCTTAGCTATGGAAGCCGTAACCGGTGAAGATCTCAACTGGTTCTTCAACCAATGGTATTTCGCCGCTGGTCATCCAGAACTAGAGATTAATTACGATTACGATGCTGATGCGAAGAAAATCAATGTGATCGTTGAGCAAAAACAAGACCCGGATAAGTTTCCAGCTATCTTCGAACTTCCTTTTGCAATTGATGTCTACATCGGCAAGCGCGCACCAATCCGTCACGACGTGGTGATGAAGGAGCGCAAGCAAACGTTTACTTTCGACGCTATCGAAGAGCCTGCATTAGTAAATGTTGATGCTGAGAAGTATTTGTTGATTGAAAAAAATGATAATAAATCCGAATCGAACTATATTTTCCAATACTATAATGCGAAAAATTATATGGATCGTTTCGAAGCATTAAGTGCCCTCAAAGCTAGCGTTAGTGCCGAAGGCAAAGCAGTATTCGAGAGTGCATTGCGTGATCCGGATCATAGCTTACGGTCTTTGGCTTTGAGTCAAATGAATCCGAGTAGCATGCCGGAAAAATTGCCGGAAATTGCACGCCTATCTACTGAAGATCCTCATTCTGCAGTGCGTGGTACGGCCATTGGTTTATTGGGCGAAACGGGTGATGCCCAATACGCCGAGCAAGCGCGCAAAATCATTGATAAAGAACAGGCTTATCCCGTAATCGCCGCCGCGCTGAATACTTTGCAAAAATTGGATGCAGGTTCTGCGCAGACTTACGCCCAAAAATTCGAAAACGATGACAATGGCTCCGTGATCAATGCTGTTGGCAACATCTTCGCATCAGCAAACGATGTTGGAAAAATCAATTTCTTCGAAACGAATTGGGGTAAAGTAGATGGCCCGGCAATTCTGGATTTCATTGGTAACTATATGTCACTTGTGCTTCAAACCGATGAATCACAGCTCAACAACAGCATTGCAAAATTGCAGGGTGTTGCAACCGATATGTCTCAATCGCCTTGGCGTCGTTTTGGTGTCACCAAAAACCTAAACGATTTACGCATGTTCTACCAAGAAGAGCAAACGGCGGCTGCCGGCGATGCAGAAGTTCAAGCCGTCACCGAAGAAAAAGTAAAAATGATCACTGATGTCATCGAAGATATCAAATCAAAAGAAACTAATGGCCAGCTACAGGCTATCTACGGTAATTTCTAGATTTAAACGTTGACTAAAACAAAACCGGCATCGGGATGTAATCCTGATGCCGGTTTTTTATTTTAAGATGATTTTACTGTACAAGTAATTTTTGAATTTGTAAAATCTGGCCAGTATTATCTCTACTCTCAATTAAATAAATCCCTTTAGGCCAATTATTAATATCGAGCTGTATTTCTTGATTCAGATTTGTAGTATAGATCGTTTGACCGATTGTGTTTAAAATGCGAATCTGAAACTGTCTAGTTCCGGTAGGTTCTAAGGTAAAAGAAGAAGATGCCGGATTTGGATAAATTAGTAGCTGTTGTCCTTCGACTTGTTCGATTTTAATCGCCTCGTTATACCATTCAGAATTTGGTGTAGCGTATTGATCACTATTAATTGCTTTCACGAGACAGCGTGCAATATTAATTTTATTTACACAAGCATGTTCAGGATTGTTTGAACGATCTAAGGCTGCCACCGGGGTATACCCCGTTACTGCTGCAGAATAATTTTTATCATAGAGCTGTTCGAAAGCTGCTCGAGATTGTTCATGCACAAGAACTATACTTCCTTTATCATTAAATTCACAATCAATTTTGTCAATTTCTGCAGTTGGATATTGAGGTGTCTGCGGATAAGGTGCTTCAACAATTCCACATCCTGATAAAGTATTAATGTCCGAAACAAAATCACTATCATCAATCGATAAATCAATTCCGTTAAGCAAGCAATTCTGTGTTGCTGGCCCATTTTTTAAAGTATAGGGGTAGGTAGACAAAGATTGTCCTCCCCAGTAATTACCCCTTGCTAAGATTGTATTCCCAAATGGAAAATCAGGGTCAGTAAAACAAATATCAAAAATTTCTGTATTTCCATCGAAACGGTTTGGTGATGGTTGATCTGAATTACATTCAAATTGATGTTCATAAGCATCGATATCAAGTATTACATTCTCTCCACCGATCCCGACATCATTATTTATGATATGTGCACATTTACATTTTCCAACAGATAATAACCACTCTGCGGTAGAGTTATTGATAAATTCTACTCCTACATTATTATCAGATATGACCGATCCATTATTGACAAATACATTTGATCGTTCTGCAAGGACGCCGCGATCACAATTTTGAATAGTCGTATTTAGATACAGAGATGCAAAATTCACATCCGTAAATACACATCCGTGTCCTATATGGTTAGTCAGAGCATGGTCAATTACATTTTGTTGGATGCCCACATAGTCAATCTGCTCCATTCGAATACTATTCACCAAAAAATTATTAAAATAATTATCCTCCAAAATAATATGATCCATATTACTTCCAACAATTGCCTCATTGCCTGAACTAAAAGTATTATTTCTAATGGCGGGCACAGTAGTGTTTCCAGTAATACTAATAGACGTTGGCAAAGTAGTAAATTCACAATATTGCAGATCAAAATGACTAGCGTTGGTACATTCAATACCAATTGATTGATCACTCGTGGTCCATTCTCCTAAAAAGTCAGTGTTCAGTGCGATAAAATCGACATTATTTAATGCTAGTTTGGTATTTTTCTTTTGCTCTACACGGCCATCATTTAATCGCACATTCCGATCAGAAATACTTAAAGTAGTCTCTTCTTGAAGTAATAAAAATGTAGTCCCAACATCTGCCGGGTCACGATTTAGAATGAAGTGACTATTATTCCCCATGTCCAGAATATGGTTAGGATAAAAGTCTGCGTAGCCATTTCCGGTAAAGGTAAAATCTACATTATCGTTTGTTTTTAGGGTACCACGGATGGAGAGTAAAGCTTTATCCCCGTTGAGGTGAATATTATTATCATTTAGAATTAATGCGCCTGTTTCTTCTACAACTATACAAGCTCCTTGTTCTAATAAAACTTCCGCTCCATCTTCAATGATTAAGGTCGCACCATTTTTTATGGTAAAATTAGAATTCTCCAATAAATGAAGTTTAGTCCCAGCTTTTACTGTCATTACCGTTGGTTCTGCAAACAAGTAGGTGCCATTGGTCTGAAGATCACCAAAAAACTTAGTAGGAGAAGTCCCTTGATCAAGGATAATTTTTTTCCCTGCTCCTAAAACCACCTGTGCTTGCCAACTGTCATTAGGATCATCCTGAAGGACAATATTACCACACCAACGTGTATCTTGATCTACCAAATAATCATCCCAACGTACCCTCACTTTTAAATCCATAGATGGATTCCCGTTAGCATCAACAAATTGATTATTAGGAATTTCTTCAATAATTTCTACTGATATACCATTGAGCCATATGGTGCGATTTTCATAAGATAGATTAGGTTGGTTTTGATTTAAATTGATAATGAAATCAGACATAGCCATTAAGGTGTATACTGGTGCTGAAGAAGGGTTTGTACCAATCCCTATTTTGCTATTCCTTCCAATCTGAAAAGCATCTTCGCCATCTCCAAACTTATGCAGATTATAAACAACCTCACCATTAACTACTTCGCTGTATCCTAAGTTATAATTATCTACCCCTTTTTCCAATACACCATCGCGAGTGCCATCCGCAGTCAAATCGTATAATCCTGGAACTAAGTCTGAACTTCCTGTAAAAGGGTTCGGAAAATCATTCGAAAGAGCTTTATCAAAAGGCATAGAAAAAATCGGTGGCGGGCAATCCGATACTTGTGGTGTACCGGCTAAATCTTCGCGGTAAACAAAGTCAAATCTACCTTCCGCCGGAAGTGGATATAACCAACTTCCAAGGCCGTTTGTTTTATTTGCATAAGTAGAGGAGGGAAGAGGATATAGATCTATTAGATCTTCTGTGCTTTTCAGATCTTTCCCAACCTGTAAATAAGCATAAAGTCCGCTCTGCCATTCGTCTGTACAACTAAATTCTTCGAATTTGGAGACATCGAATTCCGATAATCGCTGATGATTTTCAATCCATAAGTATTGATTCTTTACGTCTCCGTCATTTTGAAAATTAAAATGTGGTAATTTAATGCGTACAGCATCTCCCGTTTTGTAAAAATCTCTTAAAATGAAAACTTGCTCCCCTGTACCCGGTGTCAATAGATTCGCATCAACGATATTATTTTGTCCATCGAGCGCACCAATATTTGGTGTAGCCTGTGGAGGGTTAGCATGATAAGGGCTCTGCCAGCCCAGCATATATCTATCCCAGGCACAAATACTCAAAGAAGCAGCAGCTCCTTGTGCCGTCATACCAAAGTTACCAATCTGAAAAGGGAAGGTATGTGGAGCAGCTCCACTTCCTGAATGCCAGTTGTTATGTCCAAACAACGCATGAATATACTCTGCAATAAAGTTCTTAAAGTTATCTCCCTGATTATCGTTCCAGTCACCTACTACAGCAATATTTCTGGGGTTTCCAAAACCATCCAAAATGACTACATCTGCACTCGCATCTCTAAACCCGTATCCTGTTCCGGGAAGCTTTAAATTATTTTTCCAAATAATAGCAATGGCATCAATAAAACTATTTTGCATTACACCTTTTGGTGAACCATGAGCGCCTTCTCCAGACACCAAATCAAAATATCCAGGCACATATCCACCTTGAGTAGTTTCAAAATCAGCATTCCCATTTAACACCTCTTGATTAATCGCTTCAATAACTTTTTTATAATGACTTGATGGTGATGGTTCTGCTATCAGATCACTACAACTTACACTGATTGTTGCGCTGTAGATATCGGAATACATCCTCAACTGCTCAAATGATGCTTCGTAATAATATCTGGATAAAAAACCAGTAGGAACCCCAAATGGATCTGGATCAGACCACAACATTGCATTGTTCGGTAATTGTCCGGCCGGCCAATCTCCACTAACATCTGGATCGCAATATTCTCCTGCTACATCCGGGCAAGAGCTACAATCAATTTCAGCAAAAATGACAAGTACACCTACTTCTCCTTTCGTATTTAAATCATATCCATTCTCTGTGCATTTAGACGCTACACATTGCGCTTTTATTCCATTGGGAATAAAAATATTCCATAAGAGGAATAAAAATAAAAATTTCCATTTTTTCATAGTTTATTGATTTAAGAAGATGTAAAAATCGGGCTATTAATTTTGTGTTATTGACATACAAAAGCGATCGCCCTTCGGAGAAAGACATTCAAAAAGAGTTAACAAAAATTCAGGGCGGGCTGGTATAGAGTCGCTATAAATGTAACCTATCAATCGGTTAAATAAACCTACTTGACGATACTTAACTTGTTGATAAGCTGAAGATGATCCGTTCTCAATTCTATAAAATACATGCCTGACGGTATAGACATTGTATTGATCTCCAAATGTTGAGTTGAGTTAAATTCTTGTGATAGCATTCTTTGACCTTCTACATTATATATATATATCTGACCGGTAGTCACTTTTGCCAGATCGATATTTATCTTCTCTCTCGCAGGATTTGGATAGATGAACATAATATCCTCCTTACTTAATTCTATTGTAGAGGTATAAAATGCGCCATCCCATGCGTCTAATCTCATCCAAAACCAGGACATGTACGTTACATTAGGTATATCTGGATCCGAAATAAATACAATACTATCGGTATAAACACAGCTAGCATTAGGATAAAGTGCAGTATCTGATAACAACAAATAATCAAAATAAATACAATTAGTAGAATTATTATTTGCACCAATCGTCTCTAATGGCAGATCAAAACCGATATCGATCTGCGCCGGTGGGGCAGGAGATTGATCGGGATAGGGCAAAGCCGCATCTGATAAAAAGCTCGCATCAAAATACATCGTCACGGGTAATACACCATTATGAAATTCAATTGTGAACCATGCACTTGGGATTCCTCCTAGCATATTTACGTCCAATACCTCTAGACTATCACACAAGGATGCCGGACATTTTGCCCAATAGGACTGAAAGCTAAATGAATCAACCGGGACATAATATTCGCCGAATATTGTATCAGAAGGAAATCCTATAAAGGCATCTTCATCATACCCCAAGAAAATTGTGTCCTGAGCACCCGCCCCATCTTTAAATATGATTGGAAACAACCAGTCCGGAGAAGCCGCTGGCTGATATTTCTCGTAATAACGATCTTTGACCGCATCCCAATCTATTTGCGCATTAAGTGTACAACCAAAAAACAAGAGAAAAAAAGTGAAGTAGATTTTTCCCATAACTTTATTCACTTTTTAAGTAAAAGAGTTATCCAATTTGTTTATTTTTTTCCATAGTATCAAATATTATTAATGCCTTTAACATTAAATGTTTTAACGCTCTATCTGAAAACGTCAAACCTTCTTATAGCCTGCCACTTACCCGCTTGTAGCTTTAAAAAATACATACCTGACGGTATAGACATTGTATTGATCTCCAGATGTTGAGTTGAGTCAAATTCTTGTGATAGCATTCTTTGACCTTCTACATTGTATATATGTATCTGACCGGTAGCCACTTTTTCCAGATCGATATTTATTTTCTCTCGCGCAGGATTTGGATAGATGAACATAACATCCTCCTTGCTCGATTCTACTGTAGAGGTATAAAATGCACCATTCCATGCGTCTAATCTTATCCAAAACCAGGACATGTACGTTACATTAGGTATGTCTGGATCCGAAATAAATACAATACTATCGGTATAAACACAGCTAGCATTAAGATAAAGCGCAGTATCTGATAACAACAAATAGTCGAAATAAATACAGTTAGTAGAATTATTATTTGCACCAATCGTCTCTAATGGCAGATCAAAACCGATATCAATCTGTGCTGGTGGGGCAGGAGATTGATCGGGATAAGGTAAAGCTGTATAAAAATGTCGCATCAAAATACATCGTCACAGGTAATGCACCATTTCGGAATTCTATGTTGTACCACGACATACCTGTTTTCACAATATTTATATCCGATAAAGATAATGTATCACATAGGGGACATGTTCCCCAGTGAGCGTTAAAAGCAATAGAGTCCGCAGTAATTGGTGGTTCTCTAAAAATAGTATCGACCTTTAGTGCATCTGATGCATATTCATCATACCCAAAGAATATCGTATCCTGAGCACCCGTCTCATCTTTAAATATGATTGGAAACAACCAGTCTGGAGAAGCCGCTGGCTGATATTTTTCATAATAACGGTCTTTGACCGCATCTTAGTCTATTTGGGCGCGTAGTGAAATGCCTGAGAAAATGAATAAAATTGTGAAATAGAGTTTCCACATATCATCTAGATTGCTTTAAAATAGAAGTTAACATATAATTTGATACTTATTTGCCTGTCTTCAAATTTATCACTGCAAAAATTATGGATCATTTTAACCATTTCCTCACACCTACCCATCCCGATAGCTATACCATCTGCCTCTTGCTTTTCACCTCATAAATCCCTAATTTACAGTACCTAATCGGAAAAACAACTTCATATTTTAGACATGGCCTCGGAAAATGTGTCGCAACGGACGTTTTTGCAACACCAATCGGCCTTTTGTCGTTATGTATATTGTAAAAAGTTTAAATTGAAGAAGTGAGAACTTCTGACTGAATTGAGGCTGTTTTTGATAATTGGTCTATAACGAGAATTGAACATGGCAGTGAAAGATAATTACCAGCTCCTACTCGAAAAGCTGGATCGATTTACCCGCAAATACTACATCAATCAACTGATCCGAGGCTCACTCTACACAGTAGCTTTGGTATTAGCTTTATTCATTACGTTCAGTGTGCTGGAGCATTACTTTTACTTCGGTACCGGGATGCGGAAGTTATTGTTTTACTCTTTCATAGGAGTGAGTGGCTCGGCTTTGATTTACTGGGTAGCCACCCCCTTGTTGCATTACTTCCGATTGGGTAAATTGATTTCTCACGAGCAAGCGGCCGAGATCATCGGTAATCACTTTGGTGATGTAAAAGATAAGTTGCTCAATATTCTCCAGCTGAAAAGACAAGCCGATAGTGCCGGTTCGCAAACCGCATTGTTACTAGCAGGGATCAATCAAAAAACAGAAGAGATTAAGCCCGTCCCTTTTCGAGCAGCCATCAACTTGCAGCAGAATCGCAAATACCTACGTTATGCGCTACCACCGCTGCTACTATTATTAGTGCTACTTTTCGCAGCGCCGAGTATGATCAAAGACAGCAGTTCTCGCTTGATCAATAACAATAAAGAATACGAGCGCGAGGCGCCTTTCCATTTTGTGGTGGATCAAGAACAGCTTTCCGTTGTTCAATTCTCTGATTACCAACTTGATGTGACCATCGATGCGCGCGAAGCGCTACCCGAAGAAGTATTCATTGATATTGACAATTATCAATATCGCTTGAAGAAGGTCGCTCCAGATCGCTTCTCTTATACATTTAGCAATGTGCAAAAGGAAATGGATTTCTATCTTTTTGCCAGCGGCGTGCAATCCGAAGATTACCAGCTTGATGTGTTGAAAAAGCCTAATATCCTAGGCTTCGAAACGAAATTGGACTTCCCAGCTTATACTGGCCGCAAGGATAAGGAGCTGAATAATATCGGTGATCTAGTTGTTCCCGCCGGAACGAAGATCGATTGGGTTTTCAATTCCGAAAATACAGATAATATTGCAATTCGATTTGCCTCTGATACTGAGTTGACAACGACCGAGCGCTTTTCGGATGAGTTATTCACTTTCAAAAAGCAGGTGTTGCGTGATGAGTTATATAAACTCTATGTATCAAATGAAAATCTGCCAATGGCTGACTCAATGAGTTATTCCATTACGGTTATTCCAGATTTACATCCCTCCATTTCTGTAGAAAAATTTGTGGATAGCACCGATAACTCGCTACTTTTTTTCGTGGGAGATGCTTCGGATGATTATGGTTTATTGAGTTTGTCTTTCAATTATCGTATCAAAAATGAACGCGGCGCAGATGGCGAATTAACGACGATCAAATTACCTAAGCCCACCGCACGGCAGATCCAATACGATTACACCTGGGATCTGCGTGAAATCACACTTCAGCCTGGAGATGAAATCACTTACTATTTCGAAGTATTTGATAATGATGGGGTGAATGGTAATAAATCCGCTCGTACAAATTTGATGGTGTACAAAAAACCAACCGTCGAAGAGTACGAAGAAATGGAGGATGAGAACAATGAAGATATTAAAAAGAACTTGGAAGAATCATTAAAAGAATCAAAGCGCATTCAAGATGATTTCAAGAAACTTCGAGAGAAGTTATTGCAGGAAAAAGAGATGGATTGGCAGACGCGTAAGGAGTTAGAAAAATTGATGGAGCGTCAGAAAGAACTGGAAGAAAAGATTCAAGAGGCTAAAGAAAATTTTGAAGAGAATCGCAAGAATCAAGAAGAATTCAGTCAGCCTAATGAAGAGCTGCTCGAAAAACAAGAGCAAGTACAAGATCTGTTTGAGGAATTGATGGATGATGAAATGAAGGATCTAATGGAGCAGATTCAAGAACTCATGCAGGAGTTAGAGAAAGATGGTGCTCTGGAAATGATGGAAGAAATGGAGATGAATGACGAAGAGATGGAACTTGAGTTAGATCGCATGCTCGAATTATTGAAGCAGTTAGAGGTTGAAAAAGAAATGCAAGATCAGGTCGAGAAGTTGAATGAGTTGGCCGAGAAACAAGAAGAACTCAGTGAAGAGACTAAGGAGAACGCAGAAAATAGCGACGAACAGAAACAAGAGGAGTTGCAAAAGAAGCAGGAAGAATTGAATGAAGAGTTTGAAAAGTTGATGGAAGATCGCCAAGAACTGGATAAGAAAAATGAAGAGTTGGAGCGGCCACGCGAAATGGGCGAACAAGGTCAGGAAGAAATGGAGGATATCCAGCAAGATATGGAAAACAGCCAGGATCAACTCCAACAGCAGCAGAACAACAAAGCCTCTGAATCTCAAAAAAATGCCGCTCAAAAAATGAAGGATATGGCCAATAGCATGCAGATGCAAATGCAATCTGGCCAGATGGAGCAAATGCAGGAGGATATGGAGTCATTACGGCAATTGCTTGAAAATCTTGTTGGCTTATCTTTCGACCAGGAAGATGTCATGGACCAGCTGGGTGATGTACCAGTAAGTACGCCACCTTATGTTGACCTTGTTCAGCAGCAATACAAACTCAAAGATGATTTCCAACTCGTGGAAGATAGTTTGCAAGCTTTAAGTAAGCGTGTTTTCCAGATCGAATCATTTGTTACGGAAAAGGTCAGTGAAATCAAGAGTAATATGCGCGAAGGGCTGAAAAAATTGGAAGAGCACGATGAACGCCGTAAAGCAGAAGCCGGTGAGCAACAGCAGCGCACCATGAAAAATCTGAATGACCTGGCATTAATGCTAAGCGAAGTCATGCAGCAAATGCAACAGCAGATGTCAAGTATGATGGCTGGCAGTCAGATGTGTAATAAACCCGGTGGACAAGGTGGCAAAAATGGTAAAGTGCCTATGGACAAGATATCCGAAGGACAAAAGGGCCTGAACCAACAGCTGCAGCAAATGAAAGAGGGTATGCAACAAGGCGAAGGCGGTAGTAGCAAACAATTTGCTCAAATGGCCGCTCGCCAGGCCGCACTTCGTAAAGCGCTGCGTGAATTGTCCAAAGAAAAGCAACAACGTGGACAAGGCGCCAAGCAATTGCAAGACATCCTTGACCAAATGAATAAGGTCGAAACAGATTTGGTGAATAAGCAGTTAACCAATGAAACACTTAAACGCCAACAAGAAATTATGACGCGACTGCTCGAGGCAGAAAAAGCCGAACGCGAACGCGAATACGATAATAAGCGCAAAGCGGAACGAACTAGTCAGAAGGATCGTAAGATGCCACCTTCACTGGAAGAATATATCAAAAAACGTGAAGCGGATATTGAAATGTATAAGAATGTATCCCCTGCTCTAAAACCTTACTATAAATTTTTAGTAGAAGAATATTTCAAATCTTTAAAAGGAAAGTAGCGTTAAAAGCGAAATTGTCTTAAATTAAGCATCTGTTAAAAAACAGCTAAATTTAAAACAAAACGAACCCTTCCTACGTAAAGTAGAGTGGAAATTCAATAACCATATCGTTTATAACGCTTTGGTGTTTTTAACGACGTGAAATGAGTAGACAACACATGCTAACTATTTCGTCAGATCCAAAAAACGTAGCACGCATCGAATCTTTCGTAGAAAGATTGGTTGATAAATATCATATCAGCCCCGATGTGTATGGCAATATTTTGATTAGCCTGACCGAAGCAGTCACTAATGCTATCGTTCACGGCAATGATAAAGATCAGTCGAAATCCGTCTGTGTTAAACTTCGCAAACTCAAAGATCGCCTCGCATTTCAAATTTCGGATGAAGGCGGTGGCTTTGATTACCAAAATATTCCCGATCCAACGGCTCCAGAAAATTTACTCAAACTTGGTGGGCGAGGGGTATTTCTAATGCGCCAGCTCTCCGATGATGTTTCTTTTCACGACAACGGTAGTACCGTCGAAATCTGTTTCAATCTCTGATCTTCCTTATGGATGCCCATTTCCCTCCCGAAACACCGACGATTACCTTTCATTCCGAAGACTTAACTTTCTCACTTGACCAAGCCAATAAAATTGAGGATTGGATCAAGTCCACAATACAACAAGAAAATCAAACCCTAGCTCAGCTCAATTTTATCTTCTGTTCTGATGCTTATCTGCATCGTATCAATGTAGATTATCTACAGCACGATACGCTCACAGATGTCATTACGTTTCCCTATAGTGAATCATCAATTGAAGGTGATATTTTTATTAGTATCGACCGCATCCGGGAAAATGCCAACGCTTATGATGTGAGTTTTCAACACGAACTCAGTCGTGTCATGATCCATGGCGTTTTACATCTCATGGGGTACGGTGATAAAACAGCAGAAGAAAAACAGCAAATGACCAAAAAAGAAAATCAATATCTTGGCCTTCTGTTTACGGATGGAGTGGAATGATATTGGTATAACTGATGGAGATGCCAGTAATCAATAGCCTTTGATTAGGATTACTGTGCTTTTGACTTTTCTCAAAAATCGAATATGAAAGTTTTGAAATTCGGTGGCTCATCGGTAGCCAAACCGGAACGGATTGAAAGTATTATAAAAATACTGAAAAACTATTACGCTAATGGCACCAGGTTTACGGTTGTTTTCTCAGCCTTTGGAGGTGTCACCGATTCTTTAATCGAAATGAGTAGTCTGGCTGCAAAAGGCGATGATACTTATCTCGAAAAATTCCATGCCTTTAGCCAACGTCATAATGAAGCCGTGGCTGCTCTTCTGGATGAACAAAATCGCCCGGAGGTATTGAGCAGTCTGGAAGAAAATCATGATGTACTCAAAAATCTACTCTACGGTATTTTTTTAGTGCGTGAAGCTTCCCTGCGTACGATGGATTATGTGCTAAGCTTCGGTGAACGCAATTCGGCTTTCATCATTTCACATGCCATGCGTCAACGCGGCATTAATGCCAGTTATCTCGATGCCCGTAAGATTATTAAGACCAATAAAGGTTTTGGAAAAGCGAAAGTAAATTTTGATGTAACTTATAAAAATATATCAGATTACTATCAGCAATCACCGGGGGTACATGTGGTTACGGGCTTCATTGCTTCTTCAAAAGGTGGCTTGACCACAACCCTGGGACGAGGCGGTTCTGATTACACGGCAAGCTTATTGGCCGCCGGACTTATGGCTGAGCACATCGAAATATGGACAGATGTCAATGGTGTACTAACAGCAGATCCTCGAAAAGTAAGTCGAGCTTTTTCCATTCCAAAAATGACTTACGGCGAGGCTATGGAGATGTCGCACTTTGGTGCAAAGGTGATTTACCCGCCAACCCTTCAGCCAGCTTTGAGTAAAGGCATTCCTCTTTATATTAAAAATACATTTCAACCTGATTTTGCGGGAACATTCATTTCGAGTGAAGCCGATCCAAACGGTCATCCCGTCAAAGGGATTTCTTCGATCGGCCATATTGCCCTATTGACTTTGCAAGGGAGTGGTTTATTCGGCGTTCCCGGTATTGCTGCTCGTTTGTTCAACGCTCTAGCACAAGGTGGCATCAACATTATTTTGATCACTCAGGGATCTTCGGAACACTCAATTAGTTTTGCGGTCCAACCACAAATGGCAGCCAAAGCACTCCGAAGAGTAGAAAGTGAATTTGAATATGAAATGCAAAGCGGATCGGTAGAAGCCGTTAAGGTAGAAGACCAACTTTCTGTCGTGGCGATTATTGGTGCTAACATGCGTTACCAACCGGGAATTGCTAGTCGCTTGTTCCAAGCTCTCGGTAAGAATGGAATTAATTGTGTGGCTATTGCTCAGGGATCTTCGGAGCTCAATGTTTCGGTAGTTATCCCACGTAGTGATGAAAGTAAAGCTTTAAATTCTTTACACGAAGCCTTTTTCCTATCCAAAGTTAAAGAGCTGCATTTATTCATGGTGGGTGTTGGTCTGATTGGCGGTACGTTAATCGAGCAGATCAAAAAGCAGACGCAACAATTGAAAGAAAAGCAATCACTAGAGATTAAAATCGTAGGGTTGGCAAATAGTAAGCGTATGCTCTTCGAGGCTAATGGTGTCTCCTTAGAAAATTGGAAAGAACACCTTGAGCAGTCACAACTAAAAATGGATATGGTTGCCTTCGTTGAAAAAATGAAGGATTTAAATTTATCAAATACTATTTTTATCGATAATACAGCGAATCAAGATATTAGCAATCACTACGAAAATATTCTGGATGCTAGTATTTCGATCTCCACTCCAAACAAAATTGCGACTTCATCTTCTTATCTCCAATATCAAAGACTTAAGTCCATTGCTGATAAGCGAGGTGTTCAATTTTTGTATGAAACCAATGTAGGTGCCGGTTTACCAGTGATCACTACTTTGCGTGACTTAATGAATAGTGGAGATGATATTTTAAAAATAGAAGGTGTTTTATCCGGATCACTATCATTCATATTTAACTCTTTCCAAGAAGGTGTTCTTTTTAGTGATATCGTGAAACAAGCACGTGACCAAGGCTATACGGAGCCCGATCCAAGGATTGACCTGAATGGTATAGATGTAAGACGCAAAATTATTATTCTTGCTCGAGAAGCTGGTTACCCTATTGAGGCAGATGATGTCGAGATTGAAGCGATACTTCCGAAGGCTTGCCAAGAGGCCTCGTCTATTGATGAATTATTTACCGCATTAGAAGCAGCCAATGAGCAATTCGAAACAAGAAGAGCTACGGCTGCCGCTGAAGGGAAAGTTCTCCGGATGATTGCTAAGATGGAAAATGGAAAAGCAAGCATTAGCCTTGAAGCCGTCGATTCACAGCATCCATTCTATAGTCTTAGTGGTAGTGACAATATGATCATCTTCACTACTGCCCGATATAATGATCGGCCGCTAGTCGTCAGAGGGCCAGGAGCCGGGGCAGAGGTTACAGCGGCTGGTGTTTTTGCTGAAATCATCTCAATTGGCAATTTTTTATCATAATCAACTGATAATCAATTAATTAAAAAAATGAATAGTGGCGTTAAAGTGTTTGCACCGGCTTCTGTGGCTAATGTAGCATGTGGTTTCGATATTTTGGGTTTTGCCATTGATAAACCAGGCGACGAAATTATTGCTCGCTTTAATAATAGTATCTCTGGGTTACAGATTAGTAAAATTACTGGAGCGAAGGGAAAGCTGCCCTATGCTATCGAAAAGAATACAGCTGGTGTTGCTGCACAAAGCTTATTAGAACATATAGGCGAAGCAGAGCGGGGTATAGAAATAGAGATTCACAAGAAGATGCCTTTTGGCAGTGGCCTGGGATCAAGTGCAGCTAGCGCTGCAGCAGCCGTTATGGCTATCAATGAACTGCTGCGCCGACCTTTAAGCAAACGTGAATTATTACCTTTTGCGGTAATAGGTGAGCAATGTGCTGATGGGTCTTATCATGCGGATAATGTTGCGCCTTCTCTACTTGGAGGCATCCAACTCATTCGGCATAATCCAAGTCTGGATGTACATCGCTTGCCGGTACCAAAAGGTTTGTACGCAAGTGTGGTTTATCCACATGTGCAAATCCTAACTAAAGATGCTCGGGATGTTTTATCTGATGTAGTAACACTAGAACAGTGCATTCAACAAACAGGAAATATAGCTGCACTAGTCGTTGCTCTATATAATGGTGATCTCGATTTATTGCAACGTGCTCTGGAAGATGTAATTGTCGAACCTCAACGTTCTAAATTGATTCCACATTTTGCGGAAGTTAAAGATGCTGCATTGAATCAAGGCGCTCTGGGTTGTAGTATCTCTGGCGCCGGGCCATCGATTTTTGCGTTGAGCCAAAATAGTTTAGTGGCTGAAAATGTAGGAATAGCAATGCAAAATATCTTCCAGGCTGCTAAAATTGAAAGCCAATTGTTCATTTCACCGATTAACCAGGAAGGCACCATTTTGTGTTAAACCAGAAAGATTCAAAGCATGCAACTCTATAGTACGAAACAACAGCAGCAATTTGTCGATTTAAAAGAAGCTGTTTTACGTGGATTACCGCCGGATAATGGCCTTTATATGCCGGAATTCATTCCGCGCTTATCCACTAATTTCATTACGAATCTTTCAAACTATAGTTTTCCAGAGCTCTCTTTTGAAGTTGCTCAAGCCCTTATTGGTGATAGTATTCCCAGTTTTGAGCTAAAAACTATCGTTCATGAGGCTATTAATTTTCCTGCGCCAGTCGTTAAATTAAGCGATCAATTTGGAATTTTAGAGTTGTTTCATGGTCCATCATTAGCTTTCAAGGATTTTGGTGCCCGCTTTATGGCTCGATTGATGAGCTATTTCAATCGAGATAATGATCAAGAACTCGTCATTTTAGTCGCTACTTCGGGAGATACGGGGGGAGCCGTTGCTGCAGGGTTTTATGACACTCCCGGGATTCAAGTTGTCATCCTCTACCCTAGTGGAAAAGTAAGTCCCTTACAAGAAAAGCAATTGACTACTCTTGGGAAAAATATTACTGCATTAGAAGTCCAAGGCACCTTTGATGATTGCCAAGCGCTAGTAAAACAAGCTTTTTTGGATCAAGATCTTATAAAAAATATTCGCCTGAGTTCAGCTAATTCAATCAATATTGCACGACTCATTCCTCAATCCTTCTATTACTTTGAAGCCTATAAGCAACTTGAAACAAAGCTTCCTGTTGTCTTTACGGTTCCTAGTGGCAATTTTGGCAACCTAACTGCAGGTCTAATCGCACAAAAAATGGGGCTTCCTATCCACCATTTTGTAGCTGCAACTAATGCCAATGACGTCGTTCCTGTCTATCTAAATACAGGAGATTACCTTCCTAAACCTTCAGTTCGGACTATTTCTAATGCTATGGATGTAGGAAATCCTTCGAATTTTGCCCGCATGCAAGACCTATATGGTTCCACGTGGAACATTATTAAAGACGAAATTAGTGGCTTTAGTTATAATGATACACAAACAAAAGAGGGACTAAAAGAGGTTTATGACCGTTTCAACTACATTATTGATCCTCATGGAGCGGTTGGATTTCTTGCAGCAAAAGCTTATTTAGAGCATAATCCCAATACATTCCACGTTATTCTGGAAACAGCACACCCTTCAAAGTTCATTCAAGATGTTGAAAACATCCTTAAAATCAAGGTTGATATTCCTCAGCGCTTAGCAGAATTAGCAGATAAAAAGAAAGAAGCAACTCTCGTTGATACTAGTTTCTCTACGTTCAAGGACTGGTTAATTAGTAATTACTAGTGATAAGTTCCTCTTAAATTAAAAAACCACATCCTTTCATGTTCCACGTGGAACATAATTAATCGTATTCTTTTCCATTCTAAACTGATGTTTCACGTGAAACACCCATAGATGTCATGTAAAAGTGTTCCACGTGGAACATGAAAGCAGTCATCCTTATGACTATTCTATGAAAGATTCCACTTCTTTTTATTGAATGAGAGAATTATCTTTGGATACTACATACAATGTTCATCCTAAAATCAATAAAGATATTATGCCAATAAGAAAACTTTATCTAACTACACTGGGCTGCCTTTTAGTCTACTTATGTATGGCACAACCCAATACTAATCAAAATAAATTCAAACAGCTAGGCCAAGAATTACCCACTCCTAATAGCTACCGCACTGCATCTGGTGCGCCCGGTCACGCTTATTGGCAACAACAAGCCGATTATGTAATGGAGATTAAATTGGATGATACCTCCCAGAAAGTATACGGTGAAGAAACAATTACTTACCACAATAATTCACCTGATGCACTGACTTACTTGTGGCTCCAACTAGATCAAAATATGCGCTCTAAATCCTCAGATACTTATAAAATTCGGGAGAATAATATGTCTGATAAAATGAGTATGCGTGATTTAGACCGTTTGAAACAAGATTTTGATGGAGGCTTTAAAATTGATTATGTAAAGGCAAGTAATGGAAATGACCTCTCATTCACAATCAATAAAACGATGATGCGAGTTGACTTACCACAAACATTAGCATCAGGTGAAAGCTATTCTTTTAAAATCAAATGGTGGTACAACATTAATAATCGTATGAAACAAGGTGGTCGATCCGGTTATGAATACTTTGAGGAAGACGACAACTACCTTTATACCATTGCCCAATTCTTTCCAAGGATGTGTGTTTATGATGATATCGAAGGGTGGCAACATAAACAGTTTTTAGGTAGAGGGGAATTCACGCTTGTATTTGGAGATTATGATGTAAAGGTCACCGTACCCGCTGATCATTATGTTTCCGCAACCGGGGAATTACAAAATCCAAAAGCAGTACTCTCTAAAAAGGAAATCAAACGTTGGGAACAGGCCAAAAAATCATTTGAAAAACCAGTGATTATTGTAACCGAAGAGGAGGCTATTGTCAACGAAAAGGAAAAATCTAATCAACAAAAGACCTGGCATTTTAAAGCAAAAAATGTTCGTGATTTTGCTTTTGCATCGAGTCGTAAATTTATCTGGGATGCGATGGCCGTTAAGCAAAGTAAAGGGGACATTGTTATGGCTATGTCTATGTATCCAAAAGAAGGTAATCCACTTTGGGAAAGATACTCAACTAAAGCAGTGGCCCACACTCTAAAATGGTACACGCATCATACCTTCGATTATCCCTATCCGGTAGCATGGTCCATCCACACCAAATGGATCGGGATGGAATATCCTATGATCTGTTTTAATGGTGGACGCCCAGAGAGTGATGGTACATATTCTAAGCGAACCAAGTATGGCATGATCAGTGTCATTATCCACGAAGTTGGCCATAATTACTTTCCAATGATTGTCAACTCAGATGAAAGACAATGGACTTGGATGGATGAAGGACTCAATACATTTTTACAATATCTTACCGAGCAGCAGTGGGAGAGGGACTATCCTTCACGTAGAGGTCCAGCGTATAAGATCGTTGATTATATGAGTAGTGATAAAGATCGACTAACTCCAATCATGACCAACTCAGAATCACTAATCCAGTTCGGTAATAACGCGTACGGCAAACCAGCAGCAGGATTAAATATTCTGAGAGAAACGATTATGGGTCGCGAACTATTCGACTTTGCATTTAAGACTTATTCCCAAAGATGGATGTTTAAACATCCATCTCCAGCCGATTTCTTCCGCAGCATGGAAGATGCCTCCGGAGTAGATTTGGATTGGTTCTGGCGTGGTTGGTTTTATACTACTGATCATGTCGACCTAGCCATTTCCGATGTCAAGTGGTTCCAAGCCGACTCAAAGAACCCCGATAAAGAATTTGCGGCATTACAAGCAGAAAGGGATCAAGCGCCAAGACATATTAGTAGTATTCGTAATACAGAAGCTATCGCGAAAACTCAAGATGAAATTGATACAGACTTACGCGACTTTTATACTTCTTACGATCCATTAAAGGTAACCGTCATTGACCAAGAAGAATATCAAGCTTACGTTGCAAAGCTTTCTGACAAAGAAAAATCAGTACTCAACAACGGCTCAAATTTCTACGAAATAACCATCAGCACTGAAGGTGGTATGCTAATGCCTGTAATCGTTCAGCTAGCGTTTGCTGATGGCACTAAAGAATTGCATTACATCCCAGCTGAAATTTGGCGAAAAAATCACGAGTCGGTTAGCAAGGTTTTCGTAACGGATCAGGAGGTTACTCAAATCGTATTAGATCCATTTTTAGAAACAGCTGATACAGATACTGATAATAACTATTTTCCACGAGCACAACGCATGGATCGTTTTGAGCTTTTCAAAGGTCGCCGTTCTAGTCGCTACGGTAGTGGTGGTGAAAATCCAATGCAACGTGCAAAGCGAGCCAATGATCAATCAAAGAAAAAATCTGGAACAGATTAATTAAACCAAAGCTTTATAAATCCTAATCAAAAAAAACGATGAGCTTATTACTTCACAGCTCATCGTTTTTTTATTAGTATAACCAGAAATCATTTAAGCAGTAGAAGCTATTTGCTCGTGTTTCCTAATTGTATCAAATAGAAAATTACCAAAGACCAAATTGAACTGCTCCGACTGCTCCATGATTGGAGCGTGCCCACAATTGTCCATGACAACCAATTGGGCGCCTTCAATTAACTCTTGATATTTCTCACCAACGAATGGTGGAATAATCACATCTTTCTTTCCCCACACGAGCAAAGTAGGTACCCTCACTTGATGCAGTTTATCAGCGAGATGCTGTCTGCTAGCAGATTTGGCTGTAGCTACTACTCGAATAGATTTATTCCGATTACCAGCTATCGATAGAAATTCCTCCGTTAGCTTTTGTTCGGCAAAAGGCAAATTAAAAAACATGGATTCCGCTTGTTTCCTCACGGCATCGAAGTCATCCTTTCCAGGTAGTACACTCCCTAAAGCATTATCGACCAATCCTGAACTGCCAACCAAGGTTAACGAACGTACTAAATCACCATTAGCTAAAGTATAAAGCAAAGCGATCTGGCCACCTAATGAATGGCCAAGCAAATGAAAATGAGACCAGCCTTTGCTTTCCACAAATGCCGCAACATAATCCACCAAACTATTAATCGATAGCTCCCGAATGGGCAACTCAAATAAAGGTAAGACTGGAACAATGATATTATATTCGGATCCGAATCGATCCAGGATAGTATTAAATCGACTTAGGCCTTCAAAAAGTCCTGGAATTAAAATTACTACTTCGCCGCTGCCTCTCGTTTCTATATATTTAAAACGACCTTCTTCCTGTATGTCGTAGTCCATTAAAAATTAATACGTGAAAAAATCATCCACTGAAAACACTTTGCAGAATTTTATTTTCAGCAGAAATATCACACAAATTTAACAATTTTCTTACTTAGCGGCAATGCATAAATTTGGTCATAGTTTTCCACATAGTTACCAACACTTGTGAGTTAAGCTGTTTTTCGCATCCGGAAACATAAGAATAAAGTAGCAGTCAATAACAGCAATGCGCCAGCCTGATGGAACACTCCCCAATCAACAGGAATGGTTCCACGTGAATTAATCACGGTGATAATTCCTAGACCAACTTGAATTACCAACATAGTTATCCACAGGGTTAAACCAAGCCTAAATATAGGATCTGATACACTTTTACGAGCTTTAAAAAAGAACCATAATCCTATGACTGTCAGTAGATAAGCAACCATTCGATGTAACGTCTGAATCAATGCATGGATGAAGCCACTTCGATCGTAGTTGACAAAGTTATCCACAGTCCATTCACTACTGTCGAAAATAATCGCAGGCACAAAATCACCATTCATATCTGGCCAAGTTGGAAAGGATAAAGCAGCCTTCATTCCAGACACTGTTCCACCCAGTGCAATTTGCAAACTGAGCAGCACTAAAAAGGCAATTCCTAACTTTTTCAACATTAAATTGTGGAAAACCTGCTTTTTGGGAAATATTACGCCTAGAGTCGTCCACCACAAATAAGCATAACAAATAAAGGCGAGCGATAAATGCATGGTGAGCTTATAGGCATTAACCCAGGGCCGGTCATCTAATCCACTTGCTACCATAATCCATCCAAAAGAAGCGACAAAAGCCGCTAAAAGAAAAACCGCGATGAGTTGCCTAAAGAGTTGACGCGAGAACGCACGTCGCCTCCAAAACAAGCAAAAGGGAATGACAAAGACTAAGCCCATCAAACGCGCCCACAAGCGATGAAAATACTCCCAGAAGTAAATAAACTTAAACTCTGACATACTCATCCCTTCATTAATCTTCTGATACTGCGGCGTTGCTTTATAAGCATCGAATTCCTTCTCCCACTTGGCAGCACTCGTAGGCGGAAAGGTGCCGGTAATAATTTCCCATTTGGTAATCGACAAACCCGACCCAGTCAAACGGGTTACCCCACCAATAACAACTTGAAAGAAAATCATCACCAAACCAAGGATCAACCAATTGCGAACAATGGAAGGAATCTGATCATGAGCAATAAAACGACTTTTGGGGGCTTCAACCGAGTTTGAAAGATCAACAGCCATAAATATTTGTATTTGATGACAGGCTTCGACAACGAAGGCGGCAAGCAAAGTCACTCCGCTTGCTCAGGCTTATGAGAATTGTCATAACACAGATCACTATCGAAGCATCATAAGTTTTAAATTAAAGCACTCTGCTAATCAGTAAATGTACCCAAAGGCATCTTATACTTTAGGCAGCATTTTTGCTGAATAATAGAGTAGAGTACTTTTTTGTTTTAAAACAATGCAAAGTTAATTTCTTTCAACGAGCTTCTCTTTTTTTACTTCTGATCCTGTTATTAATATTTATTCTAAATTTTTTTTAATCCCTTCATTATCATCAGTGCTGTTAGTTTGTAGAAAAAAAATGAATAAGGAATTAGGTTAATTCAATGCTAAGTTTTTCTACATTCAAACTAACACCTACCTAACAACCAATCTATTTGTGATTCAATTAGTTAGTGCTTTATCAACACTTAGTGGATAAGTTATTCTATTAGTATTTTCTGAATTTACATTAAATTAAAACTCGCTTTACATTGTCGAAAAGTAGTTGTGTTGCCAACAAAAACATCAATACATAAATTTTATTAGTATTAGTATTAAGTCAATTATTGATAAGTGCCAAATAATTCACCACTCGTACACAAGTTTTTACACAATTACTGTGGAAAAGTGACTTTTTATAAAGTCTGAAAAAGAGGCTTTTACAAAATGTAAAAAATATAATTGTTGATAATTTTTTCTCCAATCCATCAACGAAATGTTTTAAATCCTAAAATTTATGTTTTAGCACCTATTTTAGAGCTTTAAAAACAGAAAACTTTGTCAAACGATTTCTATTCAAATGCGTTTGACATTTAATTTTTCGATTTATGCGTATTGTAATCCAACGTGTCCGGGAGGCATCAGTAACTATTGATGAAGAACGATTGAGTGGAAGCATCCAAAAAGGCTTCCTGGTTTTATTAGGTATCGAATCAGACGATGGACAAGAAGATATTGATTGGCTATGTAAAAAGCTGATTAACCTGCGTGTCTTTACCGATGATGCTGGCCGGATGAATTTATCCATCCAAGATGTTCAAGGCGAATTTTTGGTGGTGAGTCAGTTTACACTGCACGCCAGTACCCGTAAAGGTAATCGGCCTTCATTCATTCGTGCCGCCCGACCAGAAGTAGCGATCCCACTTTATGAAGCCTTTTTACAGCAACTCAAAGACTCATCTGGCTTACCGGTGGCCACCGGAGAGTTTGGTGCCAGTATGCAAGTTCGATTATTGAATGATGGTCCGGTGACAATCATCATGGATTCAAAAAATAAAGAATAATGACGATCAAAGAAGCTCAGCAAACTGTAGATATCTGGATCCAAACGATTGGGGTCCGTTATTATAATGAATTAACGAACACCGCTATTCTAACGGAAGAAGTTGGAGAGGTGGCTCGATTGATCGCTCGACTTTACGGGGAACAATCATTTAAAAATCCGGAACAAGCGGCTTCCGCTCCCCAAGATCTAGCCGATGAAATGGCCGATGTTCTTTTTGTCTTGATCTGTTTAGCGAATCAAACTGGTATTGATTTGACCGAGGCGCTCCGGCGAAATTTGGATAAAAAGACGCGACGAGATGCGGATCGGCACGCCAATAACGAAAAGCTAAAATCATAAAAAAAGCAGGCTTAGATTTTATTTAACCTAAGCCTGCTTTTTTATCTGAACTTAGTGAAATTATTGTCCAAGTACACCCGTAGCCCAACGAATAGCCAAAGTACTTTGCTGAAGTTTTGTTGCTATTTTTAAGAGCTTCAAATTAGCCTCCAGTAGCTTTTGCTCCCGTGAGTTGAGTAGAAAAACGGAGCTCTCACCAATACTAAATTTAATTTGCTCCGCTTCCAGCAAGCGTTGATAGTGCTCTACTACTTGCTGATACTGCCCTAATTGGACGCGCAAATTCTCGATACTCTCGGCGTAATTATTCCACTTGTTCTGCAGTTCTCGCAATTCCTGAGTCATCCCCAATTCAGTATCTCTGATTTTTAGACTCACTTGCTGCTGCTTTCCACGGGCTTTCCGCACAAATAGTGGAAAACTAAATTGTAACCCCCATTTGTAGTTTTCGGTAAACAGGTTGAAATCAGAACCACCGTTATTTACTTTTTCATTAGAGAAGTCCAGACCATTTGCTAAGAGGTTATATTCCAAATTCAGCTCGGGTTTAAACTGCTCGCGTTGCCAGCGCTGCTCCACTTCTAACTGCTTAAGTTTTCCTCGGTAGCTGCGCAGCTTCGGATGAGCAAATAACTGCTGAAAGCCATTGATCAGAAGATCATCAATAGTATTATTGACCGTAGGATTGAGCGGTGAATTGGCCGCAAAGCTGGCAATTTCTTCCGGATCCCCTGCCTGCTGCGCCCACAAAAAATTAGAGAGCGCATTGCGGGCCATCGTCAAATCAAGTGAAGCTTGTTGCAAATCAACGCGGCGATTTTGCAGCTGCAGATATACTTCGAGCGTATCAATAGCTGGCCGATCACCTTGTAAATAACTCTGCTTGACTTGCTCCAATTGTTGCTCTGTCAATCGAACAGCTTGTTCGTAAGTCTCCAGTGCATATTCCTGAAAAGCCCATTCCCAGTATACCAAGCCAGCAGCGTAGAGCAAATCGTTGATTAAGAGTTGACTCTGCGCAAAATTGATGGCTTCCTGTTCTTTAGCAATCCGGAGATTCGTTCTCGCCTCGTCAACAAAAAGGCCTTGCAAAATGGGTAACTGGATGCCGACGAGTGCTTGTCCGTCGACGCCTAAACCATTATCACCACTCGTTGGTAAGAAATTTTGAGGATTGAGAAACACCCCATTTCCCCAGACATAGCCTGTTTTGAAACTAAGACCAAATTGCGTTGGTATTTTCAAGGTCCCATCTCCCAGCTGGTAATAGTTCTTTTGATCGAATGACTTGTAATCAGTAGCCATCGATAATTTTGGATCAAAACCTCCTCGCGCCTCCAATTGCAAAGCTCGACTTTGCTCACGTAATAAGCGAGCCTGTTGAGCTGTCGGATGATTGCGGGCGACTTGTTGCAGGAAAGCCTCCGGCGACAAGCTTTTTCGGTCTTGTCCCCATCCCGGTATCGAAACGACTAGGCAAATGATGAACAAGCAAACAATTCTCATTTTGGAATCGATTTAAGTGGTGTCTTGAGTTTAGGATCATTGGCAGTATTGATAGCATAGAAATCTGGTGGGAAACCGTTGAGTTGTCGCCAGATTTCGTACCATAAAGGAACATCTTTAAGCATCGCAATTCCCTGAGCTCCGGAGCCGGGGCGCAGTGCTTTTGGCCATTTCTTGAACTCATTATCAGGGGCGATCAAGATGCGGTATTTATCATTATCACTAATGGTGTTATCAATAGCGACAATTTGTCCTTGGAAGGTACCAACTGCCAAATTTGGCCAACCTGAGAATACAATCCCTGGCCAACCGTCAAAAAGAAATCGGACATCTTGTCCAAGACTCAGCAGTGGCAAATCCATCGGACGGACATAAAGTTCGACCGCCAGATCAAAATTGATAGGCATAATACTTACAACCGCATCCCCGGTCTTGACCGTCTCACCAATACCTGGTTTCAAGGCTTTGGTAATGTAGCAATCCTTCGGTGCGATGATATAATAGAATTGGTTACGTTGTCGATAGTTTTCGTACTGATTTTCAAGCTTTGTTTTAGCTCCTTCTGCTTCTGCTTGGTTGGACAGAGCACTAAATTTATCGGAATAAGCTTTCTCAATTTTATTGCGGTACTCATTTTCTAAATTACTCAACGCCAAACGATGGATAGACACTTCGTTTTCGTTTTCGGCCAGTTTATTCTGGCTAGTGATCACCTTGGCTTGCGTTTCCTGCACTTTCAATTTCTTAGCCTCCCAGCTGGTTAAGGCTACAATACCTTGCTGGAATAGCGTATCTGCTCGACGGAATTGGTAAGCCGCGATATCCTCATCAACTTCTACCTGAGCTAATTCGGCTTTAGCACTTTCTACCTTTAGTTCCGCTTGTTTGATTTTATTCTTAAGCTGATCCTGTTTTAGGATGAGCTCTTTTTCGAGTGCATCGATTTGGCGAGCCAATGCGCCTACTTTTCCGGCATAAGCTGTGATAGAAGAGGATTTGGCTTGAACCTGCTCGGCCGTTCGCTCCACCAATTGTGGATCAAAATAATCGACTTTGATCTCCGATAGATAGACAATGGTATCTCCTTTCTTGACAGTTTCACCTTCCTGTACGAACCATTTTTCGATTCGGCCATCGATAGTGGCATGAATAGTTTGTGGCCGCTGATCGGGGAAAAGCGTAGTGACCTTTCCTTTTGCCTGAATGTTTTGCGTCCACGGTAAAAACAGAACGATGAGTGAGAGAATCAGGGCTACCATCAGCCAACGTCGGAATAGAACATTTGCTCGAGTCAGTGGATTTTTCTGCATGCATTGCAAATCACTTTCTGAAATATCCGATCGAATGGTGTTATAAGAGATGTTTAACATGACGATAGAAATTAATGAAATGAGTGATAATGAGAATGATCAGAAATTTGGTTAGTTAAATACCTGAGCGAAATGTTCACTCTTCTTGATTGTTTCGAAATCAGCATCAGCGATAATTTTCCCTGAGCGCATAATGAGCACTCGGTCACAAAGGCTGGCCAGTTTTTGATTATTAGAAACAGCAATTAGAGTCCACGGTTGATCGCGGCTGGTTAACAATCTTGCAATTCTATCTTGGTCTACTGCTTCGAGATGCGGCATAAATTGCTCCATGGCCAGTAAACGAGGTTTGACGACAATCCCCCGGGCCAGGATAATTTTGGTACGGACACTTTGTGGCACATTTCGACCACCTGGTACAAGCTCCGTATCGTACCCCTTTGGTAAATGTTTGACATAATCCTGTAAACCAACAGCAGATACAGCACTAGTAACATCATCGAAAGTCACAGAGTCATGCCCCAAACTAATATTTTGAAACAGTGTACCTTTAAATATATCTTCCTCGCTTGAATAGTCTCCAATCATTTTCCGGAGGCTACCGTAGTGTAAATTGTGCTCCGGGATTTGATTATAAGTGACAACACCTTCGTAATTGAGCATCAAGCCCGAGACAATTTGAATCAAAGTAGACTTACCCGAGCCATTATAACCAGCAATGCAAATCCGCTCGCCTGGCTTGACATCTAAATCAATACCATCGAGCGTTGGTCTCTGTGCATCCGGGAATTGAAAACGAACTCTGCTTAAAGACACTTGCATACCCTGCTGAGTATCAATTTCTGAGTATTTCAACCCGTCTTCACCATCTAAAGCCAAATCAGTTACTGAACCGATCTTCTCTAAGGCCGTTAAAACGTCGTAGATATTATCCATACTCAAAATCAACTTCTCTACTGAGGCAAGGATCAGAAGAATAACAATCTCCGCGGCAACGAATTGACCAATATTGATTTCATTTTGGATAACCAGGCTACTTCCCAAAAACAAAAGCGAAGCAGTGACTAAGACTTTAAAAGCCAAAATACTCCAATATTGTCCCAGTAAAATGCGGAAGTGATCTTGTCTTGCGTCAAGATAACCTGAAACCAGATGGTCGGTTTTATGTAGATAAAAATTATTAGAACCTGACAACTTAAAGGTCGTCATGGTCCGCGCTAATTCTTGTAGCCAATGTGCAATTTTATATTTAAACTTACTTTCTTGTAAACTTGTCTTCAAACCCACTGGGCCAGTATAGCGGATGATGATCACCAGTACTAAGAGGAGGAAAATCCCAAAGAACACAAAGAAAGGATGATAAAAGGCGATGAGAATCAACCCGAAAATAATCTGCAGCAGGGCCGTAGAAAAATCCATAAGGATTTTTGGAACACCTTTCTGTAGGGTCAAGGTATCGAAAAATCGATTAATCAACTCTGGAGGATAGTCTTGGATCATTCTGTCGAGCCGAATCCGGGGAATACGCCAAGCAAATTCGAAAGCCGATCGGCTAAATATTCTACGTTGAATGGTCTCCGTGACGGTAAGCTGCATGATGGTTAATAAACCCGTCAGGAACGTACCGACAGTCACCAAGCCAATGAGTAAAATCAGGGAAGAAGATAATACCCCTCCCACAATCTGACTGATAATAGCCTGGATTCCCAAAGGCAGTGATAATGTAATAAATCCCGCAAAAATGGCGTACAAATATATGTAACTGATCGCCTGTCGATCCAGTTTGAGCATCATAAAGAAACGCCGTAGAGGATGCGGAGTAGGAGCTGAAGCGATGAGCTGACTGTTTTCCATTTTATTATAATTGTTTACTTTGACGAATTTGGTGTTTAGAAGAGAGTGTGCTCAAGCATTTTGAATGGGGGCTGATATTGAAAATCCAGTGCTGGTAGAATCAACAATTACTTTTGATTTAATGTTAGTACTAGGTGCTGTAGATTAAAATACCAGTTATAATTCCTAAGCAATTTTCTCATACATAACCTCACAAAATGACATATTAAGGGCTATGTTTTTCACAACACACTTCCCTAACAGCCGAGAATTAATAAAAGTTGTAAAACTACTTAAAATAATAGTAAAACTATCTTTTCTTTATTCTTCCTCCTCTAAATCCTTAAGAATTGCGTCCATAATCTCATTTTGAGCAAGAGGAGCTCCTTCGGTTGAGGCGGTCTCAACAGCTTTTTTAAAAGGAGATTGAGCCTGATGTATTTTGATCATCTTGTAAGCAAAATAACTGCTAATCAGCAAGGTGACAGTACCAAACAGCATCAGCCAATCATAGTACTGCTGAAGAATAAAGATATCGTAGGTGCCATGCACCAATATAGGAATAACCAATCCGAGGGCAAGAAGTTGAATTTGACGGCGGCGATTATCAGTAAATTTTGCTTGACCAACGTAATAACCCATAAAAATGGCAAACATGGCGTGGGCCGGTACAGCGGTGAAAGCTCTGACTACAATAGTCCCCATATTGAAACGATCAGCATAAATGAGATTTTCTAAGGTGGCGAAGCCCATGCCGATCATAACGGCGTAAACGATGCCATCGAGTGGTTCGTTGAACGCCCGTCGGGGATAAGCGAGCAACACCAGCACTAAATACTTCACCAGTTCTTCGCTTCCACCAATGATGACGTAGCAAAAGACGATGAGTTCCCAAATGCCTCCAAATTCATCGTAGCCAGCAGCCATTCCCCAGGCTTCAAGTAGCATCGCTGGAAAACAGCAAATTACACCAAAGGCAAAAGCCGCTAATAAATACCAGTAAGATTCTTTCTCGTGAATGTCCCAGCGGTAGATGCCGTAGCAAATAGCCAAGCCAGGGATGATGGCGAGTATGGCGAGCAATGGATTCATGCACTGACGAATGCGATGAATTGACGAACAATACGTTGCGTTTTTTTCTTCAATTCGAACATCCCCATGTGTGCTACTTTAGGCAATATATGAATGGAACCAATTGCGGGCATAGCTGCTTGGTCCAAATGATTGTCCGGTACGATACGATCTTCTACTCCCATAATACAGAGCACGGGAAAATCGAGTTGTTCTAAAACAGCACTTTCATCTGGTCGATCCATCATAGCTCTGATAGCCGCAATGATATTTTGCGGTGGCAGCTGACTGGCTCTGAAAATGAGCTTATCAACCAGCATTTGATTACTACGAATGAAGGCCGATGGGAAGAGATTGTGGAAAAGCTGCTTGACAAAGTAAATATGGCCGGTTTTTTCAATAAACTCGATGCCTTTCTGTCGCTGTGCTAGTTTTTCGGGGCTATCGGCAAAAGGGTGAGAATGAAATAAACCCAAAGCGGCCAGCCGATCCGGGAAGCGGCGCGCAACCGCTAAACCAACGTAGCCGCCCATGGAATGCCCCAAAAGGATACATTTTTTGATTTTATGCTGATCCAAAACGGCAAGAACAACTTCGGCCATTTTTTCAATCGATAAGTCCGGTATACTTTCAGATCGTCCGAAGCCCGGCAAATCAATCCTCAAAATATGGTACGCTTCAAAGCCAACTAGCCAGTCTTCCCACATTCGGCTATCTTCACAAAAGCCATGTAATAGGACTAAAGGCATACCATTTCCTTTTTGTCGAAAGCTGGCAATTTGTTTGTCGGCGTAGGTCGTATAGCTAGTGTTCACGTTGGATCAACTTTGAAAGGGTATCATCGTAATAAGCAGCTAAAGTACTCCAATCGTAGCGGGCTACCAAATTTTGCAGTTGATCAAGCTGTTCGGCAGGAGGAGGATTAGACAGCGCTGCTTTCGTTTTTTGGAAAAGGTCTTCTTCAGAATCATACAAGCACTCCGCTTTCATATTGGCCGCTAAGTGCTCTGGGTAAGCGAGTCGATTTGGTAGTATCGGCCAAGTCCGGCAATACATGGCTTCGACGATGCTGCCTCCAAAAAAGTCTTGTACATTAGTAACGGGTAAAACCTGTGCTTGCCAGAGCCATCGGGCATAAGTTTCGAAATCCGGTGCGAAGCCAAAATGTAGTAGTTCTGTCTTGAACTCCGTTTCGATCTTTTTAAAAATAATAGGCGATTTCGCATACGATTCGCCCAGAACCACTAATCTAAAAGGTAGGCCTTCGGCCCGCAAACGTAATAATAAGCGATAAAATGCCTCTGGATGTTTATCATATTCCCAACGGTGATTCCATAATATAATAGGTGGGCCAGCAGAGGCCGTTTCTCGAAAAGCATTAAACTGTTGTAAATCCAAGCCGAGGTAAAGGACTTCACTTTTATCAGCAATTTGAGATACCAAATCCAAATGTCGACGATCTGGGAACTGCTTCAAAAATCCGGGCAAAGCCTCTAAAAAACTCTGCCGGTGAAATTCAGAATTAAAAAAGAGCCGATCCGCAGCTAATGCTGACGTGAAATTGATAAACCCATATTCATTGTGTCGTTCAAGCTGAACATCCTGATCTGTAGGCGACCAAGGATAAGTGATCTGATTTTCATGAAAATAAATAGCTAGCGGAATCCCTTGTAATTCACGCCGACGCAGTGCTACCAAAGTTGTTAAATCCAGCATATCGCTTGCCACCACGAGATCGATATCCAAGTCGGTGGGCCATTGCTGCGCTAAGCTCACTGCCCCACCGAACATCCGCCACTTCCAGTGTCGACCGGGCAGCGATAAGATTTCCACATGATGTTGAGAAAACTGTTGAAAACCTTTTGCCCATTGTGCGTGGCTACCGCTAAAAAAGGGTTCGAGCAAAAGAATAGTGAATGAAGGCATAGGTGTCGGACTTTAAATTTCCGCTGCAGTCATCAAAAATAGAAAACAAATCCCGATTCAAAATCGAAATTAGCGCTTGCTTTGATCTAAAATCAAAAAGCAGATTCTATCTTTATGAGCAATGGCCACTCAACCTACCATATCTCGTTCGCCGGGTCAACAAGCCTGGTACCGACTGCGGCGCAATAAGCCGGCGGTGTTTGGTATGGTCATTATTACCTTGGCCATACTCATGGCCATATTTGCTTATCCACTGGCTCCGGATGCTACACCTAATGCAGATGACCAGATCCCGGAGTTGGCATTACAGAATCCTGGATTTCAAATTCAGCTCCTGCGCATTCGCAAAGACCAAAAGCTACCCGAGCGATCTTGGTGGACTAAGCTATGGCAAGGTACGCCTAGTCCATGGAAGTTGGTACCTGTCAACCAAGTTAAGGTAGAAGGCAACTTAGTGGAAGCCGAAGTTTTTCGTGGAGTTGATCCGGATGGTCAATTGATTCCTGGCTTGCCGCGGCGTTGGTCCGTGGCCGAGGTCGCGTTAGCCTTAGACAATACCCAGGACCCGCCAAGAATGGAAGGCAACCAATTATTTTATCGGAGTATTGAAGGGCAAGCGGCCCAAGCTAGTCTGACTGAATTGCAGCAACAAATTCAACAGCAACAAATCATAGCGCGCACCTTTTGGCTAGGGACCGATCGTTATGGCCGGTGCATGCTAAGTCGATTGATTCTGGGGGTTCGCATTTCTCTGTTGGTAGGACTCATTGCCGTAGGGATTTCTCTGACCATTGGCATTTTATTAGGGGCTTTGGCTGGTTACTTTGGTGGTCGTGTCGATGATTTAATTATGCTGTTAATTAATACGGTTTGGTCCATTCCGACGCTCTTACTGGTTTTTGCTATTGTTTTAGCCCTTGGGCGAGGAGTAGAGAATATCTTTTTGGCGGTGGGCTTGACGATGTGGGTGGAGGTTGCCCGAATTGTGCGTGGCCAGGTCATGGCCTTGAAAGATACCCAATATGTAGAAGCCGCCCAGAGTATGGGCTTTAGTCACTGGCGCATCATTCGCCGGCATATTTTGCCGAATATCCTGGGGCCGGTGATGGTAGTAGCAGCCGCAAACTTTGCTACAGCTATTTTGGTTGAAGCGGGCTTAAGTTACCTCGGATTTGGCATACAGCCACCAACACCTAGCTGGGGAAATATGCTCAATGAAAATTACGGATTGGCCATCGGCGGCCAGCCATTTCTAGCCTTAATTCCCGCCTTAGCGATCATGTTGATGGTATTAGCCTTTAATTTACTGGGCAATGGTTTGCGGGATGCTTTGGATGTGCGTTAAGTCAAAAATTTTGTTGATATTAGCAAAGTAGATTGTATCGATGTTGTTTTCCATTACGAACTTAATGCATGTCGAAATTTTCTGATATTCGAAAAGAGTTATCCAGCCGGGAGCTTTTGGAGCGGGAGTTGCATCTCAAGCAACTTCAGATCAATCGCCTATTGAATATCACGCAGGCCATTAATAATAATGTGTCGGCGGACGGTTTGTATAAAATGTACAATTCTTTTTTGAGTTGGGAAATGGGGGTTAAAAAAATGGCCCTCTACGTGATTGACAAACACGGAGAATGGAGATGTGCGTCTACTATCGGGTTGTCAGATGAGCTGGCCCAGATGGATATCATCAATCTCTTACCCAATTATCAGCGTCTCAAAAATCTCGATGATAACAACGATCATCCTCTGATCAGTCAATTCGATGTTGTGATTCCGGTGTTGCATAAAAAAAGTCCGATCGCTTATACCTTTATTGGTGGATTCGATAAGGAAGATGATATGTATAATAAGGTGCAATTCATCACGACGATTACCAATATCATCGCGGTAGCAATTGAGAATAAGCGACTCTTCAAGCGCCAATTGGAGCAGGAGCGATTGAAAAAGGAAATGGAACTGGCCAGCCAAATGCAGCAAATGTTGATTCCTTCGACCTTGCCCAGTTCTGAGCGCTATGAATTAGCGAGCATCTACAAGCCACATTTAGGCGTCGGTGGAGATTACTTCGATTTCATTTCTTTCGAAGATGGAAAATTTGCTTTTTGCGTAGCGGATATTTCTGGTAAAGGTGTTGCCGCTGCGTTATTAATGGCCAATTTCCAGTCCAAGTTCCACGATTTAATCAATCGCCGATCGCCACTGGACAAATTTGTCAGCGACCTCAATCAATCGCTTTACCGGATTACCAAAGGCGAGCGATTTCTTACCTTCTTTGTCGCAGAATTTGATTTGCATACTAATCAATTGCGTTATGTCAACGCTGGCCATAATCCACCCTTGCTGGTTGTGAATGATAAATGCCAACCTTTAGATAAAGGCTGTACTATTTTGGGCTCTTTTACCGATTTACCTGAAATTGAAGTCGGTGAATTACAAGTCGAAGATGATGCAGTTATTTTGACCTTTACCGATGGTCTGACGGATGTGACCAATAGCGCCGGTGCTTTTTTTGATGAAAATCACTTGCGGCAGTTTGCCATCGATCACCAACATCTTTTTGCTGAAGCTTTTAACGCTCAGTTAATTCGGCAACTTGATCAATTCAAAGGAACGGAAGGTCTTCCCGATGATGTAACAGTTCTTACCTGTCGAATTTTCAAAAAAGAAAATTAAAAAAGCTTACGGACCATTTCGATCAGTAAGCTTTTTTAGAAAATAGGATGTGTGTTATTTATCCTACATTATGCGAATGCACATCCATTTGTGGGAAAGGAATGCTCACACCGGCTGCGTCAAAACCTTTCTTAATATTTTCGTGCATGTAAAAATAGACATCCCAGTAGTGTTCACTTTTTGCCCAAGGGCGTACAGCAAAATTAACCGAGCTATCTGCTAATTCGGACACGAAAATATCAACTGGTTTATCACGCAATACCTGCGGGCAATTATCAGCAACTTGCTGAATAATTGTTTTTGCTTTATCAATATCGTCTTCGTAGCCAATACCGTAAGTCATGTCCACCCGAATTTCTCCTTGACCAGAAATATTGATAATAGTACCACTGGTAATCACACCGTTTGGAATAATCACAGTTTTGTTATCTGGCGTAAGGAGAACCGTATTAAAAATTTGGATACCTTCAACCACTCCTACTTGTCCTTGTATTTCTACCAAATCCCCAACTTTATAGGGTTTAAACAACAACAACATCACGCCACTAGCAAAATTACCCAAGCTACCTTGCAAGGCTAAACCGACCGCAAAGGCCAAGGCACCAAGCACTGCTACAAATGAAGTAGTTTCGACTCCAAACATACTCGCTACACTCAAAATGAGCATAACCTTCATACCTGTACTAGCCAGAGAACTTAAAAATGGTCGGATGGTATCATCAACATTTCGCTTCTTTAAAGCCTTATTAACCAGACGAGTCAACCAACTGATAATGCGAAAGCCAATGATTAAGGTGAGAATGGCCAAAAGTACAGTTGGTGCGTACTCAATCGCCATGCTAGTGATTTGATCGATAATGGTTTGGTTCTCCATTTTATGCTTATTTTTATGATAAAGGAATTAAGATGCGATTGTAATTGAAACTTTTTCAACTAAAATATCAATTATAACCTTATAGACGCAGGAAGTGGTTATCTGTCACATTAAATATTTGTAATTAATGAGAAGATACAAGGAAAATATTGCAGCACAAATTTGAGGATAACCTCTCTTTAAAAATGATTGCGACTGCTTACATTAAATGTCTGTCTAAAATATTTGAAATCATTGCCGCGTAAGTCAACTTATATCAGCCGGGACGATGCACTCATCAAACTGCAGCGTTATTGTGTTTATCAAGATCGCTGTCACCAGGAAGTGCGCAGTAAGCTACTTGATTTGGGCGTATACGGTGATACGCTGGAAGAAATTATTGCCGAATTAATTACCGATAATTTTCTTAATGAAGAACGCTTTGCGCGCTCTTACGTGCGCGGCAAATTTCGCATGCGCCAGTGGGGGCGACGACGCATTCTGCAGGAACTAAATCGACGCCAGATATCTGATTATTGCATTCGCAAAGGGTTCGAAGAAATCGAAGAAGCGGAGTATCTGGATACTTTGCGTGAAGTTCTGACAAAACGCCTCGCCTATTCCAAACCCGAACCGGATACCTTCAAACGTAATGCTAAATTGGCTAAATACACCATTAACCGTGGATACGAACCGGATCTGGTTTGGAAAATGATTAAATCACTCGATGAGGAGGATACAGCATAATTAGCTATCGACCACCCGGAATAGTTGGTCGAACCTCCACTTTGCTCGGTAGCGTCCGCGCCGGAATCTTTAATAAATCTACCACCATCTGTCCGAGATCCTCAGGCTGAATTTTCCACGCATCTGCTTCGGAAGGAATGCGATTATTAAAATAGGTCGCTACAGACCCAGGCATAATGGTCGTGGTTTTGATACCGTATTGTCGCAGATCAAGCATCACCGCTTGGGTGAAACCCACCAAACCAAACTTGCTGGCGTTATAAGCCGAACCTTTGGCGAAAAAATTCGTGCCGGCGAGGCTGGCAATCGTCATGAAGTAGCCTTCGGATTGCTTGAGTGCTTCGACGCCCGCCTTGATAGAATTAAATACCCCGGTCAGATTCACTTCAATGGTTTCTTGCCATTGCTCGGGCGTCAAATCTTCAATACTGGCGAAGTGGCCAATCCCCGCATTTGCGATCAATACGTCTATTCCGCCGAAATGATCTAAAGTTTGCTTCACGACTGTTTCCATGGCGGAGAGTTGGCGAACATCGGCGGCCAAGCCCAGTACTTTTCCACCTGTTTTAGCCATTAGATCTTGTGCCGCTTTTTCAGCTGAATCCGCATTACGCCCTGTAATAATCACCTGGACACCTTCACGCAACAGTGCTTCTGCAATTCCATAACCGATGCCTTTCGTCCCGCCGGTTACTAAAGCGGTCTTTCCATTGAGTTTTTTCATCTAAATAATACTTTTTTGTTTGAACTGTTGATTAGTTTCAGTGTACGAAAACAAGTTTGCATAAATATCGTAAATCAAACCTAACCTTCATGAAATTCGTTACGAGACTATTGACCTTATCTATTATCATGAGTATTACTCTAACAAACGCTCGGGGACAGCTTCAGTTTAATCCACCCAAAACTGAAAAGGCACCCATCGTGGATGACATGCACGGTTTTAAAATCACGGATAACTACCAATGGTTGGAGGACAAGACCGATCAAAAGGTAGTGGATTGGACCCGCTCTCAACACGATTACACCATGAGTTACCTGGATGGCGTATCTCAAAAAATTGCGGGCTTACGCGATGAAATCGCCGCCTATATTGATCGAGATATTACCGGCCCTATTTTCCTCCAAGGAGATCGCCAGTTTTTTTACGTCAAAAAGAAAGGGGAACAGCAATACAAATTGTACACGCGCATGGACGGCAAAGACAAATTAATCTTTGATCCTACGGCGATTGATACTTCGGGCCTATCGGCTATCTCCGGAGTTAATTTTACTAAGGAGGGTGATCGCGTTGCCGTTGGTGTACAAAACAAAGGTGCCGAGATTAGCACTTACCGCATCGTAGATACGCGTACCGGTAAAATCATCGGTCCTCCCATTGAAGGATTGCGCGGATTCACTTGGACCAAAGATGAAAAGCATGCCTATATCACGGTAGGAACCAAGGAAATGCTCGAAAAGCAAATTCCCCTGAAGACCTACTTACACGCCATTGGGACGGATCGCAAGGATGACAAATTCTTGTTTGCTCCGAAAGATGCAAAAGACTTTATGTACATCTACGATGCACGCGAGAGTGATGTCTCCTTTATTTCAGAGGGAGATTTTTATTCCAATACTTTGAAAATGCGTAAAGTGGGTACAGACGATGAACCCATTACGGTATATTCTAGTGAAAAAAACCGAGCGTCTGCCTATGCCTTGAAGGACAAGATCTATTTCATGACGAATGATAACGCGCCTAACTTCAAGTTGATGGTTGCGGATAAGGATAATCCAACTTTTGAAAATTGGAAAACCTTAGTGCCTGAATCAGAAACGGTGATGGAAAACTATATCATTACTTCTGATTACCTCATCGTTCAGGACAAAAAAGATGTGGTGAGTCGCCTGCGGGCTTATGATCACGATGGAAAATTCATCCGTGATATCGAACTACCTGAGGTGGGCAACGTGGGAAGTATCTCTTTTCACCGTAAATCAAACACAGCATACGTTAACCTGAGTACGTTTACCGCGCCTTCAAAAATTTACACCCTCGACGGTAAATCACTGGAGTGGAAATTATACTTTGAGCGGGAAGTGCCAATGGATACGAAAGATATCGAAGCTTCGATCAAGTTTTACGAATCTAAAGATGGTACACGTGTACCAATCTTTGTCATGCATAAGAAAGGGGTAGAACTGGACGGTTCCAATCCGGCTTTGCTCTACGGCTACGGTGGATTCAACATTGGGATGTCACCAAGCTTTGTAGGTCTTTCGGCTACCTTCATTAATCGTGGTGGTGTCTACGCTATTGCTTGTATCCGTGGTGGTGATGAGTATGGTGAAAAATGGCACGAAGACGGCATGCTGGAGAATAAGCAGAATTGCTTTGATGATTTCATCGCTGCCGCAGAATATCTGATTGCTGAAGGCTATACGAATAATGAACGCATGGCGATTCGCGGAGGAAGTAACGGTGGCTTGTTGGTCGGAGCCGTGATTACTCAACGCCCGGATTTATTTAAAGCGGCGATTTGCGCAGTGCCTTTGCTGGATATGGTGCGCTACCACAAATTCTTGATTGCCCGCTACTGGATTCCTGAGTACGGTGACCCGGATAAGAAAGAAGATTTTCAAAATATCCTAACCTATTCTCCTTATCACAATATTCGCCAAGGCTTGAATTTGCCAACGACGATGGTCATCGCCGGTGAAAATGATACACGTGTTGATCCACTCCACGCCAAGAAGTTTGTGGCGGCTTTACAAAATAATCCGGGGCAGATCAATCCGATTTTGTTATACATGGATTATGATAGTGGCCACGGTAGTGGTAAGTCAACCGAGCAAACCATTCACGATCTTGAAGTGCAGTATGGTTTCATTATGAATCAGTTGGGAATGAATTAAGAGTGATTGAAATAGAGTATATAAATTGACAATATCATTTTAAAAAAAGAAAAGGCTCGCCTAGTGCGAGCCTTTTTTACATTAGCTATTTAATAAGTGGCGATCAATAGACCACGGTAATATATCCTGTCATCACTTGTTCCTGATCCGAATACTCGGTTTTGAAACGCGCAATGTAAGTGTAGACCCCCGGTGGAACGTAGCGACCTTTGTAAATACCATTCCAACTCTCCTCCATCCCTTGTCCTTCAAAAATATGTTGACCCCAACGGTCAAAAACGAGCCAGCGGATGTCGGCAATGCCCACCCCTTTGAATCGAAATTCATCATTGACGCCGTCAATCCCGGGAGTGAAAGCATTTGGGGCAAAAAGTCGATGCTCTGGTCGGATACAAACCTCTAATTCAAATTCAGAACTACAGTCGCCCTCATTTTCAATATAGAGTCGCACGGTATAATTCCCCGTGTCCGGGAAAATATGCTCCGGGCTCTGACCCGGAATATAGGGGGTTCTAGCACTGCCATCTCCGAAATCCCAATAACCGCTTTGACCACCGACACTAAAATCCAGAATATCAACTTCGGTATTCAAGCTCGACAAGCATTCCACATTAGGATTCAAACCAAAATTAGCGGTGATAGGAGGATACCCCGGAAGTGTGACTGGTATATCAATAGCACAATTAGTTTCATTATTAAAAACCTCTACGGTATAAGTTGTGGGATAGCTCACAATGCTCGGCCCGAAAGTAGGTGGCTCACTGTCCCATTCGAAGCTAAAGTCATTACCTGGTGCCGCTGTAATTACAGCGGTAGTACTATCTTCAAAACAGACACGAGGCCCAGTTTGATAACTCGTTGTGATCTCCGGGTGAACAAATATGTTGATATTACCTATCGCCGGATCAGAACAACCATCTCCCACGGAGACAGTGTAAGTTGTTGGGCTAAGTGGAGTGACCAATTGAGTATTCCCAAAACCAAGGCCTTGATTCCAAGTGTAAGTATAATTCGTTGGATTGGTACCGCCACTGCCTTGCGCGGATAAGGTCGTGCTTTCACCGTAGCAAAGCGTATCTTGATCAAAAGGTAGGCTCAATTCAACAGGGTTACCAATAGTTACCAGCAAGGTGGTTTCGCTAAAGCAAGAACCTGAGCCAAATGTATAGTTTAATGCATGCGTACCCGGTCCAACCATTGCGGGATTGAAAGCACTCGCAGGCTCACCTCCAATGGTTAGCTCGCCACCCTCAGGGCTCAACTGCAAGTCAATAATGGAATCTTTGTAGCAAAAATTAGCGGTGTCAATACCAATGGTAGCTTCTTCAAAAGCAATCACATTGATCTCATTCTCTCCGTAGCAACCATCCAGAGACACTAAATTGATGGTATGGTTGCCACTTCCTGCTACTCCGGGATCAAATACGCCGACATCATTATTAGTGATTCCATTGCCAGACCAATAGCCGCCCGCCGGAGTAGATTGCAGGGTAATAGGCTCCTCTTCTTCGCAATAGGTTCCAGGCATGATTTGGGGACTGGAAAATACTTCAACCATTAAGCTATCAACACAGGTATTGGCATCGTAATACAATGTGTAAAGTCCGGCTCCGGCTTGCGCCGGATTAAATAACCATTCGTCATCATCGGGATTATTAATGCCAGCCCCAGACCAAGTCCCGTTGCCTGGGCGTCGGCCAGTGTTTTCTCGATCAAGGTAGAATACTTCATCGCCGGTACAAAAGTCTAGTGTATCAGAAATTTGAATATCGGTCTGCACAACATAAACGATACGATTGGCTGCACAACCATCGGCGACATAAGTCAAAGTATCTTCACTACCGTCAGTTAGTAAAGACGGATCGTAAAGCCCAGTCAGAGAATCAACGATTCCTAAGCCTTGCCAAACTCCTCCTGCGGGCTGCCAATTGCCCGGGACAATGAAAGGTAACTGAGCCGGGCAAGCTGCAAAATCATAAGCGGCGTTAATTTCCTTAATGAAAATGCTCATAGAATCCACACAGCCGTTGATGGTATACACCAATGAATTGGACCCAACCGCGGCAGAGTCAGGATCAAAAATACCATTATCACTATCTATGATACCTGGCCCATCCCAGGTGCCTCCGAAAGGTGTCACGGGTAGAGCAAACGCATCGACGGATTGACAAAGTGTGTCGATCATGGGTATGGTAATCGTATCAACGTTGATCCATTTACTGCCCGAGCAACCGTTAGGATGTGTATACGTCACCTCAAAACTACCGGCAGTATCCGGCGGGCTAAAAATCCCATCAGCGCTGATGAGTGGCCCTGACCAACTCCCCCCCTCCGGCAAGCCGCCGGATACCTGAAAAGGATCGGAACCCGGGCAGGCGGCATCATCATTACCTTCATCGAGAGGTATAAGTTCGATTGCAACACTGCTAGAACAACCATTATCATCAGTGTAGGTGACGGTATCCAATAAACCTTCTACTAAATCGGGATTATACCAGCCCGTTAGCTCATCCATTTCACTAATCCCATCTCCTGACCAGTTACCGCCCGATGGCGTTGCCGTTAAAAATAAGGTGTCCAAAGATTGGCAAATGAGCTGATCACCGTTATCAATCACGGGCGCTGGATTGACCATTAGAGTAATTGAATCGACGACGCTAGAACCCAAAGCATCCGTTACTGTCAAGGTATAAATACTAGTCGCCAACGGGCAAACAATCGCAACGGCGCTATCCGATTGAATAGGTGCACTCCATTGGTAAACGTAGCTACCCGCGATCCCGCCGGTGGCTTCAGCTTGGATGGAGGTACATTCACCGGCACAAACAGGATCGTCTGCGGCTTCGAGCGTGACAAACAGTGGACAGTCGTTGATCAAAAAATCTTCGCTGGCTCGGAGTGTGTATAACTCGCCACATTCATCATACTCGTAGGTGGTATAAGTGATTTGGTAATTGCCGCTAGTGGCAAGGGGGGCACCAAACTCGACGAGTACGTTGGTGGTGGTGCCTCCCGAGCAGGGCGAAGGGCTGACATTACTTATGGGGGGTATCTGTGGCCCCAGTAAACTGAAGGCCTCCACAAATATCGAATCACAGGGTATAGGTTCATCGAACGTAATAGTCATCGAGCTGGTCTCACAAGGCACAGTACCGATCGGTAAAATATCAGGCGGGAGCGGCTCTTCAACTTCTACAGACCATTCAGCAATCCAGCCGGTACAACTTACATTAGGATCACTAATAAAATGCACGGTAAAACAGCCATTGGTAAAGGTAAAACTTGGAGGTTCTTCCTCCCCGGAATGCGGCCCAAATACTAAATTTGAAAGCGTATCCGGACCATCGAAAATGCGAATAAAATCGAAGCTTTCTTCGGTACAAAATTCCTGAAACTCTAGCAGGATATCCCCCGATCCGGGAATGCAAACCGTAAAAGTGTAATTCTCATTGTGATCGTAAGTACCGCCAATATCTCCATTTTCACTATCCAATAAAAAACCCTTACAATCGTCCACGATCATATTACTCATGTAATAAGTCGGTTGGGCTAAGAGCAAGCCAGAAAACATTACCAATATGGCGGAGAGAAATAAATACTGCTTCATCAAAATAGGTCTAGTTGGATAAAATAGTGATTGTCGGAGTAGTGATGGTATTACTTTGTTGACCAGCACGATCAAGCAGGTAGATAGTATAGATTGCAGATTCTTCGCTGCCGTTACCAAGCAGGAAGGTTGGGGATAACTCTAAATTCAGAGAGCCTTGAATAGAAATATCGCTTCCCTCCGGCGCCAATGGGCCGAGATAGTATTCATCAGCATTTTCCAAGCGACTGTCTTTGACAAAAATGGTATTAATATCCGGATCGGAATGTCCCAGATCGCCGTCCCCATCTTCGTAACGAATGCGAATACGTAGGCGATCCTCAAATGCCCGTAAAGTATCGGTCGATAAATCGATCAACTCAATGCGTGGCGTGAGATCAAAGACCGCTTCGTCGGAGACTTTTTCACAGGCGGTGCACAAGGACAGAACAAAAAAGATAAAAAGGCAAAAACGCATATGGTCTATTCGATAATCGTGTATGAGAAATAATTTTTGATATAAAGAGCACCCCCATCCGATGGAATTTCGGTGCTTGGATTATCCGCATCTTGTACGTAAACTCGGAAATAAGCTACTTCACCCAAGGCCGCATAATCGTGGGGATTGAATGTGATCTTGTGGTAAAAATTGACAGTATTGCCGTAATAACCGTTTTCGCTAATGGGGCTGCTAAGTAATTCTAAGTTTCGCGCATCAGCATCTGCAAAATCATCTAGGCCTTGAGCAAAGCGGATTTTATTCTCACCAAAATTATTGGGGCTCGTTTCATCGTCTGAAAACGCAAAGTAAAGATCTACCGAAGTCACCACCTGTGGAATTCGCAAAGCACCTTGTCCACCATCGGCTCTTGGGAACCAAGTCCCCGACCGTGCTCTAACTCCCTGCATTTGCGGCAAACCGTTGCTCTGCCCCGGGCTATTGCCTAAGATGTCCCGAGCACCATCATTGATCCATTGGCGAATATTCTGAATGTAGTCATCGGATTTTTCTTCCCAGTCTGAATCGGGCTCAATGACGAGCGGCATCACTCCGGAGTTACCATCAATATCATAGGTCAGGCGCGCAATAAGCTGGGATTCGTCTGCCGCGCCGGGCACCACGCGATGAGTGAAGCTCCCCTGTGGATCATTTTTGATGACAGGTTGAAAGACGAGTGTGTTGTAGGTACTTTCAATCGTTCGAAAATCCGGTTCAAAGGTGCCATCGTGGCAGCCGGAATTGGCGCAAGTTTTTCCAAATACATTGGCGTGCAATCCCTCGATAGCATTGGGGTTGAGTTCGGTGATCTCTGGTGTCGATACCACCGGATCTTCCAAATCATCGAAGGGATTATCCGCTTCTTCTTTACATCCCGTACCGAATCCGAGCAAGAGCAGGCAAATAAGAAATGATGTTATAAAATATAAGCGCATATTATTGTTGACGTTTTTCCGCAAAATCAAAATTGGTGTTGATGTAGTGATGGGCTTTGAGGGAGGGAACCCACCCATAGCCACCGCCGCCGACCATTTTTGGCCGCAATATTTTTTGGGCATATCATTCCCAGCCTTTGCCGGGAACATTTTATGACAAGAGGTTAAAAACAGCTGAATTCAGAATATTCTCTACTATCTTAAGATTCCATTTTCCAAAAAATCCATAAAAACACATCGAAAAATATCTCAAGTGATGAATTAAGTGGTTGATTTTCAAAGAGAAAAAATTTTAAAAAAAGTTGTGGTTTGACATAAAAAATATCCAAACAAGACCTTTAAATACGATCAAATAAAGACATCGCTCCGCTTTGTAAATAGCCTGAAGACAAGACCTGATCTTTAATTCCAAATACTTCAGCAATGGTGGGCACCACATCAGCAGCATCACCAATTGGATTATCTGGACTGCCGACGAGCAAGTTTGCATCTACACAAGGGCCGACCATCATGTTGAAAATACGTCGGGAGTTTTCGTCCGAATCGTGATCAAAAGAGAACCAATCGTTTTCATCGGTAATGGCATTGGAGGCGTAATTGCGACCGTGCTCCGGTTGGACGATCATCAAGGTATTCCCTGACATCTCCGGAATTTGCTCCTGGATAAAATTCCACAAATGGGCAATCCCGTGATCTCCTCGGTGCAATGCCTGCAAATAATTCGTATAACTGGCGTGGCAGCTGTCCACCGCACTCATATTGATTACAGTTAGCTTAGGCTTGAACCAGCGTAAAACCTCGGTGGCGTAGCCAATGGTTGATAAATCGCCATTGTCCGTAACGGGCGGGAACGCTATTTGCCCATTGTCGAGCCGCTCGAAAGTAGACTCAATGAAGTTTTTGATATCGGCAACTTCCTCCTCGGTATTATTGAGGTTAGGAATATTACGACCGACTTGCATATAATTCTGATTCAAAAACTCGCGCATTTCCTGAATGGGGCCAAGCTCTTCTTCGGGATGGAATTGACGAAAACCTTTGAGATGATTTTGGCCCTGTTCGCCGAAAGTGACGTTGGGCGCGAAAAAATTAGCACCGTATTGTGAGCCGTAATTTGAATGGGCGCTATAATTCAGCAAAGGCGTTGAGCCGCTGATGCCATTACCGATAAACCAGGTATCGGTAGCTTTAAAGCCAGCGTGTCTGCGCAAATATTCAAAAATCGTCGGGTTTTGCGGGCGGGCCTGTAGGCCTTGGGTCACGCCATAGTTGCCCGACACGCCAGTCACTAATCCAGTGTAGTGACCGGTACCGCCCGCCGAATAGCGCGACTCTTGAAATAAAGTACCCTGCAATTGTAAGGGCGTATCCAAGATAGGATCAATGGGTTGTCCACCCGGTTGCCCATCTTGTGAGGTAACACCGTATACAATCTTCAATTCCGGCGGCGCACCGGGGAGCATATTGTACATAATATTGCCTTCGATATTGAGGCCCTGACTCTCAGCCAGATAGCGTTTGAGCATGGATTCTTGCTGGCGGATGCCACCGGCGAACATGACAAAAACCACATGGCCAGCCATCTGTACCCCATTGCGCGCAAACAATCGACCCGAAGGCAAAATGTAAGGCATCCCAATTGTAGAGGCAGTAGCTAATGCTGTTTTTTTAATAAAATCTCTTCTCTTCATGATGTTTGACTTGCAAGGTGGAGATTAATAATAATTGTACTCGTCCGAAGTGGCGAAAGCAAAGTAGACCATCAATGGACTCACATTGGGTCTGGAATTGATATAATTAATGAAGTACGTTTTTTCGGCTTCGGTGGGCTCGCGAACGTAGAAGCGTTTGTAAGTATCGATGACAAACTGTTCGATATCGTTTCGCATCTCGGTATCACTTGGAATCTGTACATCAGGATCGGTGACAAATTTGGCGAGAATAACTTCGTAAGCCAATTGCTTATCACCAATAGAGGCGATGAGCTCCGAAATATCGACCATTTGATCTGGACTCAAAGCCTGTTGGTACATATTGGCGTAGAGGATGGAAATAAACTGCGGAATGGATTTTTCCTTGTCTTTCTCGGAATTATTGGGGAGAACGTTGACCTCATTGACCTCGTAAACGTAGGTTTTTTCCTTACAGGCTCCGAGCCAAAGTGTACCCAGCAAAAGTAAAAGCGTAAAGGTTCTCATCATTATTTTAATTGTAAAGGACTATTCAAAATTGGCGTATTCATCCGTGATCATGATTTCTTGTTGGATCAGTCGGATATCGCGATGCTCATAAAAATCTTCGAGTAAAGCGGTGGTCTCTCCGGTATTGGGTTGGCGTGACAGGAGCTGGCGATATGCCCAGATGATTAGGCCTTCAAACATTTCTCGGGAGTTCGTAAGAATGTTGACGTAGTCCGTCTTGTTTTGTCCAACTTGGCCGAATAATTCGGCGGATGCATTGAACTCCACCATGCGAAAGCCTTCATCGAATTCGGCATCCGTTGGAAAACGCCAAAGGAGATTTTCAAAGGAGGCATTTACAAAATTGAAGGTGTTCATATTGAGTTCGTCGTAGACCATATTGTAGATCATACGTCCCATCATTTGGTCGAACGTGATCAGGCCATTTTCCATATCTTGACGGCTACTTATCACGGCGAGCAGGCGCGCTTCATCGGCTGGCGTCGGAGCGCCTGCGATAAACTCAGCAATGGTTTCATCGGATACCCCTTCGATGCAGCGCACCTTCGCGAGGTTGTATAAATACTGGTGGTAGGCACGTTGGTAGGTAGAATCGCCTTCGATTAAAGAGGTTCCAGTTTGGAGTTGACGCACCAGACTTCGCCGGGCCGATTTACTCAGTCCGGCATTTTTGAGAGCAATAACTTCTCGATCCATTTCAGTATCAATCGGCTCTCGACCCAATAGATCGATAAAAACGCGATTGACGTAATTTTCAATTTTAATCCGTGGGATGTTATTGACCACCGGCGCATCGTTGTCGGGGACCAGTTCATTTTCTTTACTACAGGCAGCGATTAATAAGCAAAGGCCAAGCCCAAGAAGGTGTAAAGCGTGTAAGGTTTTTCGCATAAAAAACACTAGTTTAATATCACCTCGATACAGAAGTGATACCCTGAAATACGGTAGAAGTAGCAGTAGAAGTATTTATAGCAGTTCTATCTCCTGAAAAGGAGATGGCAAGTAGATAATGAAAATTGTAGGTGAATGTGAGGAGTAGAATCGGACGATTTCAACTACAAAACAGAAAACGGCGATTCCGGTAAAATATTTTATAAAAATAGATTTTTTTCTAAAGTGATTATTCCTTCCTTGGACCAACTATTTAGAAAGTTGAATATCTATTACGATAAAAATACGGCATTTCGTTGAAAATCAAAAAATGTAGGCGGGTTGTCAGTAATTCAAAAAGACTAATTGTATTTTAGTTTAACTCTCCTACTGATTTGTCCTGTGTCTTGCCATCTGATGGTGAGCCCTATAAGCTGTAAATAATCATGCAACTACCCGAAGCACCATCTTTTGATCTTTGGACAATTATCTTTGTGGTCGCGGCCGCACAAGGATTTTTCTTCGCTATCATGCTGGCCACTCAGCGCCGCGGCCGCCGATCAGCTAACCTGTTGCTGGCCGCTTTTATCTTTTGTTTTGCGTTGACCTTGTTCGAATATTGTCTGCATTGGACACGCTACCTTTGGCATCTCCCTCATATCAACCGCTTGTACATGACCCTAGGGCTCTTATTTGGTCCTTTGCTGTGGTTGTATTGCCGAGATGTAGGAGAAAATGTACGATTGCGCTGGCGGGATAGCTGGCATTTTCTGCCGGCGGCTTTATTGCTACTGAATTTTTTGCCGTTTCATTTCTCCGACCCGGATGCCTTACGCGGCTTAATGTTGAGGGATCAGGAGCTCATCAAAAATATTAACTGGCCTTTTATTCGTGTTTATCACGCTTATCCCTATTTGTTGGTTGTGCAGATGTCGGTTTACACAACACTTTTATATCTCCTGCTCCAGCGTACGAAAGAAAAGGTAACGGAAGCCGACCCCACTAGCTTGGTCCGACAACGTTGGTTACGCACCTTATTTGGTCTATTCGTTGGGTTTTTCCTCGCTAATCTGTCGTACTACGTGCTAGTCGCTACCCCCTATTTCAGCTTAAGCTTTGATTATCAGATTTCGTTGGCAATGACGGTATTTATCTACACGGTAGGTGTGCTGGGTTATAAGCAGCCCGAAATTTTTGCAGGAGAATTGCTACCCAAAGTCTTTTCTCCGGCACCGAAGTATCAGCGTTCTTCTCTGACGAAAGCGGCTGCGGCTTCAATGCAAAAACGCCTACTACAAGCGATGGAAGAAGAGCGGGTGTATCGGGATAGTGAGTTGCGCTTAGGTAGTTTGGCGGAACAACTTCAGATCAGCCCACATCATCTCTCGCAGCTCATCAATGAAAAATTTGGACAGTCCTTCCCGGATTTTATCAACCACTATCGGGTGCGGGAAGCCCGGCAATTATTGTTGGCCCCGCAGTACCGAGATACTTACATCATTAATATCGCCTATGAAGTGGGTTTTAATAATAAAACATCTTTTAATAAGGCGTTCAAAAGCATCGTCGGACAATCCCCTTCTCAATTCAAAAAACATCATATCTCCCCTTCTGGTCAACCCAGTGCTTCAAAATGAGACACGCAAGTTAAAACAGAGGTAAATCCGGGTGAAATCCGTCAATATTTATAGGATTTACCTCCAAGAGCCTGTTTTTCCAACATTTTTAGAGCATCAACTTTTTACGCAAATCATTTTAAATCCAATTGCTCTATGGAAAAACAATATACATTTATGATACTGCTTTTGGCGCTGTTGACGGGGCGCTCACAAGCACAACAATTCACTAAAATAACCGACGATAATAATCCTATTGTGGCAGAAGCGCCAACCCCTGGCTACACTGGTGCCAGTTGGATAGATATCAATAACGATGGTTGGCTGGAGCTTTTTGTAAATCAGAATTTCCTTTATCTGAATAATGGTGACGGGACCTTTACGAGTCTAACGAATAGCGGAATTACCGGCGTGTCCAACGGGATCAACAACGGCCATACCTGGGGAGATTATGATAATGATGGCTTTGTGGATGTGTATTTAGCGAATGATCAGTCGGCCTTATATCGTAATAATGGAGATAATACTTTCTCGGCAGTCACGACCGGAGATATTGCTACCGCCGTTGACGGCTGGTCGGCTGCTTGGGCTGATTATACTGGCGACGGATACCTCGATCTTGTTGTGACCCATCCTTGTGGGTTTATTGGACCGTGTCACCCTAATTGGTTATTCAACAGTAACGGTGACGGTACTTTCACTGAAGTCACGACTAGCGACGTGACGGACGACTTGGCAGCTTACACCGTAAGTAGCTGGTCTGATTATGATGGTGATGGCGATCAGGACTTATTTATTGGCAGTGGAGAAGTGGGGTTTTTATCAAAAGATCACATTTACATCAATCAATTGATTCCCACCGGGACCGCTTCACTGGTTCGGGAAGAGAACGGTGTACTCTTTGGTGATTTCCGGGATGGTCAAAACTGGAATTGGATTGATTATGATAACGATGGTGACTTAGATGGCTTCGTCACCAATTATTTTAATACAAAACCAAATGACTTTTATCGGAATGATGGCAATGGCACTTTCGTCCAATTGACTGATAGCGATCTTGGTGGTGCCGGAATGGTGAGTGATAATAGTGCTTGGCTCACTAATTTATGGGGTGATTTTGATAATGATGGCGATTTAGATGCCTTCGTAGTCAGTGATGGTGGATTGGATAGATATTATGTAAATAATGGTGATGGGACCTTTGATAGTGTATCTGACGCTATGACTATTCCTGGGCCAACCCGAGGCGCTTCGGCGGGTGACTATGACAACGACGGCGATTTAGATCTTTACGTCAATTCCTCTGGCCAGTCCACTAAAGGATTGTATCAAAATGATGGAAATAGCAATCACTGGATTAATCTTAGCCTTAAAGGAACGGCATCCAATGCTTCAGCCATAGGAACAAAGGTGCGCATCCGCGCGATGATTGACGGTAATCCTGTGTGGCAAATGCGTGAGGTTTCCGCCCAGAGTAGCTTCTGTGGCTCCAATAGCTTGCGTGTTCATTTTGGCTTGGGAGATGCTACGACAGTAGATAGCCTACTGATCGAATGGCCATCAGGTCTTACCGAACTTTGTACTGGCCTATCGTCTGATCAGTTTTATGATTATGAAGAAGGGGATTGTATCGTAGTGAGTAATTATCCTTTGCCGGATCCGGTTGTCCTAAGATCATTCCCGAATCCAGTTAATAATGGTGATAGCATCACTATAGAATGGGGAGAAACCGTTATTAGCGCGGATGCTACCCTGCGTCTGTACAATCAACAAGGACAATTGCTACAGACTTACGCGGCTCGCGATTTACGACAGAGCGAGCGACAACTCCATTTACCTATCAAGGCTCTAGCGGCGGGCAGCTATACGCTTAAGCTCGACTCCAACGGCCAAATTTTTCACAGCCAATTGATAGTAATGGAATAAAGACAAGGAAACAATATAAATTTCGGAAGATGCCCTCGGGCATTAAATAGCAAGTGTTGAGTCGGACCGGGATAATCCACTGTGAGGATTCCGGTTTGCTTTTTTTGAACCACTTTTAAAAAAATGAGTTCTACTTATGATTTTTTCAAATGGTTAACCCAAGTTGTGATTGATGAGAGGATATGAGGAAAGTTTTGTGCGAAATCTTTGATTTTGCGATACAAATTAGGTGAATGGCCTCTCTTTTAAATTGATCGCAACTTGAAATAATTAAAATATTAGGATGATGTTGGACAATGATCAACTGTTACATATTCAGAAGGAAGCATTCCCGGAAATGGAACGACGTTATCGCACGCGTTTGATCAATGCCTTAAGTGGATTTAAAAGTTTGAATCTTTTGGGAACCGTCAGTACCGAAGGTGTGACTAATTTATCGGTACTAAGTTCAGTGGTACACCTGGGAGCGAATCCAGCTTTGATGGGGTTTATCATGCGACCGGTTTCGGTTACGCGGGATTCTTACAATAATATCATGGCGACTGGATATTTTACATTTAACCATGTACTCGAGTCCTTTTATCAAAATGCCCACCAAGCTTCGGCTCGCTATCCTTCGGAAGTCTCGGAGTTTTCGGCAACGGACTTGACTGCCGTTTATAGCGACCGCATCAAAGCACCTTATGTACGCGAAAGCAAAGTACGCATTGGCCTGGCTTTTCGCGAGCAGTTAAATATTGAGGCAAATAATACGATCCTAATGGTTGGCGAAGTTGTGGAGATCTTTTGTCCAGAGGAATGTTTGCAAGAAGATGGCTACCTCGATATCGAGCAAGCGGGAACGGTGACGGTATCAGGCCTTGATAGCTATCACCAAACCCAACGTCTGGCCCGCTTGTCCTATGCCAAGCCCGACCAGACCTTGGAGGTGATATCTTAGAGTTTAAAGAATACACCGAAATTGTAAGAAGGTGCGGCGTAAATCAAACGACCAGACAATGCAAATCCTGCCCCGGCAGATACTCCCCAACGATCGTTAATGTTGTAAGCAATCTCCGGTGCAAACGTGAAATGCTCGGCATTATTCGCAAAGATGGACGTACCTGTAGACGTTGTTGCATCCAAGCTACCATTCTGCGTTGATTCTACCCCAAAGAGGCGCACGATGGCCGTTATACGGTCGTCGAATAAATTAACGCCAGCTTCTACGCCGTAGCGGATCTCATCCGAAAAGCCTTCCGAGCGATTATTATAGCCCGCATAAATATTAGCGTAGGCACTCAGGTTACCAACTTTAAAGCCCGTTCCGGCATCAAGTTGCAGTAATTGATTGAACTCACCGTCGCCAGTTTGTAGTTGATTGTCACTACCGCCACTATCCTCTCCAACGGGCAGACCCAAAGTCAAGGTGGCACTCAATACCACTGGCCCTTTGGTGAAAATGCCGTATTTAATGCTCAAATCTGTATCTCCTATGGTATTGATGGCTTCTCCGGGCGTCAGTACTTCCCCCGTTGTACCAGAAATCGTATTATTAAAATAGGAGCGGCTCAAGAACGGAAAATAAAGCACACCGGTAAGGCGATCTGTAAAACCATACTCCGCGTAAAGGCTGGAGATGAAAATGCCGTTAGTTAAATTGGGATCGATCAAACCGCGGTCAGTATAATGCTGATCGGCAACGAGCCACCATTGACTCAGTTTGAAGAAGCCTCGGCCTTTGGGCTGGGGCCATCCGCCACCCGCTGAGATTTCACTAAGCGGAAAACTAACAATTAGAATCAAGAAGAAAAGCCGAATATGAGAAACCATGATGGATACTATTTTGGAAATTTAATAACTAATGCAACATGCACAACAGTCGAGAGAAACGATTATTCTATTTGACCGTCACCTACTTTTACATTAAAAGGTTTACAGAAGTAGAGTAAATAATCGTAATCAAAAAGCGCGACATTGGGGATGCGATAGACATGAGCACCGTTGAATACTTCTACGGCTCCAATTTCCAGCGCCCCACTTGTTGTTGAAGGATTATTAGTCAAATAAACATACAAGCCTGGCAAAGCGGTAGACGCTACATAATTGGAAGCAACTTCGATTAGCAAATCATTGCCGTCTTCTTTCACGATAAAATCACCACCTAGAGCATAGGAGCTCGTCGTTTGGATCACCCCGCTGCGTTCTTGTGTGGTGGGTTCAGATGTTTCCATGTCCACAACGACTTGTACAGAGTCAATTATCGTTTGCTCATCGGTCGTTACTTCTGCGTAAACAAACACTTCTCCGGCGGTTACACCCGTAGCGAGACCATCCGCATCAATTGTCAGAATATTCGTATTACTACTACTCCAGTCGAGGTCTCGGTTTTCCGTTTGACCAACATTATTGGTGAAACGTGCGAGAAACTGGAAGGTATCATCAATGCCAAGCGTATCGACAGTATTCGTGATAATGAGGCGCTCGGGCACTAAATCTTCGATAATATCGTCGCCAATACAAGCTGAGAACAGCAGAATCACTGGCAAGAACTTTAAGGCAGATAAGCTACGCATGCTAGGTGTTTTAGAAAGTGTGAAGAAAAGGTCTGATGCGTTTAATGCATGGTTATTTATAATTCGACTCCGCTAACCTATTGTCATCAAAACGATCAGACCTTTAATATAAAACCTATTTGTATCCAAGTTGGGTTAATCCGGTGCGGTTTATTGAGTTACAGTGATTTTTACTTTCACTAGCGCATTTACCGCTGGATATGTGAAACCATCGTTAACAACGATTACGTTACCATTCTCATCCGGGCCAGAGTTGCCACCGCCACGTACCGGCTGGTTGTTTCCTGCACCAGGATATTCATTGACCTCAGTACCAGCATCCCAGAGTTCAGTTTTTGCTGTCAAGTCACCACTTATAGGGCTACCGTTTTCGAACAATGCAATACCGCCTTCTTCGAAACCAAAGAACAAGTCATTCGTGTGCACGAGCATGGTCGCCAGACTCAAATAGTCACCCTCTTCGGCGCTGAAGGTAAAGCTGTAAGAGTTGCCAGGCAGCAGTGGTCCGGGGCTAGCAGCACCCGTTGGCGTATTGAATACACCATTTTTCGAAACACCATTTTGGGTAGCAAGGCTAGCGTCGAGGATAGAGGGATCACCGTCTTCAGCCAGTTCTTCCAAACCTTCTCCTCGATCCGCTTCACCTGTATCAAAAATTGGATTAGTCGTTGCATTGTGAACAGCCCATACACCTGGTGCCAAAGGAGAATCGTAGCCAGTAGCAGTAGCCAATTCATCTCCCAAGGTGACATTATCACCATCTTCAGCCAAGCCTTCCAGACCAGCACTTGAAGTTCCATTAGCCGTAAAGAGTGGCTCTCCTTCACCGTGTACAACGTATACACCCGGTGCGAGTGGAGAAGTCAGGCTAGCCATATCAGATATATTCGTTAGGGTAAGTGTGAATCCGGTTTCGCCATCGTGTGCCAGCTCTGCGCGGAACACCTCTTCGTCTGCTGGATAAGTGAAACCATCATTAACATCTTCGATCAACTGTACTGTACCGTTCTCCGCAGCGCCGGTATTTGGTCCGCTTTGGCGGGGAGCTTGGTCGGCACCTACGCCGGGCTCTTGATTCACCTCAGTACCGGCATCCCAAAGGTCCAATTTTGCGGTGATATCACCGGTGAGGGCATTACCGCTATCATCGTAGAGAGCAATACCGCCAGCATCGGGAGCGTAAAACAAATCATTTGTTTGAGCTAGCATCGTGGCAAAAGACAGGAAGTGACCTTTACCCGCCTGGAAGTCAACAGAAATAGATTGACCTGGAGGCACTGCTTCGATCGTACCAGATTGTAAGTAGCTTTGTGGCGTTACCACGTTTTCAATAGTTACTGTAAATGTTCCCGTAGTTGCGGGTGTCGGTTGATTATCATCATCATCGTTATTACAAGCTGTAAATAAAACAGTGAATGACAAGAAGAAAAGCAATGATAATAAATGCTGATTTTTCATGATATTAAATTCTTTTTATAGTTTTCGAAATTAGAATCAGGGTTTTAACCCTATTGACAATGCAAAGTTATGCGTGGTCTATTACAGGCTCCTCACGGAATTCTCACGGAAGTATCACGATGGTCGGCTGTTTATCACTTGTTCTTGTAAGGTGTTGATATTTAAGGGTGTAGGAGGGTTGTATGAAAAATGGATTTTAAACAAAAGACATAAATACTGTCCGGACTTGGACAGTTAGGAAGTGAAAAAGCGGACGTTTTTTTAATTTTAAATCAAATCAAACGGGGAATGTGAATGTAGCTTGATCCTTCTGTGATAGAATTGTGATACATAAGCCTTAATTTTATGGTGTGCTTGAGAGAAGGAAGAAGTTTACTGAAGAACGCACGTCTTAATATCATAAAATCACCACAATGAAAAAGGTACTTATTGTCGAGGATGATCCGAATATTGTCGACTTATTAGAAATACACCTACAGGATCTTGATTGTCAAATCAATCGTACACACGATGGTGAAAGCGGTTTAAGAGAAGCCTTGGCCAGTCCGTTTGACTTAATCATCTTGGATTTAATGTTGCCACGCATGGATGGCATGGAAGTTTGTCGTCAGATTCGGGCCAATAAAAAGACCACGCCCATCCTGATGCTCACGGCCAAGTCCGAGGAAATAGACAAAGTACTTGGCCTCGAAACCGGCGCCGATGATTATTTGACTAAGCCTTTCAGCGTGCGAGAATTTATCGCGCGGGTTAAAGCCATCTTCCGTCGCTCTCGCTTGAATGCGTCGGCCACGACCCAATCGCAAAAGCTGCTGCAATTTGAAGGCATCGCTATCGATATCGATAAGCGTAAAGTCACCCTCAACGAGCAGCGCGTCGACCTCTCTCCAAAAGAATTTGAGCTATTGACACTCCTGGCTTCACACCCGGGCAAAAGCTACAGTCGCCAACAATTGCTTAACCTCGTATGGGGCTACGATTTCGAGGGCTACGAACATACCGTCAATTCTCACATTAATCGCCTGCGGGGCAAAATAGAACTAGATCTTGCCAAACCACGCTATATCCTGACGACTTGGGGTATCGGCTATCGTTTCAACGAAGAACTATAATCTCATGAAATACAGCAACCGCCTCTACTGGAAAATCTCCTTGACGCTTCTGGCACTGATCTTTTTACTCGGTGTAAGCTATGTAATGATTACTGGCTACATCGGTAATCAATATTTAATGGAGGTCAATCAAAAATTATATGGCTCTCTGGCTGATAGTACCCTGACACAAGTGAGTCCGATCGAAAACGGACAAATCGATACAGTTGCTATTCAGGATATCATGCATTCCACCATGGTTATGAATCCTAGCGTGGAAGTATATCTGCTGGATACCAAAGGAAAAATCTTAACCCACGTTGCGCCAAATAAAAGGGTGAAACGAGAACGGGTCGCTTTAGAGCCGATTCTGGAGTTTATCAACAGCAAAGAGCGGCCATTTATCATGGGTCAAGATCCTCGTCATTTAGATTATGACAAGGTGTTTTCAGCAGCTCCAATTATATTTAATGGTCAGCTAGAAGGCTATCTATATATGATCTTGGCCAGTGAAGAACAGGATGCCGTGACCACTGCCCTCTCCGGAAGTTACATGCTACAATTGGGGACTAATATGTTCCTCATTACGCTTGGTTTGACCTTGATCCTCGGCTTGCTGGCGATTTGGTATTTGACCAAAAACCTCCGACACATTATTGATACGGTGAAACGCTTCAAAGAAGGAGATTATGCCGCTCGGATCAGCGAACAGCAAAAAGGGGATTTGACGCCTTTGGCGGATACCTTCAATGATATGGCGGATCAAATTGTCGCAAACATTGACCAGTTGAAATCTGTGGAGCGTTTGCGCCAAGAGTTGATTGCCAATGTTTCGCACGATTTACGTACCCCCTTGGCGATTATGCAGGGCTACGTTGAGACTATGATTATGAAAGATGATCAACTCGAGCCCGAAGCTCGTAAGCGGTATTTAAATACGGTTTTAAGCAGTTCTGAAAAGCTCTCTAAGCTAGTGGCTCAGTTATTTGAATACTCTAAACTAGAAGCGAATCAAATAGAACCGCAAAAGGAGCCCTTCTTTTTATCGGATTTGGCTCAGGATGTTATGGCGAAATACCAAATTCTGGCCGAGCGACAGAATGTGCGCTTGAGTTTGGATGCTTCTCGGGATTTACCTTTGGTGTTTGCAGATGTAGCCTTGGTAGAGCGAGTGATCCAAAACTTGATGGACAATGCTTTGAAGTTTACGCCCAGTGGTGGAGAAGTCCGACTTATCCTATCGGCAAACAATAAAGAGGTAGAAGTGAGGATCGCGGATACTGGTCCCGGTATTCCCGAGCACGAGCAGGCGCATATCTTCGAACGCTATCGACAAGTGGGACCGGGAGAAGTTAAATCGAAAGGTGCTGGTTTGGGATTAGCGATCGTGAAAAAGATTTTGGATATCCACAATTCCACGATTCGAGTGCAAAGTCAACCAGATCGTGGAGCAGCCTTTTGGTTCCAATTGCCGGTGTACGAAGGGGCAGTTTGAGTTTTTTTAGGTTTTTTTACTTGGAAAGCGGTACCTTTGCACCTCATTTAAATCGCCAACATGAATAAATTTGAGGAGCTGGGATTATCTCAGCCGCTTATCGAGGCCATTAGTAGTATGGGCTTCGAAGAACCAACCGCCATTCAATCACAAGCGATACCCAAGTTATTACAAGACGATACGGACTTTGTGGGACTAGCCCAAACAGGAACGGGTAAGACGGCTGCATTTGGATTGCCGTTGTTGGATTTGATTGAAGCGGATGAGTCACAAACACAGGCTTTGGTACTGGCACCGACACGCGAGTTAGGATTGCAGATTGCCCGTGAACTTAAGTCTTTCGCAAAGAACCTGAAAAAAGTCAAAATACAAGCCGTTTACGGTGGTGTTGATATTCAAAAACAAATTCGCGATTTGCGAAAAGGGGCCCACGTTATCGTGGCGACGCCCGGCCGTCTGCGTGATTTGATGCGCCGTAAGGCTGTTGATATTCGTGAGATTGAATACGTGATTTTGGACGAAGCCGATGAGATGCTCAATATGGGGTTCAAAGAAGAGATCGATGAGATTTTACGAGATACTCCGGAGGACAAACTGACCTGGTTGTTCTCCGCGACCATGCCCAAAGAAGTACAACGCATTTCGCGCAGCTATATGACTGATCCATTGGAATTGAATGTTGGTCATCAAAATAGCTCGAATGCCGATATTGATCATCAATATGTGATCGTGAAACCGCGTGATCGTTATCCCGTGCTACGCCGATTCCTAGATTACGAACCAACAATTTTTGGCTTGGTCTTCACTCGCACCCGGCGCGATGCCCGGGAACTAGCCGATCGCTTATCGCGTGATGGCTACCGTGCGGATGCACTACACGGAGATTTGAATCAGAGCCAGCGTGACCGAGTAATGGAACGTTTCCGCAACCGCAATCTGGATTTACTAATTGCTACCGATGTAGCGGCGCGAGGTATTGATGTCGATAATGTCTCACACGTTTTCCACTATAATATTCCTGAAGACATCCACTTCTACAACCACCGTAGCGGCCGTACCGGCCGCGCTGGACGAAAGGGAATTTCACTGGTACTGGCTCACCCTAATGACCAGTATTTGTTGCGTCGCTTGGAGGGTATCCTACGTATGCGCTTTAGTGAAGCGAAAGTGCCTACCGGCCGAGCGATTTGCGAACGTCAACTCGTAGAGCGTTTCCGCCGATTGCGTGAAGCGGAGGTGCGTCCCGATGTCGAATCTTTTATTCCCCTGATTAAAGAAGAACTGGCCGAGCTATCGCGCGACGAGTTGATTAGCAAGTTGGCTTCTTTGTACTTCAAAAAGTCAGTTGCGGCCTACTTAAATCAGCCAGATTTTGGTGCCAAAGGCAAACGAAAATTTGATGCTTCCAATAGCAGTCGCTTGTTCATCAATGTCGGTGCAATGGACGTAGGAGATAAAGGTGGCTTTTTAGAGTTGATTTGTGGTGAATGCCAGATTCCGGGTAGTGCCATTGGTAAAATTACCCTTTCGCATAAACATACCTTCTTTGATTTAGACAAAACATTGGTTCCACAAGTGATGTCTGAGTTGAATGGTGCCATGATGAACGGACGGGTATTGCGGGTTAATACCGAAAAGCCACGACCTGAGAGAAAGAAAGGAGGCAAAAAGTTTAAAAAGCAGAAATTTCGCCAGCGATAGCCCCTTTGTCTTTTCCTGACGAATGCACCCAATTATCATTTTGAGTAATTGCGATTTCACCGAAATAGCCTTAACTTTATTAATCTGCAACCATACAAAACCATTCTGAAAGCTGACTTTTTAGAATTTATGGAATACTTCCCGGATGTTAATACCTTATATTTAGAATGGGAAATATTTCAACATCAAAACCTAATGTGTTATGGCTAAGAAAAAATTACAATTGTCAGAACTCAAAGTGAAAAGCTTCGTTACGGTCGTTGACCCGGCCGAACAACGAACAGCTAAAGGTGGTTATGTCCGCGTCGTATCTGCTTACAATTACATTCGTGATATTGGTGGAATCGTACATTGGACTTCCGAAAAAACTTTAGTATCTGCCACAGATACACCTACAGCTGTTGGTGTAACCGGTGGTGGAAGTAGCAACAACTCTTTCTCAAGCTTTGGCCCTAAGCCAGTGTAAAGCTTCGCTTAACTACTGTGTAAGTACTTTTGCTGCATAGCCTCAGCAAAGCTTTGATTGTTGATTTTACTGTCCAACCACGTAATGAAATCGAAGTATTGGAGCATGACTTTTTCAGAAGGGTCTTGCCCCAATGCTTCAAAATCTCCTTTCAAGGCTTCAAAAGCCGCTTTTAACTCCCGATTCGACTGAATTTTGCTGCTATCCCGGATAAAGGTTAATACCCGGCGTTCGAAACCGTGCATACGATTCCGCTTGCGCAAGAAACGGTAAGTCGAACGGAACAGGTATTCCAGCAGCATGCTATTCCCCATTTCAAAATGGATGATCAGGTTAAGAATACGAGCGAGACTCTGTAGATCTTGTCGTTCGATACTGCGCGGCAAATTGAGCCATTCGTTGAGATATTCGAGGGCTTGGTCGTAGTTGCCCATGCCGAAGTAAATGTAGAAGTACTGGAAGTAGAAACGACCACGCTGGAAGGAATCTTCGCCAAATTTCCGTAATTCCTTCAGATGCTTTTCGAGGGCAGACAGGCCTTCTTCAAAGCGCCCGGTGAAGATGCACAGCGCAAACTTCTTTCCGTAGTATTCCATATGGATTTTTAGCTCATCATCGAGCGTGTTGGGCGTGATCTTTTGGAATTTTTCCAGGCATTTCTCGACTTCCTCATAGCGCTCCAGTAATCCACAACTCAGTGAATAATTACTGAGCGCAGAGATATATTCCGACACATCTTCTTTTAAAAAATGTGGCTGTGATTCCATGCTTTCGATAATCTGTCGACTGACATTATAAAAAGCGTCGTAGTCCATCGTTGCATAGTAATACAGACCGTAAATGCGATGATAGAGAATCCGTGCCCGGTGGGATTGCGCCTGACTACTTTCCTTCAGCAAGGGATGATCAAGAATCTCATTGAGCATCTCTCGTTGTTCTTCGTTACGGAGGAAAGCATTTTTTCGAATCGTGATCAACACTTGGAAAAAGATGTTGCGATAGATCGAAAGATTCCGGAGTTGCTCCAGGCATTCACTTTCTTCCTGGTCGATCCGCTTTAGCTCTGAGTCTAGGAAGGCGATATCCATTTGGGCGTAAGCGACCTGCTTTTCCCAATTAAGGACTTCGAGGATATGCGAAAAGCTTTCGAAATGGTAGGCCAGTTTCTTGACTTTCTGTAATAGCTCTTTGCAATCTTCGTAATGAGATCTTTTGTACAACACCCGAACACTTTGCAGCATGTTTTTTAGCCGGAAGTCAACCGAAGATTTCTCATCGTAACCCTGTAAGCTTTTTAGAATAAGATCGTAGAGGTAGGCTTTGAGTTCCGAATATTTACGGCTTTGGATGGTCTCGTTTTTATAAACGATCGCTTTCAGTGCCTCATCATCGTGTGCGTTTTGCGCATCAATCGCATCGAAAAGCTGGATGTATTTACTGGCTTTTTCGCTGCGGCCACCCGACGCAAATAGCTTGAAGTAACGCTTTTCCGGCCCCGTCAGAGACTTGATTAGATCGAAAAGCTTGGAAGAGGGCGTCTTGGGCATTGTCCACAGATTTGATGAAAATATAGGAACTAATCGGCAATAATCGTACTCGTTAAACGATTAAAACCAAATTATTTCAAAATTAGAAAACTGACATATAAAAGCTATTAGGATTGTTCGCCGTGTCAGATAGTGATAATATTAAATCAACAAACCATTGTGTTTCGACCAAAATCAATTACTCAACACTTAATTAAAAGATCATGCGAGCACTCAAATCAACTACCTCCGGGCGTATTCCTCAACTCGTACCAGAAATATCCGCTACTCACCAGTACCGAAAAATTGCTCTACCAACCATGGAGGGCATCCACTTTGAACGTCTCAAGGATATCGTGAGCCTAGAAGCGCGTGGCAATTACACTTACCTGTTTTTTCAAGATCAACGTAAACTACTCGTTTGTAAGACCCTGCGGGAAATGGAAGAACTGATCAGGGCATCTGACCAGTTCGTTCGCATCCATCGATCCTTTACGATCAACCTGAATATGTTGCAAAAGTATATTAAGGGTAAGGGGGGCTATGTCATTATGGAAGATGGAAGTACCGTCAGCGTATCCTCCGGCAAAAAGCAAGACTTCCTAGATGCATTGCGTACGTATTTTGGCTAGGCTTGTTTGGCGATTACTTACCGAAGGAGCGCAATTTGTAGCTCACTCCAAAAAGTACTAGCCGTCCTAGCCGATTGCGATTGATTTCTTGAATCTGATTGCCAAAGCTGTTGCGTTGAATATCCTGATCGACATCAAAAAGGTTAACGCCTTTGACATAAAATGTGAGTTTGTTGTCAAGGAAAGATTTTTCAACGGTTAAGTCCAGTAGTGTCAATTGCTGATCACTGGCGAAAGCATCGGCAGCGTAGCGGTCCCAGAAGAAATCCGTGACGATTGTCCAGCTTTTACCGAGTAGCCAACTAGAATTCAGAAACAGGCGATGATTGAACAGTTGTTGGTTGAGCGAGCGACTTTCGCGGTAAGCTGAGCCAATCCATTGACCGGTGTAACCAACAGCAATATCAAGCTTGTCTTTGTATTTGTTTTCAAACTGAACCGTTTGTGAAAAATTGACGGTGTGGGCTCGGTCTTCCAGTGTATTGATCGCAAAGGGACCACTTTGGAAACTAGCATTGGCGCGCAAGCGTAGCTTGAGATCAATGTTTTGTATCGGGCGATCCCAATCGTAATAACCATTAAGACGCCATAGTCCATTGCTATTGACCGGGGCAGATACCTGTCGCAGATCAGCGTCGACGGAAGTGAGATATATGATCGGATTCGCCGTGTATTGGAGCGTGAAACCTGTGAAAAAAGATCGGAGGTAAAACTGATTAAAATTATTAAAATTCAGGCGCATTTCGTGGATGTACTCGGGCTGTAGATCGGCATTTCCCATGGTGACAATAAGTGGATTGCGGTTGTCAACCGTTGGCTGTAATTGCTCAAGAGTGGGCACCTGAATACGGGTGTTGTAATTGAGTTGAATACTTCGACTACTACTGTGATTGAAGCTGAATCGAAAGCTTGGTAAGACATGATGGAATGATTTACCGAAATCACTCATCAAGCTGCGATTCTCATTGTTGAGCCGGGTGAATTGGTAATCCATGCCCAGTGCAATTTTAAGTTTCTTGCGATTCAGGCCGATGCTGGCCGAGCCGCTACTCTGGATGTAAGCGCTGGTAAATTGATTCGATAAAGTCTCATCAAAGAAATAGTTGACGCCATCGTCAGTATTGAAAAAATCCAGTTGGCGATCGCCCTGACTCAAGATTTGGCGGGCGCCAAGCGTCAGAAAACGGGCTTTGCCCAGTGGTTCGACAAACTGTGCACTAGCATTTAGGCTAAGGTTGTCGGACAAGTTGTCTTGTTGCTGCCGCAATAGCTCCGATTTGTAAATGACATCATTGGCGAAGAAATCATTATTGCTGAATAATTGCTGCGCCCCCTCTCGATCCTGGCCCCGCAGGCGCAGGCTGGAAGTAAAAAATCGGCCTTTGTTACTTAAGCGTTTGCGGTAATTCGCCTGAGCCTGCCAATTCAGATTCTGCAGCGAACTCGTATTATTTCGCTCAGTAGCATTCCCGGAATTTAAATCCGTTAAAACCGAAGAGCTGTTCGATTGCAGCGTATTATCATTATCAGACCAAAAGAGATTAGCCCGAAGGGTCAAATCTTCGTTCTCATTAAACAAATGTTTCAACTTAAAGCGCGCACGGTGATTGACCAGTTGCTGTTGTTCGTAGCTATCGGTTGAAGTGATGAAAGCACCATTGTCGAGCACATTTTGCAATGTGGATTGTCCGGTAGTGATGTTGTCCGTGTAATCGGCAAAATAGCTGGAGCGCCAAGTCGTTTTTTTATTAAAATCATAATTAAAATTCATCCCTCCCGAAAAGATTTCGGAAACCCCGGCATTATCAAACAGGTTACGGGGCAGGTCATTCAGCTCGATACCGCCACCGCCTTCGGCCATCTCTTCAATGGCACCAGTGAAAGTCAAGTAGTCCTGTAAGCTAAATGATTGTTCATTCAAATTATTGGCATCACCCAATATGGACAGCTGCATTTGCTTAGTAAAGCGATTGAGATTTATACTGCCTTTGTAACGATCATCCAAGCCATAGCTTCCTTCGATGGTACCAAAGTAGCCTTTATTTTTACCGTCTTTGATAGTCAAGTTTATCGTCTTTTCGCTCTCCCCGTCGTCGATACCGGTGAAAGCGGAAAAATCGGAAGCTTCATCGTAGAGCTGCACTTTATCTACAATCTCTGCAGGGATGGTTCGTGAAGCTACCTTAGGATCATCGTCAAAGAATTCTTTCCCGTCAACCAGAATATTCTCCACTTCTTCACCTTGGGCTCGGATCGTTCCATCTTGTTCCACTTCGATGCCCGGCAGCTTGCGTAGCAATTCTTCAACGGTAGCATTAGGCCGGGTTTGAAAAGCATCGGCGTGGTATTGGATAGTGTCGTCTTTAATGAGAATCGGGATAAACGAATCCATGATGGTGACATCGGCCAGCTCGTAGGCCGCAGGCCGTAGGACAATCCGACCAAAGTCGAGATCATCCTGACCGGCGATAATCGAGATTTTACGGACAAATGTGCCGTAACCAACATAGGTGATTTGGAGTAAATAGTTGCCGGGTGTGCTGGTGGCCAAAGAAAATTGTCCCTGTGCATCCACTAGCGCGAAACTTTCCAGCAAAGAATCTTTTTCGTGCATTAGCATTACGGATGCTCCAGCTAGAGGTGTTTCTAGAGAGTCCAACACTTGACCACTGATTGCAATGGCCGATGATGTTTGGGCAAAGGCTGTGGATGTCCACAGGCTACAAATAATCAGGCTTAACCAGCATAGAGGTTTCATACACTTGTTTTTTGGGGTTGAGATTAATTCGTGCTGATTTGAATACTCATATTACCGTTTTGGGAGCGGTGCGCACCACGCATGCGGGCCATTTCCTCCATTCGTTTTTCCATGATTTCATCAAACTCTTCTTCGGTTACTTTTTTACCTTTTTTAGGTTTGCGGATGGGCGTGTCGAGTGCAGCTAGATTGACTTCAGTAGCCGTGATATGCAATTTGTTTTCACCACGTTTCGTCTCAATGGCCAGAATAGCCCCGGGCAAGCCACAATAAACAGCGGGGCCAATCGAGGTAGGAATTTCGGGAGTAAACCAGGCGGTAACTAGGCTGCTATCTCGAACTGCCTCGGCTTTAATGCAAGTAAAATCGAGGATCTTTTTTTGCTCTCCGGTCACTTTCCAGTCGTATTTACGAGGTGTGCCAGTGACCAGAAATTTCTGTCCCATTAAATCTTCCAGTTGGATCTTTTCATCTTTTGCAAAATTGGAATACGTTTTGGATTCTCCGCCAGCTCCACCAACGACAATCGTTTGGACTACAACGCCACTATTATCAGCCGCAGCTTTCTCGGCATCATCCGCTTCGTCTGGTCCGGCTGTATAGAGACTTTCTTGGTCTTTGAAGGCGAGTGTTTTTAAAGTTTTGTGTTCGCTAGGGATCATGCTGGCGTATTGCTGCATTTCAGGGCTTAGCTCAATTTTCAATTTGATAACCTCTTCGAAAGTGATTGTCCCTTCTTTGTTTTGAGCGGTGAGTACAAAGGGCAAATACATCAGCGCGAAAAGAATGAAGTTTTTCATGATAATTATTTTTTCTTCAAAAGTAAGGGGGTAAAGCATGCGACTCCGTTAAGCAAATCCAGAGTAGAGTTAAAAAAGGTTAATAAAACGGGCATGACGTTTTGGATAGGCCTATTTTTATCGTGATGAAAAAGTCGAACTATTCAAAAATATTTGCAGGCTTCAATTTGATCCTATTGACAGCCTTTCTGTGTTTTTGGCTATACGGTGAGTATAAAGACGAGTACCGTGGTTTGGAAAATGAATTACACTTAGAGATTGCCGAAGAGCTGGTGAGTTATTCAGGCTTAGATTTGAATATGATCATTAAGGGCTTGAAAGACAGTGCCGATGTGGGACGCCTGGAAGTCAGCGTGATTCATAGTGAGGATGGTGTCGTGGGAGAGGGTAGTACCAAATTCTTGGACGATAGCTTCCCAGATAGTGGCCAGGATCAAGGTATTACAACGAAGCGTCAAGTCATTCAAAGAGTATATCCTGATTCCACCCGGGGAGATTCTTTAACGCGGGAAGTACAAGTGGTGTATGGTGGTGTGGTCACTCTTTCCTCGGATTCACTCAGTAGGGAATTAGATATTTGGAAAGATGATTTAAAAGTCCAACTAAAAGACAAATTCGATCAGGAAAGCCAAGGTCTTGGATGGACGGCTTTTTGGAATATTTTGCCCCAGTTTGGATTTGCGCTCCTCTTGTTGCTGATTTCGGCCTTGGCCATATATTTTCTTCAACGCAACTACCGGGAACGACAAGAGGCCCTCAAAAGTAAGAACCAACTCATCAGCAACATTACCCACGAATTAAAAACGCCGGTAGCGACGATTGGCGTTGCTCTGGAAGCTATCCAGGATTATAATGTACAGGCTGATCCGGTCAAGGCCAACGCCTATTTGACCACTTCTCGCAATGAGCTCAATCGCCTCTCAATGCTAATTGATCGGGTGCTGCAATTCAGCCAAATTGACGAAGGGCAGCAACTTTACGATTTACGTACACAGGCTTTACGACCACTAGTGGAAGAGGTAGTTAGTGCGATGCAACTCCCGGCCCAGCATCGTCAGATTAAGATTCATACGATCTTTGAGGGAGAGCATTTAAGTGCCAAAGTTGACACCATGCACTTCAAAAATGTCTTACAAAGTTTACTAGATAATAGCTTAAAATATGGCAAAGAGGGCGGGCGGATTGATATCGAATTACAAGCACAAGGACAGCAGCTTGAGTTGACGATTCAGGATGATGGCCCCGGTATTCCCCGGCAGTATCAAAGTAAAGTCTTCGAACGCTTTTTCCGTGTACCACAAGGTGACTTACACAATGTAAAGGGCTATGGCTTAGGTTTGAGTTATGCTGCGGAAGTCATTAAAGCCCACCGTGGAGAGATTGATCTCCAAAGCGACACCGGCAAAGGCACGACGATTAAGATAAAACTAGACAAATCAAATGGCATCACCGAAGATACTCTACGTTGAGGACGAAATTACTTTGGCAAATATCGTTAAGGATACGCTCGAACGCTCCGGATATCAGGTCCAACTGGTAAGCGATGGTGCGGAGGTGGTTGATACGATGTTGACCTTCCGCCCTGACTTATGCGTGTTGGATGTCATGCTCCCCAATGTGGATGGTTTTACCCTCGGAAAAGATATTCGCCGGCTTCAGCCGGATATTCCCGTGCTTTATCTTACGGCGAAAAGCCAAACCTCCGATGTGATCACCGGCTTCAAATCTGGGGGGAATGATTATTTGCGCAAGCCATTTAGTATGGAAGAACTGATGCTGCGCATGGATAATTTATTGCGCTTGAGTCAACACGCCAGTGCCGATAACGGACAGTCTAATTTGATTCAAATTGGTCACTTCACCTTCAACGCTCAAAAATTGTTACTGGAGCACCAGGGCACTAAGAAGAAGCTCACTTACCGAGAGGCGGAAATCCTCCAATTCTTTGCGCGCCACATGAATGGTGTCATCCGAAAAAAGGATCTATTGCTAGAAATTTGGGGAGATGACACCCTTTACAACGCGCGTAACCTTGATGTTTATATCGCGAAGCTGCGTGAATTATTCGCTGCTGATCCAACTATTGAGATTCTAACCTTACGGGGCGTCGGATATCAATTTAATATAGATTAGTCTACATAATCGACACTTCAATAAAATCATTTTTATCTGGAAAATCTGTAGTGTAATGCAAGCCACGACTCTCTCGACGCATGGCGGCCGAGCGGGTTACCAAGTAACCGATCGTGATAAGATTACGCAGTTCACAAAGCTGAGGAGAAATGGAGGTCGTGGTGTACAAATCCTCTGTTTCGCGGTACAACAACCAAAGCCGATCCATCGCCCGCTTCAAGCGGGTGTTCGAGCGAACAATCCCTACGTAGCTACTCATGATCTCTTTGAGTTCTTTCCAGCTTTGGGTAATCAGAACCATCTCTTTAGGTTGAGTGGTACCCTTAGCATCCCAATCGGGGATAGCCTCCTGTAAATTCACCTGATCAATATTGTCCAAAATAGCTTCGTGAATACGATGCGCAAAAACCATAGCTTCGAGTAGAGAATTGGATGCTAGTCGATTGGCACCGTGTAGGCCGGTACAGGTACATTCCCCGCAAGCGTATAAATTGAGGATCGAGGACAAGCCTTTTTCATCCACTCGAATGCCACCACACATGTAATGACAGGCCGGCACCACCGGGATCATATCTTTCATCGGATCAATCCCCAAGCTTTTACATTTATTATAAATCGTGGGGAAGTGCGCTACGAATCCCTCTGGATCTAGATGGGTGCAATCCAAGCAAACGTATTCATCTCCGCGTTTTTTGATTTCATTATCGATCGCGCGCGCGACGATATCTCTCGGGGCCAGCGAACCGCGCTCATCGTAGTTTTTCATAAACGCTTCGCCATCTTTTGTCTTCAGGATACCTCCAAAGCCCCGAACGGCCTCCGATACCAGGAAATCAGGATTTTCACCCGCCGGATTATACAAGGCTGTGGGATGAAACTGCACGAACTCCATATTCTCCAAGCGTCCCTTGGCGCGATAGACCATCGCAATACCGTCGCCAGTAGCAATCACCGGATTGGTGGTATTGCGATAAACCTGCCCAGCCCCACCGGTAGCCACAACCGTTTTTCTGGCGATGATTGTTTCCATTTCACCAGTTTGCTTGTTGAGGGCGTAAGTACCATAGCAAGTGATTCCCGGTGTAAGGCGGGTCACCATATACCCCAGATGATGCTGCGTAATCAAGTCCAACGCGAAAAAGTGCTCATGCAAATCAAGATTGGGCATCTTGTCTGCTTCTGCCAACAAGGCCCGTTGGATTTCCTGTCCCGTCAAATCTTTATAGTGTAAAATGCGATTTTCGGAATGCCCACCTTCTTTGCCTAAATCATAATCACCATCTTGTTCTCGATCAAAGCGTGTTCCCCAATCGATAAGTTCTCGAACGCGAGTCGGTCCTTCTTCTACGACAATTCGGACAATTTCTTCATCACATAATCCATCTCCCGCATCAAGGGTATCATCAATGTGCTTTTCGTAAGAATCTTTCTCTAAATCCCACACGGCAGCTACACCGCCTTGAGCATAGCGAGTATTACTTTCATTTTCGTTGGTTTTAGTTAATACCGTAATATTGAGGTCACTACGCTTTTTGGCCAATTTAAGCGCTAAGGTCAGTCCGGCAATACCAGATCCGACGACCAGGATATCCGTTTTGATCATAATTCAAAGTTCAATTTTCGAAACTATTATAGTGGGGCTTTTGCAAAGTCACAAATTTAAAAGAAATTACGCCAATAGAAGTTTAAACGCATTATGCGCATCGCGGTTAATACACGTTTTTTGCTAAAGGATCGAATGGAAGGTACCGGTTGGTATACCTATGAAGTGTGTCGACGAATGGTGGAAAAACACCCTGAAGATGAGTTCATTTTTCTTTTTGATCGTCCTTGGGATGACCATTTTATTTTTGCTTCGAATGTAAAGCCTGTTCGGGTATTTCCACCGGCGCGGCACCCCTTGTTGTGGTATTTTTGGTTTGAATGGGCGGTGCCATTAGCGTTGAAGCAGCAAAAAGCAGAAGTATTTTTATCGCCAGATAATTATCTCAGCTTACGTTCAAGCGTGCCTACCGTTTTAGTGACACACGATATTGCTCATCAGCATTTTCCGGCGGAGGTTCCTGCCTTGGCCCGGCGTTTCTACCATTATTTCATGCCACGCTATCATCAGCATGCGGCGCGGATCGTGGCCGTTTCTGAATATACAAAGCAGGATATTATTGATAGTTACAACATCCCCGCTGAGAAGATTTCTGTTGGATATAATGGCATTAAGCCGGAATTCGTACCGATACCAGCCGGTGAGCAGACGCTTGTTCGCCAGCAATACGCCGAAGGAAAGGATTATTTCTTCTATGTTGGAGCAATCCATCCGCGCAAAAATATTCATCGCTTAATTGCAGCCTTCGATCAATTTAAAGCGCAGACCGGAGCTGAGGTGAAATTGCTTTTGGCCGGGCGCTTTGCCTGGCAGACAGGCCCGGTACGCGCCGCTTATGAAGCTGCAAAGCACAAAGCGGATATCGTGTTTTTGGGCTACGTTAATGACGAAGAGTTGCCACGCCTACTCGCTAGTGCTTTGGCTTTGACTTATGTGTCCATTTTCGAAGGCTTTGGTGTGCCATTGTTGGAAGCGATGTACTGCGATGTTCCGGTAATTACGGCAAATGTAACCTCTATGCCGGAAGTAGTCGGCCGAGCGGGGCTTTGTGTAGATCCTCAGGCTACAGAAGCGATTGCCGGAGCGATGCAGCAGATTTATGAAAATGCGAATTTGAGATCAGATTTGATCACAGCGGGTCGACAGCAGCGGCAGCAATTTAGCTGGGACCGAACCGCAGATTTAATCTATGACCAACTTCACGCTATTCATCCGGGTAATCGCTAGCCCGTACTGGCGGCTTGCTTTCGATGTCGTTGCCAAAGTACAACGCAGCCTACCACCCCGATAATCATCAGCATGACGGAAATGAATTCAGCCTGAGTCGTCGGAATCCCAAAGATTTCCGTACGGGCGTTAATACGGATTTTTTCAATCCAAAAGCGCTCAAAGCCGTTCATGATGACGTAGATGAAGAATAGCATGCCGGCAATTTTTACTCTCTTGCGAAGTGCCCAAAGGATGCCACCCAAGATGAAACAAACAATGGTTTCATAGACCGGTGTTGGGTAAACCGGTGGCGAGAGACGGGTACAGTATCGCCATTCGCAACCCTCTATTTTTACAAACTCGTTAGAACCAGAGTTAATAACGTTGTGCGGATAATCATAAGCCCACAACCAGTCGGGAATCCAACCAGGGTTGGCTAACTCGTTCACGATACCCCAGTCCCCATCACCTGAAAAGTGACAACCTAATCGGCCAATACCGTAGGCAATCATTAATGCAGGGGCAACTCCGTCCATAACGTGAATCGGGGTGATTTTCTTCCGGCGGAGGTAGTAGAAGCAGGCGAAAAAGGCCACAATTAAACCACCGTAGATGGCCATCCCACTGCCAGAGAAAAACTGATTGACCAGATCACTAAATGATATTTTTCCAGCCATCAGACTATCTACGTCTTCGAAAAGTGCAAACAGTTTCGCCCCTAGAATTCCAGCAACAGCGGCGATAACGGTGAGGTCTCCAATGCGTTGATATGGATGAACCGTGAGTACCTGTTCTTGAGGCTTGGGGAGCTGCTGACGTTTTTTATCATAAAACTTGATCCCGGCGAAAAGAATAGCCCCCAGAATACCACCGATCCAGTTTCCCTTAGTAGAGAGGACCACCTCAGCGGGGTCGATTTGGAAGTCCGAGAAATTTCCAAAAATGTAAAGGGCTTTAAATCCAATAGCAAATCCGAGGAGTGCATTCAGGGCCAATTCAACGGGGGTAGCAGCGTTGCCAACAATGATTTTTTCCTGAACGGGTTTTAGGAGTCCTTCCGCTTCCTTGCGGCGAAGTTCTTTGGTCAGTATAAAGGCGGCTGCCAAAATAGCGATGACAAGTAGTAACCCGAATGTTTTGACAATCGAAAAAACATTATCGGGTTGAGTACCAAAGAGGTCATGTAAGAAATAGGAAAGATCCGGATACATGTATAAATCGCATTAGTTTGAACAAAAATAGGCAGCTCATTAGTAATTACAAGTATTACCCCCATTTATTAGCCAAAGGAGGGTTTATTTTCTGCAAGCACCGCTCAACGACCGGATTAATATCCTGTTTCTTTAGGACGAAAAACGTAACCCAGGCTAGCTTTGCACATGGCCAAGCTAGTGAAAATGGATTTTTTTTAACATTTCGTTAAACCTTTCACTGAACCTTAAGTCCAAGAGTCGTCTATCCTGATCAGGTGGAGCGGTACCATTCCACCACAAGTGCCTACAACATCATTTCAATACTCTAAAACCTAACGTATGGATCGAAGAGCGACCCTGGCGACCCTACTGGGGCGAACAGTGAAACAAAGTAATATGGCACCGGCGGCGGTCTCCGGCTTGGAGCCCTACAATGGCCCGTGGACTTATCAAGAGGCCGCACATTTGCTAAGACGTTGCCTGTTTGGTGCTACGGATGCACAAATAAAAACGGCAGTCGAAGATGGCCTCAATACGACGCTGGAGCAATTATTAGCGGATACCCCTTTACCTCCACCGCCCATAAATTATGATAACGATAATGACCCCAATGTGGCCATTGGGGAGACCTGGATAGATGCCATTTATCCGGTAAATGATCCCACGGTTAGAGGCTCGCGGACGCGCTCATTGCTGGCTTGGACGATGGGCTTAATGCTGAATCAAGGGATCTCCATCCGGGAAAAGATGGTACTGTTTTGGCACAATCACTTTGTCATTGCAAATATTAACGATCCTAAATTCGTGTACCGTTACAGCAACTTGTTGCGGGAGAATGCGCTGGGGAATTTCCGCGCTTTAGTTAAGGCGATGACTATCGATCCAAGCATGCTCCGCTACCTCAACGGCAATCAAAATACCGCGGGCTCGCCCAATGAAAATTATGCCCGAGAGCTGTTGGAACTTTTTACTATTGGCAAGGGCCAACTAGCTGGCCCCGGAGATTATACTAATTACACCGAAGATGATGTCGTGGCAATGGCTAAAGTGCTCACCGGCTGGCGCGACTATGGTTTTGTGGATAGCCAAGGTATTGGCTTTGGATCCGTTTTTCTGCCGGCTCAGCATGACACCAGCGATAAACAACTATCCAATCGCTTTAATAATGTGGTGATCAGCAACGGCGGAGATCAAGAATACGCCCAGTTGATTGATATCATTTTTGAGCAGGATGAGGTGGCGCGTTTTATTTGCCGTAAACTTTACCGCTGGTTTGTGTACTACCAAATCGATGCAGATATCGAAGCGAACGTCATCGAACCGATGGCGCAAATGCTGATTGACAGCGATTATGAAATTCGACCAGCCTTGGCTGCCTTACTGGGGAGTACTCACTTCTTTGATACGGAGATTAGAGGTTGCATGATTAAAAACCCAATGGATTTTACTTTGGGAATACTAAATCAATTTGACGTAGCCATAGAGGGGGGTGTGCTCGCGCAATACCGTAACTGGGTGTCCATCTTTCGCTTGCCCGATGCACAACAGATGACTTACTATGATCCACCTAATGTAGCGGGCTGGAAAGCGTATTATCAGGAACCTGTTTTTTATCAAAGTTGGATTAACTCGGTGACTTTGCCGATTCGCATGGATGTGCCTTTGACGTTGCTGGGGAATGGTATTCCCGTGGCAGGCTTAGATAATCCCCGGATCGATTCACTCGTGTTTTTGGATAATTTGACCGAGCCCGCGGATATCAACCTGATGTTAGCCGAAATTGCGACGATCTTATTTCCTAATGCGCTTTCACAGAATCAATTGGATTATTTCAAACAGATTTTGATTCCTGGCTTACCCGACTTTGAATGGAATGTCGAGTATTTTGAATACCTCGATCACCTGGATGATGACGCTGTGGTAAATGCGATGCGTTCGAAGATGAACAACTTGCTTTACGCCATGCTGACGATGCCCGAGTACCAGTTGAGTTAGCCATTTTTTATTAACGATTATCACTTTTAAAATATGAAAAGGAGAACCTTTTTACAAACCTCTTCTATTGTTAGTCTCCCCCTTTTATTGAAAGGATTACCAGTCGCTGCCATGCCTCGCTCCCCTTTCTTTACGACGAATAATGAATCGGATCGCGTATTGGTTTTGATCCAATTGAATGGCGGAAACGACGGTTTGAATACCCTGATTCCTTTAGATCAATACGATCGACTGGCCAACGTTCGCCAGAATATCTTAATCCCGGAAAATAATATCCTTCAATTAGACGACACCATGGGGTTTCACCCGGCCATGACTGGGATGAAATCGCTTTATGACGATGCCCGCTTAGGGATTGTGCAAAGCGTTGGTTACCCCAATCAGAATCGCTCTCACTTCCGTTCTACCGATATTTGGACAACGGCCTCGGATGCGGACGAATTTTTGAGTAGCGGCTGGTTGGGTCGTTATTTCAGCAATCGTCATCCCGATTATCCCGATGCTTACCCTAGCGAAGAGTGCCCCGATCCCTTTGCGATTACCCTTGGATCATTTGTGTCCGAAACTTGCCAAGGAACAGCCTCGAACTACAGCTTGGCCTTAACCGACCCCTATGCTTTGGGCAATCTCAATATTGGCGAGGAGGGAGATATTGATTTGAACTCTTGCTATGGATTAGAACTTAATTTCCTGCGTCAATCCATCGAGCAGACCAATGCCTATTCTGATGCGATTACTGCCGCTGCGGATGGTGGGAACAATTTAGCTGCTTATCCGGAGGATAACAGCTTAGCCCAACAGTTGAAAATTGTTGCTCAGCTGATTTCGGGTGGCTTGCAAACGTCGGTTTATGTTGTAGACCTCGGCGGATTTGATACGCATGCGAATCAAGTCGTAGATGGTGATCCGCTTACCGGCGAGCACACCAATTTGTTGACAGAATTGTCGGACGCCGTGGCGGCCTTCCAGCAAGATCTGCAAATGCTGGGGCTGGAAGAGCGCGTCCTCGGGATGACCTTCTCGGAGTTCGGTCGCCGGATTCGATCCAATAATAGCTTCGGAACAGATCACGGTACCGCCGCGCCCTTATTTTTATTTGGAGCCTGCGTGAATCCCACGGTTTTGGGAGACAATCCCGAAATTCCTGAGGAGGTGGGTACACAAGATGGCGTGCCTATGCAGTATGATTTTCGCTCGGTCTACGGCTCAGTCTTAATGGACTGGTTTGGGGTGCAGGAATCAGAAGTACAGGAATTGCTCACGCCAGATTTCCAATATCTACCGATTATTCAATCTTGCACTACGACATCAACGACAACGCCGTCCGTATCCGAAAACGTAGAAAGTTATCATTTCCCAAATCCCTGCACAGATTGGGTCACCATTGTTTTTCAATCTCCCGGAGAGTGGATGCGTCTCAGTATTTATGATACGCTTGGACAGGAATTAAAAGTGGTTTCTGAAGGTCAGTTTCCTAAAGGGGAGCATCAGATTCAAGTGGAGTTACATGGCTTACCACCCGGCAATTACTGTTATCGTTTGCAAAGTCGACACGCACAAACCACACGAATGATGGTGAAAGGACAATAGAAGGATACTCCCGAGTGGGCTTTAAGCAAAATCCAAAACTTGCTCAGGAATATCCATAACGATGACTTCGATGTGGCCACGGTCGTTGATATCCATCAATTGTACCGTGGCTACTTTATTAAGTAGTGCCTCGTTATAGGCCGTTTCGATTTTTAAATAATTGTCCGTGAAACCAGTCATGAGACTGCTATCCTTGTGCTTTTCAAAAAGCACTTGTCGTCGTTGGCCAAGAAACTGCTGGTAGAAATGACGTTTTTTCTTTTCGGAGAGGATGCGCAGCATTTCGTTGCGTTTTCGCCTTTCGCCCACGGGAACAACGCCGTCCATTTCAGCGGCGGGCGTATTATCGCGCTCGGAATAGGTAAACACGTGCAAGTAGGAAATATCCAACTGATTGAGGAATTCATAAGTTTCCAGAAAATCCGCCTCAGTTTCTCCGGGAAACCCAACAATAACGTCCACCCCAATACAGCAATGCGGCATTAATTGCTTGATCGTTGCGACGCGATCCTGATAGAGTTCTCGTTTGTACCGTCGGCGCATCAGACGCAACATTTTGTTGCTACCGGACTGAAGCGGCATATGAAAATGCGGAACAAAACGCTCTGACTGCGCAACGAAGCCGATGATCTCATCCGTACAGAGATTGGGCTCAATCGACGAGATGCGAAAGCGTTCGATACCTTCTACTTGATCCAATTCGCGGATTAGATCGATGAACATGGCATCCTTCTTAGGCTTAGTTCCTTCGATGACTTCAGTGCCATTGCCAAAGTCGCCTATATTAACCCCGGTTAATACAATCTCTTTAACACCTTTTTCAGCAATGGCTTTGGCGTTATTCACCACGTTTTCCACCGTATCACTTCGGCTTTTACCGCGAGCAAGGGGGATGGTACAAAACGAACATTTATAATCACAACCGTCTTGTACTTTCAAAAATGAGCGAGTACGATCTCCAAAAGAGAAAGCATTCACAAAAGTATTGGCCTCGCTAACCTCTCCGGCTTGCACCATGCCTTTGTCGGATGATTTGGAGAGGTCATCAATGTAATCCAGAATCTTGAATTTCTCAGCGGCACCTAGTACCAAATCTACGCCGGGAATATCCGCAATTTCCTGCGGCTTCAACTGAGCGTAGCAGCCGATAACTACCACAAATGCCTGAGGATTATGGCGCAAAGCGCGACGGACAATCTGTCGGCATTTGCGATCCGCAAAATCTGTCACCGAGCAAGTATTGATAACATAAATATTCGCGCCATCATCGAACTTAACCTCGGCATATCCATGATTAGCAAAGAGCTGCCCAATCGAAGACGTCTCCGAGTAGTTAAGTTTACAACCTAAAGTATAAAATGCGACCGTTCGTGGAGTTGCCATAAGCTGTCAAGTATTTCCAAAAGTGGTGCAAAGTTAAGGGCTTTTCCTGTGAATGGTAAGCCCCTCAACCATTTTCCTTAACCGAAAGAAGCCCTATTCAACAAACTGCATCATATCCATCGCATAATGCAACATCCAAAGCCATAGAATATTACGGTGGTACGATAAGACCCAAAGAACAGCAATAGTTAGACCGGCATCCAGCGATAAACCAATGAGTTGACTCGCTTGGAAGCCTTCGGCAAGCATCGCAGGAATGTGTGCCAATGCAAACAAGCTGCCGACTACAATCATGGCGCTGGTTTTGCCAATCCATTGCTGCAAGCGTACAAAAGCAATGGCGATAGCCAAATCTTCCAGCAAGACTTGAACCATCAGGTGGAAGTTTTTGGGATGATATACACTCAAAAGAACTTCTCCTGTTCTCGAAAGTAGTCCGCGCAGTCCGAGGTGCAAGAGAATGGCGGCAATGGCAATACCTAGCCCCCAAAGAATACTTCTGCCCCGCCCTTGGGCAGGAATCCAGGCGGAGGTCCAGGGCTGCCCACGAAAAGGGACCAGAGCGAGAATGGGCGCAAAGATGAGCACTTGGTTGATTGCTCCGGTGAGCGGCCGCCAGCTACCTGATTCGGGCAGCAAATAATCAGCTTGGTACACTTGTCCAATCAGGATGGTACCCACAACAGCGAGAATGACCAATAAGAACTCGAAGGCGGGGCGGGTGCTACCGGGTTCAGCGGCATCTGGCACAACTGCTCGATGACGTTGTGAAAAATGCCAGGCGAGTAATCCAAAAGCATAAGCAGGGTACAAATAAAGGTAGTATGACCAGTCCATTTTAATACATTATTGTGAAGTGAAAAATGAAATTTGAAATGAAGACCGAATGATCTTCGCACTTCAATACTAAGTCATTCATCGTTGATTTTTCCCGGCAGAAGTCTCAATTCCGAGTTTTGTGGTTTGAAATCTGAGCCGGAAAAATTGCAGGAAGCGGATCATTTGAAAAAAAGACGATACACGGATTGTCGCAATTCTTTTATCTTTCCGGCAAATGCTGCTTCAACTTGATTATCGCTACCTTTTTCGCTGGCAAGTGATCGTATTGACCACTGTGCTCATTGTGGGGCTTTATCAAGGCATTTCTTATTTGCATCCGGCTAATCAGGAATGGATTGGAAGCCAAGATTTCAGTTGGGGGAATTTGCTTTACTTTTTGCTGGTCGATCAGATGCTGATCGAATGCATAAGTGTTTTGATCATTGTACTGGGGATTCGATACTATGCTCAATGGCTGAGATATGACTCGATAGAAAAGGAGGTAAAATCAATAGGCCGTTATCTTTTGAAGTTTTTGCCGCTTTGGTTGGTGATCTATTTTTGCTTCGCGCCTTTTACTTTGTCGATGCGTTACTTACTACATTACCTGATCCGGTCGGAGACACCCGATTATTTTCAACATTATTTCTTTTTAAAGCCATCTTTATACCTCACTTACCTGCCCTTTACTTTACTGGTTGGATGGGGATTGTTATTGTATAATTTTTATAAAAATAATTCCCAAGCTGCCACTGAGTCGAAAGCAGAACCGCAATATCTTTTGGTGCAAGAGGAAATGGGAGAAAAGCCGCTTCCTATTCAGGACATTTGGTGGATTAAAAGAGAAGAGCGTAAATATCGGATTAAGACCCCCCAGCGAGATTATTATATTCGAACGACTTTAAAAGCACTGGAAGAACAACTGCCCAGCCCGGCTTTTTTGCGAATCAATCGGGCTGTGATTATTCAATGTAGTCAAATTAAAAGCTATGCGTATTGGGAAAACGACAAATACGTGCTGCGTAGTCAAGACGGAGAAGAATTTGTCGTGTCTCGGCAGCGTCTGAAAAAGATCAAGCATTTGCTGGCGCCGGAAGGGCAATAGAATGCCTATGCTGTATTGGTTTCCGGCTCGTCGTAACCAAAACGTACGCCATGAAAGTAGCACAAAGGTCCCAGCAAAGTGTAAATCATTCCTGGAAGTCCAATGGGAATGCCGACCTCTAAAAAAGCAATAAGAATAGAGAAGAGACCAACGACCCAGAAGATCGTGAAATGGCGAGCATAAAACTGCAATTTGGACCGTCGACCTTGATCGGGGTCTTTTCGCCCCGCCCACCAATACATAATCGAAAGACTAAAAAAGATTAAGCTAAAACCAAGACTGTACAACTCGAATAATTCCGCTACCTCGACTTGGGTCATGGAGGTTCGCTCTAAGATTTGGTTGGCCAGAAACTTCAAAGGATATACAAAATAGAGCACCACGAAGAGCAAAAACATATTGGCGGCGATGATGATGTTGTCAAGGTAATCTGTTCGCCGGAAGAAGTTGTAATGCGTTTTCCATATCATAACTAGGGCAAAAAAACTGATGCCGAAGCTAAAAAACCCACTCAATTGCTCTTTTAGCAAGGTGAAATTCTCAGGAACTTCCAGCGATACGACCAGCAAGGTGGCGGCGAATGCAAAGACCGCATCACTGAAAGCTTCGAGTCGACTATCGGGAAATTGGATTTTCATTTTTCCAAAATACCCGATTTTATACTGTTTTCAAAACGTCAAAAAGGGAAAGTCCTATGGGCTAGTATACTTCTTTCATCCGTTTCTTAAGCGCAAATAGCTCGTCGCGGTACTGGGCTGCTGTGATGAAATCTAGTTCCTTGGCTGCCTTTTTCATCTTGTTTTCCGTATTCTCGATCATCTTCTCGAGTTGGTCGCGATTCATGTACTCGATAATTGGATCGGCGGCTAAGCTTGGTTCTTCCGGCTCGACGTACGCCTGTCCTTTCTTGCCGCGGATATCAAGAATTGATTTGGCGTTCATAATGTCTTCCGCAGATTTCTTCACCGTGGTTGGGGTGATTCCGTGCTCCTCGTTGTACGCCATCTGAATGGAACGGCGACGATTGGTTTCATCGATGGTCATTTGCATCGAATCAGTGATCTTATCCGCGTAGAAAATGACCAACCCGTTGGCATTACGAGCGGCCCGCCCGGCGGTCTGCGTCAAGGAGCGGGCGTTACGGAGGAAACCTTCCTTGTCCGCATCGATGATCGCCACCAGGGATACTTCCGGCAAATCCAGCCCTTCTCTCAGCAAATTTACCCCGATCAGCACATCAAAGGTTCCCAAGCGAAGGTCCCGCAGGATTTCGACGCGTTCCATCGTATCGACTTCCGAGTGAATATATCGACATTTGACGTCTAGTTTGGTCATATATTTTGCCAACTCTTCCGCCATGCGCTTGGTTAGAGTCGTCACCAAGACGCGCTCTCCCACTTTGATCCGCTCGCTCACTTCTTCCAGCAAATCATCAATCTGATTGAGGCTGGGACGGACTTCGATGGGTGGGTCGAGCAGACCCGTTGGGCGGATAAGTTGTTCTACAAACAAACCACCGGTCTGTTCAAGTTCGTAATCTCCGGGAGTTGCACTAACGAAAACGATTTGATTGATGAGCGTTTCAAACTCCGAGAAATTCAGCGGACGGTTATCCATCGCCGAAGGCAGGCGGAAACCGTAGTTGACCAGGCTAAGCTTCCGGGCCCGGTCTCCCCCCCACATGCCCCGGACCTGAGGTATGGTCACGTGGCTTTCATCAATCACCATTAGGTAGTCATCCGGGAAGTAATCCAACAAACAGAAGGGCCGGGTACCGGGCTCGCGCCCGTCGAAAAAGCGAGAGTAGTTTTCAACGCCGTTGCAGTAACCCAACTCTTTCATCATTTCCACATCAAAAGAAACCCGCTCCTTGACACGTTTTGCTTCCAGGAGTCGACCTTCTTTGATGAAGTATTTTTCTTGCGCATATAACTCATCCTCAATCTCTCGAATGATTCCGTGGATACGATCTCTGGGAGCGATGTAGAGATTAGCGGGAAAAATTGCCGCGTTTTCCATGCTTTCGATGCGCTTCCCGGATTCAATCTCGATGCGTTCGATCTCTTCGATTTCATCCCCGAAGAAAGTGACCCGGTAGCCATAGTCGACATAAGGCAGATTAACGTCTACCGTATCGCCTCGCACCCGGAAGGTGGCGCGACTAAAAGTAGTTTCGGTGCGCGAATACAAGCTTTCTACCAAACTATACAAAAGACTATTGCGTGAAATGGTTTGTCCCTTGTAGAGTCGAATAATTCCGGACTTATAGTCTTCGGGATTACCCATACCGTAGATGCAAGATACTGAGGCAACGATGATGATATCTCTCCGTCCAGACAGTAGGGAAGAAGTCGCCCGCAGGCGAAGTTTATCTACTTCCTCATTGATTGAGAGGTCCTTTTCAATATACGTATCCGAAGACATGATATAAGCTTCGGGCTGATAATAATCGTAATAGGATACAAAGTACTCCACAGCATTATTCGGAAAGAATTCTCGGAACTCCCCGTACAATTGTGCGGTCAGGGTCTTATTGTGGGTCAACACTAGCGTAGGACGATTAAGCTCTTTGATGACATTCGCCATCGTAAAGGTTTTACCGGAGCCCGTGACCCCTAGCAGGCATTGTGATTTTTCCCCTTCTGCGATCCCATCCACTAATTGCCGAATCGCTTGAGGTTGATCACCGGTAGGTATGAAGGGAGAATTAAGATCAAATTTCATGTTGTGTACTCAGGTTAGTGCTGGCACAGCCAGACGATGGACGAATAGCCAATTCGATGTCGAATTGGTAGAATTTTTAATCGTCTCTAAATTTTGACTGCTGTTTTAAAAAGGACTATTAGACGGCCTTACTTACATAATACATATCAATCTCGCCTTTGTTTTTCGCGGCGACTTTTCCGCGGTAATGACAATCGAATTTATAGCGGATTAAGCCATAAGTCGACGCGGAGATATTGACTTTGCCCTCTTCACAGTTGGATTCCATTCGGGATGCAATATTAACGGTATCTCCCCAAATATCATAGGCGAATTTATTAACGCCCACCACGCCGGCGACGACGGGGCCCGTATGGATACCAATACGTGCCTCAAAGAAAGGTAAACTGAGACGGCTACGTTCTTGTTTATAATCTTCTAAAAATTCTTGCATCTCCAAGGCCGCTTTCACAATCTGGGTAGGAATGGTTTTTCGATTGGTCAGGCCGGAAGCGCACATATAGGCATCACCGATGGTCTTGATCTTCTCAATATCGTACTGACTAATGATGAAGTCAAAGGCTCGAAAACAATAGTCAAGCTCTTTTACCAATTGTTCTGGACTAAGCCGTTCGGCAATGGTCGTGAAATTTTTAAAATCGGTGATCAAAACGGTCGCATTGGCGTATTTACGCGCACTGGCCTTGCCTTGCTCTTTTAGTTCTTCGGCGATTTCGGCAGGCAAAATATTCAAGAGCAATTCGTCGGAACGTTTCTGCTCTTCGGCAATCATTTTGTTTTTATCCTCGAGTACTTTGGCAGATTTCTTTTTGCTGAGATAACGCGCGAAAAATAAGATGGCCAGCACGACAATAAACAACGAAGCTAGGGAAAGGAGTGTCAGGATGTTGCGACTGCGTTCTTGCTCTAAATCAGCCTGAGCTAATTCCATCCCAGCTTGAGCTAATTCCAGCTCTTTATCTTGTAGTAGTACTTTCTGCTTTAGGGCTTCTTTGTTCAGATTTTCAATTTCTTCTTCCTTACGACGTACTCGGCTTTCAGCTTTTATTTTTGCTTCGGATAAATCTTCCAGCTCCGCTTCCTGAGCGGTGAATTCCTGCACCAGTTCTTCCTGCTTTTTCGTCAAATTTCTTTTATCACTGCTGAGTTGCCGCTTTTCACCTTCCAGGCGATTGATTTCCTTTTCGAGGGCTTCCTTTTCTTTGGCCAGTTTGCGAGTCGCTCGCTGGATTTCTACCTGCTGGGACTCAAAATTACTTTCCAGATCACTCATGCTGGTCCCCGCTTGACTGAAGTAATCAAAGGCTTCCTGATTAATCCGATAAGCTTTGCGATAGTCGCGTTTTTTGGTTGCGAGTTTACTGCGTTCGTTGACACTTTTAATGATCAAATCAGAATCCTTGGCTTTTTTGGCGTAAACCAAGGTCGACTTGTACCAAACTTCAGCATTACGCAAGTCGCGCTTACGCTGGTAGGCACGGCCCACCAAGAAGGCGGCTCTGGCCGCTTGACTATTATTGTTTTTATCAATGGCTGTATGGTAAGCTTTTCGGGCAAGATCAACACTTCGTTTATTGTCTTTACCGATGAGGGACTTGGCTAACTGCATGCGGTAGAACTGACGCTCTGCGGTGTTTTCCGCTGCTTCCAGTTTTTGCTCTAGTTCTTTGACGCTTTGCGCGTTCATCGAAGTCACCAAGGCCAAGAGTGCCAAACTAATGATTGTTCGCAGAGTGAGCATAGTTTATAAAGTTGCTAATGAGATCAATACGCAAAAATTAACCCTCATGGGTAAAGAATAAAAATACAAACTCTATTCCCATTATTTAAGACACTTTGTAAAAAGTTGTAATAAGAAAAGTTAAACCTTTCTGGATGCCCTACAACCCTTTGCTTATCTCCTTGTTGATAGAAAAGATAAAATAGCCACTAGCAAAAATCAAAAGGAGTATGTCTGATCAGCCTATCGTCACCTTCAGCTTTTTTCACTACGGTACAAGAGCCGATCGATGGTGGGGGTTCCGACAAATGGGGCTGGGCTATGATCGTTTAAAAGAAGTAGAAGGTTTGGCGTTTGTAAAGCTGCTCGGTAGCGGCCGCGATGGCTTCAGCATATTTCCCAATTGGAGCCGATACGGCTTACTAGCGGTCTGGTCTTCCGAAGCGGCCGCGCGTCAGTTTTTTCAATCCCACGCCGTTATCGAAGAATTTCGTTCACATAGCACGGCTTATTGGACGATTTATCTGCGCACTGCCATGGTTCACGGGCAATGGTCGGGTGGTAATCCCTTCGAAGTCACACAAGACTTTGATCCCTTGCGGCCCGTTGCGGTGTTGACCCGAGCGACTATCCGCACCCGACACCTGATAAACTTCTGGCGGCGCGTCCCGAAAGTGAGTCACTCAATACAAGATAAACCGGGCCTTTTATTTGCCGTCGGGGTAGGTGAATTGCCCTTGGTACAACAGGCCACTTTTAGCTTATGGGAGAGTAGTAAAAAAATGCAAGCTTACGCTTATCAAAGTGCCCATCATCGTGAAGTGATCAAACGCACCCGGGAATTGGGCTGGTATAAAGAAGAGCTTTTTGCCCGCTTCCATCCCTTCGATGATGAAGGAGAGTGGCCAGGTTTGCCGACTTGGCGTCGAGAAGATGCCCCAGTGATAACATCTTGAAAAATACTATTTTCGCGGCATGGAATTGAACTACAAAGCTTTTGGACAAGGTGAACCGCTCATTATTTTGCACGGCCTTTTTGGGACACTGGATAATTGGCAAACGATCGCCAAGCAATTGGCTGAACACTTTTCAGTGTTCATTGTCGATCAGCGTAATCATGGTCGTTCTCCGCATTTACCAGAAATCAGCTATCGTTTGATGGCGGAAGATTTACAGCACTTCATGGAGCAACAGTGGGTACATCGTGCGCATATTCTCGGGCATTCGATGGGTGGGAAAACGGCGATGCAGTTTGCGCTTGATTATCCGGATATGGTCGACCGGCTCGTGGTGGTAGATATCGCGCCCGGAGCGAATGAGGGTGGGCATGAGACAATTTTTTCGGCGATGCTGGATTTGGATTTAACGAATACCGAAAATCGAACGCAAGCGGATGAGGAATTGAAGCGTCGTATTCCTGAATACGGCGTCCGGCAGTTTTTGTTGAAAAACCTAAGTCGGGATAAAGCGACGGGTGGTTACCGCTGGAAGATGAACTTGACCGCACTGCACAAGCAATATCACGAGATTTTGGCGGCGGTGAGTGGTCACGAAGAGCAATTTGATGGTCCAACCCTATTTATTCGTGGAGGCAAGAGCGACTATATCGGATCGCCGGAAGAGCAGCAGATTGCAACCATGTTTCCCACCGCCGAGCTAAAGACGGTGGCTAGTGCCGGGCATTGGGTTCACGCGGAAGCACCGAAGGAATTATTAGAGTTAGTCTTGGCATTTTTACGATAGCCCTAAAACGGGATTTATAAATAATAATTTTAAAAAATAAGAGGGAATTGCCTGTCACGAATCATTTGAGTTGTAAGTGGAGTTATAGAGTTGGCACTATTTTTTGTTATGAATAGAAAGAATGACCAAATCTCCCCCCAGGTCATATGGGCTTTGTAATCGGCTGGAAGCCTGATTTTCATCCCATTTTATCACTATTCCCCCTTTTAAATATTGTTTTTGTCAACACATATCGGCTCACAGTGGACATTCATAGACCAATTCCCCTTTCGCGGTCGATAAGTATTGTGAAAAAATAGATAAAAAGTTACTTTTAAATGTACTCGTGAACACTAGATGCGAATCGATACGTTATTATCATAAGTTCTAAATTGTAAACCTTCTTCAGTCATGAGAATCTTCAACCGTCCCATACGGCTATTTGGCTTTGTCGCCCTGGCATTGCTTGGAGTGGCTACGATTAATTCCGACCACAACAAATACTTTGAAATTTCTAAGAACATTGAAATTTTCACCAATCTCTATAAAGAAATAAATACCTACTACGTGGATGACCTCGATCCGGCGCGCCTGATGCGTACCGGAGTGGACGCCATGCTGGAGTCTTTGGATCCCTACACCAATTATATTTCTGAATCGGAGATTGAAGGCTTCCGCTACATCACCGACGGAAAGTATAACGGTATTGGTGCAATGATTCGTAAAATCGAAGACTATGTCACCATCACCGAACCTTACGAAGGTTGCCCAGCGCAGAAAGCAGGCTTGAAAGCCGGTGACGTCATCCTTGAGGTTGACGGGAAATCTGCCAAAGGCAAAAGCACCGATGATGTAAGCACGATTCTAAAAGGATTTCCTGGTTCGGAGGTCGTGCTTACGATTCGCCGACCCGGTGAAAGTGATCCGCTGAAAATTAATCTGGTACGTGATGAAGTGGTTGTGCCTAACGTCCCTTACTCCGGGATGGTGAGCAACGAAGTGGGGTATATTGCTTTGACTACCTTTACTCGCGAAGCGGGCCGTAATGTAGGCAAAGCACTGCAAGACTTGAAAAAAGCCAATCCTTCGATGAAGGGCATCATCTTTGACCTTCGCGGCAATGGTGGTGGTCTACTCACCGAAGCGGTAAATGTTTCCAACGTATTTGTTCCTAAGGGCGAGTTGGTTGTAACAACTAAAGGCAAAGTCACCGATTGGGATCGTAGTTTCAAAACCCTTAATAAATCTGTAGACGAGCAAATTCCATTGGTTGTGCTTATTGATAAAGGTTCCGCTTCGGCTTCGGAGATCGTTTCTGGGGTTATTCAAGATCTCGATCGTGGTGTCCTGATTGGTCAGCGATCTTATGGAAAAGGTCTGGTGCAAAACACGCGTGATGTTGGTTACAATTCGAAGGTGAAGATGACGACGGCGAAGTACTACATTCCTAGTGGCCGATGCATCCAAGGAGTGAGCTACGAGGATGGTATCCCTAAAGATATCCCTGATTCGCTTCGCGCAGAATTCAAAACCCGTAAAGGTCGTGTCGTGCGCGATGGTGGAGGGGTGAAGCCTGACCTTGTATTGAATAGAGGATCTGATGCGACTATCGTACAGGATTTGCTACGCAATAATTACATCTTTGACTATGTCACCGAGTATTGCTTGAAGAAAGGCGAGGTGACGGACTTGGCGCAATTCCGTTTCACGGATTTCCAGGACTTTGTTCGTTTCTTAGACGGTCGTGGTTTTGAATACGAGTCTCGAAGTGAGCGTGTATTGAGCAAGCTCAAATCTGAAGCTAAAAAAGAGGACCTGCTGAGCAATATCGAAGCTGATATTAAAGCCATTGAAAAGAAGATCCAAGGTAATAAGGACGAGGAATTGCGTAAATATGAGGCCACGATTGTAGACCTGCTTGAGAAAGAAGTCGCTAGCCGTTACTTCTATCAAAAAGGCCGTATTCAACTGCGCCTGCGCAACGATGATGAAATCAAAGAAGCAATTCGTCTCATCAACGCTCCCACGGAGTATGAGCAATTGTTGAGTGCAAACTAAGCGTATATCGCTTTTCATAAAAGCAAGAAAAAGCGGCTCGAATGGATATCCTTCGAGCCGCTTTTTTTAATTTTGCTCGCCGCCCGATAGGGCCATTATTCAACGATCCAGTTACAAGCATTTATGGCGCGCCTTCTTTTACTTGAAACAGCTACGGAGAATTGCTCTATCGCGATTAGCGATGGTGATCGTATTCTGGCCTTGCAAGAGGCGACAGAGGACTACCGGCACGCCGCTGAAATCACATTGCTTATTGAGGCCTGTTGTCGCGAAGCGGGCCTGGCTATGACCGATTTAGAAGCCGTAGCGGTCAGTGCCGGTCCAGGGTCATACACTGCCCTTCGCGTAGGCAGTTCGGTGGCCAAAGGGATTTGTTATGCCTTGGATCTACCGATGATTGCGGTCGATACCTTGGCTAGTTTGGCTCGTGCCAGCCAGCATCCTACGGATCCAGCCAATGCACTGTACGTCCCCATGATTGATGCCCGGCGGATGGAGGTTTATACTGCGGTCTACGACGGTACCGGGCAGCCCCTCGAAGCACTCGCCGCTCTGATCATTGATGAAGGCAGTTTTGCCCAACAGTTTGCGGAAGGACACACCCTGATCTTTAGCGGAAATGGCGCTCCCAAATGCAAGTCCGTCCTGACGCATCCCAATGCAGTATTCCGCTCGGTTTTTTGTACCGCTCCACACCTTAATTCCGTGGCTCAGACCGCATTTTTAGCGGCTGATTTTGTTGATATTGCCTACTTTTCTCCCACCTATTTTAAGTCCCCTAACATTACAACTCCTCGCAAAATATTATAAAAAAAGACGCATTGTAATTATTTATGATTATTGAAATAAAATCTTTATTTTTGGTTCATAGTCAAGGTTTTTATACCTTAAAACATGTTTTAATGTTTTAATTTGGTATAGTTTTTGGCTTCTTTGGATGAGTATTAATTCATTTAAAAAACATAAATATGAGAAAGCAGAAAAACGAAACCGTTATTTTGAAGAAGGGAAAAAATGACATTCAGCTGGATTATGCTGAGCTCAGAAAAGCGGTTTTGGTATTACGTGCTGTGAATCACAAGTTGCGCCAAAGTATTATTGATTTGTTGGAGGAGAACGAACAAATGACCGTCACCGATATTTACATCAAGCTACGTTTGGAACAATCTGTTGCTTCACAACATTTGGCGATCCTTCGCCGAGCAGGTGTCGTTTCTACCGATCGTAACGGAAAATTCATCTACTATTCTTTGGATAAAGAGCGTTTATCTCAGATTTCGCGACTAGTTGAGGAGCTCGCCGCATAGGTCTATGATTCTCATCTGAGTAAACTTCAGATAAAAATATAATTTATACGATAGCCTTTCGTGTATAAATGGAAAATGCTGTGTATCAAGGGAGATACACAGCATTTTTTTAGTAATTCTTTTGTAAAAATAAATAAAAATTGCATATTTGCTTTTGACAAAACTTCTATTCCTTTAACAAAACCGTATCTATGAGAAAGGCTAAAGTTACCATTAACAATGAGAAGCTTAAGGTCTCATCGGAAATACTTCGTGCCCTTGCTCATCCTCTCAGATTACGGATTCTCGAGTTTATTGACAATCACGACACGATCAATGTGAATAAGATATACAACACGCTCAAACTCGAGCAATCTATCACTTCCCAACATTTGAGAATCCTTCGCCTGGCAGGCGTCGTAGAGACACAAAGAGATGGAAAGTTTATTCACTACAGCATCGACTACGCCAAGGTCGGCAATGTGCTTAAGGCCGTGAATACATTTCTGAAAGCAGAGTAACAAACAAAACGATTGATTATTTCCTCCTAAGCGAAAGGCGATACTTCCTCAAGTATCGCCTTTCGCTTTTTAATTCATGGTTCTAACGTTGAGTGGATATGAAAACTATTCATAATGTTTGATGTTGCGATTACAATAGAGGATTAGAGTATAATTTAAAAGGTCAACAATTCAGCCGTAGCCAAGGTCGATTGTTTCACTTTTTAAATAGTTCTAAGCCATGAAGTTCTGTTTTACTTTTCTCTTTTGTCTGCTTGCTTTCTCTACTTCTATTTTTGCGACGATGACGGACGATCCTGACTGTGGTTCTTGTCCTGTTCCTTCCGAATTAGCCGGCTGTTACAAAATCCCGGTAGTGGTACATGTAATCCATCCTCCGGGTGATGATTATCCTAATGGATTGAATATTTCGTGTAGCCGAATTTGTGATCAAATTCAAATCCTGAATGAAGATTTTCGTGGTGCCAACCCTAACGTATCTAACGTCATTCCATTTTTCCAACCATATGTAGGTGATGTGGATGTCAGCTTTTATTTTCATAAAGTCATTCGAACACCATTACCCGCCGAGGAAAGTTTTCCGTTGATCAATTGTGAGCCAGCGGATATTTCGCCCGGATGGTATACTCCTGTCGGTGACTTTATTCCTTTGAATATTTGGGTGACGGATATTAATAATAACAATTTTGCCTATGCCATTACATCAATGGTGACAGGAACAGCTTGTGATCTTTCTATCCCTTGTCAAAATAGTGGTCAACATGGTATTTATGTGGATACTGAAGCATTTGGGTTTTACGAAGAAGGAATGTTATACGCTTGGCAAGATGGTCGAACAGTGACTCACGAGGTTGGGCACTGGCTAGGATTACGGCATCCCTGGGGGAGTAATCCACAAGCACCGCTACCTAATTGTGATTGTATCTATGATACACCCAAACACACGCTAAACACCTGCTCAGATCAAGAGATTTATCCTAGTGGATGGAATGTTTGCAATGACCTAGTTGGGCCGATGAACTTACAAAACATTATGGCGTATACGGAAGAGCCAAATTGTCGTGTAATGTTTACAGTCGGACAAGCAAACGTCATGCGACGTACTGCTATACAAGTCAATAATATTGAATACGCTTGCCAGATATCTCCAGGCCCTGGCTTTTTCAGCGAAGAATTAGACAACGGTCACGAAGTCGAGGGTAACCAATTCCGTGTATTCCCCAATCCAGTATCTGATGCGTTGCATATAGATTGGTTGGATGGTATACTGCCTGATGGCGGCGAAGTACATATCATGGATGTTACAGGACGTGTATTGCATATAACAAATTTGACACCGACACTCAATGTCGCCGCCTTGCCCAAAGGCTTGTACCTGATTCGGGTGATACAGAACGAGGAAATACTAGATCAGCAGAAATTCGTGAAAATGTAGATAGATAATTACAATGAGGAGGGAGGCTTTTATTGTAAAAGTCTCCTTATTTTTTTGACTCCTCATCCGGGAGTTCGGATGCTGCGGGAGGAGAGGCACTTTCCTCCGAAGCTAAAATATCCTCTTTAGGCTCGGTCGACTCCTCTGCAGATTGATCTGGGGATTCGGTGCCGGGAAGCGATTCGGAAGCATTTTCGCCATCTGAATTTTGTAGACTGGTCTCTTCGATAACGACATCTTCATCTTGGTTGAGGCTACTGAAGAAAGACCGGTGGAATAGTAAAATACTGATAACACCGAAAGTAATGGCCATGTCAGCAATATTGAATACCGGCCGAAAAAATAGGAACTCTTCTCCGGCCCAGAGAGGAGACCAATTCGGAACACGTCCTTCAAACATGGGGAAGTAAAACATATCTACCACCCGGCCATGTAAAAAGCCAGCGTACCCACCCTCTGCCGGGAACATTTCGGCGATGTGGCCGTGATAAGATTCCGAAAAAATCAAACCATAGACGGCACTATCGATAATATTACCAACCGCGCCGGCGAGGATAAGCGCAAAACTGATCAGCAATCCGAGGCGCGCTTTGACTTTAATGAGAGCTGAGATATAGTAAACCAGAGCAATGACCGCTAAAATACGGAATAGACTGAGGGCGAGTTTCCCGTATTCACCACCGAGCGAGAAGCCGAAGGCCATGCCGTTGTTTTCTACGAAGTGTAGCTTTGCCCAACTCAAACCGAGCATCGAAATTTCCTGTCCGTAGGACATATTCGTTTTGACCCAAATTTTGAGTGCCTGGTCCAAAACCAGCACTAACAAAACCACTAAAACAACTTTTACGGATTTACTCAAAGGTGCCGAAGATTTAATGACTCTATTCTAACGTCAAATATTGCGATCAAGTTTGCGGACCGAAGGTGCAAAAATAAAATCTGCTTTACAAATTTGATGTTTTTGCAAATCCAGCTAAGATCATATTAGTCAATAAAAATAGTGATTACACTATCCAATTCGTCAGCGTAATCACTATTTTTCTTTTTCGAGGACAAAGAATGCCCCTGTATACTAACTGACCGCTAAGGCGGACATTGTTATTTTGATTGCTTGGCTTCGATACTCAGCGTTGCATGTGGTACCGCGCGCAAGCGTTCTTTCGAAATCAGTTTACCCGTTACTCTACAAATGCCGTATACTTTATTCTGGATACGGATTTTTGCATTTTCCAGATGTTGGATATGCTTGCGTAGACGCGCCGCTAAAGTCGTAATACGCTCATTTTCGGCGGTGCCAATTCCATCATCCAAACCTTTGATTTTAGAATCAGGATTATCCGCCCGGTCAGAAAGCTGGCTGATATAGAAGTCGAGCTCTTTACGAGCTTTTTCTAGTTTATTACTGATCAGCTCGTCGAATTCCTTTAACTCTTCATCTGTGTACCGGGTTTTTGTAGCTTTCTCATTCATAAGGCATCAAATTTTTATGTTTGTTGAAGGAGGTTAGGGCCGGAGCTTAAATTAATAAAAAACAAATTTGTTTTAAATGCTTTGCAAAAATACATTTTTTTACTGTAAAATTGTTAAAAAGTGTATCCCAGCCGTTAATGAATAACGATTAATTCCTATGTTATTAACGGCATTTTCGCTTTTTCAATTCTTGGCTAGCTGCGACCAAACCATGTGATTCAGCGCGGTAAAAGTCTTCGCAGGCAGCATTCATTTGCCCCATTCTGACTTGTACCAACGCCCGATTATAAAAGGCTTCGGCTTGGGCCGGGTTCAGTTCGATAGTTTGTGAATAGTCTTGGAGTGCTTGTTGCAACTTATTCTGGTGATGATAAATTAACGCACGACGGTAGAAATAAGTTGCTAAAAGGTCTTGACCACGTAGCTCAATAGCTTGATTTAGCTTCGCTTCTGCTTCCGCAAAATGCCCGGTTTCATAAAGAATAACGCCGGCCAAAAAGTGCCATTCATCATTATCCGATTCTAGCCGTAACGCAGTTTGGCAATCTTCCAGTGCGGCATCGTACAGCTTCATGCGTTCGCGGGCCTTAGCACGGTTAGCGTAAAGACGCGCATCCAGTGGCTGCAGGGCAATAGCCTGGTTGTAGTCTTTGATTGCTTCAAAAACATTGCCAGTTGCTAACAAGATTGTAGCACGATTATTCAAAGCTCGGGCATGTTGAGGGTCGAGTAATAAGCAATAATTGAAATCTGCTTCCGCAATTTTGTACTTTTTCAAATTGCTATAACAGACACCACGCATATAGTATGCGCCCGCAAAATCCGGGCTTAATTCAATCGCTCGGCTAAAATCGGCAATGGCGCGCTTGGTATTACGCAGATCGTAGTACAAGTTAGCACGGTTGTAATAAGCTTCTACTAAGCCAGCATCAAGTTGGATAGCACGGCTGAAATCCTCGATAGCTTCACGCTGCTGTCCCAGACGATAATGGGCAATACCTCGGCCGTTATAGATTTGTGCTTTCTCCTCTCCCATGATCAAGAGTTGATCAAAATCCGCTAAAGCATCGACGTATTGATTGACTTTGAGGAAAGACATGGCTCGGCCAAGTAAAAAGGAAGCATCTTGAGGCTCGACCTCTGCGACGACTTTAGCTCCGGTAGAGGTGTGGGCCGTAGATTTGGTCCGAACAAGCAAATAGCTATTGGTTTCCGCTGGTGCTTCTTCGACCGTTGCACGCTGCTCGGGGATGCTTTTCGGTATGAAAATATCGGCGGCGCTTTGTGGCTCATTTGTTTCAGGATTGGGCTCAGAAGGCCATGCTGTCCATTCTTCGTCGGTAGTATATTCGTAATCATCTGGCTCTTCTTCGGTCGATTCCAAATAATAAGTATCAGTAGTTGCTACTGCCGTATGATAATTAATTGCGGCTGGTGCGTCAGAAGTTATCTGATCATTTGAAACATGGTCGACTAAGTTATTCGGTGCTGGTGGGGCAATCGTATTTTTACGCAATAGCTCCAGGCGATTGCGGGCAATAGCGTGCTGTGGATTGAGTGCTAACGCCTGCTGCAAATCACTAAATGCTTGTTCCTCTTGACCTAACAGATAATAGGACATCGCGCGATTACTGTAGGCATCAACCAGCTGTGGATTGAGCTGTAGAGCAATATCTGTATCCTCGATGGCCTCTGTGTATTTCTTTTGTTCGTGGAGCACCAAAGCTCGGAAATTGAAAAACAACTCATTCTCCGGATTGTAGCGAATCGCAGTACTGAAGTTTTGGTAAGCGGCGGATAATTCTCCTTTTTCCAGCTTCACCATGCCTAGACCATAGTAAGCACTGGCATTACGGATATCTAGCCGCGACGCCTCCATGAAATCTTGCTCGGCGCGGTCGCGTTGGTTTTGATCGAGCCAATAGAACCCGCGATTCACATAGGTATAGCTATTGGGGTCGATATCAAGAGCAACATTGTAATCCAACAATGCTTGCTCAGGGTTATTCAGTTTCATGTAAGCATTAGCTCGGTTATTATAGGTGCGCTCGTCGTCGGGCGAAAGAAACAGGGCTTGAGTGTAATACTGAATGGCATTATGGTAATCTTCCAGGGCGAAGTAAATATCCCCTTTGTTAATATAAGCTTCAGCATCGTTCGGATCCATTTGCAGCGCTTCATCAAAATCCTGTAAAGCGTAGTGGTAATTCTTCAACATGCTGGAAGCCATTCCACGATTGACAAACAAAATGCTGGTTGGCGAACCTTCTAATGCCCGGGTGTAATCGGCCATAGCGCCTTGTCCATCATTGAGCAATAGCTTGGTCCTTGCGCGTTGTTCGAAAGCTTGCCCATCCTGTGGCCGCAATTCGATCAGCGCATCAAAGTCAAATAGCGCCTTGTTGTATTTCTCGCTATCATAATAGGCGATACCTCGATTGTAAAGGGCATCGGTATGTTGTGGGTTGATATAAAGTGCTTCTGTATAATAACTGATAGCACCCGATAGGTCATTTAGGCGATGGAGTTCTGTACCGCGATGGTAGAAAGCATCCGCATCGAATTGATTGGGGCTAGGGTCATGATAAGACTGAGCGGTCAGATAGGTAGTGGGTAATAAGAGTACCACACAAAGCCAGATTAGGGTGTTTCTCATATTGTCCATGATATTTAGGTTTTCTATTAACCGAGCATGTTTTGTTCATACTCTGAAATGGGTGCTGGCTGGCGTATCTCAGGTTATATTGGTGTTTGTGCTAATATGACCTTTACAAAGTTTTTGCCATTTTTTGTTAAAAATAAATTTGGAAGATTTAAAAATATTTTTATTTGAAAAATGTATAAAAAATTGTTACATATTGCTTTATGCGAGTTTTAAGATTAAAGGAAGAATGCTGTTTTTTAAAACGCATATAAATTATTTATAATCAGTTGTTTGTGACTGATCTCCACATTTTATCAACACATGTTTAAAAAATTATATTTGTTTTTTTATTCAAATTTCGGTGTCACAGCAATTTTCACAAATTCTACTCTAACGGTGGATTGATGCTTGATTTTACATATAAAACAATCATATATTTGTTGGAGCAGGTGAAATGGAGAACCTTAATTAAGCTACACCTGCGATGCCAAACAACTTACTATGAGTCACTATGAGGGATACCTGATAGCGATCGGTGATATAGTGCTAGGAGCGTACTATTTTATCAATCGTCAGGTTGCCGGTACAAACGTGTATCTGCCATAATACTTCCTGGACTGATGGTAGTTTTTGGTGATTAAATCATCACAAATATTACCATAATGAGAAAACAGACTTGCATCGCTTTCGTCCTATTATTGCTCTTCCAAACGGCACTTCTAGCCAACCATGTAGACGAATACATCAGCCAATATCAACAGATCGCCATTCGTGAAATGCAGCGAAGTGGCATTCCGGCCAGTATTACACTCGGCCAGGGAATCATCGAATCAGCTTGGGGAGGAGGAGAGCTCGCCCGGAATTCGAATAATCATTTTGGCATTAAGTGCAAAAAGTATTGGCAAGGGCCAACATATTATATTGAGGATGATGATTATGAGAATGGAGAACTAGTAAAATCATGCTTTCGAGCTTACGATAATCCTGAAGATTCATACATCGATCATACTAACTTTCTGATCGAAAATGAGCGTTATCGCCAATTGTTTGGCTATGATCCTACGGATTATCACAATTGGGCCAAAGGGCTCAAAGCTTGCGGATATGCAACGGATCCACATTACGCCGAAAAGCTTATTAATACGATTGAAAAATATGGCTTACAACAGTTTGACCAGATGGCCGTACCGGTGGCTGCAGCCCCCAAATACGATATTCCGGCTGCAGTTAATGTCAATTTGATGGTATCGAATGATTCTCAGTATAGTCAACATGAGACAACGGCTTCGGTAAACTTGGTTATTAATCAAGCGCAGTCAGTGGAAGAAGCACCAACGGCTTTTGAAATACCAACTGACTATGAGCGTCGCTCAAATATTGTCAATGTGTCACCAGCTAGTGAAGTGGAAACGGAAGTTGCAAGCGCATTTGTCGCGGAAGAAGTAGCGGTCAATATGACCACCGAATATGAATATGAAACGTCGGCTCCAATAGCCGTGGAAAATACCCCCCAAGCACGCCCGGTTACCCCCCCGAATCGGGAAGCTGTGATTGTGGTTAGTCATACCGGGTCGAGCCGGATGCAACACCTGGGACGTAAGCCACGATCCACGGTTAGATTACGCTAAGTGATCTGACTATGATTAAGTTGAGGTAACCTTTGCGGGTTACCTCTTTTTTTACTGTAATACCAAAAGTCCACTTGTCTTCCAAGCCGGCGCTTCGATTGAGTAGCTGTAGATGCCGGTAGGAAGATCACCCAAATCCAGTTGCGCATCGCCGGTGATTGCAAAATTACGCACCAATTCGCCGTCAGCAGCATAAAGCCTAAGCGAGAATGGGGTAGAGATCATTGTCTTAACCATCAATTGCTGGCCGCGTGGCAAGGGGTTGGGGTAGACCACAACTTGATCCGCAAGGGCTTCAATGAGAATACTCTTGATCTCAGAATAAGTCACACTACCATCTCGGTCAACCATCTTCAGGCGATAGTAGTTAATGCCTCGGGAAGGCTGACGGTCAAGAGCAGAATAATGCTGTTCCGTAAAGCTATCTCCGGCTGCCGCAACAGTGGTGAGTTTATCAAAATTCAACCCACTCTGGCTACGTTGAACTTCATAGTAATCCAAGTTTTCTTCGGAAGCGCTAATCCAATTGAGTTCAACGTCCCGATCTGGATTCAGATGAGCCCGAAAGTGAATCAGCTCAGCATCCAGCGGCTGCGCCGCAAAACCCATGATAAACTGACTAAAAGAGGTTTGCCCGTTTCCTTCGCTAAAGATTACCTGGCCTGCTTCTCCGGCAGTCGCCGTTTCGGCTTCATCTACAAAGTTACCCCAGGTATTCCCATACGCATTGCTGCCGCGCTTGAATAATTGAATGAGACTGGGATCAGCAGCCTGGTTAGGCTTGATTAAAAGATTGCTAAAAGTCATGCTAGTCAGCTCATCGAAGGTACTGTTGTTACCGTAGTTGTGGACAATCCAGTACGATTCACTTACATCATCGGTAGGGAGTTGATCGGGCGCATGATTGATGCGGGTGACGCAAAGTTCTCCTTCGGGAAAAGTGGTACCATCTACGGGGAATACTAAGCTTAAATCCGCTGCGCTAAAATCATAAGTGCCACCTGCAGAGACTTCGAGACGGGTACTTGCACCGGGGCCAACCGGGGCTGTTGAAGTTGTGCGGCCTGCACCGCCAATTAGACTAGCGTGGTTGGTGCCCACCCGATCGGTAATATGGCCACTACTACGGTTGAATTGCCAGTAGGCCAGCAAATCCGTTTCGTCGGCCGGTACCCGGGTAAGATGCATGAGCTCCCGGATTTCTGCCTGACTCAGCGAGCGATTGTAAATCAAAACCTAGTCCATTTCCCCGGCAAAGCGGCGTGCTGACCAATTGGGGTCCGCCCCAAAATTCATCACACCATCAAAGTTGATGACCGCAGGATTGCTAGTATTGGTAGCTGGGACACCATTGAGGTAAAGCGTGGTTTCGGAAGGGGAAACCACCATCGCTACGTGTGCCCATTCATTATCGGGAACGACCAGGCCACTGCTCCACCACCACTGCGAATTATCCCAGTGGAAACCCAACTCATTGTTGTCGCGGAAGTTGAGTCCGCAAGCCGTGCCTTGGCGCATGAAAACGATGCCGGCGTAGCTGTTTTGATCGCCATTGCGTTTTATCCAAGTACTAATGGTAAGTGTATTTGTATTGACATCCAAAGCACGACTCGTAGCGGCATAATCTGAGCTGGTGCCACTGAGCGAAAGTGCATTCCCTGGAAATTGATCTGCTTCACAATCGTTTTCAATAGTCACGGTAATGGACTTGCCGTAAGTCGAGCCATCTTGAGTCAACGATAAGGTCGCAGTATACGTGCCGGGGCCAGGAAATAGTGCTTTGACTTCTCTTTGATTAAGGTTAGAAGTCCAACTGGCATCGGGAATACTCCAACTATAAGTGGCATTCCCCTTCGCGACGGAGTAGCTATCAAAGTGTACCGTATCCCGCACACATACTTGGGTTTTTCCACTAACAAAGGGTTGGACCATCGGTGTCCAGGTTTCATTGTAAAAATCAATTTCCCATGCGCCTCGATTACCGCCCCAGCGAAGCTTACCATCCCGGTAAAAGGGTAAAAGCTTAATCGGGTTAGCACTTTGTGGTAAGCCATCCGAGAAATCAACCCAGTCCGTCATACTGTTATCGCGATACATTACTCTGGCGGGCATGGTGCCTGCGCTACCGCGATTCGAGGCAATGTAGATACCTCCATCTGTTCCGGCCTGGTGGGCGATGGCGGTCCATTTGCGGCCCGACAGGCTGGCCGTTGTCCAATTTGTCCAGGAGGCGCCGCCGTTAGTGGATTTGAAGACCCGGCCGGCGGAGCTGCTCGCCCCGGATCGATGGTTAAGTACCCAAACAGTATTGGGATCAGATGAACTTGCGGCTACCCGGAAATTCTGACTGTGCCAGCCAGAGAGCCCACTTGGAAAACTCATCTGCGTAAAGCTGACGCCCCGATCGGTCGATCGATAAAAGCCATTATCTGTCGTCACATAAATATAATCCGGGTTGGCTCGTGAGATATCAAAATGATAGGGTTTGCCCGAAAAGGTGTAGAGGGCTTCCCAACTTCCACCGCCGTCGGTAGATTTCCAAAAAGAATTACCTTCCCCCAGATAGACCGCCATGTAATCCTCAAGATCGATCATCACGCGACTGAACGCATTGCCATAATAATAGTTTTGGGGATGCTTGGTAAATAAGAAAGAACCCTCCGGACTACCGTTGATAGTCGCGGGAATAATTAACTCCGCAATGTCATCAAAAGCGGCGTAACGTTCTCGGCCGTGCATGGCCCAGCCAGTAACACTTTCAGCACCACCCAGGCGAAGTGCTTGTTGATCGGGATAGTTTTCGTGGATAGCGGTATTACCATTATGGTAGCGTCCACCGACCAAAAAATCCTCATTCCATCCCTGAGCGAAGCCCCAAAAGTCGGTACCATCGATACCATCAATTCTGGCTTCCCAATTGCCAGTAGAAGTGTAGAAGTCAGTTGAATAATTGACGCCGCCATCCGTCGTGATCCAAGTATTTTCAACACCACCATCAACAATAGAGACCATCTCCTGAATATCTGGGTGGATAGAAAAATTACCAGTATACCCCCCCACTGCGGTCCAGTTTGAACCACCGTTACTCGATTTGTAAGCGGTCGTAGTAGCAGCGATAATCTGCTCCGCATTGGTATGCGAGGCAACGATGTCGAGATCATAGTATCCCTGACCATTGGTCAGAGGACAATCGCCGCTATCACAGATCGCTGCTGTGGTCCAATTACTACCCTGATTAGTACTTTTTAGAATGTATGGTTTTTGATTATTACCTGATCCATCGTGGGTAAGGAGAACGGCATAGATGTAGTTGTCATTGGCAGGGGTGACGCTTAGGCGACCACCACTTTGCTCATAAAGGGTACCCCAGCCCGTCATGCTTAAGCTAAAACTGTTGCCACTGTTGGTGGACTTGTAAAAGGAGTAAGTGTCCGGGCTGCCCGTTCTGGCCAACACATAGATCGTTGTACCGTCATTGGGCTTAAATTGTACATCGTCGATTCTTTCGCTGAGGATTTCCGTCCAGGTACTGCCACTGTTGGTGCTTCGATAAAGTCCATTACTCGTGCCGGCAAAGATGGTGGTTGGTGTTGTAGGATTAATGGCTAAGCTATTACAACTCAGCCCACTCTCCGTTAAAATACTTGTCCAGTTGGTTCCTCCGTCGGTTGTTTTGAAAATATCAGTACTGCTGGCTGCATAGACAATATTGGGATCGGTAGGATGAATAGCGATCGAAAGAATGGCTCCTCCCCAGTTATAATCATTAAAGGCCGTCCAATTCAAGCCTTTATCCGTTGATTTATAAAGTGCTCCCGTTTCACTACCACAGTACAAAATGGAAGGGTTGGAAAGGGCAACGGCAATCGAATAGACATTCACTTGCCAGGGCGCAGTGGGTTGGCTGGCATTATGATCGGCTCGCCAGAGTGTGCGCTTAGGGCCTAAAAATGACCAAGTACTACTCGGGCTACGACTTTGATCCGGAGGTAGATCGAATTGAGCCTGTGTTGCTCGCCATTGGATGAGCTCAGCGGTTGATAAAGCCTGCACAGTCCCGTCGTCGGTCACATAGTTTTGTGCGGCTTGGTGCCAATGGTGATAAAATTTGGCGTAAGGGTCTTCCTCCAGATCTTCTAGCAAAGATGTTCCATCTTTTTGGTCATAATACGCTTTAAAAGCCTGTTCTAATGCCGGGAGAGCAACTTCATCTTCGCAGAGCAATTGGAGGTAAGCGGGCATTTTGTCGGAGGGGCTAGGTGCACTGGCCCGATCAATAAAATGCCAATGGTCAAAGCTGCAATCATTTTGTGCTAGGAGGTAATGTCCTGACAGCAGGATTAGAATAAAAAGTAATCGTTTCATTTCAATAGTATTTGGATCAACAGCCGTGGGGAGGTGATACCAAAAATATCAAAAATATTGCGATTACTGGCATCTTTGGTGGTGGGGATAGATGCCAAATTGAATGGTGTATTTTAAAAAAGAAACTAGTCCTCTACCACATCATCTTCCTCCTGCTTGATGACATGTTCTTTCTTGACCATCGGATTAGCGTGCATTTCTGCGTGTAATTTCCGATTCTTAGCGATATCCAAAGCCAGGAATAGTGCCTGACGGAAAGACGAAGGATTAGCGGCATTCTTGCCGGCAATCTCATAAGCGGTCCCGTGGTCCGGGGAAGTACGAACGATCGGCAAGCCCGCAGTGAAGTTCACTCCAGCGCCGAAGGACAAGGTTTTAAATGGTACTAAACCTTGATCGTGATACATCGCCAAGATCCCATCGACTTTCTGTGCTTTACCGGAACCAAAGAAGCCATCGGCTGGGTAAGGGCCCATTGCGAGAACACCTTTTTTCTTAGCCTCAATGATGACTGGGCGAATGATGTTTTCTTCTTCGTCACCGATTAAACCATCATCGCTGGCGTGTGGGTTGAGAGCCAAAATGGCGATAGTTGGGCGTTCGATGCCGAAGTCTACTTTCAGACTATTATTGAGCAGTTTCAATTTTTTAATGAGTAGCGAACGGGTGATGGCCTCTGATACATCACGTAGTGGTAAATGATTGGTCACCAAGCCTACTCGGAGGCTATCATTGACCATTAACATCAGACTTTCCTCCACTTCAAATTCGCTGGAAAGATACTCGGTATGACCGGGAAAATTGAATTCCTCGGTTTGCATGGCCTTTTTATTAATCGGTGCGGTTACTAAAGCATCAATCCAGCCATTTTTAACATCAATGATTGCTTGTTGCAACGAAATGCGAGCGTATTTCCCACTTAAATCAGACACCTTCCCAAGAGTGATATTGACATTCTCTTGCCAGCAGTTAACCACGTTGACATGATCCATTTTCAAACGATCACCAGATTTAGCGACGTTGAATTGAAAATCCTCCAGGCCGGCGATGTTCTTGTGATAAGAGACGACTTTAGAAGAACCGTAGATGACGGGCGTACAGAGCTTAGCAATGCGACTATCCGCCAGAGTTTTTAAAATAACTTCTAATCCAATACCATTTATATCACCAATTGTGATACCTATTCTGATTTTATTACTCATGAGTTGCTGTCTAGTAATTATTCAAAAAGTCGAACATCAAACGTACACCCGCACCGGTACCTTCTTTGGTACGATAGTTATCAGCTTGTTTCAAATAGGCTGAACCGGCAAGGTCAAAATGCAACCACGGATAACCCGTGAAATGCTCCAAAAATTTACCCGCAGTAATCATACCGGCAGTAGGGCCACCAATGTTTTTCAAGTCGGCAATGTTGGACTTCATCTGTTCGCCGTATTCTCGCCAAAGTGGTAACTCGACTAAGCGTTCGTAGACGGCCATCCCACTTTCTAGTACTTTATCTTTGATTTTACGCTCTGCGTTACCCATAAATGAGATGGCTTCTTTTCCAAAAGCCCGGGCCGCGGCGCCGGTCAAGGTGGCAAAATCTAGCACCAATTCCGGCTTGTAGCGTTTGGCAAAGTGTAATGCATCGGCCAGGATCATACGTCCTTCAGCATCTGTGTTTAACACTTCCACCGTTGAGCCGCTGTACATCGTAATTACATCACCCGGCGCGTAAGCATTTTTACCGGGGCGGTTGTCCGTAGCGGGAATCAAGCCAATCAAATGGAACGGCAGTTTCGAATCCGCCGCGGCCATCATCGTACCAATGACGGTAGCGGCACCACCCATATCGGCTTTCATAAAGTCCATCGAGTTGGCCGTTGGCTTCAAGCTCAAGCCTCCGGTATCGTATACAACGCCTTTACCAACGAGGATAATCGGCTGTTTATTTTTAGCCTTAGCGGGCTTCCATTCTAAAATATTGAAGGTAGGAGGTAGTTCACTCCCCATATTGACGGCTAGCAAGCCGCCCATTTTCATACTGGTAATTTTCTTTTTATCGTAGACGGTTACTTTAAATCCGTGCGTTTTCCCCAGTGCTTTGATTTCCGCGCTCAATTGTGGGGCCGTAAGGTAAGATTGAGGCTCGTTGACGAGGTCACGGGCCTTGCAAGTGGCATTGATGACCGATTTAAGGTTTTTCATGGCCGCCGTGGTGGTAGAATCACCGTCGACTTTAACCTCAACCAAGCTATTCGCTTTGTCCGCCTTATCGTTGAAATATTTCAAAAACTGATAATTCCCCAATACCATCCCTTCTACAAAATCAAGGGTGCGATTGATCGAACGTTTGTTGATCACCACGACGGATTTGATCTGATAGTTGGATAAAGTAGAAAGGAGTTCATTTCCAGCAATTCGGACATCTTCTCTGCTAATCGATTCGGTGCCATTTTCTTTCAGGAATTGAACAAAAACAAGACGGCCGTCTTTGGGGAAAGTTAAATAGGTAATCTCGTTACGTACAGCGTTTTGGATAAAACTAATCTCGGATTCATTGAAGAAAGAATGGGCCCATTCTATATCTTTGTGATCGGCGAGAAAGATTAGATTATCCTTCTTTTTTAGGGTACGTGTTACCGTTAGTTTGGTATTCATCAATTATCTTTAAAATTGAGCAAGCTATTCTTCTAAAAATTCCCGCTAAGATAACTAAATAACTTGGAAAGTTTTGAAAGCGAAAAAATCCTACGGCCAGCACTTTTTGACCAGTGATGATATCGCTCATCGGATTGCGCACAGTCTGCAATTACTGGATCAATATGATCAGGTACTGGAGGTAGGCCCGGGGCAGGGCATGTTGACGAAGCACTTACTCGAAGCCGATTATAAGCTGAGTGTAGTGGAAGCAGATCGGGATATGGTAACGTATCTCAATGAGCACTATCCTGAATTGAGCGAACGCATCATTAGTGCTGATTTTTTACGTCTCAAATTGGAACGTATTTTTGGTGATGCATCTTTTGCTATCATTGGCAATTTCCCCTACAACATTTCTTCTCAGATTTTATTTCGCATGCTGGATTACCGTGAGCAGGTGCCGGAATTGGTGGGCATGTTCCAACGCGAAATGGCCGAGCGAGTCGTTGCACCTCCCGGCAATAAAACTTACGGTGTAATTAGTGTGCTGGTCCAGGCTTATTACGAGGGGAAGTTATTGTTCAAAGTGGAACCGGGCTCTTTTAATCCGCCACCGAAGGTACAATCTGCCGTTATTCGCTTAGTGCGACGGGAAAATCAAGATTTGGGCTGCTCTTATTCAATGTTTCGTCGGGTCGTCAAACAAGCCTTCAGCCAGCGGCGTAAGATGTTGCGGAATACCATGAAGGCCTTTATCAAAGGTGATGATCTGCTCAAGGACGAATTTTTCAACCAACGGCCAGAACAACTGAGTGTCGCGGACTTTGTACAATTGACGAATTGGATTATTGAGCGCCAAACGTAAGCGTGAACTTTTTCCCAAATAATGACCTTTTGTAAATGGTTGTTACAACCACTCTATCATCTATTATTAGATAAATTAATTTTCAATGAGTTTAGAAGCTAAAATCAACCAGGATTTGAAAGCGGCCATGAAGGCCAAAGACCAAGCGGCCCTACGCGGGATTCGCGCCATTAAATCTGCTATTCTATTGGCAAAAACAGATGGTAGCGGCGAGGCCTTGAATGAAGAAAAAGAGATCAAGATGTTACAAAAACTAGTCAAACAACGTCGTGATTCATTAGATATTTATGAAAAACAGGATCGCCCCGATCTTGCGGTGAAGGAACGGGAAGAAATTGAAGTTATCGAGCGCTATTTGCCGAAGCAACTAGGAGAAGAAGAATTAGAAAATATCCTTAAAGAAATCGTCACCCAAGTTGGCGCTACCTCTATGCGCGACATGGGTAAAGTGATGGGTTTGGCTTCAAAGCAGCTCGCTGGCCAGGCAGATGGCAAGATGATTTCTACAGTGGTGAAAAAACTACTGGGTTAGAGGAGTTTTGAAAATAATTAGGAGTACGCCAAGTCCGTCGAGGGCTTGGCGTACTTATTTTTAAGAACCGGTTACTTTGGCTTGTTTAGGTTTTTTGATCCTTGGAACAGGCGCTTCAAGGGTTTCGTAAACCATGGTAGCGCGTAGCGCGCGCAGGCCATGTACTCCTTGTAAATCTTCCAGCTCTAAATCTTCGATTTTGGCTTCGATCTGTCCAATCGAGTGCAGATACTGCAAATAGCGTTTGTACTCCGCGGCATCCTCTTCTTGTGTGTAGACAATCGCAATTTTTCCCGTCTGTGTTAAACGCTCCTGTGTGCCTTTGATCAACGCCTTATCAATGCGTTTCTTGATGATTTCATAACGAATATTATAAGCACCATCTACGTCAAAGTGCTTCTCGGCCATTTTGAACTTAATGCTCATCGGACTGCTATGGACCAATACGAGCGAAGCAACATCTAAAGGCATGGGCATATCGCGCTTTAGGCGCTGCACCAGTTGTTCTACACCACAAATGGTCAGCAATTGCCAAAGCCGCAGATTTTGCAAATACAGATTAGCAAATGGCTGATTTTTGGTGAGGGAATCCCCGATGTAGATATTGTGTTCTACGCCATCCGTTTTATACTTCTCAAAATAATGTGGATACATGGCCTGAGCTTCTGCCTGTTGTTGATCCAGGTAAGCTGCAATTTTATCATTGAGCATGGAGACGCTATCCTCGTATTGCTTTCGTTTTTTATAAAGTACACCCAGCTCGGGGTCGAGATGACTCATGTAGTCGTCTACCAACTCTTTGAGGTGTTCATCGAGGGTCCGCAAGTGGTTAAAGACCGGATAAACATCATGCTGCAGAAAGGCGAGGATATCTACTTCGTCGCCTGCTCGAAGACCTTTGCGCAGATGCGTGTAAAAGGTCTTGATGCGGAAGCGCAATTGTTTTAAGATTGGTAAGTGTAAATGCTCGGCCGCCCGATCGAGTACTTTACTCGCCAGCTTGAGTTGAGCTAGTAAATCTTCCTGAATGGCTTGATTGCGTTCGGTCGATGAACCTTTGATGTCGGATTGACCGTAGAGCGGATATACATTTTCAAAAACGATATCCTGCATTTCAGCTTCTTCTCCACTCTGGCTGGCTTCGTGGTAACGAGCCGCCTCGTCGAAAAAACGCCAACTCACACTGGGGTGGATAGCCGTACATTTATCCTGAATAATGGCTTCAAGTCGGGTTTGATAATCATCGGCTTGGCGTTGTAAAGCGATCGAAAACATCGGCAGGATATCTATTAGTTTATCCGCCAAGACACTATTTAGAACGCCAGCATCTTTCGCACCTAGCTCAAAAACACCAATGAATTTGCCATTATCCTTGATCGGAGAGATCATGTAGCTGCCAATATCTTGCTCGCGCAACTGCTCCAAAAGACGGTGGCTCTTTTGGCTACACAAGCGATCAATGTTAGAAATTGCTACTGGCCGATTACGCTTCAGACAATCCTTTTGGGTATCATCGAAGAAAAGGTGAAGTAGGTCCACCTCTTCTGCAGAGGGAAGTAACAAACTACGAGTAGTCGTACCATAGGTCGTCAGTTTTTCACCATCCTTATTAAGGAAGGCATAGCCTAGTCGAAGATCCTTTATACCAAAAATACTTTGTAGGTGCTGTTGAACCTGATTCAATAAGCGATCATTTTGCAAAGCATCCGGGCGCAACAACACATCTTTAAGATCGGATAAGATTTGATCCTTAGTGACATCAAACATGCTTAGCAAGGCAAAGCCTTCAAAACTGAAGATGTTAGGCGGAATTTTAGATTTCCATAAACCAATGTCTTCAAAATTATCTAATAGCAAATCAATATCCTCACGACTGAGTTGAAAGTCGGGATCGTTGAGTTGGAAAGTTGCAAAATCAACATTGATAAAGATACGGTAATGATGTACTTGTCCATTCGCATCAGGAATGCTAAAAAACAGCGGCCGTCGTAAATCCAGGTTTAAATTGTAATAACTGTTTAAAATAAAAACACTGGCCATCATATAGGCATCATCTGGCATAAAGCTATGTTGACTAATCACATAGTCTTCGGGGGCAGATCGGACGATATTAGCAAATCTCTCAGAAGGGTTGAAAAATATTGGCGTAAAAGGTAGACCGGCTGCTTTAATCTCGTTTGTTTTGAGTGCCTCCGGGAAGAGGGCGGATAACAGCAGGGCGACTTCTGATTCGTAATCTTCCAGGATTGCGATGTCATCAATAGGCCCTCGCAATGCCGGAGCGTGCTCAAGTTGGGCGAGTACTTCACGGGCGTAGCTGGCCTTACCAGGATCTTCGCTGGCCGCCATATTTTCCCAATGCTCGAATACGCCCTTAAAGCTAAGTCGTAAATGAAACGGCAGTTCATAACTGCTGCTGGTATCAAAATTAAGTCGAATTAAGGCCACGCTTATTGTATTTTATACCCTTTCAGCAGACACCCTTTTAATACATTCTACTCATTCAATGTGGTGCCAGATGGTGTACTTACTGATTAAGGGATGTTTGAAAAATGATTTTTACCCACAAACACCTGGGGGAGGTTGAGGTTGTAAATAATTAACGTATTATCATAAAATATGGGAATTCCCAGTAAAATATATGGTTACGTAATCTTATGAGTAAAATATCTATTACTAAAAATACTAAAAATTTTCTTGGGGATTCTCTATTTTTGCCTTCCTAAATTGATTGAGAAAACAATTTCCGGTAATTAAATCAAAAATGAAGAACATGAGAAAATCAGTTAACGGCCTGATATTGCTAGCCGCGCTCGCACTTACGTTCTCTTCCTGTGTATCTAAAAAGAAATTCACAGAATTAATGAACGATAAGGAAGGTATCGCTGCTACCTTAGCCGAGACCCAAAAGAAAGTTCAAGATTTGGAAACTGCTAATTCTGAATTGGAAGAAGCAAAGACAAACTTGGAATCTGAAAATTCTAAGCTCAATACTGAATTGAGCTCTACTAAGCAGAACTTGGATGCTAAGACTCGCGAGGCGAGCGAAGCTAAAACAATGCTTAGCGAAAAAGAAGCACAAGTTGTTGCTTACGAAAAAGGTATCAAAACTATGTTCGCTTCTTACGAAGGAACAGGTTTGAAAGTTGAGCAGCGTGACAATCGCCTCTACATCATTATGGATGATCCTGTGATGTTCCGTAGCGGGTCTACTCGCGTTCAGCGTAAATACCGCGATGCTTTGACGAGCTTGGCTGAAGTCCTGCAAAACAATCCAGGATTGAACATTCAGGTTGAAGGTCACACCGACAACGCCAAATTCGTAGAAGGTAACGGTAACAACTGGAACCTAAGCTTGAATCGCGCTATGAATGTAGTTAACATGTTGCTCCGTAAAGGCGCTAACCCTAACCAATTGTCTGCAGTTGGTCGTGGTGAGCACGCTCCTGTTGCTACTGATGATCCTAGCTCATCTGATGCACGTGCTAAGAACCGCCGTGTTGAGTTTGTGGTTGTTCCTAACCTGAGCGATATCTACTCTGTGAAGCCTTAATTGAGGCTAGTTAATCACAAACACAAACGGGGCCACTTCGATCATCGAAGTGGCCCCGTTGTTTTCCGGAGATTTATTAAATCTAGATTGGTAGTGACTTAAAAAAGGGCTTAGTTTAAGCCTGCACCGTTAGATTTGTAGAGGTATATACAAGTGACAATGACGAAAAAGAAGAATAGGAAAATGTAGAGCATGCAATAGCCTTTTTTTCCTGAATTTGAGATTTGATCAGCCATTTTTTTGATTTTTATTTATCATATTGCTTATGATCTGCAAAGAAAATGAAAATTACCATAAGATCAAAAGGGATAATCAAAAACTGATCGGATGAGTGAGGTATATCAGCGCATTTTGAAGACGGAGTTTGGACAATTGCCAAAAAAATGGCAACGGTATCAAACCATTGATATGCATACCGGGGGTGAGCCGTTGCGCGTCATTCTAAGTGGATTTCCTGAGCCGGAAGGCAGCGGTGTGCTAGCTTATCGGCGATTGCTCCAAGAAAAACATGATCACCTGCGTCAGTTGCTGATGTTTGAACCCCGCGGCCACGCAGACATGTACGGCTGTGTACTGTGCCCGCCGAATACTGAGGACGGCGATTTTGGTATCGTCTTTTTACACAATGAAGGTTATAGTACGATGTGTGGCCACGCCATTATTGCTATTGCGACTTTGGCGGTGGAGCTGGGATGGAAAAGGACGACAGAACCGATCACCACCTTGCTCATCGATGCGCCCTGTGGGCGGATTAAGGCCTTCGTTCAGGTCACCAACGGAGAGGTGCAAAAAGTGACGTTTCACGGCGTTCCTTCTTTCGTTCTTGCACTTGATGCTGAAGTGGAAGTGCCCGGCTTAGGAATCGTACGTTATGATTTGGCATATGGTGGGGCATATTATGCTTATGTGCAGGCAGCCCTATTAGGTTTGGAATTAGTACCTGCCAACTATACTCGTTTAATTGAGACAGGGATGGCCATCAAACGAGCTGTCATGAATAGCGACACGTCCATCGAGCATCCTTTCGAAGCCGATCTCAGCTTTTTGTATGGAACCATCTTTATAGGCAGTCCAGTCTCAGACGGTGTGGATAGCCGTAATGTGTGCATTTTTGCCGACGGTGAAGTAGATCGATGCCCTACGGGCTCGGGGGTATCCGGGCGCATGCCAATTCACTGGAAACGGAAAGAATTGGGACTCGGAGAAGAAATGGAAATCGAAAGTTTGATCGGTAGCCGATTTCGAGCTTCAATTTTAAAAACGACGCAGTATGGTCCCTACGAAGCGGTCATTCCAATTGTCGAAGGCCAGGCGAGTATCACTGGCCAGCATGAATTTGTGCTAGACCCTCGCGATCCTTTCCCGAAAGGTTTTTTCTTAAGATAGTCGCTATTGTCAGTTGCGTAGGAACCTATCTCGGAAATAAGTAATCTACAGTTTGCTGGAGCACTTCAATCAATTCCCCGTCGAGATACTGATAATCATCGGGGATATCCAGATTGAATAATTGCTTCCCGGGGAGCTGATCTCTGAATTGTTCTCGAATAAACTTGAGATGCTGATCTTCCATCACCAAGATATGATCAGCCCAATCGATTAAAGTCGAGGAGAGGCGGATACGAGCAGTACGTGCTGTGCCCGCCGACCTCACCTGAAAACGGTCATCGTTTTTGAAAATAGATTCAGCCGTTCTGCTGCGCCATTGATTGCGGCTGCAGACAAAGAGCACATTCATCAAATTGCAGAACCGGTTTTAGGAAGTAAAGCGCGACACTGCTTAGAGAGCCAAGCTTGTTCTTCTTGATTTAAATATGGCGCTAATCGCTGGTAAACCTCTTCGTGATAGTCATCGAGCCATTGCTTTTCTTCTTCTGAGAGTAAGGTGGTATCGATGAGTTGCTGATCGATTGGGAATAGCGTTAGCGTTTCAAACTTCAAGAATTGGCCATAATTCGTTTCCTGGCTTTCCACTGCTAAAATCAAGTTTTCGATTCGAATACCGTAGGCACCGGGCTCGTAATAGCCTGGTTCGTTGGACGTCAGCATACCGGCTTCGAATACGGTAGCGGCTTTTGCCGTAGCTCCTGTACCCAGAGCTTGGGGACCTTCGTGAACATTGAGGAAAAAACCAACACCGTGTCCGGTGCCATGCCCGTAGTTTAACCCGTGTTGCCACAGATGTTGTCGTGCCAGGATTTCCATTTGATTGCCTCTTGTACCATAAGGAAATTGTAGACGCGCCAGCCCAATATGCCCTTTCAGTACCAGGGTATAATTGCGCTTTTGCTCGGAAGTGGGTGGACTGAGCGCAATTGTTCGTGTAATATCGGTTGTTCCGTTGGTATATTGTCCGCCGGAGTCGAGAAGGAGGATACCATTATTTTCGATTTCAGCGCAATTATCCGGCATCGCGCGGTAATGGACAATAGCGCCATTACTTTTATAACCTACGATGGCGGCGAAACTTTCTCCATGGTAGTCGCCCTGAGCGCGTCGAAATTCGATGAGTTGCTCAGCCACTTCAGTTTCTGGCACCTTGCGTTCTGGAAGCGTCGCTTCCAGCCATCGGAATAGCTTGACCAAGGCCACACCGTCTTTCTCCATGGCCTGACGTATGTGACGCACTTCAGTGTCGTTCTTGATCGCTTTCATGGCTTGGGAAATGGTGCTGCCCGTACTAATTGCAATATGATTGAGGGCATCGTAAAGCTTAACATTGGTAGTTGCTGGATCGAGATAAATAGTGACATTTTGTAATTGAGCTAATGCCTCATTGATTTGATCGTAGGGCAAGCAGATCACCTGTGCTTCCTGGAATGCCTTCTGGAGTGCTGCCGGAATTTTTTGTTCATTGATAAAGAGCTGAGCATCTTGCTGGCCAATGAGTAAATAGGCAATAGATACTGGATTACATTCAATATCTGAACCTCTGATGTTGAGTATCCAAGCAATATCATCCAGCGTGGTAACCAAGTGATAATCTACATCCTTCTCCTGCATCACGGCTCGAATTTCGGCCAATTTTTCTTCGCGGCTTTTGCCAGTAAATGTTACAGGGAGATCAAAAATCTGATCTGTTGGCAACTCCGGGCGATCGTCCCAGATGGCGTCGAGCAGATCAAGTTGGTAATCGAGGATGATATCTTTCTGGGCCAGACCATTTTGCAGGCGTTCTATTTGCCGAGTCGACATCAGGTGACCATCGCAGCCTACCCGTGCACCTGTAGGTAGATGATCTCTCAACCAGGGGAGAATTGGCGGGGCATGTGGTACTTTTTGCTTATGTAAGACCATCTGTGAATCTTGCAATTCTTGCTCGGCCTGAATAAAATAGCGGGAGTCGGTCCACAGTCCGGCATGTTGATCGGTGATAATCACCAAACCGGCAGAACCAGTGAAACCTGATATCCAGCGACGAGCTTGCCAATGGGGAGCGACGTACTCACTTTGGTGAGGGTCACTGCTGGGGATAATATAGGCCGCTAATTGGTGGGTTTTCATTTGGGCCCGGAGGGCTTCGATTCGTTGATCAATGACTGACATCATAATAGGTTGGATTTCTTGACAAAGGGTTTAGAGGTGATGTTATGAGTATAAAACGTTTCGGGTTTTATCGAGTTTAAAACAACATCATACAATATAATCGTAAAGTGAGCTAATAAAATTGCAACATTTTTTTAAAAAATCGGTATCCCTTAACTGGACACATATAAAAAAGCAATAAGTGAAAACCCTTGTCGTTGCTGCATTTGGCATGTTTTTTGATAGAAAGTCCGCTCAAAACTGGACACATTATAAAAAATGATTTATATTGTCGAAGGAAATTCGAATCGCTAATACCCTTTCCCTAGCGAGATGACCAGTAGGTCGTCAGCTTTTTGGTCTCTTAAAACTTACATGCGTTTGGTTGGTTTCTATAGATAGAAGCCTGCTGTTGAAATCCTTTTTTCGAACGAGAAAACCCAATAACTAAATCCGATGCTTAAGCAGAGTTTAAGTCAAAAGATGCTCCAAAAGCTGTCCCCTCAGCAGATTCAGCTCATGAAACTGTTGCAGATTCCTACGGCTACTCTGGAGCAACGCATTAAAGAGGAACTGGAAGCTAATCCCGCTCTCGACGAAGGCGAGGAAGCAGAAGACTCATTAGAGTTTGGTAGTAATAGTAGTACCGACGAAGAATATGGCGAAGAAGCTGCAGCGGCAGAAGAACCGCCAGCGCGTGATGACGAGTTTGAACTAGATGATTATCTCAGTGAATATATTGAGGATGATCCGATTAGTTACAAACTGAAAGCGAACAACTATTCTGCCGACGAAGAAGAGAAAACCATTCCGATTGCGGTAGAAGATACTTTTCACGAATATCTGGAAACCCAGTTGGGCATGTTGCAACTCGACGAACGTGAGGAAATCATTGCCCGACAAATTATCGGTAGTATTGACGATGACGGTTATCTACGCCGGGAACCAGAGTCTATTATTGATGATTTGATGTTTGCGCAGAACGTTTCCACAAATGAGGTAGAAGTCGAGCGTTTACTCAAACGTATTCAGCAGTTTGATCCCCCGGGGATTGGCTCAAGAGATTTACGCGAATGTTTATTGCTACAATTGCAAAATCGCGTGAATGTCGAGATTGATACCATGGATGACGAATTGTTGATGACGCTTCGCTTGGCCCAACGCATCATTCGCGAGTATTTCAACGAGTTTTCAAAAAAGCACTACCAAAAGCTGCAACGCTACCTCAATATTTCCGAGCGTCAACTCAAAGAGGCGATTGATGAGATTTTGAAGTTGAATCCTAAACCGGCCAGTGGCTATAGTAGCAATTCACGCACTCTCCACTACATTGTACCGGATTTTACGATTGTAAATCGGGACGGTGAACTGGATCTGAGTCTCAACTCCCGCAATGCTCCGGATTTGCGCATCAATGAGCAGTACAAAGATATGCTCAAGACTTATCAAATCAATAAGAAGAGTAAGCGAACGGTCAAAAAGGAAAAAGAGGCGATCTTGTTTATCAAGCAAAAAATCGACTCCGCTAAATGGTTTATCGATGCTATCCGACAGCGACAGCAGACGATGTACAAAACCATGTATTCCATTATGCAGTATCAATATGATTTTTTCCGAACGGGAGACCAGAAGAAGCTGCGTCCGATGATTCTGAAAGATATTGCAGATATCACTGGCTTGGATATTTCAACCATTTCGCGGGTAGCCAATAGTAAGTTCGTACAAACGGAGTTTGGCACCAAACGCCTGAAAGATTTCTTCTCTGAATCACTCCAAACGAATAGTGGAGAAGAAGTATCGACACTTGAAGTGAAAAAGATCCTCACTGATATTATCGAGGATGAAAATAAGCGCAAACCTTTTTCCGACGAGAAACTCAAAAATATTTTACGCGATAAAGGCTATAACATCGCTCGACGCACCGTAGCGAAGTATCGTGAACAACTTAATATTCCGGTGGCGCGATTACGCAAAGAGCTCTAAGCTGGCCGCCACTTGGATGAAAGTCTTTTCAACAAACGCCATTTTCCACTAGGGAGATGGCGTTTGCTTTTTTATCTTTAGAGCACTTCATAAGCTTTAAATCTTGACAGCATGGCCGAAAAGAAAAAAGTAACAGGCATTGGAGGGATTTTCTTTAAGTGTAAAGATCCCGATGCCGTACGTTCATGGTATGCCGAACATCTTGGTCTGGTGACCGATCCGTACGGTTCGCTTTTCGAATTTAGAAATACAGATCGTCCCGAAGAGCGCAATTATTTACAATGGAGCACGATGTCGGAAAAATCAACTTACTTTGAGCCCTCCGAAAAAGGCTTTATGATCAATTATCGAGTAGAAAATATTGAGGCATTGGTGGAGGAGCTGAAGGCTAACGGGGTGACCGTACTCGATGAGATCACCGCCTACGAATACGGCAAATTTGTTCACTTGCTTGATCCTGAAGGGAATAAAATTGAGCTTTGGGAGCCGGTCGATGAAGTGTTCACAAAAAGCTCCGGCGGTAAAACAACGCATTAAGTGGCAAAACAAGAATTGATTACATATCGTATCCTCGATAAGATACAGGAAACATCAAATACGGTTAGCTTGGTATTTCAGCCAAGTGTAGCTAGTCAGAATTACCGTGCCGGACAGTTTATCACCTTCGTATTTGATCATTTAGGTACCAAGCCTATTCGCCGCTCGTACTCCCTTAGTTCAACACCGGGCTTGGATAAGCACTGGCAAATCACGGTCAAGCGACAAGTCAACGGTATCGTATCAAACTATTTGACAGAACAAGTGCAGGTTGGAGATGTATTATATGGTTTGCCACCTGCGGGGCAATTTACTTTAAATACGAGTAATACCGGAGGTGATATCTTTCTTATTGGCGGTGGAAGTGGTATTACGCCGCTTTTTGGCCTTATGCGTGCTGCACTCCATTTTCATTCGCAAACCAAAGTCACTCTTATTCAAGCCGAGCGCAGCTGGCAACAGTTGATCTTCCGAGAACAGCTGGCACAGCTACAAGCAGCATTCCCGGATCGATTACGAACCATTATTTTACTGAGCAATCCCGATGATACAGAGCAGTATCCTGCTAGTGTAGACGTACGACGGGCAAGGTTGGGTAACGCGCTAGTTGAAGACTTAGTTGGAAAATACTTGGAGGGGTCAATTACCAAGGCGCAGTGCTTTGTCTGTGGGCCTCGGGGGCTGCGCCTGAAAGCTGTGATGGCGCTCCGCTTTATGGGATTTCAGGACGAGCAGGTGAAGCGGGAAATTTTCGTGATTCGTGAATCACCTCGCCCGGAAGCCGATAAATTCCCGCGCGCTCAGGTGAAACTCCAGTGGCGCGGCGCAAGCTACAGTTTCTCCGTGGAGCCAGGCGAAACCGTACTGCGGGCCGCCGAGCGGGCGGGGCTGGAATTACCTTACAGTTGCCGCAGTGGCATTTGCACCACCTGCTCCGGACAATGTGTATCGGGTGAGGCGATGATGTATAGCCAGGAAGGCACCTTCGCGGCAAAGCCAAAGCAACAGGTTTTACTCTGCGTGGCTTATCCCCTTTCCGATGTTGAAATTGAATTAGAAAATCAAACGGAATAGTCTTTATTGTACAACCATGAACTCCGTTCGTCGATTGCGTTGCCGGCCGGCATCTGTATCATTGGTATCGATAGGCTTGGTTTCACCAAAGCCTTTGTATTGCAAACGAGCGTTATCAATCCCTTTTTCAACTAAAAAATCATAAACTGCTTTTGCACGGGCTTCCGAGAGTTGCAGATTATCTTCATCCGAGCCAACATTATCGGTATGTCCATTGACCTGGATACGCATCTCAGCATTATCCACAAGCAGTTGATATAAGCGATTTAGTTCCGTAACTGATTCCGGGCGTAAATCTGCTTTAGCGGTTGCAAAGAATACATTCTTTAAAATGATAGGCTCACCCTCTGCCATTCCATCGGGCAAAGCTGTAGGAATAGGTTGCAGTTTAATATCGAGCAGAAACGGTTGGCTAAAGTCGTATTCGGCCGTCAATGCGAAGTTTTCGGAATGAAACAAGTATTGCTCGGCGGAAACATTGAGCGCATAATCCTGCCCGGCAGGCAGACAGACCAAAAACTCACCGTCTTTATCCGTGATGGAGGCCACAAAGGTTTTGCTCGTATTGAGGTCAATAATTTCGAATTGTGCTTCTAAAGGATCGCCACTAAGCTGATCCGTTACGATTGCTTTGACGTAGGTTACGGACTTAGGGCGGGCTTCGGGATAAAGCTCAAATTGGTATAAATCGTGATTACCCCGGGCTTCCAACCCCATCTGTGGATTATTTTTACGATCGTACTCCAATTGAGCACCTTTATTGGTAGCAAAATAAGCCGTTTTACCGTCGAGGCTTACAATGAGCGAGCCTTCGTCGCCGGAGGTATTGATGGGAGCACCAAGATTGACAGGCTCTCCCCAGCTTCCATCAGCTTGCTTTCGCGAATAGAATAAATCGACGCCGCCCATACCAGGGTGACCTTCCGACATGAAATAGAGGGTCTGCCCATCAGGGTGGATAAAAGGACAACTTTCCGATTTTGGTGTATTGATCTGGTCTCCCAGATTCTGCGGATTGCTCCAACTCCCATCAGCTTGCCGGTAGCTTACCCAGATATCTGTTTTGCCTTCTCCGCCGGAGCGATCTGAGATAAAATACAGTTCATTTCGATTTGCCGAAATAGAGGGTGTGGATTCGTAGCCGCGGGTATTGACGGGTTGACCCAAATTCTTGGCTTTTGTCCAACGACCATTTTTAACTTCACTATAAAAGATATCACAGCTACCGTAACCAGAGCGTCCGCCACAATCGGTAAAAACGATGAATTTACCATCCGCAGATACACTTTGGGCTCCTTCATTCAAATCTGTGTTCAACACCTTTATCGGTTGGCTTTCGGTCCATTGACCATCGACCTTGCGACTAACGTAAAAATCTTCGTTTCGGCCATTTAGATTCCGGGTGAAAACAAGCGTTTGGCCATCTGCGGTCAAGGAAGGAAGATATTCTTCGTGTTCTTCAGAGTTGATTGCAGTTCCGAGACTAATGGGGTCGAAGGGGACGGGGTTATTGATAGCGTTGTGGATTAAAAGGCTGGATTTATAATAGAAGTCTGCTTTTTTGAGTAAGGTCTGATTGCGGGTTTCCAGTTGTTGGTAACTCTTGAAATGATTAGCGGCTTCCAGATATTTTTTCAAGCGCATTTCGGTCATGGCCAGGGTATAAAATACTTTGGTATTGTACGTTGAATCGATCTGCAGCACTTTTTCAAAGCCTTGCTCTGCGGCCGAGAATTGCTTTTCCGCGTAATGCATCGCCGCCCACTGGATTTGGGCATCAATAAAAGTAGGATCCTTTTTAAGAATCTTTTCAAATTCCCGAATCGCATCCTTGTTTTTGCCCTGGTTGTTATAGTCCATGGCCTTTTTATACATCTTCTTGAGTTTACCCGTGACGTTTTTGCGCGTCGTATAATCTTGGGCAAAAGTAAACTGAGCTGTAAAAAGGAACAGGACTAGGAGGCTGCCAATAAAACGAATACTATGCATGTGAACTAGATTGACCGTTTTTGCTATTACAAAACCAATGCCTGACCTATCTATAACGCTTTTTGCGCTAATTTGTCACAGGAGCAGGGGAGATTGACGTTTCGTTAACGTCCAAAAATGCGAATGGTCATCAGCATTCACGCCAATGACCATTCAAATATCTGTATTCAGTAATGATTACTTCTTCTTAAGCAGGGCAGTAGCAGCTTCGCAACCTTGAGCGGCAGCACTCTGCCAATCTTTCAGGTAGCCGGTCTTACCCGCTGCTTTGCGCGCTTTTCCGCGGAGGACTAAGATATCTGCTTCGCTGGCGCGTTCAATCCCGGTATCAATGTCAAGCGCCTTATCGAGCGCTGGGATGGCTTCGCCGGGTTGATCCAGTTCGAGCAGCGTTTTACCGTAGAGGTAGCACATGTAGCGCTTCCACTGGAAATTAGGATCATCCGTTTTGAACGCACGAGAGGTGTACAGCTTTAGATCGAGTAAAGCTCCTTTGTCATCGTTCAATTTCAGTAGGCATTCCGCTTTCATGCGTCGCGCTTTCCAATAAATGGGCTGGAGCGGGATCGATTTCTTGATGGTTTCCTCTAAATCCGGGATAGCGCTCTTGATTTCATCTTGCTTGAGCTTAACCTTAGCCCGGCCGAAGTAAGCATCGGGATTGCCGGGAGCGAGGTCAATACTCTTCGTGAAATCATAGCTAGCGTCGCTATAATTTTTGAGTAGTAGATTAATTTGCCCACGACGTTCGTAAGCCTGAGCGTGTCGCTCGTATTTTTCGATGGCTTTGCTGAGCGCTTCTTTGGCCTCGATCTCTTTACCTTCCTGCCCAGCTAGTTCACGGCCACGGAGGAATGCCTGGACGGCACCTTTGTCGCTACGCGGCTCTACGATGCCATGATGCAGAATTTTGCCTTCTTCGGTCATCCATGCCCCCATGTTACCAGCAATAGCAAACTGAGCTACATACTCCAGCAAATTGATCGTATTGCGCCAGCTTTTTTCCGAACCCTGAGTGATGAACCGAGGAACATTAAGAGAAGAGGACGCCTCATCAAAGATCTCATCTTCTTTGAGTAGAACATCCGATTTGTAGTAGCTCTCGACACGGTGCTGGTACATTTTAAGCACCTTGTCATAGCTTTTGGGACTGCCGAATTCCAGTCGCCCTTTGAAAATAGTCTTGTAAGTCATTTTGCTGTTTTTGAGGAATTAACCAATTCTTTTCAAACGAGAAGCAGAAGTTTAAAACGTTAATAATGAGCAATATACTTCTCAACTGAGTGTAGGTCCTCAATACTGCATTTGACTGTCTAGAATACAAGGTTAAGGGGCAAAATTTGGTCGCTTTGACCTTGGTTTTTTCAATGTGTATCCTGATTGTCAAATTTAATTACTGGCACATGGGTGCTCAGCAACTGCTCTACACGCAGTTTTCTCACAGAATGTTTTTTTAAAACTTCAACAAAAATGTTGATGGGATCCTTAAACAAGGAGAAGAACTACAAAATTCGTTAATTTTTTTGGAAAAGTCAAAAGTAATTAAGAGATTGAATGGCCTTCAAATTACATATTTTTATGGTTAATATAAAAAATGCTGTAAAAATCTGTTCTTCAATGATTTACGTCTCATCGGTTCAGTGTCCACTTTAAAGCTCTTCCGCCCAAACTTTACAGCCTTCCGTACAATTAGTACAAATATCAATCTGATCTCGACCTTGTAATAGTGACCTTCTGAACTGCTGATAAGCTTGGCCTTGCCATAAATCCACAAATGAAGTTTGCTTGAGGTCGCCGAGTCGATGTTCTGCATCTTTGTCAAAACAACACGGCACAACTAGCCCATCCCAGGTGATCACACAAGCGTGCCAGAGCTTCCAGCAATGATTAAGCAATTCGTTCTTTACCCGGAAGGTACCATCAGCTTGTTGGCGATAGCGGGCATACTTATCAATAGTAGGGATTAGAGGGTTCCCATTTTCATAATCATAGACCTGTGCGGTTTTAAGTTTGACCTCATCAATACCAATCTCTTCTGCCAATTGAAAGATCTCTGGAATTTGGTGCTCGTTTGGGCGCACTACCAGAAATTGAAAGATGATATGAGGGGTTTTGGACTTTAATTGGCGCTTCCAGCGAACCACATTGCGCGCACCTTGGAGGACATTTTCCAACTTCCCGGCCTTACGATAGTTTTCGTACACCTCTTGCGTTGTGCCGTCGACGGAGATGATCAAGCGGTCAAGACCGGACTCAATCGTTTTTCGAGCATTCTCGTCATTTAAAAAATGGCCATTGGTGGAGGTGATGGTATAAATGCCTTGCTGGTTAGCATAACGGACCATACTCAAAAAGTCGGGATTGATATATGGCTCGCCCTGGAAGTAAAAGATCAAGTATGTGAGATGAGCGGATAACTCATCAATCGTTTTTCGAAAGAAATCACTTTTAAGATTACCGGTTGGTCGGCTAAAAGCACGTAGCCCACTGGGGCATTCCGGGCAGCGCAGATTGCACGCCGTCGTTGGCTCAATGGACACTGTCATTGGTAGCCCCCACTGGATTGGTCGTTTGGTCCAACGGGTTAAGTAGTAAGAACTTAACAGCTTGGACATATTCCACACCCGCCGCCAAGTGAGTTTCTTTAAAAAATTGAGACTGTCTTGCCAATAAAGTTTCATTAGCCATCGGCTTTTACGAGGGTAAAACTAGTTATAAAACGCGCCATTTTTCGTCTGGTTCTGTCAATAAATGGTCAATTGCTCTGACAAAAGAACAACCGATGTATTGATTTTTCTTAATTTCATTCTATCAACTATTTTCTCGTCGATCTTTTATGAAACGAACTACCAACATGAAAAAAAGTCTTACCGTTTTTATCTGCCTCTGTTTACTCACTCAGGGATTTTCTCAATGCGACCCTTTGGTTATTGACCAAATCAATTATTCGATTGAATATGTGGATAGTGAGCAAGCGAGTACACCTGCCAGCGCAACCATTGATGGCGATCTCAATACTTTTTGGCGGACCAATGGTAGTGATCCCTTTCCACACGAAATACAAATCAATCTGGGAGCTACAGAGCCCGTTGCTGGACTAATGATTAGCCCCCGTCAGGATAACTTTAATGGCAAGCTGTTGGACTACGAACTTTACTTAAGCACCGACGGCCAAAGTTGGGCTAGCCCTCAAGCCGCCGGGCAGATCATTTATGACGATTTCGAGGACCAAGTGGCGAAGTCCATTAGCTTCGGTGCAGTTGATGCCCAATACGTTCGTTTAGTTGGCTTATCGAATTACGATCCCAGCGGTGATGCTACCCGATTGCTGGTCTCAGAATTAGTCGTGCTCAAAGATACTTGTGGGGCTACTGGTCAAGCCAATCAGATTATTTCCTTCGATGCGGTTAATAAGCAATTAACTACCGACCAAAGTGTCGATCTGGTTGCAACGGCAAGTTCGGGCTTGCCCGTGAGCTTTGAAGTGATCGATGGCCCGGCCACGGTGCAGAATAGTACGCTTAATTTTACCGGCGAAGGCGGTTGGGTAACCGTGAAAGCTTATCAAGAAGGTGATAATGATTATTATCCAACGGAGGCTATCCAGAAAATTCAGCTCGTCAATCCGCAGGATCATCCCCCAATCATCAGCAGTCGAATCACCGAAAACTTTGCGGTAGAGATGAGCGCCTTACACGCTTATCCACTCTACGCGAGCGTCTCGATTGAGCATGACGATCTACTCGAAGTTGGAACGCTGACATTTGAGGTTGATGGGACTACTTACGAAACAGAGCGCGAAGGCTCAGCTTATTTGTTGTGGTGGACACCTGATGATTATGGAACGCACGAAGTAAAAATTGTAGGCACTTCAACCGATGGCGCTGCATCGGAGATGGTGTTTCAATTAGACGTTGTTGAGCCCGGAAGCGGTCAAACCATTACCACTTTTGATCACGATTTGATCGCATTTGGCGTGGCAGGTGCTGCACGTTGGTTTAACGGCACTTATGAACTGCCTCAGTTTGTGGATGCTTATGATAAAATTACAGGGCACTTTGCGGTAGAATGTCCAAATATTAATGGTGCCTGTGATGATTGGGACCGCAAAGCTTGGGTGGAAGTTCAGGGGCCTAGTGGCAACTGGATAGAAATCTTTCGCTACATCACGCCTTATGGTGTTGCCTGTGATCATACCGTTGATTTGACACCTTATGCTTCTTTGCTACAAGGCCAGGTGAACTTGCGGATGTTTATTGACACCTGGGGCACTGGCGGCTGGGATATCAATCTGGATATTGAATACGAGGCCGGAACCCCGGACTATTTGTATTCTCGGGTTGAGGAACTCTGGGATGGCGTTTTTGATTTTGGTAACCCGAGTAATCTACAACCCGTGGATACTGTTCGAGACTATACATTTCCTGAGTTCTCAGAGCGGGCCGAATTAATTCTGGTAACGACCGGACATGGCTGGGGTGAAAATAACGCCTTTAATGCAGCGGAATTTTTCAATGCAACTCATCAAATTAAAATCAATAATAACGATGCTTTTACCCAAAATTTGTGGGTCGACTGTAATCCGAACCCTGATGGTTGTCAACCGCAAAGCGGTTCTTGGCAATTCAATCGAGCGGGTTGGTGTCCGGGGGCCATTGCTGAGGTCTATACTTATAACTTGGCGGACTATCTAAATGATGGAGCCATAGACTTTTCGTACATCTTCCATCCGGGATACGAAGACTTCTGTCATCCCATGAGCCCCGGCTGTGTCGATGTGTTGACCTGCCCGGATTGTGATGCCGGGTTTAATCCACATTATGAAGTCAGTGGACACATTATTACTTATAGCAATAGTCCTAATGTGGTTTCCACTCAAGATTTGGCAATACAGCCCGTTGACTTTTCTGTACGTCCGAATCCCAACGAGGGACAGTTTAATCTCACTTTGGAAACAGTGAGTGATCAAATTCGCGTGGCTTTATATCGAGCCGATGGGCAGTTGATACAGCAACAGATTTTTGCTAATAGTGATGCTTTAGAAAATCACCTTTTTGCATTGGACTTACCAACAGGTTTGTACTTTTTACAATTAGAAACGGCTACTCAAACGGGAGTAAGAAAGTTGATGATTCGATAAGAGATTTGTGTTTAAAAAAGTGTACATTTCGCATCGAGAACCATTATAACCGAATATGTTAAAAATAGATCCGGGGCAAACCCCAACACGTGACCTTCATCAGTTTTTACTAGGTTGTGTAGCTCCAAGGCCCATTGCTTTTGCGAGTACTATCGATGCAGATGGTAACGCTAATCTGGCACCATATAGTTTTTTTAACTGCTTCAGTTCGAATCCACCCACTCTGGTGTTTTCGTCAAACCGACGAGTGTCTAATAATACCACCAAAGATACTCTGGCTAATATTCAGGCAAATGGAGAGGTAGTGATCAACGTCGTAAATTATGCCATTGTTCGGCAAATGGCCGTCAGCTCTGTTTCTTTTCCAAGTGATGTGGATGAGTTTCAAAAAACAGGATTGACACCAGTACCTTCCGATCTGGTAAAGCCTTTTCGGGTAAAAGAATCGCCGGCCCAAATGGAATGCCGAGTGCGGGACATTATTACGCTCGGCGAATCTGGTGGTGCGGGGCATTTGATTATCTGTGATGTTCTACGTCTGCATCTTGATGAAAATGTAGTGGATGAGCGCAATCGAATTGATCCTCACAAGATCGATTTGATGGGACGAATGGGCCGTGCTTATTACGTACGTGCAAGTGGAGCGGCCATTCAGACGATTGTGCAACACGTAGAAAAACTGACGGTGGGATTTGATCAACTACCGGAGCGCATTCGAACAAGCCAGTTGTTGACCGGGAATAATCTGGGGCAGCTGGCGGGGTTAACTGCTTTGCCGGATCGCGAATCGGTATTGGCTGTCCACGAACATCCTACCGTGAAATCCCTCCTGGATAAGGCAGAGCCTGAGGAAGCATTAGAAAAATACGCAAAGCAACTTTTAGACGAGGAAGATGATCGTGAATTGGCGATTCGGATTCTATTACTCCGGGACTATCTCTGATTCAGCTTCAGACTGACTTTTAAGCAGGCGACGTTTTTTACGCTCGTTAATGATGTTCCGCAACCAGTTAGGAATAATGATCATTCCAATTAGGAGATAAGTATAATAGGTTAACAGCCGCCAAATAGAGGCAATTAGCAGGGCCAAACTCTTACCGCTTACATAGTCACTAATGAAGCCGGCGAAAGTTGCTTCGGCGAAGCCTGCCCCACCCGGCGTAGGACTAAAAGCAATTACAACGAACATGGTTTCCAGGCGAGCGTACAGCTTCATCTGGCTACTTAAATCCAGTGGTGTTGTATCCACAAAAGCAATGATCAAGCAATTGAGTAAAAGAAAGCGACAAGACCAAGCGGTGGCCGTTGACAGGAAGGCGCTGATGTGAAAACGCCAATTACGATGCTTCATCTCCTTGGAAGCAACAATTAAATCATTGCCCAAATTAACCGCCTGCCGACGGAATCGTCTCAAGAATCGAATCTTGGTAAAGCCGACCAGCAATTTTTTCATCGGCTTGGGATTGATAAATAAGCCGTAAAAAAAGATACTGCCGTAAGTAAACATCAACACATAGGCAAAAGCAAAGGTATAGCCCCAGCCATCGATATCTCGGAGAGTTGTCATGTCTGGTCGGATGATTTCCGGACCGAATAAAAACAGTAAAATAGGAAGTGTTCCAATGAAAAAGATGGTATCCAGAATGGCCGAGTAAAGCACAATCGTAGTCGTCTTAGCGGTGGATAGCTTCTCCTGAGCGAGAATGAATAATGCTACCGCAGATCCCCCCACACTAGTAGGAGAAACCGCCGAACTGAATTCCCAGATAAAAATCAATTCGATACACTTTTTCCAACTAAATGCTTTATCAGAAAGAATACGCAAACGCGTGGCGTAAGCGAGATGGCGAATGATCAATAAAGCTACTGAAGCCAATACCCATAAAGTGATGTGGAAGTCCCAGTCGATAGCGGCAAAATCACTCGGGTCGAATTGCCGCCAAAACATATACCCCACTACAATAATACCAATGAAAATAGGAATCAGGATGCGCGATAACCGGATAGATTCCAGTACTTCCTGTTGCCCTTTTTCGAAAGTATCATTGATGTTTTCTTTTTTCACCGAAATGGTTTAAAGCATGAAAAATGCGGGTGTCTGGCCTTAATACTGTTCCTAAAACAAAGATTCCGGCCTGAGGTTGCCGGAAGGAGAAAGGAGCGTTTTGTTTAAACTAGGTTATTTAACTTTTTTAAATCAATTCTAAGAGTGAAGATAGAAAAAAAAGATTTGGAAGCTCTGGGCAAAGTAGGTATTTTTCCATTGAAACAATAAGTAAGCTCCTGCATGGACGAGCGATTAAGAAAATGGCGCATGGTACTGGGTAAGCACGCTGATCCGGCCAGTGAAATGCCTCTGAGTGAGGAAATGGCACAAATGGATCAGGTTCTGGAAGCTTTGTACGACACCGATCGTCAAGGTGGCCTTGGAAGTTCATCTCCGAATGTTAATCGTTGGCTCGGCGATATTCGTAAGTATTTTCCGAAAAGTGTGGTGCAGGTTATGCAAAAGGATGCGATGGAACGACTCGGCATTCAACAGATGCTCATGGAGCCCGAGTTGCTGGAGGCAATCGAGCCAGACGTAAATCTGGTTTCCACTTTGTTGTCACTCAATAAAGTGATGCCCAATAAAACGCGTGAGTCGGCGCGGCAGGTGGTACGAAAAGTAGTAGAAGAGCTCGAAAAACGACTGAGTAATCCTATGCGAGAAGCGATCCGGGGTGCCGTGAGCCGCTCCGTACGTAACCGACGACCACGTTTCAACGAAATTGACTGGCATCGCACTATTCGAAAGAACCTCAAACATTACCAACCTAAAGAAAAGGCGATTATTCCTGAGCACTTAATCGGCTACGGTCGTAAAGGACAATCTTTACGACACATTATTATGTTGGTTGATCAAAGTGGTTCTATGGCACCTTCAATGGTCTATGCCGGGGTGTTTGGTGCGGTGATGGCATCATTGCGGTCGATCAAAACGCAGATGGTGGTTTTTGATACGGCTGTTGTTGACCTCACCGAATCATTGACCGATCCAGTTGATTTATTATTCGCAACCCAATTGGGAGGCGGCACGGATATCAGCAAAGCTTTGAAATACACAGAAGGACTCATCCAAAATCCTTCGGAAACAATTTTAGTTTTAATCTCTGATTTATTTGAGGGCGGGAATGTTGCAGAAATGCTCCGGCGCACCGCTTCTATCAAAGCTTCGGGGGTACAAATGATTGCGCTACTGGCGCTGAGTGACCAAGGCGCGCCGGCCTACGATCAATCCGTTGCCGGAAAATATGCGGCGATGGATATTCCAGCCTTTGCTTGCACGCCCGATCAGTTTCCTGACCTGATGGCTGCCGCCATCAAAAAGGAGAGTATTAGCGGCTGGATGGCTCGTCACGGTGTGGTAAGAAAGTGATCCCTGATATACGACCTTCTGCCGCAAATCTAATATCTTTAAGGAATGATATCTCCTACCAAAAATCGGGTTCAGGCCCATGAACTGACCTTTGAGTGTTTTTTGGATGCTCCTCAAATCCAAGAACGTGTCGTGGCCATGGGGCAGCAGATTGCGCAAGACTATCGAGGGCGGAAGCCGGTTTTTTTGAGCGTACTGAATGGCGCTTTTATTTTTTCAGCAGATCTGATCCGAGCCTGCGATGTTGCTTGTGAAACCAGCTTTATTCGTGTTGCTTCTTATGAGGGAACTTCGAGCACTGGAGCTGTGAAAAGTATCCTAGGGCTAGATATGACGACTTTGCAAGGCCGCGATGTGATTGTGGTGGAAGATATCATTGATAGCGGCCGGACATTGCACTGGCTGCTCAATGAATTGAAACAATATCAGCCGGCTTCGGTCGCCTTATGCGCCTTATTATTGAAGCCAGATGCACTAGAATTTGATCTGCCTCAAGACTATATTGGCTTCGAAATTCCTAATAAGTTTGTCGTCGGTTATGGCCTTGATTATAATGGCGAAGGCCGCAACTTCCCCGCGATTTATCAATTAGTTGAAGAGGAATAGTTTAGGACTTTTTTCAAAAAAGCCCTAAATTATCGCTTATAATGACATCTGATCTCCATGCTGATTAAGGTTTTATGCATTCTGGGGGGACTTTATCTACTGCTGAGCATTATCTTTTACGTGCTCCAGGACTACTTCTTTTTTCGCCCGGAGAAACTGCCTAAACACTTTCGCTATCGTTATCCTTTTCCCTTCGAAGAAGTCAATTTTGAAATGGAAGATGGCGGGCAGGTCAATGGTATCCACTTCAAGGTCCCCAACTCTAAAGGCGTGGTGTTCTACTTCAAAGGCAACTCGCGAAGCATCAAAGGCTGGGGGAAGTTCGCTCGCGACTTTGTAAGCAAGGGCTACGACTTTTTCATGGTGGATTACCGGGGCTTCGGCAAAAGTCGAGGCCGCCGTACAGAATCCATCCTGTACAATGATGCCCAGCATGTTTACAAATGGCTAGCGCGCCAGTACGCGGAGGAAAGAATCATTATCTACGGTCGTTCGATGGGCAGTGGCATCGCCACCCGGATTGCGTCGTGGAACAACCCACGCATGCTGATCCTGGATTCGCCCTATTACAGCTTTTTTCACCAGATTTACCGTTACGGGTTTTTCTTGCCCATTCGTTGGCTATTACGTTATCATATCCGCACGGATCAATTTATCAAGAAAGTCAGTTGCCCGGTTTTCCTCATTCACGGCCGCAAGGATCGTTTGATACCCTTCCGGCATTCCGAGATGCTTAAGGCCGCTGCGCCCCGCCGCAGCTTAGTCTACGCTATTGATGAAGGCGGGCACAACAATTTGCCCAGCTTCCCGGAGTACCACGAGATTCTTTACGACATCCTCAATGATGAGCAGCTCTACAAGCGCTTCGCCGCCCAAATCCGGCAGTCCCTCCGCGCTTGATCCCGAGAGAATAATTTTTTTGCTTTGGAACTTTACAAAATAGGATTTTTGTTATAAATTTGCATTCGCTTCCAAAAAGCAATTGACCCATGGTGTAATTGGCAACACAGCTGGTTTTGGTCCAGCCATTCTAGGTTCGAGTCCTAGTGGGTCAACAAATCACAAGGCGAGACGACTGAAATTCAATAACTTACACAAAAGAATAATTCTTAGCAGTCGTTTTAGCAGTCGTGAAAAAATAGTTTTAAACTTAAAGTGGTCAGATTTCCGGTCTGACCACTTTTTTTATGCCTTCGCATAAGTGCCTCTAATATAGGACTTTGGACTTTCTAAACACTTTTGCCATTTCTTACTAAGGGGCCACCTCTCAAGCAGTGCAATAAAAATCGACAAAACCGTGTTGTCGCCCTGCACCTGCTTACATCAGGACCATGCTCTTGTTTTTTTCGGTAGTATATCTGATGTGTTAAAGCCTAAAATAACAGAGGTTCTTCGTAGAAATAGATTTTTATTGTTTTGGGTTTGCTGCTTCTCTGCATTTCATAGCAATGTTTTAGAATTTTACAATCTTGATTTAATTCAACGTATAATTTCCTCAAACGTTTATTTTCTTATTCCATCTGTTGGCGTCGGCATTAATCTTTATTATGCTTAATGGCTGATTCTTTTCCTATTCATAATAAGTCGCAGCATTGATTCGGTGAATTTGCTTTTTTGCGTTGCATCCCTTTTTGAAAGTTAAACAATTTTTTCCTTAACTCTTTACTATGATCTGATTGCACCACTTGAAAAGAATACGATTTCAGTAAGCGATCAAAATATCAAATAATTTATACTTTTTAAGAAAAAGATAAAAGCAGAATTATAATTATATTCAAAATGGAACAAGCTTTGAAAACTAACGTTAAACTGTTGACACTCATCTTTTTGTTGAAGTGACTTTTTATGAATAGCATTATTTTTTAGATAGCAATTTAAATAACAAGGCAATAAATTTAATTTTTTTTAATTAGAAAAATAAATATGCTAATTATGGAAGATTTTTTAAAAACACTTGTAAAAGATGCTGGTAAAAAAATACTAGATAAAGTAGGTAGCAAAATAAAGATAGAATACAAGGATGAAGGAATTTATAAAAACTACCCACAGTTAGTGTCAAATATTGATATCGAAATAAATAGATTTATAATAAACTGTATTAAGCACAAATTTCCTAATCATGCCGTACATTCAGAAGAAGTAGAAAGCATTAATATAAGTGATGGCTATGTATGGATAGTTGACCCAATAGATGGTAGTACTCATTTCTCGCGTGGAATTCCTTCATTTTCAGTTTCAATAGCTTTAATGAAAGATGAAAAGATAATATTAGGTGCTGTTTATGCTCCAGTTTATGATAAATTATTCTTTGCAAAAAAAGGATTTGGAGCATCTGAAAATGATAAACCGATTACTGTCTCTAAAGTAAAAGAACTAGATAAAGCAATTATTGCTAGTTCTGTTTATCAGTCTTATAAAATTAGAAAATTGCAAGATACTTTTTTAGCCTTGGCAGAAAATGTAAAAAACTTGAGAATGTTTGCCTCTTCAGCATTAGATATGTGTTATGTTGCATCTGGAAGAATAGACGGTCGGGTATTTGCTAATTCAGAAATTTGGGACCATGCAGCAGCAGCTCTGATAGTAGAAGAGGCTGGTGGAAAAGTAACAGATTGGAAAAGTTCAGATTGGTCTTTAAAATCTACTTCAATATTGGCCTCTAATAGAGAATTACACAGCACACTAATAAATATATTAAATAGCAATATAGAAATATTTGGTTAAAACTGTCTTAATCATTACTTGATTCGACGCATTTTGCATATGGAACTATTCCTCACTTGACAAATATTTATTTTTCCTCTCATAGCTTTCTAGGTTATTATGAATAACTTGAAATGGAAGCGATAGGGATAAAGTTGAATTTAATTTGTTGTCACTTTTTAAAGAAGATCTTGGTTTGTTAGTTCAATTTCTAAAATAACTATTCAATACATCCTTAATAATATTATCATTGATATCTTCAATAATAACCCCATTCCCAATAGAAGTTGGGGTGACTAAATTTAGGTTTCCAGCTCTCAATAATCTTATTTCTTTTACACTTTTTAATAAACTTTTGACATCACATCTAAAACTCTTGCAAGCTGGGGTGTAAAACCTTTTTATTACTGAAATAATTAAAGTGAAATCTTCTATTGATATATGTTTTATTTTTAAGCTTATACTTGTTTCTAATACCATTGAAATCAAAACAGCTTCGCCATGGCTTAATTGGAAATTGGACACTTCTTCAATTGGATGAGCAAAAGCATGTCCAAAGTTTAATAATCTTTTTGAGTTACTTTCAAATGGATCATGCTTTAATAGCTTGATTTTTGTTTTAATTGATTTATTAATTATATCTATTATTTCTTTTTTTTTGCCTAAAAAATCCTCGTCAATTGTAACTTTATTCAATAACATAAAGGAGTTTGGATCTGCAATTGTAAAAACCTTAATGATTTCAGCAAATCCAGCAGAAATTAAATCTGGACTAAGCGTTTTTAAAAATTCAATATCTATGTATACCTTATCAGGAAAGTAAAAATTTCCAAGTATGTTTTTTCTTTTTAAAAAGTTTAATCCATTCTTACTGCCAATTGAAGCATCAACTTGACTAAGCAGCGTTGTAGGTATCATTTTTAGTTTAATCCCTCTATAAAGGTTTTGACTAATAAAAGCAGATAAGTCGCAAATTGTACCCCCTCCAACGGCGATTATTACATCGCTTTTTTTGATCTTTAGCCTAATTAAGTCATGGATTATTTCTTGAAATAATTCAAGTGATTTAGCTTTTTCACCACCCTCAATTTGAATGAAGAAAACATCACTAGTTGAGTTTTTCTTTAAATCAAAAAGGTATGAATAATGTAATTTATATATTACTTTATCTATTATAAAGAAATTGGTTTTCTTTTTACTCAATTCTTTAGAAATGTAATTCCTCAGATTGTATCCAACAACTATTTCAGTATCTCTTTGTTCGTTAACTGAGTAGTAAATCTTATTTGAATTTCCTTTTGTCATTGATTTTAATTCCTTCATTAGCTACTCTGGGAAAAAAAACATCTCCTTCATCCCAAAGAGTAACAGTTTTATTCCATTGGTTCTTTAAAGTTCGAATTTTTTCTTTAGTACTGATGGCCCACGCATAACCACCGTGACCATGACCTACAAACCTGCATCCTATATTATTTTTATTTGCGATTTTAATTAGTTCTCTAGTTTTATTTGAAAGAACATTTTTATTTATTGTCGATCTTAATTCATTTTCCTTTTTCAATATACGAGAAGCTTCTTCCCAATTTTCTTTTTTTAATGAATGAAAAAAATTCTTTGCTAATAAAGAAACTTTCTTCCATACTTCTTGAGTGTCTTTATTTAAATATTTGATTTCTTTCTTTACATTGGGCGGATGTGGTTCCCCTGTATACGCCAAGAGAAGTCTTTTAGAAATTTTTTTGCTAGTTTCATTATTTGAAATTACTTCTCTTTTATGAATGTTGTTTGACAAATTAAAAAAATCACCACCCCATTGATATAACGCACATCCTCCATATACAGAAGACATCTGATCTTGAAAACCAGTAGTTCCAATTCCTAGCCAATTTTCAAAAAGATGCGAAAAAAGAACTATTTTCTGCAGAGAGATTTCATGAAGTTTTTTTTTCGTTATTAACAGACAAAGTATTAACATCGATGTGATTATTGCCGAACTCCCTCCAAGTCCACTACTTCTTGGGATATTAGAAATAACTTCAAACTCGCCAGATTTTATCCCAAAGTAATTAATGAAATACCAAATTATCTTGAATCGAGAGTTGTCTGTTAAACTAGTTTCAGTGATTTCAATTGACTTAACTACAATCGTTTTACTGGGGCTGTACCTTATTTTTGTTCTTAAACCGATTGCAATATTGGATGTGTACGATTCTCCGTTTGGTATTGATAAAAAATAATTTGGATAGTCAATAGAGTTCCCTATATCGACTCTTCCCGGACAACTTACAGTTATCATACTTTTAAATTTAATGACAAGTTCTACCACCTGCAATTACTATATTGCTACCAGTTAAATAAGAATTTTGACACTCAACTAAATATTTGACTACAGAGCTAATTTCATGAACTTCACCAAATCTGCCGATTGGAATATTACAATTTATTGTATCTTTAATATCTGATTTACTTTTATCTTCAATTTTTTCTAGTTTGTCAATTGCTTGATTCATCATTTCACTTTCAATATCTCCGGGGCAAATACAATTCACGGCAATATTAAATATTCCAAGTTCTTTAGCTAAACCTTTAGTAAGATTAATTAACCCAGATTTTGCTGCACTATAAACAAGATTGTAAACTTGAGGATCGATTCCTGCCTGAGAAGATATTATAATAATATTACTTTTTTTATTCTTTTTTAGGAAAGGTAGTATTGATTTGATAAGATGAATGGGGGCAGTGAGATTAGTTTGAACAATATTGTTTATTTGGTCAAAAGTATAAGCTTCTATTTTGTTAATATGATTCACGCCAGAACATATGATTAATGAGTATATGTTTATGTTGTTGTGTTTGATGTTCTCAATGATCTGGTTTAAGTCATTCTCATTATTTAAGTCACATTTTAGATACTCTATTTTGGAATCGCTCAGAGTAGTTGGAGGGTTCCTTGTAAGTATAATTATTTCATGATTATTCTTTACAAGCTCATCAACAATACTAGTTCCTATTTCTCCTGTTCCACCTGAAATTAAAACTTTTGATTTCATTTTTAGCGTTAAATTAGTTCTATATGAATCGTAGAATTAAATAATACATTGTATTCTTCTAATATTTTTATTTTTTCAACGTCCTTTTTTGAAATAGCTGTGACAATGGTTAATCTCTTAGCGTTGTTCCATAAAATATTTTTCCAGTCATCTGGATTCTCAAATACAGGAAAGTGTTTTGAACTTGAAATGTCTCTCTTGAATTTTGAAAAATCAACAGCAATGACTAATTGATCACATAATTCGATTATTGTTTTTTTTATGTGAAGAGTCCTTTTGTCATCACTACAAGGTCCAATTTCAGGTGACAAAGGTAATGACCCAACAATGCCTACTTTTACTTTTTTAGTTAATCTCTTTTGCTTTAAAATTTGAGTAATAAAGTTTTCAATATTTTTTGTAGTGCTAATTGTCCCTCCGTAATTAATGTCAAGCTCACCTGAGAAAAGAAATATACCCTTTTTTCTTCTACTTAAAAAATGTAAAGCTGCAATTGGATTTGCTGTAAATACTTTTGAATTATTGTTATCCATCGAAGATAAATACCTTGCCACTCTTTCAGTAGTAGTTCCTGCATCAAGTAATATTACATTTTGATTTGAGCCCCATCTTGATGCGATATACTTGCCAATTGCTTCTTTTTCGATAGAGTTTTGTGAAGCATATTTTTTAAATAAACCTCCTTCTTCTCCTGTAAGTACATTGATTATTTGAGGACCAAATTTCAAATCTAATATTCTGTTAAGATCATTGCTGTTTTTAATGGAAAAATACTTGTTAGTATAAAAACCTATAATGCCTCCAAAGATTAGTGATGCTAACCCGATAATTATATCCAATTCCATTGTGTCTAACTTTAAAAATTGGCGTTTAAAATCTTAATGCATTACTAAGTTAAAACAATTTTGTTAATGATAAGATATCTTATAGTTGATCTGTTCTGCAGTAAGTCAAGTTATCTTTTTTAGTTAATAGTAAATGTGAAATTTTTGATTTTTTTCTTTTCTAAATTTGATTTCAAACATGTTGTGAAAAGTATGTCGAAGTATTGTTGAGGTGAGTGGGGTTTTGCTACATCTAAATGTGATTTATGTTGTAATATAAATATGTCGTTATGCGATGCTTGAGTCTTGTGTTCTTTTTTTTGTTAGTATATGTTTTTTTTAAAGGTCAGGATTTATATCCGGATAGTAGTAATAATACTATTTTAATTTTTAATCCACTTGAATTATCGGAAGAAGCACATGCTGAACTTCTTTCACAAGTATATAAGCAAGCATCAAGTAATGATCAATTAAAACTGTTTACTGATGTAATAGGTGAGGAAACACCTTCTTCAATTGTGAAGGATAAATATTTTTATTATTCTTCTAATCCTGTCTTAAATTTATAAACTGATTCTTTAGTTAGTTGGCTAACAAAGTTAAATAAATGGACGGTTACAGATACTTCACGTAATATTGTTATCATCCCTCAAGGGGAGGGAACCTATTTAATTGACAAAACAAAGGCGATCTATAAAATAAGCCCTATGGAGGAAGGATCGTTTGTGAAATATGAAAATGGGTTTGATGGCATTAAAACACCATTAATGTTTGAATAAGTTGAGAAAGATAACAATAGATTTATGATTAGGGGGATAGCAATCGTTGATAAAGAATGCTATTTGTTCAGAAACCGAGTTAAAGGTTGGGAAAAAGTAAAGTTAATTGAAATGGAAATTAAAACAAAAGATTCAATAATTGATTTAGATGTATTCAGGACTAAATTTCAACGATTAATTATTAATTAAAAAACCAACCAATGAAATCCTTTAAAATGTTTTTATTTTTTCTGTATTAGTTTTTTGTTTTTGGGATGTAAAAAATAAACTATACTAAATTGATGACTCAAAAGTTTAATGCAATTGTCGGAAATGATTTTAAATACTGGGATTTTTATTCATTGCCCACATCTAATTATGGAATTGGAACATTGTATAGGGATGAAAATGATAATGGGAAATTAGATAAAAAAGAAGCAGTCCCTCTGACTGGTATGTGGGGAAGTATTGGAAAAATTCCTCCGAATTATCCTAAAACTAATAAAGGAGATATTAATAGTAAAGATTGGCTAAGATATTACGATTATGGAGAGGAAGGCGAATCTTATACCATTAGCCTGACTGAAGAAGAAGCCCAATCTTTTAATTTAGATCTCTTGCTACCTAAATTTTTTAAGCTGGTTGATGTTAAAGGAGGCTATGATAAGAAAAAAGTTATTAAAACTACTTTGTTCGTAAATAAAGCGTATAAGCGGACAGTTAATTTGCCTAAGTTGGACAGCTACTTTAAAAGCTTAGATCCTTCTAATCCAATAAAGATTAGCTATGATGCAGGGGACCTATTCGTTACTAGGCAAGATTTAGTTTTCTCCAGTTTCACTTCAACTATTTCGATAAAAGATACATCAACTATCAATGCTTTAATGGATGTCTTAGGAGGAGAAACGAATAAGGTATTTGGTGATAGTACTAAATTCAGTTTTGATTTATCAAGTACAATAGATGGGGAATTTATTTTAAATTCTAATATACCTTTGATAGTTGCTCGACGTATTGTAAAGCAAAAAGGAGGAGGAGTACTTGATGAGCAGTCAAAAGATGTAAATGTGACGTCCAGAGCTAGTTTGCCTAGTGAACTCTATTAGATTAAATAAACCGTGCAAAACGGTTTTTGATGAAATGCGAAAATCATTTTCAATTAAGGTGTATGATGTCTTAGAAGCATTTTAAATGTTTCACAGAAGATAAACATTTGCTTCGATTTGGATATATAGACGAAAAATGACCTCTCAAATGAAATAAGACGGCAATGAATGCGAAGTGTTTGCAACTCAGTTAGTACCCAATAAATTGGTTAAACATTTCATTGGCTACTAACTGAGTTGTTAGGTTTTTTTTATCAGTTAATGCTGTACAATTAATTTTAAGACTCTTTCTTGTCCACTGGCAAGATCATATAACCGAACAATATACCAACCATTCTCCCAACCGTTTACTGCAACCCATGAACCATTTTGATAATCCTGTCGATGAATCAGTTGCCCCATAGAATTAAATATAGCAGCTAACCCCTGAGTACTTTCCGAGGCCGTAATGATAAACCCCTCTTTAGTTGGATTTGGAATCAAGCGAAGTGTTGATTCATTTTGTGACGTTTCTTCCTCACTTTGTAGTGTTGCAGTGCCATGAGTCAAGGCTTTGGCTACCTTGACGTAGTGTTGACAGGAGGCACTTGCTTGCTGATGGGTCAAAGCATTAATGGCCGCAATGTCCGCGAATTGGGTCTTTGCACCGCTGGTCTGTCCGGCACGGTACAAACGCCAGGCATCAAACCACGCTTCATGCACTGCCATCGGCATACTGCTATTATAGACCAACTCGCATTCATCCTCTGTAAATCCATCGGAGTTTTCATCAGAAATCACGATTATACCACCACCATCAGGATAGGGCTCTGCCAGTTCATCATCATCACAATCGGTAAAGACATCTACAGGTTGGGAAGTGACGAGTATATCGCCTCCATGGGTCACACAATCAGTGTCAGGCGTGTTGACCTTGTAGCTAAAAGACGACGGCTCTCCGCCACCCCAATAGTTTCCCCGAGCAAGAACCGTAGTGATGAAAGGTGCTAAATCATCATAACAAATATCGAAATAGGTACCACTGCCATAGATCTGGTTAGGCCGAATGAGGGTGGGGTCATCTGTTCCGGCATTGAGGTAGGCATCTATTTGCAAGGTGACATCTGTACCTTTGATGCCCATACCATTATTTGATAGCTCTGCACAGTCCATCAAGACCATCCCGTAGAGACTTCCATCAAGATTCTCTCCGCCTTTATCTATCTGGATACCGGTGGTATTATTACTGACGACTGCTTTGCGGAACAGTAATATATTGGACTCATTTTTATTATCTGCCTCACCTGCCTGTGGCACCTGAATCCCGATTCCATTATTTTCAATCCTACATCCAAAGATGCGTAGTTCAGGGACATCCCGTAATTCTAATCCGATTTCATTATCCTTTAAAACCACTCCACTAAATGATGCTTCAGTGACTTTTTTCAGTTTGAATGCACTTTCACTACCGATGGACGGATATTGCTCAATAGTCACCTGCCCCATCCCTAACCATTCTATTTCTTCCCCAATGAAGGCGAAAGCAGCTTGAGCGGGTGGTGGATTGAAGGTAACATCTTGTAGATCTATGATTTTAGCGCCGATTGTCCAAAGTCCGAAAACACAATCGGTAAATGTAGTGGAATAAATCTGGGTGGGTAAAGGTGATAATGCATCTTGCAGTGTAATACCTTTAGTTAGTCCTTCGATTTGTACTTCAAATAATGTTAGTTGATTCAAACCATAAAGATCAAGCCCGGTGTGACCAACCTGATTATTCTCCAGCCCCGTCAACTTCATATTTTCTAAAACCACACTGGCCCCGGCACCCACTTTTATTGAAGCATCAACTCCGTATTCCACGCCACCATCTTTAAAAATAAGATCATGTGATTCCAGATCGAGTATTGTTTTTTCTCCTAAACGTAGAAAGCGTTCTCCAGCCTGGCCAATAATTTCTAGAGCAGGGGCTTCCATGGTGAGTGTGTGGTTTTTTTCCAATAGAAAATAACCCGATCCGCTAAAATCGAAAGTACCTTGGTATACTAATTCTCCTTGTATCTGAATATAAGAGTCATCCCACCATAGGTCCACTTCGGCCCCTGGTTCAATGATAAGTTGAGCCCCAGCTTCAATGATAAGCCTGGAACCACGGGCGAGTCGAAGCTTACCACCTGATTTAACTTCAACGGTACTGCCAGATTGGATATGCACATAGGCTCGTCTCGTCAAATCCAATGCTGCGTTATCATTTCCTAAAATCATCTCACCACCAGATGCAACGGTGATATAACTTCCACAGTCGGAAGTGTACGCAGTAAAGGTTTCCTTAGTACTGATTTGTTCATCTCCATAGCCTGATGGCCCCGGGCCATTAACACGGAGTGTGCTACCACCACTAACCGTTACGGTAGGAATGCGGTGGCGATAGGTGGTGCCGAAGTTGTAGCTTTCTCCGGCAGCTAAGATCGGGTTGAGAGTAATGCTGCTTGATGCCAACTCCGTATTTACCCAAACGCGCATAGCGCTATCCATTTCAACATGTTTAAGGTTGATATCAGGTGCATAATAACTCTCAAATGGTATTAGATTATTTTCCAGAAGCCCTTCCAGTTCGACGTTCTTCCAAAGATGCTCTTCATCCATTGGCCAATTAATATCAAGTGTACTAATTAGGGGCATGAAACTAGACTTCTTTCGGTTTGCAGGGATCTCTACAGTGATATCGACATTTTCGTTGCCAACTAACGTCTCAAGTCGGCCAAGCAGATCATCTTGTAAGGCCAGTAGATCACTTCGATAGCACCCAGGTGTATTGTCGAAAGGTGGCAGTGTTTCCAGCATCTGCACATAAACACTGTGATAACGAAAGGGGCTACGTCCTTGAATAACGCCTTCCGCGCAAGGGTTGAAATCGAAAGGTGTAGCTGCAGCAAATACTAAGTCTGACTTATCTAATGTGTTAGAATATTTGAAACAATCGATCATGCCTCGCACGACATAATCTGCGGTTCCTCCATTTTGACTCCAAAGTCCCATCCGGAAAATACTGCCGAAATTGTGCTCGTTGGCGTATAAGTGAGCATTAAATTGGTTAGCTCCTTCACCATAGCCCTGCCCTACACCTAGTTCACTTCCGCATGCAATAGCAATGTTACGTGTTGTGCTAGGGTATCCCAAATCGGCTATTTCGTCTAAATATAAATCTCGTAAGCAATTATAATCGAGTGTAGTATCTTTTTCATAAATCGAACTCCCATAGGCCCACTCTTTTGCTGTGAGCTTGCCATCATTGTAGGCCGCTTCAAAATTATTTAGCAATAGTTGCCGAGGGGCTGGGTCATTAAGCTGGGTCCAGAGGCGGGTATCTTGCCCGGTACGGGAAAAAAACCAAGCCGCAGACTGTAAACTTAAAGGAATATTCGCACCACGATGTGGTGAATCAAAGGATAGATAAGTACCTGTACAATGAGCTTGTCCATTACGCTCCATCCGGGCCAAAGTCCATCGAGCGATTTGTCCGCCCATACTGGCACCTACGATTACGTTCTCGTGTCGAATCCCTGTAATTGGATCATCAATTTTCCATTCACTATTGATGCGATGGAGTAGCTCCATCAGCAAATACCCATTTTTCTGGATATAGTCCGAGCCATTTTCAAAATCCAGAAATACAATATCAAAGCCGGCGGCTAACAAATCGTCGAATTGAGCCGGGTATAAAGCAAATTCGCTAACATCACCATTTTCAAAATCGAGATAACCTTCATATGACCCTTTGACCAGCGCATCCCAACCATTGCGCCCATATCTAATAATCCCTTCCTCACCTAATGAAGTATCAATAACCACCTTTTCAGCTGAACCAAAGTCTAGTCCATCGACAAAAATCAGCGGCTTGACCAATGCGTTATGTCCTGCTCCATATTTGATATAGGCTCGAGCGTTGCTAATCTGTCCGGTTAAAAAAGGGGAGGTTGAGTCATAAGCTTCGTTACAAGTCGGCATCCAGATACTATCAGTAGAAATACCAATGCTCAGATCAGGTCGCATATAGTCAGCGGTAACTGGATTATGTACTAAGGGAAACTTCCAGTAATTGTAGCATTGACCATTGCCATTATCTGCACAAGCCTGGATACGAATTGTTCGTTGGCCGGGAGTAGAATAGGTGACAGTCATTTTAAGATCAGAAGGTATATCCTGATAACCATTACCATCAGCCAGATCAACCCGTAAAATGAAATCGTATTCCTGGTTGTTAGGTTGTATGGCCGCAGTAAAAGCATTCTCGGGGAAATGAAAGGTAACGGTCTCGTGGATGAGGTAGGTCCGGCAACTACTAAATTCAATATTACCCAACCAGAGTGGTGTACTATCTGTAGTATCTTTTTCAATATAGATATCGGGCATTTCAAACGTTGTCGGGCATTGGGCATAGCTTTGGCTTGCTGCAAATAGGCAAAACCCTATCCACAGCACCAAGTAAAACTGACGCATGGTACTGCATTTAAATGATTAAGAAATGGATATAGCTTGGGCTAAACGAGCATGAAGCAATTCATGTCGTGGCTGTTTCGAATTATAATGTATAAGTGATTGTTATTTAGATGGTTAAGTTGATTTTATGGGGCGAAATTAATTTGTTATGTCTTAGTAAAGTATTTCATATTCAATGGTGTCATGAGCACCGTAGGTTAGATTATCTTCAAACACCTGCATGTTGTTATTTTTAGTCACCCACCATTTGATGTAATGCTGACGATTTCCACGCACTCGTTTAATGTCGACAAAATCCACATTTGTACCGTAGTAAATATCGGAACTCCCTCCAGCCCAGCCACCTACGAAATTGATCCGATCGCTATCGTTCACTGGGTTTGTATTTTTCACGTGGATTTTTAGCCAGGCATACGGATCAGCTATAAGAGTCATTTGATTAGATTTTCCTACGTTAATGACGTAATCCTCTATATCGTAATAACCACTAATGCTTGCAGGGACAATTTGATAACTCCCTAATTTATGCTGAAATTCGTGATAGAAATATCCATCTGTATTAGTATAAAAAGTATCAACAGTCCAGCAACCAAAACTGTCATGATTTCCATCGCATTCTTGTAGATATATTGCTTTTTCTTTTAGAGGAACTTCTTCTGGGCCGTATTCCAGTAAATAGCCAATTATAATAGTTGTATCATTAGGAGGGGGATCTTGTTCACAACTTGTTATAAGCGTAATTAAAGTTAGGGAGATAAGGATAAAATAAGTAAAGAGTTTCATTTTTGGGGTTTTACGATCGCTTTTTAGAAAGCATATTGTTATTTATTTTTTAACATTAAATAATATTCTATCCTTACTGAGGCGTGCCCCAGAAGATCACGAATATAAAAGAATGCATTCAATTATTTTACTCTTAAATGCTATTCTTTTAAGAATAAAACCAATTGTTGATAAAGGTTATGTATTAATGTATACAACCTTGTTAGTCAGGCTAATTGTGTAATTGTTGAAACACTTCTCTCCAAAGGTTAGTATTTATGAGTTTACTCAACAATCTTTGAATAGTAGAAATCATGAGTATCGAACTAGCAAAGTGACACTGTATGATTATTGAGTACAACCCAACAAGCAAGTTTATAAATAAATCTTGCGTAGGTTTTAAAATTAAGAAATTTTAATTTAGATCGATTATTAACCTACTGAAAATAGAGAGCAATGTGAAAGTGTAGGTAGAATTTCTTAATATATCATATAGGTGTGCTATTTGCACAACGTAAATATAACAATACTTTTTTGACTATGCAACCTTTTTGAAGAATTAATTGTTTATATATAATTACGTTGTTCTCTAACAAAAAACTATTTAGTATATAAAAATTAGTGTAAGATGAGAACATTGGCATCTGCTATTTGAATTTGCTGGATTGGAGCTAATAACCAAAATGTAAAATAATTCAAATTACATACATATAAATTTTCCTTACAAAAATAGGATAAAGTTGATTTGTTAATCTTGAGCATTTTGCAAACTATTGTAAGTAACACTAACGCTCAATTAAATATCCTTTCTTTTTTATTCAAAGTTTTTATTCATTTCTGAGTACTCCTCAATAGAGCAAAACTAGCTTGAGTATATTTTCTTATGGTCTCTATAAATTTTGCTAACGCCTCAAAGGTGTAAAGAATCAATTTTTCTTATCAAGAAAGTTTACCCACTCAGCTAAATGCTTTCAATGAATGACCTAGACGATTATGTCTTCATATAATTATTGTATCACCTTTCCCTGCTATAGTTCTGATCTAGTATCACCCCTTTTCGTTTGAAAACAGTTACACTAATCTTTAAGTATAATAATCTTTTTAAATCGTCTTTTACAAGTTCACCTTTCAACAGAACCAAGTTCTAGTCTACAATAGTATATAAATTGATGGTGAGTATTTTTTATTAGATTTTTTATAGTGATTTAATAAAAAATTTGAATTAACAATAAAAACGCTTAAATTATAACAAAATACTTTAAAGTGTAAACTTTGCTATACTATAGCTGAAACTCATCAAACTATCTTACTGCTAACACAACGTCTTACCTTATACTTCTTGTAGGAGGATGTTTTTTTGATGATTTAAATTCCCCACCATGTTTACATTAGCAAAGAAAACTATTATATCGTTATTATTTTTAATAACTAATTTTTCACCACTTCTGAGTCAACCTCCAAATGATGAGATATCCACGGCATTAGATATCATAGATATACCTTTTTCGGATGTTTCAGTAGATTTTTCGCAAGCAGATTCTGAAGGCCCTGTTCCTGCTTCAGATGGGACATGTTTTGATAACAGGGCGATGATATGGTACAAGTTCACTTTCGATTTAGGTGCAGACATTATTATTTCAGTTTCTGCTGGTCTATCAAATATTATATTGTACACTTCTCCTGATGAATCAGCGACAGATTTTACGAATCTAGTCCCGTTACAATCCTGCTCAAATAGAGATACATTATACTACGTAACAATCCCTAATCAGACTTATTACATTTTAATAGCTAATACTTCTGTTACGGCTACTATATCGGTAACTGGAAGCTATATTCCTCCTCCGAATCCTCCTCTAAATGATGAAATTTCCACAGCCCTAGAAATTGTAGACTTTACCTTTATTGATACGCTTGTTAACTTTCCAGATGCAGATACTGAGGGACCAGTACCTGCCTCAGATGGTCCTTGTTACCATTATGAACCAATGGTCTGGTATAAGTTTACTACATCATCCAATGGTAGTATATCTGCAATTAGTGGTTCAGGGTCCTATATAGTTGTAGTTTTTTATACAGCTTCAAATCAAAATGCACAAACGTTCGATGATCTTACTCCGGTATCTACATGTCGAGGATCAGTTGATGGGGTCGGAATAGATGTTATTGCTAACCAGACCTATTATGTGGTAGTAGCATCAATGATAGCAACTGACATCATCTTTACTAGTGATATTGCATTACCTGTGGAGCTAGACCAATTCTCAGCAACAGTTCATGAAAATGACATTGTATTGGATTGGCGAACATTAACTGAAACTAACAACTTGGGTTTTGAAATTGAACGTTTACATGTAGAGGAATGGCAATCTTTAGGATTCGTTGCAGGAGAAATAGAGAGTAATTTACTTAGAGATTATTCATTCATAGATGATTCTCCCATTGCGGGTTGGAATTACTACAGATTGAAGCAAATCGATATTAGTAATGAATATTCCTATTCAAATATAATTGGTGTAAAGTTTAAGTATAATAATTTAATTAGGATATATCCTAATCCATTTATTAACGAAATCTGGATAGAAACTGATCTTAATACAACACAGTGTTATATCGAAGTTTTTAATGTTCATGGAAAGAGTGTTTATAGCCAGTATCTAGATGATATAAATGATGGTATTAGACTATCCAGCTTGTCAAAAGGAGTTTACACTATTAATATTATTACTGCAGTAGATGAATATTCTCAGTTACTGATTAAGAAATGAAAATCTTATAGCAATTGGGGTTCTCTATTCATGGGATGGGCCAATTCTATTAAATATTTCATAATTTTTTCTTAGGTCTTGCCCGACTAGATTTTGGTATACCTCTTCACCTAAACTATTTATTGATCTTGATTAGCAAAGTATTTTAAAAAATAGCTATGCGAATACAATGAAATAAGAAATTAATACGAAATGGTTAAGGAAATCTCTCTCATAGTTAGCTATTTGATTTTGTTATAACAATTATTCCTTATTAATAAAGTCAGATTTTGTAAATGCAGAATACTCAACATGATTAATAAAATAAAGACAATGAAAAATTATAAAAAAATACTATTATTTATATTAATTCTTTTTACTACAATTTGTAATTCCCAAAATGTCTATTGGGTAAATAATACTAATGATTTTGGATTGGGATCATTTCGGCAGGCAATAATTGATGCAAATTCACTTGTTTCTAACATTGCGGATACTATTAGGTTTAATATCCCCGGCAACTCTGTTCATACAATTTCACCAACTTATAATTTGCCTCTAATTACTGATCCCGTCTACATTGATGGCTTATCACAACCCGGTACATCTATAAATAGTTGGCCCGCTATTTTAAAAATCGAATTAGAAGGTTCCTTGATTGGGGCTAACGGAGAAGGATTGATTATAAGCAGTGGAAGAAGTACAATTAAAGGCCTCATTATCAATAGATTTGGCTTAAATGGTGTTAGACTTATTACAGGAGGATTGAATAAGGTTGAGACCTGTTTCATTGGTACAGATTCGACAGGATATACTGACTTGGGAAATGGTAGAAATGGTGTATTCATTGGCTATAATTCTTCAAATAACAAAATTGGAGGAAACAACTATCAACTTCGGAATTTGATATCTGGCAATGACCTGACCGCTGTCACTATTGACGGGGCTAATACAAAGCATAATGAAATAAAAGGTAATTATATTGGAACGGATGCTTCTGGTCTTGGTTCTCTGGGCAATGGCGGAAAAGCCGGTGTTTGGGAAGATTTATACAGAACAATTTATCTGAACAATGGCTCATCATATAATACCATTGGAGGGATTAACCAAGATGATCGAAATATCATATCAGGAAACCTTGGTCATGGAATATATATTAACTCAGGCACTTTTAATACTGTTCAAAACAATTATATTGGAGTAGATGCTAGCGGGGGTAATGCGCTAGGTAATGAATTTTCAGGAATTGTTATATATGCAGGACAATTCAATACCATTGGAGGAATTCCAACTAACGGCTTAAGTAATGTAATATCAGATAATGATGTAGGTATTACTTTAATGAGTTATAGTAATCCCGCAAAATTCAATGATATTTTTGATAATATAATTGGGTTGAGTGCAGGAGGTGCTCCGATGGGGAATGGTACTGGAATGATACTATCGATGAACGCGATTGAGAATGAAATACAATGGAATACAATCGCCAGTAATTTAGGCAATGGAGTCTCAATGATTGGAGATGGGGTATACAATAATGTCGTCATTTTGAATGAAATTTATTTAAATAATGATTTGGGAATTGATTTGAATGATGATGGACCAACAGCTAATGATACCAATGATAGTGATGGCGGAAGCAATCAATCCCAAAATTTTCCTGTCCTCACTAAAGCTTTTCTAAATGACAATGGAAAAATAGAAATTGAGGGAACTTTAGGTAGCATCCCGAATAAAGACTATACCATTTACTTCTATGCAAATAGTAGGTGTAATTCATCTGAAACTGCACTGAACTTTGGAGAGGGTGAAAAACCAATTGGAGATATAAGTGTTACGACTACTTCTAGTGGAGATATTGATTTTTCGATTGAATTAGAGGGAATGTTTGCCCCTGGAAGGCATATCACCGCATTGGCTGTCGACGAAAATAGAAATACTTCTGAATTCTCAGCTTGTATTTCTATCTCTAATTGGCCTTCACTTGGCTTTGGACTTAATGATGAGGTTAGAGCAGTTGTCATCGATTCAAATGGCGTTGTCTACGCGGGAGGTGATTTCACACTTGCAGGCAATATCCCGATAAACTATTTGGCCAAATGGGACGGGACTGGATGGTCGAATGTAGGAGGTGGAACCAATGCTCCAGTTTATGCATTGCATTTCGATCGAGACGGCAATTTATTAGTAGGAGGTGATTTTACCTCTGTTGGTTCAGATGTTCCCGCTAATCGTATTGCTAAATGGGATGGAAATACTTGGTCATCTTTTGGGTTGGGAATGAATGATAGAGTCAAAGTAATCGCTTCTAGCCAAAGCGGAACTATTTATGCGGGAGGTGATTTTACCTCTGCCGATGGAAATACTCAAATCCAAGGCATCGCAAGATGGAACCTAAGTCAATGGGTAGGATTAGGAGCTATGCCTTATAATGTTAAATCAATTGTTGTAACTCCTAGTGCAGAAGTAATTGCTGGAGGGAATTTTACTTCTTCAACACCACCATATAATTATACTATTGCAAAATGGGATGGAGCTAACTGGACTGGTCTTTATAATAGCAGCACAGCAGGTGTTAATGCATTAGCATTGAAAAGTAATGGAAATGTTTTTGCTGCTGATGGGCATCGTCTCCTTGAATATGATGGAAATACTTGGAATACTCTTCTTATTGGTAGCGGACATGCTAATATTGAAACTCTAATATTAAATGATGATGAGAATCTGTTCCTTGGAGGGCAATTCTATTTTACTGATAGTCAAGGTCGAAGTGTGAGAAATATAGCGATGTGGGATGGTAGTAATTTTTATACATTAGGGGGTGGCCTTCAATATTTTTACGCTAATTCTATTACAATAAAACAAAATAACTTGTTCGTTGGAGGAAAATTCACCCTTGCTAATGGTGTCCCTGCTGATAATATTGCCAAATTATGGATTGATTATGCCCTACCTCGTTCAAATGAGCTTAATAAAGTTGATACTTTAGAAGATCGAAGTAGTCCAACAAAAATAGATGTAAAAATTTATCCAAACCCTTTTTCATCTATCGTCAATATTGACTATTCATTACTAGAAGATTCCGAGATTACAATTGAGATATTTGATATTAATAGTCAGTTGGTTAAATCATTATTTCAGGGATATTTAAATCAAGGCACATATAGTACATCCTGGGATGGCAGATCAAGTTTAGGTAATCCACTAATGTCAGGTCTTTACTTTTGCACAATTAAAACTGATTTTTCAGCAAAAACCTATAAACTGTTTTTATTCAAATAACTGGATAAGATTGCCGCGTAAAAAAAATTCTATGAGGCAGTCTTATTACCTTTAAATCTTATCGAACAAAAAGCTTGTATTTTACTCACAGACTACTTTTGTGATGAGAACAAATAAGTAATCTATACGCTTTTTTCTAAATTGTTTTGTTAAATAAAAAAGTAAAAAATCAAGCAATACCTAATTTCACTAACAATCCATGTGCTTGATAAGCTCTGCGTATAATTCACTATGTAGCCTTCCCTAAAAACAGGACAACTTAAAAAAGGAAAAAGATTAAATTTAGTTGTATGAAAAAATCAAGATTTACAGAAAGCCAGATCGTTAAAGCGCTCAAAGAAAATGAGTCAGGCCGAACCGTGGATGATATCTGCCGCGCGTGGACCGGAAAATGCGGTTAGGCTTAAGAAGGAAATACAAAAAGCGATTGCCAAACCGGGTAAAAGAATCCTTACAGGTCTCCGAAGGTCCGAATCAAACCTGGCCAATGGATGTCACGAGTGATTTCTTATCAGATGGTCGGAAAATACGGGTGTGTGAATATAATTGATTATAACCGGGAAATGTTGGCATAGAAATCGATTTAAGCATCCCCGCTCAGCGAGTCGTACGAGTACAAACCTAACCTTTGGGAGATAAATGCAAAGGGTAACTTTGTATGGACCGTGGAGCATGTACTTCCCCAAGGCAGAAATATCCCGCAAGAATGGATACAAATATGAGGGGGTACATTGTCTCGGAAATCTTAGCCTGAGCGGCTATAATTCCAAATTACCTAACCATTCCTTCTCTCGTAAACAAGCGAAAGCAAGTGCTACTTCTTTAGGTCGAAAGATTGAGGTTGGTTATAAAAATGACTTGGCTCTGAATAATCTTGAATTTGAGCTGGAGGGGCAAAATATAGTCCCGCTAACTTCTCGGCTCATAAGATGAAATATGTCGTTCCTTTTTCGAATCATAGATATCATCAATGGTAATCATAATGCCGCTTTCTTCCACATTTCCGAAGTGTCGATTAATGGCGGTGCCGAAGGTTTTCATACTCCGCGATAAATTCATGTAGGAATTAACCAGTGGCGGAATATTCTCGCCAAGATCGCGTACACGTTGGTTGAGTTCGCGGTGTGCTGTTTTATAATCCATTTCACGAATCACTGAGGCAAAGGCCGAGGTATCGTATTCCAACTTCAACGGGTGCGGTGGCCAAGCCAAATCAAGACGTGGCTCGAACATCTCCCGTAGGAAGGTCAGAATCAGGTCGCGCGCTTCCACACTGAAGTGGGTATACATGGTTACTTTACCGAAGAAATAGCGCATATCAGGGTGATCAACGATCAATGCGCCGAGGCCGTCCCAGAGATTGTCCAGTGAAAAGAGGCCCGCCCGATTTTCTTTGCTCGGTTGGTAAAGAGGTTGGACAAAAGAGCGACCTAGCTCTATCGTATAGGGTAAATAATCTTTGATAAACCCATCCGAAAAGTCAAGGCATTCCATCGTTGATAGCTCAACGCCAGCATCCGTGATTGCGTCTCGGCAACAGATGAAGCGATAACCACCAACAATAGCTTGTTTTTCCGGGTCCCAAACGACCAATTGCTGGTAGGGATTGTCGGATAGATCATACTCGTCTAAATCAATGGATTTACCTGTGCCGCCGCCCGCTCCACGGAACGTGACTTCGCGTAACCGCCCCAACTCTCGCATGGTCTGAGGAGCTTGTCGGTGGTCAAAGATGTAAATCTCATTACTTCCTTTGTTGGTCTCACGTACGAATAATTCGGATGTCAATTCCGCTTTGACCAATTGAGGATCAACGGGATCGATTATTTTTTCCATTAGATCAATATTTTAACTCAGGCTGTAATGAAAACTAAAGCGAGTTATTAGGTAAAAAGTTCCTCGCTTGTATTCATTATAGCACAGCTGTTTTTTTATCGAATTGGCAGTACCTTTTGACCTTTGCCCAGGGCATAGACATGTTGCTTGACCAGGGCGGCCCAATCTTGTGGCTTTTTATCTCGGGTGAAAATAGCGGGCGATATCGCCTCGCCAATGATGATACGGATGGTATTCCCCTTCTGCTTATACAACTCATCGACCAGATACAGCATTTCGATATTAGCACCGATACCCAGTCGCTTTCTCCATAATGCAAGATTGTAAAAAAAGCTGGAATTCTGCGCCTGAATTAGTACCGGAATGACTGGCCGTTGGTATTTGATAGCCTGATTGATAAAGCTTTTGTGCCAAACGAGGTCCTCAATCCGGCCATTTTGCTTACGCGACACGAGGCCCGCCGGAAAAATCAGAGTCAAATGTTCTGATGAATAGGTCTCATCGATCAGGCGAATGACCTCCCGACCGTTGCGGCCGTGCTTATTGACCGGTACGAACAAGTCACTGAGCTGTGTGAGATTCATCAGAATATCATTCACCAAAAACTTTTGGTCGCGACGCACTTTGGCGATTTGCTGCATCAAAGCTAAAGCATCGGGGCCACCCAATGGGTGATTGGACGCAACGATGGCACCGCCGCTTTGGGGGATATTTTCCAAGCCAACCGCTTCTACATTGACAGGGATGTAATCCAATACTTGGTTGATGAAATCGAAATTGCGCTTGGTGTGATATTCTCGCAAAAACCGATTGATCTCCTCTACGTGAATGATGCGGTTGAGGTAGCGTAATATGAAACCGGGCAAGAGGCGAGCCAAGGTGGGATTCTTGGCGCGTATGATGCCAGGCAAGTCGATTTGTGGTATGTGATTGGGCGTTGTCATCCAATGCGCAAAGTTAACGATTTTCTGATTTGGTGGTTATACTTGGCGCAAATTGGTTTCGAGCAATGACAGGCTGTTATCTATGGGGGATTATTATAGTATCCCATTCAAAATATGATGCTATAAACAGCATAAAACAGAATCGCTAGGATACATGCACACCGGATAAAGATAATTCGCCGTCGGTAGGCCAGATAGCGTTCATTTGCCATACGATTTCTAGTGCGTTGATCAGGTGACACTTGCTGCGCCTGAAATTGCAGCCCCCGTTTTAATTTTTGGCTGGTTTCCTGACGACGGTAGTAATATGTACGGCGACGCAGTTGCCCAAGGTTATACTTGATACTGCTGATCATACTATTAGCAAATCCCATAGCTTTAGAATATTGATGATTAGTATAAAATCACCCTAAGCCATCGAAAAAGCACATTTTTTCGACTAAAGAAGCAGTAAGAAATGGAAAGGAAAACAGATTAATACAAATACCGGACGAGCCAGATTAAACCACCCCAAACGCTCACACAGATAAAATAAGGGTAGGCATAGTCTCGATAGTTTTCGAAATAAGCTTTGAAGCTGTGTTCCTTCTTGGCAAACAGACTAGCGATGGCCGCTCCGGTGTAGAAAATCCCTTGGATGATGCCCTTCGCGACACGAACCATAACATCTTCAGCCCAGCCGAATATTTCAAGTATCGACATCTAGTGTTTTTTATAATTATCGCCCGGTCAACCGGTTGAGAGTGTGTTGCAGGGCTGTTGTTTTTGCTTTGAGTGTCGGATAAAAAGGATTTGGCCACGATAATTCCTCTCCAAGATTTCTCGGCAGCGTGTGTTTATCTCCCGAAGCTCGAATCGCTTTATAAATTGAAATGTGTTTAATGTAATCCACCAGAATCTTGATGATGTTATCGTCTTGGCAGAGGTATGCTTTTTTATCAATTACTTCCAATATTTCATCATGATTTGGAAGAATCAAAGTTTCTTCGATCACCTCGCCTATTTTTTCTTCGAGCGAACCATCATCGCGGTTTTTGTATAACATCCGGTCCCAGGTTACATTGTCCTTTTCCAATCGAATGAGAATGGGATAATAGAATTGAGACAACTGCTCCTCGATGAGTTTGATGCGATTGTCTCTTTGCTTGGAATAGATATCCCAACCGGCCTTCCCCACAAAGCTCACCGCCGCAATAATAGCTGGAATAAAGATTTGCCAGTTAGGGTTATCGTACTTGAAAGGCATCGCGATGCCGATCAATACCCCCAGAATTAAAGCAATAACGACGATGAGAAAGAGATTGCGCATGTTAATAGAAGTTTATGTTCAGAGTGCTACGGCTAACCAGTATTTTTGTTTTCGCAGATTTTGTAACAAGCGTACAAATTACCGTTTTATATCAAACCTATCTTCGTAAGATATGAGTTGTTGGACAACTATAGAACATCTTGGCAGAATCACCTTTTTCTCACAAACCAATACTTCTGCTCCTGCCTGCTTCGGTAGCAAATATAGATGTCTCCACGTTGTGGCTGCCCATTTGAATCCAGATAGCGCAAGTTACGCCACGCCCCAACGATAACTCCTCCAACGGCAGGGATCCAATAGTCCGTCGCAAAATAAGGCTGCCCCTCCCGCAAATAAATACGACCCAGATAATCCTGACTCCCCCACTGGTACCAGCTCAAATCATAATGCACACTATCCTGCAGGAGATGTAGCTTCGGACGACCAAATTCTTCCGCCAGGATATCCAAATGTTTGCTAAGCATTGTATTGAGATCAATTTGGGAGGCATCTTCGTACATTTGAGCCAGCACAGAGGACTCACGATAACTGGTGGAGCGCACAGTTCGTTGATCAGGCGGTTCGGAAACGCGAGTGAAACCGGCTAATTCCACAGACTGGCCAACCAAATGTGCCGTACGTTTTTCTACTCGTTGGAAGGCCGCCATATTAGTTAGCCACTGTTGCTTCTGCGCCGGACTACAGCCTTGATCCGCGACCTCTTCCTGCATGTTCAAGGTTAGGCGGAGCGGAAAACGCAGATCGTCTTCCTTTTGATTGTTAAGCTGGTAATGAAAAACATGGGATAATGTACAGGCTGGAGCGAAAATCAAATTGCGCGTGCCGGTATCAGCGTCATTAAACGTCAGCACTTCGCGGCAGGTGAAGCCATTAGTGTCCGTCGTGTCGAGCCAGGTCCCTATAAATAGCGCTTTCACCTCAGCGATGCGCGCTTGTTGGCGTCGAGCATCGGCCGCATCGCGTTTGCTCTGCCGACAGTCATCGTTGAGTAGTACAATGAGCGAACCAAGCGAAAAGAGGATACTAATAATTTTTAACGTAGACCGTGTTCCTGATGTCATGCTTTAGTCTTTTGGGATACTAAGGCGTTGTTGCGGTCAGAAGTTCCGCCAGCTTACCCACCGTGCGCCAATTGCGAGTCGTCGCAGATAGGCCTAGCTGTCGCTCGAAAAAATTATTATCCAATTTGGTCCGGCCATAGCCATTAGGGCAATGCAAATAAATAGCGTCCCCAATCACTTGAAAATATTCGTTGGGAAATTCGAAGGTGTTTAGCTTTTCCACTAGCTCAGGCTTGGGCGTTTCTGAAAGTAGGGTCAGAAACAATCTTTTGGTGTCCACATCTGCTCCAGTGAAGGGATTTGCAGCTTGATAGTTGAGCCACTGTTCGCTTTGCCTGACCATTACAGAGACTTCAAATCCCCAATGATTAAAGATCGCTTTTCGAATCTGATCTTCCAGTTCAGCAATAGAGTGCTGGCTAGTAAAAACGAGATTACCACTTTGAATATAGGATTGGACTTGTCTAAAGCCTAGCCCTTCGTAAACTGTTCGGAGTTCAGCCATTTTGATCTTTTTCTGGCCACCAACATTGATACCTCGCAATAAGGACAAATAGCTTATCATATGAATAAAATATTGAATAGTAAGAGTAGTAAAAATAACTCTTCTCAAACATATTTCGGGGAGAATGTTGTAGCTAGTTCGATATAAATCGAAGCATTTGATCAATAAGGAATTTAGAGCTTATTTTATACACGAATGACCTTAGAAAGTGAGTTTAATTTCTATTTACAACAAAAAACTAATGTGATGGAAAAATTAATTCAAGATCCGAAACTCATCATTATTTCTGAAGAAGCTTCTAAACATCTAAAAGGTGGAGGAGTGATTGTGACTATAGAGAATCTGGAGGCAGATGTAGATTAGTCGCAATCAAGATTAACCAAAAAAGCGTGGCACGGGAAAATTCCTGCACCACGCTTCAATCATCAAAGTAAAAATTCCTATTATGGTCTTTTGATGATGAGCTTTCTCATCTCGTATCGTTTGTTTAAAGGACTTTAAACGCTCGAATGTATTGCATAAGAATTAAAAAGAGGTTTTCATCTGTAGAAAACAGATGTCTTAGTATACATTATTTGAGCGCTAGCTCGGGGATGACTAACTCAGAATCGGAGTTTAAGGGATGACTTTGAACTAAAAAAATGCTCTCTTAAGACTGTTAAATATAATAAACCATTTCCGGCCCACCAAATAAAATTGGTTCAGCCCAAGCAGTAAGCCTAAAGTCCGCTTGTCCCAATGGCTTTCTTAACCAAAATGCTTCCAGCCTTGTGCCTGAATCGGATGAATATTGCCCCCCTTCGTATGTAGGCGAACACCATCTTCTTTAGCGACGATTTCTCCCATAATGTAAATGTCCGGTAAGAACTTCACTTTTTCTACATCGTTGGGGTCAATCGTGAAGAGTAGTTCATAATCTTCACCACCGCTCAATGCGCAAGTAATCGGATCAAGCTTGAATTTAAGCGCCATAAGTTCTGCATCCGGATGAATTGGAACACCACTTTCTTCCACAAAAGCACCAACGCCCGACTGCGTACATAAATGGAAAATCTCCGAAGCAAGGCCATCCGAAATATCAATCATCGAGGTAGGAATCAACTGATTTTTTGCGAAAGCAGCAACCATATCACGTCGGGCTTCGGGTTTGAGCTGTCGACCCACTAAATAATTTTGTCCTTCCAAATCAGGTTGAACACCGGGATTGGATAAGTAAATTTGTTTCTCACGCTCCAGAATTTGTAATCCCAGATAAGCCGCTCCTAAATCACCGGTGACACAAAGCAAATCACCGACCCGAGCGGTATTGCGATACACAATCTTATCCTTGGGCGCCGTCCCTAAAGCCGTCACACTAATGTACAACCCGCGAGGTGAGGACGTCGTGTCACCACCGACAAGATCCACACTGTAGCGCTCACAGGCCGCTCGCACCCCCGCGTAAAACTCTTCGAGGGCCTCTACTGAGAAACGATTTGAAATAGCAATTGATACCGTGATTTGCCGCGGGGTGGCGTTCATAGCGTAGATATCAGAAAGATTGACCACCACTGATTTATACCCCAAATGCTTGAGCGGCATATACATGAGATCAAAATGAATGCCTTCGACGAGTTGGTCGGTTGACACCACGGTCATTTCCGCGCCGTGATCCAACACGGCCGCATCGTCACCGATGCCCTTGGTCGTAGAGGGATCTTGAATGGGGAACGCTTGCGTGAGATGATCAATCAGGCCAAATTCACCTAATTCGTTGACATCGGTGCGTTGAATATTTTGTTCTGACATATGCTTGCTAATAGAATTGTAATGATTGATGAAATATAACGGGCTTAAATAGACAATTTAGCCCTGAATTTGTTCTGCGAATGCCGCCCAAATGTTTTCCTCGGGTGGCGCAGCCGTCAATTCAACCTTTTCGCCACTTACCGGGTGTCGGAAGCCCAGCTTCCAGGCGTGGAGTTGAATGGATCGATCCCGGTTGGCGCGTCGAAAACCGTATTTCTCATCGCCGCGGATGGGGCAACCCACGGCCGCCAGCTGAGCACGAATCTGATGGTGCCGGCCCGTGATGAGCTCAATTTCTAAAAGATGATACTTATCGCTACTCCCGAGGGTTCGATAGCGTAATTCTGCTTTTTTGCTGCTCGGTTCGGCGGTATCGACGATTTTTGACCGATTGCGCCGGCCGTCTTTGATCAAATGATGCACTAGGTGACCATTGGCTTCTGGTGGGGCTTCTTTGACAATAGCCAGATAGGTCTTGGTCACTTCGCGCTCTTGAAACTGGCTATTAAGATGCACCAAGGCGCCTTGGGTCTTCGCAAATAGGACCAATCCACTGGCCGGCCGGTCGAGACGATGAATGACCTTTAGGCGTGACTGGCAGTAAATTTCTGCTAAATCTAATAATGCCTTGTCCTGCGATTTATCCGGTTGAACCGCTAAACCACAAGGCTTATTTAAAGCAATAAGTTGGTTGTTTTTATATAAAACTAAATCTCCAATCTGCATAAATGCTGGTTTATTCGATTTCCTCGTAATCTACATATTCACCATCATCAGACGTATTGTCCGCCGAGTTTTGTGCCCCTTGCTTCAATCGGTTAGGGGAAATAACGACGCGATACAACAAATAGAATAAAATCCCGATGGTCAGCAGTTTTAACATAAAACTCTTTTTCTGCAAAGGTACACAATAGCTGGTATACCTGATTCGAGAAATTCAGCTTCTACCGGGAGATATTTACACAAACCTTTTCTATGTACTTCCGTATAGTGTTACAGGTTTGACGACTGCGCTACCGAAGAAAAATGCAGATCGTGTGAACCCCGCTTAAACTTTTGTGTATCAGTTGCTGTCAGCGTTTAGTTCAACTATTAACTTGGCAATATTTTATTACATTTGTGGTCGATTTGAAAGTCGGCTTGGACCGTTTTTTAAAAACCTCATTTTCAATCATTCATGAATTCATCAAAGCGTTTAAATAATATTGCTGGCTGGACGGTATTCGCCATTGCGATGGTCGTTTATTTTTTCTCAGCCGAGCGAACGGGTAGCCTTTGGGATTGTGGCGAGTTTATCACCGGAGCGGACAAATTACAGGTGGTTCACCCTCCTGGGGCTCCACTCTTCCTGTTAATCGGTCGAATGTTCACCGCGGTAGCTCGTTTGATTTCTGATAATCCTGCCGATATTGCTTTTTCAGTCAATCTCCTGTCGGGAGTCTGTAGTGCCTTTGCTGCTACTTTTATCTGCTGGGTCACCATCATGTTGGGTAAACTGGCTTTGGTTGGACGAGAAGGGAATACCGACAATACTGAGAACATGGCTTTGGCCGGTGCAGGGGTTGTTGCTGGTTTGGCCACCGCTTTTTGCTCTTCTATTTGGTTCTCTGCGGTGGAAGGTGAGGTTTATGCGATGTCTACCTTCTTTACCACCCTGACGCTTTGGGCGATGATTAAGTGGTACACCCTTCCCGATGAGCCAGATACGGATCGTTGGATGATTTTTGCGGTATTTTCGGCGGGTCTATCTATTGGGGTTCACTTGCTGAGTTTGCTGACTTTCCCAGCGCTCGCCATGTTCTACTATTATAAAAAACGACCTTCCGATAGTGTGGTATTCAAAACTGCAGGTATTTTAATCGGATTCTTTTTGATATACAGCCTTATTGGAAAAATCGACAGTGTAGCTGGCGTGCGTTTCATACGTTTGGTCATCTTAGCTGGTGTACTCTTTTTCACGAATCGATTAACTGGCAGCTTCAAAAAAACGCGGCCGGTTTCTGAAGAGGAAGATGCAAAAGTATCCTTACCGGGAGCTATTGGTTCAGCCGTGATTGGTGTGGTCTTGTTTGTCTTCATTCAAACGTTTATCATCACGGGGATTCCTGAAATGTGGCGCATGCTGGAATTAGTAATGGTCAATGGCCTGGGAATGCCTTTCCAAAGTGGTGTTTATCCTCTAATTCTGATCTTGGGGCTAATATTTGGTGGCGGATTTTATATGGCACATCGTAGCAAGAGTGCAACGCTGCAGAAAATCGTTGTAGCCGGTTTCCTCGTCACGGTGGGTTTTTCTACTATTGCAATGGTTGTTATTCGCGCCAACGCCAATACGCCAATCAACATGAACGATCCGAGTGATCCGATGCGTTTGTTACCTTATATCAACCGGGAGCAATACGGTGAGCGGCCTTTACTACGTGGTCCGAGCTTCGATTATAATCCACGCAGTGTAACGACAATTTCTGAGGATCGCTACGGCCAAGTCGGTGATCGCTACGAGATCGTTGATCAAAAGAACTCTTACGAGTTTGACGATTCTGAAAAAATGTTGTTCCCTCGAATGGGGCATCAGGATGAAGCCCGTAAGCAGCTATATCGCTTATGGATGCGAAATATGGGGAGCAGTAATCCGAACGGTAAGCCCACGATGGCGGATAACTTAAAGTTCTTCTTCCGCTATCAGGTCAACTGGATGTATTGGCGTTATTTCATGTGGAACTTTGCCGGGCGTCAAAACGGGGAGCAAGGATTTTATCCCTGGAATCCCAAAAGCGGCCACTGGCTCTCCGGCCTCAAGCCGCTGGATAGTGCTCGCTTGTATAATCAGAGCGAACTTCCCGATTCGATAAAAAATCACGAGGCGCGTAATACGTACTACATGCTGCCGTTGATCTTTGGTCTGGTCGGTATTTTCTTCCATTTCCGAAGGCGCCCCAATGATGCTTTCGGCTTGCTAGCACTTTTCGTCATTACCGGCTTAGGGATTATAGTTTATTCTAATCAGCCCCCTAACGAGCCGCGTGAGCGCGACTACGTACTCGTTGGTTCCTTCTTCACCTATTGCATTTGGATGGGGATGGGAGCACTAGCCATATTCAAAGCGTTGCGGGAACGAATCGGCAATGGTGCAGCACCAGCCGCCATCGCGCTAGTGATGCTCGCCCCGATCTTGATGGGGACTCAAAACTTTGATGATCATTCACGCCAACACCATTCCGGTGCGCGCGACTATGCTAATAACTTCCTTGAATCTTGTGCACCAAACGCTATCGTATTCACTTACGGTGATAATGATACCTATCCACTTTGGTACGCCCAGGAAATTGAAAATATTCGTACCGATGTACGCGTGGTTAACTTGAGCTTGATTGCCGTAGACTGGTACATCGATCAATTGCGTCGCCAGGTGAATAAGTCACCGGCTATTGAAATGTCGATTCCTTCGGAGGCTTATCGTGGGCGCAAGCGGATTCAAATTCCGATCAATCCGTACAATGAAGAAAAAGCGATTAGTTTGCAATCGGCGATGAAGTTTGTCAGTGAGAATCACGAAATTCCTCTGCAAAGCGGCCGTAGCTTGGAAAGCTTTTTGCCTAGTGACAAACTCTACATTCGCGTGGATAGCCAGCAAGTTGTGCAGAATGGTACCGTTAGTCCTCGTTTCGCCAACCAGATTGCGGATCAAGTGAACTTTAAAATCCCGGCAGATCAGGGGCAGTGGTTGCTCAAAGGCGATATTGCTGTTTTGGATATCATTGCAAGCAATGCGTTCAAGCGACCTATCTATTTTGCAGTGACTTGCCGACCTTCTTCTATGCTTGGTTTACAAAATTATACTCAACTGGAAGGTTTGGCTTTGCGTCTGGTGCCGATTAAGTCACAGCAAGATGCACGTTATGGAATGGTAGGTTACGGGGTCATTCAGCCTGATTCAATCTATCAAAATGTGACGCAGGACTTCAAATGGGGTGGCTTTGATCAACACGATACCTATGTAGATCGCAGCTACGGGCCAAGCATTCAGTCGATGCGTGCTTTGTTGATGCGGACCTCACAGAAGATGATCGATCAAAAGGATAATGCCCGCGCGGTTGATTTAGTAGATCGCTATTTCGCATCCTTCCCGCATAATAATTTCCCTTATGACATCAATACGATGTTTTTCCTCCAGGTTTATGCCGAGGCAGACGCTTATGACAAAGGGAAACCACATATGGAAACACTGGCGAATGAGACCGAGCAGCAATTACGCTTTTTGCAATCCTTGGAATTAGAAGACATGATGATTGGCTTTAGCAACGAAGCGGCTAGTTTCTTACGGCTGCGGATTGAAATTCCACGCTTGGCGGAGCAAGCCGGCGATAAAGCCTTTGCCGATGAATGGCGCACGCGTTTTGCTGCGTTCGATGGCTTCGATCAGGAGTTCCGAGCGCTCACGAGTCAGCAACGGGGTAATAGTAACTTCCGTGATTAATTCAAAGCGAACGCATTAGCGACAAAGATATCTAGCAAAAAACCTTTCGGAATCCAGTGTTTCGAAAGGTTTTTATAATTTTGAGAAGCTGTAAGGTGTGAAAACCCAGACAGTTTGATATATCTATGCCTACAACTTCATTAATTAAAATTATGAATCACCAAATTATTGCGATTGGAGCCGATCACGCTGGCTTTGACTACAAAAATCCGATCAAAGAAATGCTGGAAGCAGAAGGGATCAACGTTCTGGATTTTGGAACAGATAGCGAGGCTTCGGTCGATTATCCCGATTATATTCACCCCGTAGCAGATAGTGTATCTGATGGCCGAGCCCAGTTGGGGATCGTAATTTGTGGCAGCGGTAACGGTGCTGCAATGACGGCCAATAAGCATCAGGATATCCGGGCGGCGCTGACCTGGACGGAAGAGCTAGCCGCCCTGGCTCGTCAACACAACGACGCTAACGTCCTCTCGATTCCTGCTCGTTTTGTAAGTCTCGATGTGGCTAAAGCCATGGTGCGCACCTTCCTAAGCACTGACTTTGAAGGCGGTCGTCATGCGCGTCGGGTAGGTAAAATTGCTTGTATGTAGCACAATTTGGCCTGCGCAACGTTTATATGACAGATTGTTTAAAAAGTAAATTAGATGAGAGATATTTTAAAAAAGCTAGTTCTGTTAGCTGTAGTATGCTTCACCTTGAATACGGGCATGGCTCAAGGGCCACAAGAAATTCAAACCCTTTCCGCACCAACTGTTGATCCTGCTCCTTTGGCTGCAACGATAACCGCCGAAGATTTGCGCCAACATCTCATGGTTATCGCTTCCGATGAATTTGAAGGCCGTGAGACTGGAGAACCCGGTAATGAAAAAGCGGCCGCCTATATCGCAGACCATTTCAAGCAACTGGGCTTACCTCCCGTTGTAGATGGCCAATACTTTCAGCCCGTAAAATTTAGCTGGACCAAGTGGGAAAAGGAAACGGGCATCCTTATCAATCAGCAAAAATTCAAACACCTCTGGGATTTCATCGCCTTTGACGAGCGCAATCCTGCCCTCACCGAACTAACCACAGATGAAGTTGTCTTTCTGGGCTACGGCATCGATGATCCTGAGTACAGCGATTATAAAGGCCGTAAAGTAAAAGATAAAGTCCTCATGATTTATCAAGGCGAACCTTTCACCAAGAATGGTAAATCGCAACTCACCGGTACGGGTACGGCCTCAGATTGGACCAATAACTGGCAACGCAAGCTCGACGTAGCGAAGGCGAAGGGCGCGAAAGCAGTTCTTTTTATCGAAGACGATATCAAGTCGATTGTAGCGGGCAATTTCCGTAGCTTCATTGAAGCCCGCATGGTACTCGATGAGAGTGAAACGGGGCCTACTTATTTGCCCAATGCCTACATCAGTACCAAAATGATGGAGGCCATCGCCGGCAAACGTTTCAAAAAAGTGATTAAGGCGCGAAAGCGAATGCAGAAAAAGGGGAAGTCTCGAGCTGTGAAGCTGAAAACGGATCTTTCACTCAAATTAATTAAAAACGAGAAAATCCTTGAAGGGGTAAACGTTCTGGGTTATATCGAGGGAACGGATCCTCAGCTCAAAGATGAACTGGTGATTTTGACGGCGCATTATGATCACCTCGGTAAGCGCGGCAAGGACATTTTCAACGGAGCAGATGATAATGGTAGTGGTACCTCTACAATTTTGGAAGTGGCCGAAGCTTTTGCAAAAGCAAAGGCTGATGGTCAAGGGCCACGTCGAAGTGTTCTGTGCATGTTGGTCACCGGAGAAGAAAAAGGTCTGCTAGGATCAGAGTTTTACACTGCTAATCCAGTCTTTCCGTTGAACAAAACCGTGGCCAATGTCAATGTTGATATGGTCGGTCGCGTAGATGAAAAATACGCAGATAATCCCAACTACATCTACGTTATCGGCTCGGATCGTTTGAGTACGGAGCTACACGAAATTAACGAAACGGCGAATTCAACATACACCAACTTAGTACTCGATTATACTTACAATGCTGAGGATGATCCTAATCGCTACTATTACCGTTCTGATCATTATAATTTTGCGGAGAAAGGTATTCCGGCTATTTTCTATTTCAACGGCACACATACTGATTATCATCGCCCCAGTGATACCGTTGAAAAAATTAATTTTGAAAAGATGGCAATCATCGGGCAACTGGTGTTTCACACTGCTTGGGAACTGGCCAATCGTAACCAACGGATCAAAGTGGATGTGGTCGGAAAAAATTAAACTCCGTCGTGTTTGATTTTCTAAAAGAGTCAAACTGAAAAAGGCGTCGTTCCAGTCGGAACGACGCCTTTTTAAATTAAAGTGAGTTTGAGACCAGCTTTTACCCCCCAGTTAAACTGGTCTCACTCACTCGTTTAAAGCCACTTCTGGCCTTAAGACTTTTGCTTCTAAATATCCCTTATCAAAAACTGCTATTCGATACGTCGGGGGGATACGTCCACGGGGGGCAAAAATCAATTTTTATAAATCCAAATTGTCAATAAATTCTAATCGTTAGATAAAGTGAGTTTGAGACCAGCTTTTACCCCCCAGTTAAACTGGTCTCACTCACTCGTATTAAAGTCACTTCTGACTTTAAGATCTTTGCTTCTAAATATCCCTTATCAAAAACTACTATTCGATACGTCGGGGGGATACGTCTATCGGGGGGCAAAAATCAAATTCCTTATTTCAAAATCAAATTCAGTGTCTTTTTGTAAAGTGAGTTATAGAGACCAATTCTACCCCCCAATGGAATTGGTCCCACTCACTATTCAGAGCAAACTGCCCTAAATGTCTTTCCGTACGCGATCTTTATCGTCGCCGGACATCTCTAATTTGTATGCTTTAAAAATTTACAGGGGGGTGGTTGATTTGAAGCTATTTTTTCCATTCTAAGTTGGGGTAGAAAATAGCGTCATTTTACGTTCACCTATTATCCAACAACTATGCCATTACACAAAATTGACATGTGTGCTAACGGGCTTGCTTTCGGGTAATAGAATGTATTCATTCGCAGACTTAGCGTCCAATAATTTATTGTAAGCGGACTTGTATTCACTGTAGTCCAAAAATTCTTGATAAGCGACCGTTTGATCGCCCTCGCAATGCAATAAAATTTGAAAGCACAGATGATTGTCACGGTAATAAAACTTAGTGACCAGATTCTTGATTTGTGCGCTGTGAATGCTTTGCATAAGGTTATTTTTATTCACGCAATGTTACGTTTTGGAATATTACAATAATGAAGCCATAAACATTTTTTTTCATGGGTTGAGACGGACGGTTGTGACAGGATAAAGCAGTGGAATATTCGGCCCATCTTCGGGCAAAACTGCCGTTTTCGCACCTTGTGTGCCTTCATCGACAAGGTTTTGCGTCAATTTGACAGAATTTGGCCGATGGCATATCCTTTGACAATTTAGGAATACGGATAAGAATTGTTTTAACTAAAATTTTCTAACCAAAAAATATTGCCCATGCAAAAGGGACAAATATCTGTTCAAACGGAGAATATCTTTCCTATCATCAAACAGTTCCTTTATTCCGATCAGGAGATATTCCTTCGGGAGCTGATTTCGAACGCCACCGACGCCACCACTAAACTGAAAACCCTATCTTCTAAAGGTATTTTCAAAGGTGAATTGGGCGATTTGACCATCGACGTCATTATCGATGAAGAACAAAAAACACTTACGATTCGCGACCGAGGTATCGGAATGACTTCCGACGAGGTAGAGCGCTTTTTGAATCAGGTCGCTTTTTCCAGTGCTCAGGAGTTTCTGGAAAAATATAAAGCGGAAAGTATCATCGGTCATTTCGGACTTGGATTCTATTCTGCTTTTATGGTAGCCGACAAGGTAGAGGTCATCACCAAGTCTTATCAAGACGGTGCTGAGGCAGCAGTGTGGACTTGCGAAGGCGATCCTGAATATACGCTCGACACACACGATAAGTCGACGCGTGGTACCGATATCGTATTGCATATCAGCGATGATGCTAAGGAGTACCTCGAAGAAGGTCGGATTCAAGGCCTACTTGACAAATACTGTAAATTCTTGCCCATTGAAATCAAATTCGGGACAAAAACCGAGACAATTTACGAAGGAGAAGGGGAAGATCAAGAATCCAAAGAAGTAGAAGTTGATAACATCATCAATAATCCTCACCCCGCTTGGAAAAAGCAACCTAATGATCTGACGGACGAGGATTACCAGAATTTCTACCGAGAGCTCTATCCATTTGGTCAGCCGCCTTTGTTTTGGATTCACCTCAATATTGACTATCCATTCAATTTGACCGGTATTTTGTACTTCCCTAAACTGAATAACAGTCTGGAAGTTCAGAAAAACAAAATCCAGTTGTACAGTAATCAGGTTTACGTCACGGATGATGTTAAGGAAATTGTACCTGAGTTTTTGACACTTCTGCACGGGGTGATCGATTCACCGGATATTCCGCTTAACGTTTCACGAAGCTATTTGCAGAGCGACCGCAACGTAAAAAAGATCACGGGCTATATCACAAAGAAAGTAGCTGAGAAACTACATGACCTCTTTAAGAATGACCGTGAGGATTTTGAATCGAAGTGGAAGGATTTAGGCGTGTTTGTGAAATACGGTATGATCTCCGACGAGAAATTCAACGACAAGGCCCAGAAGTTTGCCTTGCTGAAGAATACTAAGGATGAGTTTGCAACCATCGAGGATTACAAAGAGAAGATCAAAGACAACCAAACGGACAAGCATAACAAGCTGGTCATGATCTACAGTAACAATACGGCGGAACACGATAGCTTTATTAATTCAGCTACTAACTACGGTTACGATGTCCTGGAGTTTGATAATATCATCGATAATCACTTCATGCAGCATCTTGAAATGAAGCTCGGTGACGTCACCTTCGTTCGTGTTGACTCGGATACGGTGGATAATCTGGTACAAAAAGATGAAGAGCGCGAATCGGTATTGAGTGAAAAAGAACAAGAGAAGATTGAAGAGCTGTTTAAAACGGCAGTGAGTGCCAAGTCTTCAATGGCACAAGTCAGCGTGAAAGCCTTGACTCCAAATGATCAGCCGGTAGTTATTACACGACCTGAGTTTATGCGTCGCATGAAAGAAATGCAAGCCTTGCAAGGGATGGGTGCTGATGCTTTCCCCGACAGTTTCAATGTCGTGGTGAATAGTAACCACCCTTTAATTGCTGAGAAGTTGGTGAAAATGCGTAGCGCAGAAAAGAAAGATGAGTTTGTTGGCCACTTGTATAATCTGGCCTTATTGAACCAAGGGATGTTGAAAGGTGCCGATTTGACCAGCTTTATCAATAAGAGCATTGAGTTTTTGAAATAGAGAAAACAATGATAAACGCTATAGCGGTAGGTCTCTTTGAGGCTTGCCGTTTTTTATTGCAACTCTTCCAACATTTGCTGGGCCCGCTTGCGGGTACCGGGCGTATCTAATTTTAGTAAATCTTGTAAGACGGCTTTGGTCGACTCGGACTGATTGAGCTGGCGATACACTTGCACTAGACTCCAGCTCGCTTCCTCGTAAATCTGATCGCCGTTGAAGCGCGCTTGGCGAAGGTATTGCTCTGCGGTCGGGAGATCGCCCGTTTCGAGAGCCGACAGACCCGCATAAAAACTCGCCACGGCATCCTCCGGTTGTTCCTGAAGTGCCTTTTCGAAATAGGTGAGACTAGCCCGGTAATTTTTATTATTGTACAAGTCAACGCCTTCTGGAAAGCTCGTTTTTGCCAGTGATTCTGCCACGCCGCGGAGGGCAATATTGGTATCCGGGCTGATCCCTCCGCGCTCGGATTGTGCGTACCAAACGACTGCAGTACCGACAATTAAGAACAGCACCGTTGCCGCAATGCGATTGAAAGTCCAAAATGGTAGTTTGCGAACCGGAGCTGCCGTTTGTTCTACCCGTGCATCAATCTTGGCAAAGATCGAGGCCATGGCCTCATCCGATTCGGTGGGCTGGCCTTCGACGGCGGCCTGACATAGCGGACAATCGAGCAGATGATCTTCCACGCGATGCCGGTCTGCATCTCCCAATTGGTTGGTACGATACAGGCGGATGTCTTCGGGCGACAAACATTCGGTCAATTCAAAAATGGGTTTCATACGTTATTCGAGCTGTCCGCTCAATATCTTTTTTAATTGGCGCTTGCCATTTTGTAAATAGCTTTTCACTTGTTGAGCCGAAAAATTAGTGTTCTCTTCGATGTCTTTATAACTCATTTCTTTTAAATAAAACAGCTCCAGGCAACGCCTTTGCTCCGAGGGAAGTTGCCGCAGGGCCCTATGCAAAACTTGCTGTTGGCTGGAAAGCGTTTCGAGTCGTTTACTTTCTTCACTCGTCAGGAAATCTTCTTGTCGTTCGAAAAACGCTTGATCGTAGTTTTGTTCCGGGCGTTGCCGGCGTCGATTGCGCAAAAAAACCAGGCTTTCATTTCGGGCGATACCTAGCAGCCACTGCTTAAAGACGTACAAATTATCAACGGGAAGATGGGCGAGCATTTTTTCAAATACAATCATCATTACATCTTCGCAATCGGCGTGATCTTTCACATAGTCATTACAAATACTATACACCAGGTGAGCGTAACGTTTGTACAACTCCCCGAGATATTTATTGTTTTTCTCTTCCCGATACCGATCTAGTAATTGCGTATCGGTCAGATGACTAATCGCTAAATTTGGTGAAACCACTGCCATAAACAAACCAAAAGTAAAGAATGCACGGCAGAAATTTTAACAATACAATAGCGTTTTTACTAGAATTTTATCTCGGAAAAAATATACTCTAAGCGTTGCATGAAATCACGCTTATCTTTACCCGGAGCATGTACGAAGCCTTCTGCAAGTAAAATCTCATTACGCTCGGGATTCAAGATCGCATAACTAATAAATGGTCCTCCCATAAAGTCATTTGCAATTTCCCAGATCCCGCGAACTTCCTGAGCGTAGCGATTGCCAACTTCTTTTTGAGAAATATAAAGTGGCAGGTCCACATCGTTGATTTGTTTGTAGGTTGCTTCAATATCGGTGCTAACGTATAAGCCAAGGTTATTAAGCTCTGTCTTAATGCCCTCTCGAGTGAGTTGATCCTGCGAGGTGTAAGGATACTTGTGTAGCATGATATTCAGACTAGAGAAGTCTGTTTCTCGGCGGAGCCAAACCGTTTGATCTGTGGTATCATCGAGCGCCAAATAGAAGTCATAAGGCACAGTAATATCTACGCCGAGTCGATCTTTTACCTGCTGACTTAAAGCATTATTCGTTCCGCCCTGATAAATATTGGCTTCAACGATTGATCGGTCGTGCTTGTTGACGCGCTGTGCCATCGCAGCCGCGTTAGTACGAATATGCTCGACCAGAGCATCATGACCAAGTCCCATTTGATAAATGAGTAATTGGTCTTTAGCCCATTTGTCACGGCCAATAGAAATGTTGCTGGCGGTCCCTTCTCGAACCGTACGCATTTTTTCACTCCCCAAATCTTTGGTGACCATCTGTGTTGTTGGCGAGCTCTCGTCGTTTAGATTGGCGACGATAAGATAGGAGCGGAAATTTTTCAATAATGGCTCTTCACGTAAATCCTCTAATGTATAGTGGCGGAGGTCGAAAATGGGTTCAGGTTGAGGTAAAATGATATAAGCTGAGGATAAATAATATCGGATGGTATCGCCGAGAGGACTATCCCAGATATTGTCATCCGCGATGACGATAATTTCGTTAACCTTTCCAAAGGCGGTGGGAACGGATTTCAAATTTTCTCGCATCTCACTTGAACAACCACTCCAAAGACCTGCCATTATGAGTAGCAGAAAAAAACTTTTCAGACTAAAGTTCATACATGTAATTTTTGAATACTCTCAACAAGTATTGATTCGACGACAAACAAATTTAAGAACCTTCTTTGATAAAACTTATGGTTCTTCGATGAGGAGTAGTAAAAGCACTCAAGGGGAGGGCTAATTTTTCTCCTTGAAGCACTAAAAAGTCCATCAAAGCAGTATTCAGAATATACGGGAGGAGATCGGCGCTGGATGTTAATACGATTATGGTACGGGCCAGGATCATCCGTTTACTGTTCTCATTTCAAAGATGCTTAGATCGATGATTTTGGCGTGTGTAGGCTAAAACAGTAAGCGCCACCCCACGGTTGTGAGATGACGCCTTAATTAATTCAAGTTGCGAAATCTCCTTTCATCATCCGCAACTTAGGTTAATTGTATTTTTTTAATCTGTTTATTCTTCGAAAGAATAAATCAAACGCGTATGCCATTTGCTAGTATCTGGCTCGGAAGCCGGATCAACAAGATATTCTTCGACTACCGGCATTTTGAGTGTCTTTCCGGCCTTTTCTAACCATTGCCCAAGCGCTTCGTGAGCCGCTTGAGAACCATCGTAGGAGCCATAGTAATCGTAAGTCATATGGTCGCTGTAGTGCTTGGCTTCACCCGGACCAATATTTACCATTTTGAAATCTCCGGGATCAGGTCCTGCCATAACTGGAATTGCCGCAGCCAGGTCAGTACGCTGGTTTTCCATATCCCAGGTGTAAAATAAGCTACGTGGCTTTCCGGCCATTTCTTTTCCACTGCTCATGACCTTTTGCATAATCTTGGGAAAATTGGTGCTATAGAAATCGGCCATTTCTGCCCAGGAAATTTCGTTGCGAACGGCGAGGTATTGGGTGCCCATGAATTCAATTTCGGTAATACCATCGTTCATCTTCTCACAATGGGTCTTCATATTAGCTAGCCCTTTGTCAAAAGATTTAATCAGATCGGGTTCAATATCAACAAAAGTCGTAAAGTAAGCGCCAATGACTTTGGCAATCGGATTCTTTGCAGGTAGGGGCTGCATCGCCCAGCTGACTTTCGTGCTACCACCTTCTCGACTAAAAGTCCATTCGCCATCACCACGGCCCATGAAACCAAAATCGAGAGCCGTTTTGATCTTTTGATTGGCTTCGGAAGTCGTGATTTCCAGGCTACCATCACCAGAGTTTTCGCTGGTCCAGGAATTGGAAGCCCCTTTGCCGGAAGTCACTTCCCCAAAGGTGGTTTTGATCGTGGAATCTTGCTCGATCCAGGGGGACCAATTTTCCCAGTTTTCCAGGTTGTTCACCTGCTCGAAGACCTTGTCGATGGGCGCATCGATGGTAGTAGAACGCTCGACGCGATTGGGAGAAGGGAGCAGAAAGGAGACGAGAGTCAGGACGACAATCAGGCCTAATAGCCCATAAAGTGTCTTTTTTAATACACCCATAATGTTGTTTTTTGTTTGTTTATAAATGCGGCTCGAAACAATATTTGTTTCAAAAGTTAAAACAAAAATAAACAAATTATTTCAAAAAACAAACAATTCCAACAAAGGGGAATAGTAACTAGAACAAGCTCTCGATGACTTTTTCTTCGGTTATGCCCTCAGCCTCTGCCTTATAGTTACGGACAATGCGGTGGCGCAAAACATACTTCGCAATCGCCTGGACATCTTCGATATCAGGAGAGTATTTGCCGTTAATGGCAGCGTGGCATTTCGCACCGAGCACCAGATATTGAGAAGCTCGTGGGCCCGCGCCCCAAGAAATGTAGTTATTCACCGTTTCGCTGGCCCGCTGAGTACCCGGACGAGTTTGGGTAGCCAGTCCAACGGCATATTCCAACACATTATCTGCAATAGGAATCTTGCGGATCAATTCCTGGAAGAACAAAATTTGTTGACCGGTAACGATATTACGGAGCTGATAATTTTGAATGGCAGTCGTCGCTTTTACGACCTGGATTTCCTCTTCATAGCTAGGATAGTCCAGAGGAATATTGAACATAAAACGGTCTAACTGTGCTTCGGGCAAAGGATAAGTCCCTTCCTGTTCGATGGGGTTTTGCGTTGCTAATACGAAAAAAGGCGAAGGCAACTTATGCCGTACCCCACTCACCGTTACCGAGCGCTCCTGCATGGCCTCCAAAAGGGCGGCTTGGGTCTTAGGTGGCGTCCGGTTGATCTCATCCGCCAGAACGATATTGGCGAAAAGTGGACCGGGGGTAAATTTAAAGTGTCGATCTTCATCCAGAATCTCGGAGCCGGTGATATCCGATGGCATCAGGTCAGGCGTAAACTGAATACGTTTGAAATCTAAATCCAGTACTTCTGAAATGGTACTTACTAGCAAGGTCTTCGCCAGACCAGGCACACCAACCAAAAGGCTGTGTCCGTTGCTAAAAAGGGAGATAATAATTGTTTTTACGACATCGTCTTGTCCGACGATGACTTTGGCAATTTCAGAGGATAGATCTCGGTAAGCTTGGGCTAATCCGTCAACAGCTTCTACATCGGATTTATAGGAAATTTCCTGCATCAGTGGCTCAGTTGTATTGTAACGAAATGATAGAAAGGGTTAAAGTTATAAAAACATCCCTTTTCTAACGTGCTATTTAGGACCATTGTTTCGAAGGGGTAAAAATTTAAATTGGGATTTCGGAGATCATTAATGATCCGCTTCGGGGCACTCCCACAGCATGTCTGATAATTCGTGCTTGCCTGTGGAAAAAGAGTAATGCCACCATTCTGTTCGGATGCCGCGAAAGCCTTCTGCTTCCAGGGTTGATTTCAGCAATTGGCGGTTGGCCAGTACCTCTTCAGGGAGGTCTTTATAGGTATGGTGTGCTTTAGGGCCAAAGAAGTCAAAGGGCGTTCCCATATCGAGTTGCTGCCCCTGTGCATCAACGAGTGTTAGATCCACCGCTAAGCCGCGATTATGCATGGAGCCCTTAGAGGGCGGCGTCACGTAGCTGGGATCTTGAAATTTATCCCATAGTTTTTGCTGTATGGGGCGAGGTCGGAAACAGTCCAGCATCTTCAGGCGGAGCCCCTGTTTCTGGAAACGAGCCTGAGCTCGTACTAAGGCCGCTGCTGCGGGAGGGCGTAAAAAACACCGACCACAATCATAAAGCTGTTCTTTGACAAAGTTATTGGTAGTCGCGTAGCGTATGTCGAGGATAATCGAACTGTCCAAATCCGCAATATCTGTCCATCGACTAGTATCGTAATCGAGCGGTTGTATTACAAGAGACGCAACCTTTTCTTCTGTACTCGGTTCCGGGAGAGGAAGCGTATCCTTAGCAGGTGCCGGAGTCACCTCTGGTGCAGGCGTAGTTCCGCAAGCGAAGCAAAACAGCAAGAGCGTGAAGAGGGGGAAGCGCATGGATCAAATTCTATTCGCCAAAAATACTGGCTAATTTGCGTTCAAGGCCATCGCCGCGCAAATTGCGCGCAATGATTTTTCCTTCGCGATCTACTAGTACCGTATGCGGAATAGAGCGAACAGAATACATTTTGGCCACTTCGTTTTTCCATCCTTTTAGATCGCTGACGTGACTCCAGCCTAAGTTATCTTTTTCAATAGCTTTAAGCCATTTGTCCTTCGTGCGATCCAGGCTGACACCCAGCACCTCGAAGCCTTGATCTTTGTATTTATCATACAAGCGGACCACATTAGGATTTTCGCGGCGGCAAGGTCCGCACCAACTGGCCCAGAAATCAACGAGTACGACTTTACCACGGAAATCACTCAAGCTCATTTCTTCGCCTTCCGGCGTGCGCTGTGTGAAGTCCGGTGCAACGGCGCCCGTCAGGAAGCTAGCCGCTTGCTTCAGCTGCGCCTGTAAGCCCGCAATTTGATCTGAATCTGTATCACCACCGTAGAGATCAATAAATTGCTTCGCAAAACCACTGAAGGCCGGATGGTTTTTGGCTTGCAAGCCCACCATGGTGCCACCAAGCGCGTAACGGTGAGCCATCCCCGTTTTATCCACTTTTTCCAACTGCTGACTAATGGTAGCTGCGACAGATTTTTCGTTTAAGCCCACCGAGGCTAAGGTTTGCGCGTAGTTTTTGAAAGCTTCAAATAGCGGCGCAATACGATGATAAGACTGATCTTCTAAATCGATATAGTGAAAAAATTCGCTAGCGTAGTAAGCAATCTCATTAGGATAATCGCCTTTGTTATTAGGATAGCTAGGGTAAAAATTCAATGAAGCGACTTTGGCTAAAAACGGCTGGGCCTGTCGAAGGTCTTCCAGATATTTCAGCTGCCGAGCGTCGACTTCAGCGAGCTGCTGAACCAAGCGTTCTGCTTTCTCGGGATTCTTTTGAGACTGAACTAGCGTATTGGCCACAGAGCGCTGGTCGCGTTGCAAGCCTTTGATCGTTTTAGTCATAGAGTCATAGCCCACATTAAGCTCTGAGCCCGTAATTTTTGCCGAGCGAATCGACTGACAAACACCTTTTACGTTGATTTGCGATTCCGGGCCGAGAATGATTGGCTTTTTGGAAGACTGCTGCTGCGTGCCGAGATAATAGAACATGGGTTCTCCCTTGGGCAGTTTAATCAGAAAGCTATCTTTACCTACGCGCTCTCCACTGATCCAGCGTTCAAAGCCAATACCGTTAAATTTGAATAGGCTAATCGGATCATTATCCTGGCAACCATTGATCACACACATCAACTCGATGTTTTCCTCTATGGTTGTATTGACTTCGTTTGTTGAAAAGGTCACTGGCTCACTCAAGGTCATTAATAGACACAGACTCCAAATTATCGACATAAGGGTATGGTTTAATTTTGATTATTGGACGGAAAGCGGTTATGGAAAATGATTTTGATTATAAAACAGCTCACTAATTATCCCGTCAAGATATTTAAAACGTAAGGACTCTACAACGAATTATCGAATCACTGCTTAAAGATACAGTTTTGCTAACAAAAAAGGGGCCGTCTCGACTGAGACGGCCCCTAGTTGTTTTATCCAATATAATTATTCTCTCTCTATCGCATGACGGCAAACTTATCCATGAGATAGCCATCCGCCGTAACGATTTGGATCATGTAGTAGCCTGGACTAAACTGGCTGGCGTCGATTTCTAAAGATTGGGCGCCGGCCTCTGCGCTAAATTGCATCTCGTGCACGCGCTGACCATTGATTGAGGTCACCAACACTTGTATTTTCGCTTGTTGGTTCAACGTGAAATTAACAGTTAACTCCGCGCGAGTTGGATTCGGGAACAATTCCAACTGCTCAAGGCTCACTTTAGCTGATTCGGTTTCCACTGGTCTTGCTTCAGGCTCAGGTTGAACCGGACGGCTACCACCGGTACCATTGGTACATCCCGTGATTTCAATATCATCGAGATAAATCCAATCAGAATTACCGGAAGCATCGCATCGGAAACGCAGTTGAGTAGATGCTGAGAAAGGACCAGCAATAACTACGGCATCGGTATAGAACTGATTATTTTCAAACTCATCTCCTCTATTCCATTCTTCTACCGTTACAAAACCGCTGCCGGTATTAATTTGTAACCAAAAGTCTTCATTTGCATTATCCATACTACGCGCATAGTAAGCAAAATCAACCGTCAGTTCTTCGTAGGCACTCAAGTCAAGTGCATCAGTGGTGATAACCGAAGTCGAGGTATTATCACGGATACGAGCACAGTAGGTCCCGGTAGTCGCATAAGCCGCATCATTGGCACTACGACGGGCATCTGAGCCACCATCATTCCAAATCCCCCATCCACTTTCAAAACCTTCGAAGTCGATCAACTCATAGGTACAACCCGCTGAAGTATCATCTTCGATCACTATAGAATTTGTAGCAGTACAGCCATTAGCATCCGTAGCCGTGACGCCATAAGTGCCTGGGGCTAAGCCCGTGATAGTCGCACCACTGCCACCATTACTCCAGCTGTAGCTATAAGGCGCTGTTCCGCCGCTGGCACTAGCCGTCGCGCTACCATTGTTACCACCATTAGCGTTCACTCCCGAAACAGATACACTGACTGCGCTCGGTGCGCTAACCGTACCAGAAGCAGTGGCCGTTGCAGAACCATCATTGACGGTTACGGAATAAGTACCTGCTGCTAAACCAGTAATCGTTTGTGTAGTCGCACCGTTACTCCAGCTGTAGGTATAGCTGCCCGAGCCACCTGTAGCAGTAGCCGTTGCACTACCGTCATTTCCACCTGCGCAAGACGCATCGGTGGTACTTACACTAGCACTTAAGTCAGAGCCTGGATCGGAAGACACACAGAAGTTAGTCGTCTCTGATGAGCCAAAAGTACCACCACTGGCTAATACGGTTCCACCATCATCCGTCAAGCTGTAGGAACCACTGCCGTATGAACAGCAAATACCATCACCATAAGTATCATAAATGGTAAAATCATAGCAGCCATCGGCGAGACAAACGGCCGCAACAATGGTAGAACCATCAGGAGAGCTACCGTAAGTGCCGCCCGACGCCATTACATTATTACTGGCATCACGGATATCCCAGCTGGTTTCTTCGGGATAATTATCCAGTACGATGGTAAGTGTAACTTCGTTATTACCGGAGTAGAAACTGGCCGAAGCACTATCGTTGCCGGTATTTGGATCGGTTTGACCGTTTGGATTGGAGGTAGAAACATCAAGGGTGTGACTTCCGCCGCTAAACGAAATAGAAGGCAAGTTAACCGTCGTAGAAGCTAAACTAGCCAATGATCCGGTCCAGCTATAAGTATTAACCGCGCCACCGTCCAATTGATAGTTGATTGTTACAGAGGTCAAAGTATTTGAGCCGTAGTTGTTGAGTGTAACCGTTGGTGTGGCGCTACTTTCGCAAAGATTACCTTGCGGGGCACTGATGTCAGAAATTCCAGCGTCATTATCTACAGAAGGCGCAACGGAAGCTACAGCCGCTTGTGCATTGACTCGACCGTATCCCAGTTCGTTGGACCAAGTCCCGTTAGGCTGGCCGCTCACGCCACTGTTGTAAGTGTAACCACCTGTCTTATCACAAGTGCTTTCCAGAGCTTGGCGGGCCTGATCTTCGGTCAAAGAACCGTTCACAGAGAGGATCAAAGCCATTACACCGGCCGCGTTGGGGCAGGCCGAAGATGTACCATTGAAGTTAGAAACATAATCACCGCTGGAATAACCATTCGAACCGGCGATATCCGTCGCATAGATTTTAACACCAGGAGCGGCTACATCAGCACCAGTACCATAGTTCGATCCCCACCACGTTTCACCGTCACAAGAAGAAGGACTCTTGCGCTGATTACACATACTCATTGCGATAACTGAGATTGTAGGTGCGTAGGTGGCTGGATAGCTATTGGCGCCGTTGTCGTTACCGGCGGCAAAGAGGACTGGCGCACCGAGGCCGCCACGGCCGTTATTCACGGCACCATCAATTGCATTATTAATGGTAGAAGAGGCACCACCGCCTCCCCACGAATTACTCAGTATATCCGCATTGGCCGTTTGCCAAGACCAGTTTATGGAATTACCAATCCAGGCATTACTGGTGACCCAGTTGGGACCACTACTATAAGCAATACGTACTGGGATGATCTTACTGCTATAAGCCACACCGGCGACACCGAGGTTATTATTACCTACTGCTGCGACAATACCAGCGCAAGCGGTACCGTGTGCATCGTCGCCGGAAGGATCACCGCCGCTACCTTGGCCGGTAGCATCGTAGCCGGGCAACATATTGCCTACCAAATCAGGGTGATCCAAATCAACACCCTCATCGAGGATTGCCACTTTGATGGATGCATCACCGGTGGTCGTCGCCCAGGCACTGAATACTTTCATATCCGCACCGGCGACACCGCCGTAAGATGAAGTATTAACCCCATCATTGTTGAGTGCCCATTGGTCATCAACAAAAGGATCGTTAGTATTCATGCGTTTCATGAGGCGTAGAAAATCGGGCTCAGCGTAGTCGAATAGGCCCGTCTCGTGCAAAAGGTTAGCGACTTCCAGACCATTCAGTTCGGCCTTCGGAGCCACTTTTACATGATAGAGGAGCGCATCAAACTCATTTTGGCGATCTACATCTGCACCAAATATTTTAGCCTGATCAGCTAACAAACTAGCATCGCCAGTATTTTTTAGGCGAACAAGGACTTGATCCGTAACGCCGTGCAGGGTGCCGTCTTTGTGAGCCAGAAAATGCTGGGCGTGTAATATCTGCGGGTGTTGTTCAAGCTGTTTTAGCAAAGCATAGATCGCATCGGCAGAGTTAATACCATCTACTTCGACGATGGTCAATCGAGGAGCGGGCAGCATCTGTTCTCTCTTTAAAGGTAAGAGATGATCGGCTTGGGTTACAATTTGTTGCTGAGTGTTGAAATCTGTCTCTTCGGAAAACTGTAGCAAGATTTTTTGAGTAGAAACGTCCAGAAAAGTTTTGCCCTCTGGAGCGTAATAGTAGTTTTGGGCATTCGAAATTGTAGCAATACAAAACAGTATTGCCAATAACAATGTCATTGTTTTTCGCATGGTAGAGAAATAGTTTGTTTGGTTAATTAAAATGAATTTAAAGTGCACAAATGAGCAGTAGACAGTTCACTTTGAGAGAGAAGGGAGTAGATTCTAGCTTGAGAGGAAATGCTGATAAATAAGGGCACCATATTTCATTGGTCAAAAGCAATGTGGTGCAACATAATATTACAAAAGAAATAATATTTTTTTAATTTTCAATTAATTTTAAAGATAATTTCCCAAAATTATTTGGTTGCCCCAGGCGTTAACCCCTATTTTCAAAAGGCGAGACAAAAGAATTGAAATTTTATCTTTAAAGTAAACTGGATTCTTACGAACTGTGATTTTGTAAAAACGAACATTTGTTTTTTGTAGAATATATAAACTAATGATGAGCAAAATATTAACAGATTAAGCGGGGCCAGATACCATGAAAAGTTGACAGTTGAAGCGTTGAGTATACCATCCGTTGCTCTCATTTAAATAAACCCAATCTATGAAGAAATTGAGTCGGAAAACATTTTTTAAGGGCTTGGCCTTGGGGACAATCTCCCTGCCTTTTTTTATCCGTGCTTTGGGAGGACAAAACCAAGCGCAGCCGAGTAGTCCGAACATTATTTCTACGAAACGATATCGATGGAAAATGGTGACGACCTGGCCCCCGAATTTCCCGGTGCTCGGTGAAGGTTGTCAATTGTTTGCAGATTGGGTAAAGGAGATGTCAGACGGCCGGATGGAGATTGAAGTTTATGGTGGTGGGGAGCTTGTTCCGCCACTTGAGGCCTTCAATGCGGTGCGTATGAATGTGGCCGAAGTGGGCAGCGGCGCGGGCTACTATTGGAAAGGCATCGTGCCGGCCGCGCAGTTTTTCGCCTCTATCCCTTTTGGGCTCAATGCCCAGCAGATGAATGCCTGGCTGATTACCGGTGGCGGCATGCAACTGTGGGAAGAATTGTATGCCGAGTATGGGTTGGTGCCAGCACCCGGTGGTAATACCGGTGTGCAAATGGGCGGCTGGTTTAATCGGGAGATCAATTCGATGGCTGATTTCAAAGGATTGAAAATGCGGATTCCCGGTGTGGGCGCTAAAGTTCTCGAAAAAGCAGGCGGTGCTCCGGTGCTCTTGCCCGGCGCCGAGTTGTACACGGGCCTTGAGCGCGGTGTGATCGACGCTACTGAATGGATTGGCCCTTATCATGATTATGAGATGGGTTTCCACCAAATTGCGAAATATTATTACACGCCGGGCTGGCACGAAGCAGGTACCACACTCGAATTCTTTTTCAACAAAGAAAAATTTGATGCACTCGAAAAAGACTTACAAATGATCCTGCGGACCGCGGCACATCGACTGAATATGTGGATGCTTTGTGAGTTTGAAACCAAAAACAGTATCTACCTCGAAAAGCTACGTCAGGAGGCGGAGGTCGATATTCGGCAATTCCCCGATGAAGTGCTTCGGCAATTGCGCCAATACACCGAAGAGGCGGTGGCCGAAGAGATTGCGGGAGATCCCTTCAGCCAAAAAGTGTATGCCTCGTACAATGCCTTTCGCAATCGGGCCGGCAATTGGTCTAAGCTAACGGAAAAGGTTTTTTACAACAGCTTGCAGATTTAAGCGCTTAAGCTTTCAGCATCTCTTCTACCACTTGGTAGGCAGATTCTCCGGCGCCGTGTACCGTCGAGGTGTCCCCGTCTACGCAAGCTTCTCCGGCGAAGTAAATGCGATTGTCGACCGGCTCCACCAGAGTTTCAATGGTTCGATTTGCACTTTCTTGGAAGTGGGAATATGAGCCTTGAATGAAAGGTTCTTGCGTCCAATTTTGGATGACATGTTTTTGGTAAGTAGCTGAGGCCTTACCATCGAAGATTTCATCCAGCTCTTCCAACACTCCTTTGATGATATCATCTTCGGAAGTCATCGGCCCATAGCGCTCTCCTCTCTCGCCAATGGCGAAAAGCCCCAGGATATTTCTGGATGAATCTTTACCAAAGGCGGCATCGTAATAAAGGTCATCAGACCATAATCGACCAAGCTGAATAATATCCGGGTAGAATCTTTCGGAGAACTCAATAAAGACTTTGAGAATAGGTGGAATATCGATGCTGTTGATCGCTTCAACTTTACGCGAAGGCAATTCCGGCTGGAATGTAATCATATCCGTTTGCAGAATTTTTATCGGAACGGTCACGAGCACTTTGTCAGCCGTGTAAGTAGCATCATTTGTCGTCTTAATTTCTACCCGGTCGCCAGAATAATCAATGGAAGTTACGGGGCTATTTAAGATAATTTTATCTCGGATGCTGGGTACAATAAACTGATCAAAGAAATCATACCAGGTCGAGCTCTTAAACTTATGCTCACTATAAAAATGACTGACTATATTTCTTTTTTTTAATTTATTATTTTTCCAAAGCGAGATGGTTTTTGGATTATAATTGATGATATCAATACTCGCGTCAACCGTTTGATCATTAATTAAAGTTGTAAGAATTGATGGATCGGTATGAATCCATTCTCCCCCCAAGTCAATCGGAAAATCGGCAAAGTCATCGGTTTTTTTTACGCGACCACCAAAATCTGCTGCCGCTTCAATAATTTCAAAATCAATATTATGACGTTGTAAAATATAACCTGCAGTAAGTCCGGCAGCGCCAGCGCCAATGATGGTGATTTTACCATTAAAATTCACCCCAAACTCATCGTAGAACAAATCTTCCTTACTGCATGACTTTAGCAAGGTTGAAAAAAAAGGAAGTCCCAAACCAAAGATTCCCATATTTTTAAGAAATTCTTTCCGATCCATAATTATTTATTTTTTGAGATTTGATAAGTGATCCCTGCTTCCATGAAAAGCATCATTGTGGAGGCGCCATCGAAATTAATCTTACTACCTAGTGTATATTTTGAATACCAACTCATTTTGGTGTTGATCACTTTCCCAAAAGCATAGCTAACACTGGGCAGAATATGATCCCATCGTTCACGCACTTTTTCTTTACTGCCATCGCCGAGATTCAAGCGAAGCGCCGTTACCTGAAACTGCGCTAAATACCCCAGACCAACCGACCAGGTCGAGAAAAACTTGCGGCCTGCTTTCTGAGTACGATAGTCCAGATCGATATTTAGTAATACGTTTTGGTTGTTACCGACATTAGCAAAGTAAGCGAGCTGCGGACTAATTGCCAGCTGTTTATTTCTTGCCAGCCGGTTCTCTTTTTCTTTGGTCCAATCCTTAATACTAATTTGAGTGCCTACTTTTACGCCCGGTTGAAAGAGCAAATGACTAAAGTAGCTCACTGAAATGGGAATCGATTGGGTTTCCGATTGGCCAGCAAGCGTCGTCGTAAGAGCAAGCAAAACCGTTATAATATTGATTTTTAGCATGTTATAATTCGTTTAAACTTGATGTAATACTAGCGCATTTGCGGACCAAAGAAAAGTTTTATCTTTTACTGCCTTGATTAAGCCTATCGACGGGAAGGAAAGCTGGATAAGTGGACAGGTGTAATGAGTGAGCCGCTCGTAGGATGATTTTTTCCGCCGAGCGGACAATGCGTACCGAACAGAGGAAATTGTTTCCTCTTGCCGTATTTATTTGTAACCTTTAAGAATGGAATCCGCTAAATTTAAAAAATACAGCATTTTGGGTCAGGTATTCACCTGGACGATTCTGTTTTTGATTCATTTACTGGAGAACCTAGATTATTTAGATGATCTGGATGCTTTTGATTATGCCTTTTGTTCGGTAGCAGGACTGGCCGCGGCTGCTTACCTGCATTACTTTAAACTCTTGCCGCTTTTTAATGCAGGTAAAAGGTGGATCTATTACCTGCTCACTTTTTTACTTATCACACTGAATAGTGTTGTCGCATATGGTTGGTCGGTTTATTTTGTGTTTGATGAAACTTATGAAACGCCTTTTTTAGGTTCTTTTATTTATGACTTTTTCTTAACGACGATTATTTTGGGTGCATTTAGTCTTTATTATTTCGTCGAAGCTTGGTACAAAAATGTAAAAACTGAGAGTTTTTTAAGAAGTGAAAAATTGCAAGCAGAACTCAATTTTTTAAAATCTCAAATCAACCCTCATTTTTTATTTAATACCCTCAATAATATTTATGCTTACGCACAAACGGGTAATGAAAAAACGGCTCCAATGCTAGAGCGATTATCTTCCATCCTACGTTTCATGGTGTATGATTGTAGTGTAGATCGAGTAGAGTTACAAAAAGAAGTCGATGCGGTTGAGGATTTGTTGGAAATAAATAAAATGAAAAATTCAGAGCAACGCAACATTACTTTAAAAGTAGATGGGGTAAAAGCGTTGCATCTCATTGCCCCTCTGATCATTGTTAATTTTGTAGAAAATGCTTGTAAGCACAGTGATGCAGTGAGTAACCCAAAAGGATTTATCCATGTTCACATTTTAGTCAACGAAAAAAATCAATGCGTTTTAGATATTTCTAATTCAGTGAAGAAAAAAACAAATACACCAACAGCTTATCATGGTGTCGGATTGGAGAATATTCGTAAGCGATTGGAATTACAATACGGCGAGAATTACCAGATGGAAGAAAGCATCGATGCCGATCGTTATCATTTACAATTAAAAATTCCTTTAGAAAGAAAGCAATAAAATATGGCCTACAAAGTATTAATTGTCGACGATGAAGAACCCGCTCGGGATTTAATGGCGAGCTATGCGAAAAAAATAGCCGAACTCGAAGTTGTAGGCGTATTATCAGACGCCTTATCGGCAAAACGGCTGATTGATGCCGGTGATGTAGATATTTTATTGAGCGATATTCAAATGGATGATTTGACGGGAATTGATTTAGTAAAGACCTTAAAGGTAGCTCCCATCACCATTTTTACAACCGCCTATTCTGAATATGCCTTGGAAAGTTACAATCTGGATGTCGTCGATTATTTGGTCAAGCCAATTTCATTTCAACGTTTCTGTAAGGCCATCGATAAGGCTATCGAATTGATGCAATTCAAGCAGCAATCAGATGAGCAATCATCGCTCTCTGATCCTGTTCTATCCAGAACGGCCGTCTCAAATTTCTTTTTCGTAAAAACGAATCGCAAGATGGTGAAAGTTGAGCATGCCAATTTACTGTTCATCGAAAGCTACGGCGAATATGTCAAGCTATACACCCATGACGATATTATCCTGGCCTTACAAACGATGGCGTTCATGGAAGATTTGCTTCCCTCTAATGATTTTATTCGTATCCACCGGTCTCACATTGTGAACCTTAATCATATTGAAGAAATCGAAGGCAATCTAGTTCGCATCGGTGAGCACCAGCTTTCCATCAGCAAGCGCATGAAAGAACAGTTTATGAGTATGATCCAGCGTAAGGGGCTCATTTAATAGTTAGAGTGATCTTATACATGAATTGGCTTTTATACCACAAGTCCGTATCTTCGTTAATGGCAATTGTTTAAGAACAAATTCTATACATACCCTAATGTCTCAACAATCATGCGCGAAGAAGAACTATTAAAAAAGGCCAAGAAACGGGTTGCAGCCATTAAAGGGTTTTATGCTCACCTGATTACTTATTTCTTTACCATCATTTTCTTGTTTGTAATCAACTTCATGACTAGTCCAAACTACTGGTGGTTTGTCTTTCCAGCCGCTGGTTGGGGCTTGGGATTAATTTTCCATTACTTTGGAGTATTTGGATTCACAAGCTGGCAGGGCAAAGATTGGGAAGCCCGAACTTTGCACCGGGAAATGGATCGACTCCGGCGACAAAGTCCAACGGAAGTCTATGAAGAAGACGATACTTTGGACTTAGAAGACGAACCTCTAGAACTCAAAGAAAAGGTGAAACAAAAAAGAGACTACGACGACCGAGACTTGGTGTAAACTTGATTAAGTAAGGTATCTAACGCTACTTATCCGCCTCCATCTCTTCCCGAAATAGAATAAACTTCCCAACCAAAATTCCAATCACAATAGCTAGATACATCTGACCACTAATCGCTAGAAACAAAGCCGTAGACTGGCTCGATGAAGCTACGGGCGTAATATCACCATAACCAAGATTAGTTAAGGTGACAAAACTGAAATAAGTGAATACATCTAGCCTATCACCCAGTCCTTCACCTAAAACGAAAGCATTTGGATCAAAAAAGTAGATGAGTCGAAAACAAAAGCCGCCCAACAACCCCATGAGTAAATAACCGTTAACAGCCCCAAAAATAATGTCTTCGGAAATTCTACGTGATCGGGTCATCCGTCGAAAAACAAAGACCAACAACCACCCAAAGAAAATCATTAAGCTGAGCATACGGATCAGAAATAGCATTACGCTATTATGTTCAACAGGCAATAAATTAACCCCCAAAGTACCTATTGCTAGTAAAAGGGCCCAATAGAACTGTGAACTACTTCTAGCCAAAACGAATACTCCGGTTACCAGTACCAGTCCCAGGCAACAATAGATCAATACATCTTTGTGCAGATCATTGGTTACAAAGGCTGGTAAGAAAATGAGACTTGCTAAAGCTAATAGTAGCCACAGGAATTTATTCCTTAGTTGCTGTCGTAGCTCCAAAATGAAACTAACGATAGAAGGCTGAGACGCCTCGCTTGTTTTGCCGTCCACGGGCACCAGTTTACATGCGTTGACTCTTCTTCTTGGAAGGTGTCGGCGGATTTTTCATAACGAACCGATGGTCTTCCACCAATTTGAGCAAATCGTGTGCACTAAGCACGCCCACAATTTTTCTTTCGTCCGTCACTACGAGGTGATTAATGCGGTGATTGCGCATGATCCGCGCGGCAATGGAGAGATCCGAATAGAGCGGAATAGTATAGACTTTTGTTGTCATGACTTGGCTGATCGGTGTGCTTTCGGAAACATCTTCCAGAAGATCCGTGGAGGTAATGATACCTTTGACTTCCATTTCTTGATTAACGATGGGGAGGGATTTAATCCGATTTTTCGCCATAATGCTTTGGGCGTGGCCAACAGATTTGTGGGGCATAGTGGTAATCACCGATTTGACCATCAGGTCTTTAACTTTTACATTCATCTCAAAAGGATTAAGGTTTAAAATTACTCACTAAAAATAGCGGCAACTACAAGGAATAGAGATGACAATGGTCAACCTTAGAAATGCTAAAAATCAATTAACAAACTCGGGTAGGGTCTTAATCCATAACCGTTTCGAGAATCTCGTAGGTATTCAAGCCGGGGAAGCCTTCAATATGGAGTCGATAAAAGGTGAGTAATTCGCGGAGCAAAGCCTGGCGTTCTTCCCGGGTCATTTGGACTTGGTAGGCCCTCCCCGGAGGATATTCCAGCAATTGGTCCAACAGCTCGCTTTGGCGGGGGGTGAGGTGATGCGGATGGCGCGGTGCTTCGGCGACGAATACGCCTTCTTCCAAGTCGAAAATCGGGCTGTCCGCGCTGTAAGATTCTCCCGGTAAAAAGCCTAAAAAGCCGGTGAGCTGCAGCATAAAGGACAAATGGAAATTGCGCACACTATGCTCCGTGCGATCAAGCAGACAAAAACTTTCGTAGAGGAAATTAAACAAGGGCAAATTTTGCTCCGCCTCTTCGCGTATCGTTTTGCGGGCCAGCTCCGCCATGAATAAGCCGACGGCTCCCCGGGCGAGCTGGAAAGGGATAGCGTGGTAGACGTAGGCGGGCTTGATTTCCTTGATGCGGGTCAGGGTCTTGTCGTTGCGGTGGTAGACCACCAGCTCCACGAGCGACATCACTTGCAAGAGGCTGGCTTTAGTCCGTGCCCTTTGGGTTCGTACGCCGCTGATAATGTACGACCGGAGGCCTTTTTCTTCAGTGTAAATATCGGCGATGATACTCGTCTCCGAGTATTTAACCGATCTGAAAATAATACCTCGCGTTTTGACTAGCATAATAGACTTCTTTCTACAGTCTAACGAACTACAATTGATGTAAACTAACGGATGATGTAACGAATAGTCAGTCCTACCTCGTAGAGTTGAAACTCCGAATCAAATATATTGTAAGCGGGTTTATAGTCCAGCGAAATACTCACCGGGAAACGCGGCATGACATATTCGATGCCCGCAATGGCGTCGACGAGCATTCTGAAATTATCACTATTTGCACCGAGTGAAAGACCACCACCGGCAAAAAGATTGGTCTGATAGTTCAAGAAAAAATGATGCTCATACAAACCCGTCGCGGTCAATACGCGACCATTTTCGAAATTGAAACCAACAATCCCCTCGATGGCGCCCGCAAATTCGAGAAAATGCTTATAGGAAACCCCCGAAAGAAATCCACCGCGTACCCCAATGGCCTGGCCGTATGCATCTTGGCCTTGGAGCGGATTAGCAAAAGCTAAACAAAAGAACAGAAAGCAGCTATAGAGAAATGGTTTCATTTGTGCGTTTTTGGGATATTTATTTTCAAAACCGTGCCCGTTTTTCGGCTAACTAATGATTCAATTGATCGAAGATTTACAAGTACTGATCGAAAGCGATGAATGCGACACAACATCTCGCGGAATTCGTTAGTTCTTAGGGTGATAATAAACAAATTTTTTCCTTTGGTTTATTAGTTCAAAAACGCATTTTGTAAGGTTTTCGTTAAAATGCAAACTTGCATAACTATTGCCTGATCGCATCGTTTCCCCCGGTGCGATCTTTTTTTGTTGCCTAAAACTCCAAACCTTCTAAATCTTCGGGTGGAACCGAGCCGTAATGCTTCTTGGTATGCATACGTTGCTTTTGCCGATCCAGAATCAAGCGCGCTAGCGCGACGTTGGCAGGTTCTCCAGAAAGTGGCGATAGCGCCATATTGATCTTCTTTTCATCAACATCCAGACGATACAGCAGACTTAGCAGAAAGTCGAGGCGGTATTCAATCATGTGCGCCACTGCATCCGACAGCAATGCCAGTAGGTTTTCCTCGTCTACCGTCTGGTCGCCGAGTTCCAGGCCAAAATCCTTCTGGATTAAATCCGTGGTGTATTGTGTCAGTTTATTATCCAAAGCGATTTGTCTTTTCTGATTACACCGGCAAAGTTACGTGCATTCCGGCAGAGAAGAAAACCACCGGGGGATTAAGCCTAAAATTGCTTAATAACAATTTGCAGTTGATGGTGATTAAGGGTAATATTCTTCATTTTTATTGTTACATTAGTCAGGCAAACAGAACTAATAGTTATGAAAAAATTACTACCACTTACCCTACTCCTATTATTTTCTCAAATTTTAATCGCGCAAAAGCCACCTATCAAATGGGGAAAAATTTCCAACGAAGAACTCGATATGGTCGAGTATGCACTCGATCCTGAAGCAGAAGCCGTAGTGCTATGTGACTTTGGTCAGATCTCCTATGAGTTTACACCGGATGGCGTATTTTATAAAATGGAACACCACCGACGGGTGAAATTATTGAAAAAGTCTGCCTTTGAAAGAGGAAACGTCAAGCTCTATTTTTACGATGACAAGGCAACACGCATTCAAGGGCTGAAAGCCCAGGTCATCCTCCCCGATGGCAGCAAAATTAAGGTCTCCTCTAAAGACATATTTGAAGAACAGGTAAACAAGTTTTACAAGGCCAAAGTGTTTGCGTTTCCGCAATTGGAGAAAGGTTGTATTATTGAATACAAATACAGTCGTAAATCCCGAGATTTGTACGGTCTGGAAAAGTGGAACTTTCAAGAAGAGATTCCGGTAAAACATTCAGAGTTACGGACGGATATTCCAGAGTGGTATGAGTACATCAGCATAAATCAAGGGCAACCGATCCAGCATAGTGAAAAGCGCGTAAGTCGATCTATTCACGTTCCACCGCAAAAAACGACCGTTGGGCGTGGCTATAATCGCGAGTCCAGAATGTCGAGTGGAAATATTCCCGCAAAGATTGTCCGTAGTCGCTACTGGTTGGAAAACGCCCCGGCCCTACGCCCCGAGCCTTTCATTACCACCATGGAAGATTATTATTCCTCCGTACGCTTTCAACTGCAACGCATTGTTTTTCCGGGAGAACGCATACAGCCGATTTCGAATACCTGGCCGCGCCTGGCTGAAGAACTGTGGCAAGATTGGGAATTATTTGGCGGTCAGCTTCGACACAAAAAACATTATAATAGCTTACTAAAAGCCGCTAATGCGTATCTCGGCGATACTGCCGATGATTTAGAAAAAGTGATGAAAATCTATGCCTTCATCAGTAAGAACGTCCGCTGGAATGGTTATCTGGATTATTCCGCGGATAGGAGCTTGGATGATGCCTTTGAAAAAGGTAAGGCCAATAGTGGGGAGTTAAATTTAATGCTGATTGCTCTTTGTCGCGCGCATGATATTGACGCGCTTCCCGTGCTGGTGAGTACGCGTGATCACGGTAAAATGCTCTCCTATTATCCTGTTTTGGAGCAATTTAACCATACACTAGCTTTCGTTCAGGTGGGGGAGCAGCAGATGCTACTCGACGTTGGCAATCCCAATCGCGACCCTTCGCTCCTGCGGGCAAATTCACTTAATTATATCGGTTGGCTCGTAGACGAAAAGGCGCCTCAATGGATCAACCTGCCGCAAGCTACAAATTCTGAAATGCGATTAGGCAATTTTGAACTCCGGTCCAATGGTACTTTGAGTGGCGAGCTCAAGGTCCAACTAAAAGGTTATCTGGGGATGTCTGGTCGAGATGCCTACCACGCCCAAAAAATCAAAGACGAATGGTTGGAAAAAATCCCTGACCTTCAAATCACGGATAGCCTCAAGACAAGCAATGCCAATAAGGTCAATAAGCCATTTAGCTATGCTTTCCATTGTGAGCTTTCCGGCCAGACCATGCAAGCGGGAGAAATGCTTTATGTATCGCCGGTCATTGATGGCTATTCTGAAAATCCTTTGAAGCTTGAGAAAAGGACTTTCCCGGTGGATATCCCCGTGGGGCGTAGGGAGCAATATATTTTCAATCTCGTCTTGCCGGAGGGCTACGCCGTAGAAGCTTTGCCGGAAGGCATTAATTTGTCTTTGCCGGAAAACGGGGGAAGTTTTAAATTCTCGATTAGCCAGACCGGCAATAAATTGCAGCTAGTCAGCAAGATCGAGATCAAGCAATTGCATTTTGAACCGAGTGAATACGCTACGCTTAAAAACTTTTTTGATATTATTGTTGAAAAACACGCCGAGCAAATCGTTCTCAAAAAGACAACTTGATGGCCATTATAAGAATTTGTCGTCCTTTGATGGAAATGATTAGAACCAAACCAAGGCAGCCTCGGTTTTTTTAGCAGAGAACCTATCGCACCAGCGTTGTCAAAGCTTAAACTTTGAAAATATCAAAGAGTATATGAAGTCCTTTTTCTTTATCCTGCTTTGTATCGGTATTTCATACTACGGTCAGGCTCAGGCCATGACTTACGGTGAGGATTTGCCCAAAGAATTGATTAAAGATGCATACGATATTATCCGTTTGTACGAAAAAACGATCACGATCAAATCACCCCGCGAAAGGGAAGAGGAAGTGACGAAAGTGGTGACCATTCTTAACCGTAAAAGTGGGGAAGATATACAGATCATTGATTACGATCAGGATTCAAAAATCACACATCTGGAAGCGGAGATTTATGATAATAGTGGAAAATTGGTGCGTAAATTTAAGAAGAAAGAGGCTTTCGATGAATCCTATTACAGCGGTAGTTTGGCCACGGATACGCGTTATAAACGCTTTAACTTACGGCACAATCAATTGCCCTATACGATTAAGTATCGTTATAAAAAAGTGTACAAAAACTGTTTGGGGTTGATCCCTTTTTACGTGCAAAGCTACGACCAGTCGGTGGCTTCTGCTAAGTATACGGTCAAAACAGATGATGAAGTCGATATTATTTGGCGCGCCCGAAATTTTGAGCAGGAACCAACTATTTCTAACGAAAAAAATCGCAAGGTTTACCGTTGGGAGTGGAAGAACCTTCCTGCCATCGTTGTTGAACCTTACGGCCCGAATTTCAAGCAAATCTTTCCGGTGCTGGAGCTAGCTCCTACGAAGATTCAATACGATGATTACAAAGGCAGTCTAACCACCTGGGAGGCTTTCGGCAAATTCATGTATACCCTTAATCAGGACCGCACGGAGATTTCGGAAGTACTGCGCGCCGAGATTAAAAAGATGACGGCTGCCGCCGAAACACCGGCCGAAAAAATTGCTATTCTCTATCGTTATTTGCAAGAGAATACACGCTACGTCAGCGTCCAATTGGGCATCGGTGGTTGGCAGTCCTTTCCAGCCACTTACGTGGAAAAAAATAAATACGGCGATTGCAAAGCGCTCTCCAATTTCATGTGTGCGATGCTGAAAGAAGTTGGCATTGAATCCTATCTGACGATCATCCAATTAGACCGCGATTATAAACGGACTTGGGATTCCACCTTGGTCGCGCCTTACAATTCCAACCATATGATTCTTTACGTCCCGGAAGAAGATATCTGGCTGGAATGCACCAGTTCTTATAGTCCGCCGAATTACCTCGGACAATCCACTGAGGGCCGCACCGCATTGCTGATCACTCCGGAGGGCGGCCGTTTGATCGAAACGCCGAAATTAATGCCTGAAGATAACCTGCGCCGTAGTGAAGCAACGATTGTTTTATCGCCCAAAGGCGCCGCAGAAATTAAGAGCACGGTCCAACAATTTGGCGCGGAGCAAGAGGCCATGCGTTACTATCAGTACGAATTTTCACAAAAGGAAAAAGAAGAGTGGTTTTTAAAAAATATTGATCTGCCGGCTTGTTTCATTAAAACCTTGGACATACAATCGCAACCCGATGAACCGGTAGCTAATACCCGCTACTCCCTGGAGGTACCCCGCTTCGCTTCGCAGGCCGGAAAACGTATTTTCGTCCCACTCAATAAACTCAATCCTTTTAAGCACGTCCCTCGCCTGCTGGAAGCCCGCCAGCATCCTGTACAAGTAAGACATGGCTTTCATGAATCCGATACGTTTACGTTCCGCTTGCCTGCCGGCTTCACCGTAGAGAGCATCCCCGAAAAAACCATGAATTTAAGCTCCGAATTTGGTCAATACCAGATGAAAATCGACGTCAAAGATGGCGAATTAATTTACATCCGGCAGCTGGAAATTTATCCGGTGACGCTCCCCGCCGATCGCTACAATGACCTCCGAAATTTTTATAAAGAAATTTCGAAAGCGGATGATATGAAAGTTGTTTTGGTGAGGTAAGAGATTTAGAAATTAAGTTGGAGATGCTGTTTTTAAAAAATAAATCAGACCAATTTATTCAACAACGCAGTTTCAATATACTTAGCAAATGAAAACTGGGTCAATAAATGACTTAGTGCTTTGTTTGCACATCGTATTGTTTTTAAATATTTAATGTGTACCCTATTGCATTGTAAAATGAAAACGCTTATGTTTGTCATGTGTTATAGCTAAAGCTTATACCATCCTTAATACCTAAGATAACACAACACTACTTCACACACCCATCCAATTAATTGGCCTGCCGAATTGCTTACGTGATGCCTTGTACTCACGCTAAATTGCTATTGCCTCAAAAAACAAAACTAAAGTTCAATGAAATGCTTTGTTCGTGTATTCCTTTGTATAACACTATTTTTCGGTATTTCTAATACGTTTTCTGCTCAATTTTCTGGTGGCTACCAAAGCGGGCAATCTACACCTGCTGCAGTTGGTGCCGGAGAAGTCACTTCCGGTGGATTTGCCGGTGATGTGAGCCTATTTACCGGGACGTATAATTCTTCATATACACTTGGCTTCGTTTCTACTTATTCGGGTTTGAGTTATACTGCTACAATGACGCATAGCTCGGTTTATACCAGCGGTGATAACTTAAGTTATGCTTCCGGGATTCCTTACGGCGAAGGCTGGAATCTGGATTTGCCTACCATTAGCGTACGAGTAGAGGATTTTAATAAATATACCTTACAAAAGAAATTTACTTACCAAACTGATCCTGCGGGCTGTACCGGACCGACCGATGATTGTGAGCGTTACTACGATGCGGCCACCAACTCCTGTAACGATGCGTATCGGGAAGGGGCACTACATTGGATGCAACCGATGTTGGCCATCCCGGGCGTAGCTAGTGGCCGGATGAGCGGATGGGGGGCTAAAGTACTGAGGGAATACATCAATAATGGTGATCCCGAGAAGTATCAATCGACGCACCACGAGCGAGATCAGGCGACGGATTTGGATTATCGAGGGGCGCGGTTTTATGATAGTGATTTAGCTAGGGTTTTGAGTTTGGATCCGTTGGCGATAGAGTATCCTGCTTGGAGTGATTATAATTACGTACTGAGTAATCCCGTCATATTCATTGATCCTGATGGTAGGAGTGTGGAAGCAACCTATAAGGTCGATGATGAAGGAAATATCTCAAAGGTTGACGACAAAAAATATTATGATTCTGATGGAAATGAGGTAGATAAGTTAGTTTCAGGTCGAAAAGTAAAGCGTGATAAAAATGGAAATATTAAAAATCCAAATATTGATGTTAAAAAAGGCGTATTAAAGCAGGGGCTACGAAAAGTAGAATATGGTAGAGGTAAATATGAAGCTACAGTATTAAGGTTTGGAGAAGATAAATCCGAAGCTAAAAAAGTTTTTGAATTTCTGGCAAATACAACAAATGTTGAATGGGCAAATTTGGCATTCATAAGTGGTCGTGTCGGGCCAGAAGATATAGTAAATTCAGTAGTTTCTTCTAGCCATGAAGAATAAGATTCTCATCCTGCAGCTATAAGTGAAGATCGATCTGATAAACCTTCAAGTGAAGATAGAGATTTTGCCAGTAAGATAAAGAAAGCAGGTAATACAGCCGCTAAATTTAGATTTATACAAAAAGTAGATATATATTATATGAAAATAAATAGTCTAAGATTTTGGGGTTTAATTATGCTTAACGTTGGTGGGATTTCGTTTTTGGTGTCATGCTTTTCAACAAATACATCTAAGCTAAACGAAAGAACTATTATAGATGAATCAACAAATTACTATATCGACTCATTTCAGGTTAAGGCTAATCTTTATAATATCAATAAATCCCTTCTTACGGAGAAATTGGATTCATTGATAGACCTAGCACATCTTAAACAAGACGAGATTTTCTGGGATCCTGAATTCCCAGTATACATCACTGTAGAGCCATATTTAAATTATGATACAACATATTTTAAGCTAAAAATAGGCAAAGACTATTTATTAAACTTTGATCCTCCTAATATAGAATTTTCAAAAAAATATTTTACTGGATTTGGAGTTGCAAAGTACCGAAATTTATTAGTTAGGCTAAATGGAGTAGAAAGTATGTATTTCTTCAAAGAGGAACATAATACTAGAGCATTAATAAAAAAGGACAATAGCAGTTTGAGCTTTATGGCATATGGAATGAGGAATAGAAAAAATGATGTTTGGGTTGAGCCTTTTTATCCTTTCGTAAGAGTTTATTACGCATTTTTAAATAATACGTTTATGCATCGTCTAACTGAGGTCGAAAGGTAATGGAATAATAACTAATGGAAAGTTTGACAGTAGTGCATAAGATATGATTTTTTCAAGGATTACGGACGTCCTCAATGATCCTAGTATATATAATCATCCTTCAACTAATCTTCGGCCTAGTATGGTAGACAAAGAAATTTGTTGAGGATTGAGGCGGATTGACTTATGAATATTACTGTATCACCTGATTCTATCCCCTTAAGGAGGGGATTACTCATTTGCAGATTATTGTAGTCTTTAAAAACTTAAAGTCATAGAAGTTTCAGCTCAGATCACCCCTAATATTTAATGGCAGCAAGTAAGCCGACTATTACAATGCCAACGCTATAAAGCTTAATTGTGAATTTTTGCTCAAGAGATTCAATGGCTTTGTGTAAATCCGATTTGGTTACAACCTGCTCGTGAATGTCTGTAATAAGTTCAACGATGACCTCTGCGGAGGCTTCATCTTGATGCTAAAACTGAACTAGGTGAAATCGCAAACCTTATGATAACCATCGCCCATGAATTACTCGATCATGGAATTAACACAAAGAAGATGGTGGTAGATTTCAATCTCTATAGTTGTAGCCCTTATCGGATTCCTGCAGAAGAGGCTACCGTTAGTGCAATTGAGAACTAGGTTAGATCTAAAATGAAAGTTCCATTAAAAGCCTTTTACGGGTCAGTAAGTCTTATTAAATGGGATAAAAAGAAGAAAGCAGTTATTGATATTTACACGAAAAAAGAACTTCGAAAGGAAAGAAAATGGAAAAATATTAAAGGACGAAAAAAACGATAATCATACATAATGAAGCCATTTACCCTGATTACATTAATCACTATAATTTCATGTGCATCAATAAAGTTTAGCCATTCTAACTTAATTAATGCTATTAGCAAGAGTCGACTAGATTCAATTGAAAAAGAGTTTCCCGACAAGTATAGAATAAATTACACGCCATATCTAAAGTATACAAAAAAGATGCATGCGAAGCTATTTGAACATTTAAAGAAAGATTTTCAGATACAGATTGATAGTGTTCCGCGATTTAAGTTAATGGACGGCTTTGAAATAGATGATCATCATCATGTTGGATTGTTGTGGAGTGACTTTTTCTTAATTCAATACTATTATAAAGTTAAAACAAATGAGATCAAGCTTATACAACTGAATCTCGATTTAAGTGACTATCCAAAATATTGTAACATTACATTAGATATGTTTAATTATTATAATGACTTAGAAAATGTTGATGATTTATTAGAAGATAAAATTCCTGTGAGGGGCATGAGTGGCGGATACCAATTTTTTTATTCAGATATTGCCCAAAAGGATCAAGAAATGATGTATGCAAAAAGTTATGTTTATTCTGACTAAAATAAAATGTCAATTTGAATATCCATGTGATTAATTTTTTGGATGACCCTTATACTTATTTCAATGATTTAGAAATCATAAGGATTTGACTTGGGCTCTTGCTGAGGGACAGCTATATACGACAATAAAAGAGCACCCTCCTAAAAATTGGTGTCTTAATGACTTTCCAGGATAGTAAAGTAGGTAATATTCAACCTCTATCGCGAGATCGGTATACTACTGTCGAGGAACGAAAAACTAGTTTGTATAATGTCTTTCTCCTTTTTCTGCTATTCTTTTACCTAGGCAACTTTTCAATATGAATACTAGACTAATTATTTTATCATTGGTATTTTATTTTGCTTCATGCAATACTACAAAAGATATCAAGGGTCCACATTATGAATTAGAATTATATCATATTAATTTTTATGCAGAATCTTTGCTGCCAGCTAGTATTGAACAGGTTATAAGCATCGTGGATGAACATCAAGGCCCCAAAGAATTCACTAGGCTTGATTCAATAAATGTTAAGAGTTCTCATAAAGAAATAGCATTTGTTAATATAGATGATATAGAGATTATTAATAATTTAAAACCAATATTTGAAATCGGAGATACGGATGTTATTAGCTCCGTCGATTACATTGATGTACATCTCGTTTTAAGGTTAAAGAAAGAGGGCGAAATCGTGAAGCTTGTAGCTTTTGATAGTCATGGGGGGCGGTCATTTGATGAAAAAGTAATTTATGAGCCTAGACAAGACATTGTTGAATTACTTGAAAAAACATATAATTTCATAGCGTTTTTTAAGTGACTAATGATAAGGTCAATCTCTAGCTTGTAATTAATTTTATTAAATATATGTGCAGTGAATTCAATAACAATAATTCTTAGTAACGCAGGATTCGGTACAGATCGAAAGAGATGGAAAAATACTGGTAATGCTAAGGTGACAGTATATCATTCGAAAGAAGATGAATCTAAAAAGTTTCAGAAAGGGTTTGTGAGAGAATCTGAAGAAAAAACGGATTAAAGTAAATCAATTATGAAAATTTTATTAGTCTTCTTGGTATCATATATTTCATGTAATAATGTTGTCACTAATTTACCTGAACAGGTAGCTCTCGATTACGTTAGAACGGTTTGTATTCCTGAGGAAACTACTTTAGATAAAAAAAAGATATTCTTTAAAGGACATACAAATGGAGAAAGTTCTTCTTTCCTATTATTGGGTGAGTTTTTAGGGTATTATGATGAAGTTGAAGCTACGGCTAGTAACAGTAAGCAGTTTGCTAAGTTCTTATTTCTGAGAGATTCACTTATAGAAATTAAAGGTGTAAAACACAATCTGCAGATCAAAAGGCCTATAAGAAAGTATACAGACAAGTTTAAAGAAGGTGATTTTATGACAGTTTTAGAAGTGTGTAATGCGATTGATTACAATGATAAAAAATATGTTGAAGTAACATTTAGACATTCGGTTTACAGTTCTTTGCACTACATGATAGAGCTATCAAAAAGCGGTGATAAAGCACTCAGGTATTGGAAAACATCGTTTGAGGAGTAATTAGCTATTCAGCAACAAAATTAGTTGATGGAAAAAACTATGCCATCTCTAGGAGAGGGAGAAGCAAGAATTAACTTTGTAAATCTCACATATAATAAAGCGGAACAAGATGAAGTTGCAAACCTTATGATAACCATCGCCCATGAATTACTCGATCATGGAATTAACACAAAGAAGATGGTGGTAGATTTCAATCTCTATAGTTATAGCCCTTATCGGATTCCTACAGAAGAGGCTACCGTTAGTACAATTGAGAACTAGGTTAGATCGAAGATGAAAGTTCCATTAAAACCCTTTTACGGGGCAGTAAATCTTATTAAATGGGATAAAAAGAGGAAAGCAGTTATTGATATTTATACAAAAAAGAAATTCGAAAAGAGAGGAAGTGGAAAAAAGTAAAAGGTCGTAAAAAAAATAAAACCATTTAAATGAGATTTTCATCAATATTATTGTTGATTTTATTCGTATCGTGTAAAACCACGGAGATACAAAATAGAAAATTGATTTATCTGATAAATAAGAGCCAAAAGACATATGTGAAAGAAAACTTTGAAAAAAAATACAGATTTAATTTTAATCCTTTTGCGAAGCTAGCGAAAAAAGTTCATGAGAAACTATTTGAAGAATTGAGTCAAAAGCACCAGCTTCAAATGGATTCTGTTTTTCAGTTCAAAATTATAGACGGTTTTGAAATAGATAGCTACCATCATATTGGAATCGTTTGGAACGATGATTTTTTCTTCCATTATTCTTATGATATTGAATCCAAAGAATTCATACTAAAATCTAGAAAAAAAGATCTTTCAGATTATCCGAAAGATAATGATATACCTCTTCATATTATTGACTTTTTTGATAAACTAGAAAAACCAAATAGTGAAACAAAAAAACGAGCTCCGATTCGGGGAATGAGTGGTGTATACCGATTACTGTATTCCAATATTTTAAAGAGCAAAGGTGGTTTAATGATAGATAGTTTTGTGTACTCAGCATAAGCATGGGAAAACTTTATGGGGCTTACCTTAAAAAGTTTTTTATTTTACCTGTTCAGAGGAGTTCGGTGAGAATACAACTCAAAATCATGACTACTCCCAAAGAAGATAGTTTCAAAACGGTCATAACCCATAAATAAAATAGTATTATGATCTATAGACAACTTCTTGTATTCATTGAAAGCAAAGAAAAAAAGATACAACTAGATATTTATTTAAGGAGAGAGGTAGCTCTACAAATATTTAAGTACAGTGATGTCGTAAAGTGGGATTTAGAAGTTCCTTTAACAACTACTGGTGGGTACGTTCTACATGTGTTATTTAACAATAATAAGCATAATAATGATGCTAATTACGAAAGATTTACTAGGAATATGAATTATAGTAAGTTTAAATCTATTCCTCTAGACGGAGGCCAAGCTTATTTTACACAAATAAATGATGATATCCCTACACAAGAATTCGCGGATTTAATATCTGACCTTATTATTGATACATATCACCCGAACAACTCTGATTTAATTGAGTACCATATTAATGCTTACTAAGTGAAAATCAAAGCCAAGTCCTAAGCCTAAGCGGAAAAATTACTGACCGACTCGATTTGACATTATATGTGCATGATCATCTGGACAATACCCGAGTCATCTACTAAACCACCTTTTGTACACTTCCCACCATTACTCCCTTATAAATACATCAAGTCCTCTATATTTCCATCATCAAAAAATAAATATTCACGGCCTCATAAGGCCGTGAATATTTAAACCAAAACAACAAAATTTGTTACTCTTTCTCCACCCAAAACTTCTTGATCTTAGGGTCGCCACTTGCTGAATGAACAACGCCTAAGTATACCGCATCTTCAAATTGTTCAAGTGAGAAAAATAAAGATGGGTCTTCTACTTTATCTATCTTTTGACGAACCATCAATTGACCTTGTAAATTATATATTTCGACCACTAAGGATTGACCATAATAGGCGCTCAGCTCAAAATAGATTCTACTATCTGCCGGATTAGGGTATAAGAAGAAATCGGAATTATTATTTATATCATTATTCAAACTTCCTTCGTCCCGCATATTTTCTACATCGACAATAGAACCAACTCCACCATTGCAGAAGGAAAACATTTCATTCAGTCCCAGCAGAGAGGCTGTCATAAAATCCAGATGTGGTGCATAGATATTCCAAAGCGCGATATTGGTCAAATCAAAAAGATCAGCAATTGTAGGGTTGTTTGGCATACTAATAATTAAAACCATATCTACCGGTACGCCGGTGTCGCTTAACGGCAAATCACCCAGCGTAGGGTCCAGTCTTAAATTAATAGCCATAAATATCTGGGCAGCTAATAAGGGATTCGCCATTGTCCCGTCTGGGTTAATCTCAATTGGCCCCGGTTGACAACTGAGCGGATCATTGGTATGATTCCCCCAGGGGATGGCCGCTGGATCAGCATTACCAAACCCTTCCGAGAGCCAATCAACAATGCATTCTGCGTCATCTATGGTGAGCGTTAAAGATACGCCCGGCCCACCCAAAACAATTGGCCCCATCGAAAGGGCATCCTGAATCAACGCCAATGGAGTACTGAGTATCTCTTGCACACAACTAGTCATATTACCGCAATCATCTGCCGTACTCCAGGTCCTTTCAATCGTACATTCCCAATTGCAATTGCCACTAATCACCATGTCGTCATAATCCACCGTCGGCGCGGGATCACAAATATCGGTGGCGATCGCTATTCCCGTTTCTGCAGGATCATCTGATTCGTCGCAAGAGATAGTGATATCGGCCGGACAAGCAAGATCCGGAGGCGTCGTGTCAATGATTTCGAAGTTGGCTTCTGTAGAGGCGGTATTTCCAGCATCATCTTCTACCGTAAAACGATAAGTAAAAACGACTGCTCCACCGCAGCCCGGTGCGGTATTAATCAGGGTGTTAGACCAGATGACGAAAGGATCACAGTTGTCAAAAGCAAAAGCACCACCTCGGTTCGCCAGCCATGCGTTTAAGCCGTCGACTCCATTTAGATTTCCCATGCCATCACATTCGACAACACGATCTGTAGCCATCACGGTGATCGTCGGCGCTTCTACATCAATGACAACGTCTGCATTGTTAATATCGAAAAATATATTATCGGCACATTCTACCCGAATTCTAGCCTCACAAGCATTCAGAACCGGAATAACTACACTTGCCGAACCGTCATTGGGCGTATTACTAGCTAAGACCGTGGTAAAAGTTTCCCCTTCATCTAGGGATAGGAGGATATTGACATTGGCACAGTTGATTGGAGGATCTGTACTTCCGGCAACATTCCAGGTGATCGTTTCTGTGTTATCCAGGCTAGGATTCCAAACACCACCGGAGTTGAAAGAGGTAACCTCAAAAGCACCACCATTATCATTGGCAATGACCGTCGTAGTCGAGCAGTGTGTGCCTCCACCGAGGGGATTGAAATCCCTTCCAGTCAAGCGGAAAGTTATATTTCTATCGACTAGGGGTAACGCTTCAAAAGTGGCCATATTATCATTGTCCAGGATAGCCGAAAGTTGAGGAAAGGTTCGAGAAGGAGAACTCGTCGGTGGAAAACTCCTGAATAAAGGAGCCGTGGTACTGTTTCCGGCGACGATTCCGGTAGAGCCTTGCGTAGGTGTTCCTGCTCCATCCTCATCGTATTGTTCCCAGCAATACATGATAGCATCGCCATCGGCATCGAGGCCTGATCCGGTTAAAGTGAATGGTGTTCCAACGGGAATATTATAGGTTATGCCCATTGGATCTGCGTCAACGGTTGGGGGCGTATTCCCGGAGGGAACGGTTGTGGGACAATTCCCCCCTCCATTGATATAATTTATGATTTCGGTCAGACTATGCGTGTGAAAGTAGTCATCCGCCGTTCCCATTGCAGGTATATTCTGGGCTGCGCTGCAAATGTTTCTATAAGACATAATGGTTGTCCCACTTCCAATTTCGTAGGACGTATTACTCGAAATATTAGCAGCCGTACAGGCCCCACCAGAACCATTAAACGTATGATTAGCTCCAAACTGATGGCCAAACTCGTGTGCACCCAGTCTGGCGAATGCAGCTCCAACGTTGCTGCTTCGTCCGGTCCATCCCCGACCTTTTTGCACGCCTCCGGTACAACCTCCGCATCCGCCATTATTACAAACCACTCCGATCCCAGCTACACCGCCACTACTCCATCCTGCAGTTAACGACGTATTATGAAAAACATGCCCTACATCATATTGCGCCAGAGCAAAATTTGCGGCAATGGCATCTGCAGCTTGTACGGTCCTCGAATTAGCGCCGACATTATTGTCAGGCACAAATGGATCCGTCAAACTGTCCGTATAGACAAAAGGAACAAGTAGGTTAAATCGTATGGCTAGTTCACGATCATAAATAGCTTGTATGTTATTCACTCCGGTGGTAGCTACTGCCGTAGCACTAGCTACGGTACCTCCATTAGCTGAATAAAATTCACCGGTTAAGACTAATGCCAAATTATAAATTCTTCTGGTATCGCCATTAGTCAATGCATTTACTCTGGCATTAGTCAATTCGTTAGCAAGATGATCGGCTTGGGTATGGTCTCTCGTCGTTTTTTCTGATTCAAAATCACAAACTTCATTATTTTCAAGTAACACTTCAGCGGCTTCTGGTTCAAGGATATAATTAATTGGCTGATCAATATTTTCTGGCCGGATCACCATCGTTCCATGCTTAGAAATAAGAAAAATATTCAGCCAGTTTTCGGTTAAAGTTATTCTACCGGTCACAAAAGGATCGTCTATGCCATAGAAAGCATAGGTCTTAAGATGCGGATAGGCTAAGGCTAAGTCTACGGATAGAATGGAGGATTCCCAGACCGCGATTTTCATTCTATCTTCCGCTAAGGGGATTTCAATTTGATAAGGTGATCGTGCATCTTCGAGATCGTTCTCGTTAGGTGCATTTAATAGTTGCGTTTTTAAATCAGTAAAATTTAAGGCTACCGCCAAAGTTGATGGAGTAGGCTCCTGTCCAAATGTTTTCAAAGGAATGCACTGGGTGAGGAAAAAGAGGAAAACGGTTAAAACAGCATATTTATTTAAATATGGCTTAACGTACTCGGATACTGATTTTTTAGGGTAAAAGGAAAGAGGGGATTGGTAATTCATGATCGTTTTCTTTTTGGTTATCAATGGGGTGTCATTAGGACATAATACGCTAGAGGTACGGTTTACATCCGCGATGCAAACTGCTTAGATTAGTATTTAAGGCTAATTACACGGATACCCGAAAAGAGTGTATCAGTGTATAGCGTAAAGTATCAACGTCGCAAATTCAAAGTGGAGCTCTTTTCTCAATATGACCTGTATAATGGGGATGCTTTATGTATCAGTGCTTTTCATTCATGGTGCCATCCTTCGAATTCTAATGGCACGTAGCAGATAGATCTCTTATAGCAGGAAAGAGATTTTGTTCTTATGCTTTAAAAGGGTAAGAGTGTATGTTGTTGAGTGTAGGGTTTTAAAATTATATTCCCTTACTTTAATATCTATTTTATTTATAATGTGTACGTACTATCTATTAAAAGGTTACTCAATTTTGCTTCTGAAACCGGATCAAAGGATTAAGACTCCAGTTCTATTTTAATCACTTACAGAAGTAGAACGTTATTTTTTTTATGCCTTTATTTGATCGGTCAATGGTCGTTTTCACGATAAGAATTTAAAAGCACGTTGGTCTTTGTTGTTGGAAGGTGTAGAACAAATTAATAGAAGAGTGGTAAAAAGACTATGACTGTATCGCCTAGACAGGTTTAGTTGAGAAGTATGTCTTGATTTTGGCGGTGGTGTTATATGGGCAGATCTCAGCTTAATAAAAACCGCGATTACTTACTGGTCATAGTTTGAAGAGAAAGGATAGTAAGCATAGTGAATATTTGGTCAGATTATGACAATGAGCATCTTGAAGAGGTTTTTGACAATTGACACCTCCGAATGAAAAACACCGTGTCAAAGAAGCTTCTGTCCATCCTTAGTTTCTTTCAAATTTTTTAGATTTTTTATTAAACAGATATGGGAACGTTCTGCTTGGAGCGGCGTATCTATCATAACGTTATCCGACTTACTGTTTCCCCCCAGCGCTCATCGGGGATGAAATACAAACGCTCCATACGCTGAACTTCAATTGAAGGAAATTCAAAATCAACGGTGACTTTCCCACGAATTAGATAGCAACCTTTACCACGGAAAGGCGATTTTTTTAAACTTCTTTCAAAATGCGTCGTGTCAAAGTAGTGCCCGTTTTTATCAATCCAGGTCCCAAAATTCATGTGCTTCCGATCACTGGTTAACACATCTTTTTTACAAACGTAGTAACCAATGATGGATACGGTTCGGTTAATATGTGATTTGAGTTGACTCGCGGTGATATCGCCTTCTATTGCTTTGGCAATCAAATCGAAAGGAGAGGATAAAGGAAAGCCCAATAATTCGATTTGATCAAAGGCATGATCGAAAGGACCTTCCTCTAGTATCGGGAGTTGAAAATTTTTGATCGGTTCGTGAAAAAGATGGCCAGTGGGGTTTAGGTGAATCTTGGGATTGAATACCTGATTTTTTTCCCACATTAGTTCGTATTTGCTCTTCCCACAAAATCGGAAGGCATCAATACGAATTAAGATATCTAGCTGCTCACTGGAAATATTAATGCGATGGATGAAATTTTCTAAATCTTTAAAGCGGCCAAAGCGATTGCGACTGGACACAATCTGATAGGCGACTTCTTGCCGGAAATCTTTTAAATGAATAAAGCCGACAAAAACATCTTTGTCAAATAGCGTTGTGAGGTAATCGCTGTGATTGACACAGGGTGGATGCAGGGTCGCTCCCGACATTTTGGCTTCATGGAAATAAAATTCTGTTTTGTAAAATCCTCCGAAATTATTAATCACACCCACCGCAAATTCGATTGGATAATAAGTCTTGAGATAAAGACTTTGGAAGGACTCTGCGGCGTAGCTAGCGCTATGCGCCTTGCAAAAGAAATAGCCGGAAAAGCTGCGGATTTGCCGCCAGACCTCTTTGGCTAACTCTTCAGAATAGCCGCGCGCCGTGCAATTTCGGTAATATTTGGCTTTTAACTCGGCCAATTGCTCGGGCTTATTGTTCCACCCTTTCATCAGACGCCGGATAATGTCAGCTTCGGATAGCGTGATTCCAGCAAAATAGTATAAGATTTTCAATACATCTTCCTGATACACCATTACACCGTAGGTTTCTTTGAGGTGTTCTTCGAAGACCGGATGGAGATATTTGGTGCGATAGGGATAATGGAAACGTCGGATGTATTCTCGCATCATCCCGCTCTTGGCCACACCAGGGCGAATGATTGAGCTGGCAGCTACCAGATGCACATAAGTATTACAAAGTAATTTGCTGAGTAAACCCCGCATCGCTGGACTTTCAATATAAAAGCAACCAATACACTGCGCCGACTTGAGTTGCGCTTGTACCCGTATATCATTTTTGATATTTTCAACATCTCGAATATCGACGATCTCTCCCCGATTTTTTTTCACTAACGCCAGTGTATCTTTGATATGTCCCAATCCACGTTGAGATAGAACATCGTATTTATGAAATTTCAACTCTTCCGCAGCATACATGTCTAGATGTACAATTGGAAATCCTTTGGGCATCCGCTTGAGCGCCGTAAAATAATTCAGCGGCCGCTGAGCGATAATAATCCCCCCAGAGTGAATACTCAGATGACTGGGAAACTTATCTTTCTGCAAGCAGGCTGCGAAGCGGAACACGTGCTTTGCCCAGGGGTGATGTTTTTGAGTGGCCAGAGGCTCCGCAATAATTTGATCAATATCAGCCTTGGGCAGCCCCAGTGCTTTTCCGACTTCTCGTACTGCCGCTTTGCGTTGAAAAGTCGTATAAGTAGCTAGTAAAGCAGTGTATTCTTCTCCATATCGCTTAAGAATATAATCGATCACATCATCACGATCTTTCCAGCTAAAGTCGATATCGAAATCTGGAGGAGCACTCCGAAATTCGTTGATGAATCGCTCAAAATAAAGATCTAATTCTAAGGGTTCTACATCCGTAATGTAGAGGCAATAAGCAACAATCGAATTAGCGCCACTACCTCGACCGACATAATAATAGTTCTGCGCAACGGCGTAGCGTATAACGTCCCAAGTGATGAGAAAATAACAGCTATAGCCAAGCGTCTGGATCATTTTTAACTCCTTTTCTAGCCGAGTCCGCGCCTCCGGATGATCATCACCGTAGCGTTTTCTCAATCCAACATAAGCCAGCTTTTCTAACAGCAGTGCATCACTGACTTTTGATTCCGTAAAACATTGGCGATTATTTTCTTTTGCACGTGTTAAATCGATGTGACAAGCATTAATTAAACGGCGAGTGTTTTCCAAAATTTGCGGATACAGCGTAAAGGCCTGTTCTAGCTCTACAGGCGGGACGAGTTGTTCATCGGGCGCGGCACTGTCCTGTGACTCCAACTTGGTTACGATTGTATTTAAGTCAATGGCGCGCAGTACTTTGTGCAGCTGGTAAGTAGATCGATTCGAAAAGGTAATCGGACTCCAAACAACCAATTTATGCAGAACTGTTTTCAGCGGAGAGGAATACAGGGTATTCACTTGACTAGGACGCACCCCAATAAATTCATACTCTAAAAGATCTTCTAATGGTTTTACCGCATGGCTGTAAATGACAAAGACATGCTGCATCGGAGGAGGATACACTGGCAATGCACTACCGTCCATAGAATGTCGGGTGAGCAGTTGACACAATTCGTACCAGCCGTCATTGTTTTTGGCAACACCGATGTAGAGCAGCTTATGGTTTTTCCGAAATTCAATCCCCAGCAAGGGTTTTATGCCATACTTTTTGCACGCCTTTATGAATTTATAAGCACAAGAAGTATTATTGATGTCGGTTAAAGCTAAGCTTTGAATACCCGCTTTTTGCGCTTCCTGCACCAACTTATCGGGCGATAGGGTACCCCATCGCAGACTAAAAAACGAGTGCGCGTTCAAATACATTTCTTAGAGATTATTTATAAAGTAGGCGGACAGCATGATCCGTATTGTTTCCGCCTGGATTAAAAAATAACCTCCGCTCTGATTACCTATTCGGTTGGAGGAGAACGTGGTTGGTATTCCATACTACTAGCATAGTCGATAGCTTTGACCCCGAAGCGTTGGCGAATACCATCCAGTTGTTTTAATAGTTGTATCTCTTTTACAGAATGGTCGAATAAATTGATTTGAAAATTACCATGTACTAAGCCGGAAAAACGAATTCCGATCAGGCGTAAGATTTGTCGACGACTATAAAGCTGTTTAAAAAGAGCCATGATCGTTGCGCGAAGCGTCTTGTCGCTAGCAGTATATGGAATGTGTTTTTGCCTGGTGAATGTATTGAAATCGCTGTACCGAATTTTGACCGTGACGCAAGATGTCAGTTTGTGTGCTTGTCGCAGCTCAAAAGTCAATCGACTGACCATTTCATGTAGACGACGATGCAAATCGACCATATTGATGGTGTCGATGTGGAAAGTCCGTTCGGTAGAGATCGACTTTTTCTCTGAGTAAGGGACCACCGGGCTATTATCAATACCATTGGCTTTTTTCCAAAGGCTGATACCGTGCTTACCAAATTCACGCTGTAGCAATTCGCAGGGGATTTCACTTAAGGTCTTGATCCGGCGAATCCCCATCAAGCTGAGTTTACGGAAGGTTTGTTTGCCTACCGAAGGCAACTTTCGAATAGATAGTGGAGCTAAAAATTGTTTTTCTTCACCCGACGGAATGGCAATGGTATTATTCGGTTTGGCTTCTCCAGTGCCTACTTTAGACACCGTTTTATTAACCGACAGACCAAAGGAAATCGGCAGCCCAGATGCTTTAATAATGGAGTGACGGAGTTCCTTCGACCATTGAACACAGCCGACATAGCGATCCATGCCGCTGAGATCCAGGTAGAACTCATCAATCGAAGATTTTTCAAAACAGGGCGCCTGCTCCGCAATGACCTCAGTAACGAGGCGGGAGTAATAAGCATATGATTCGGGATCGCCCCGAATAAAAATGGCCTCGGGACAAAGCTGACGTGCTGTGCGTGCAGGCATCGCCGAATGGATACCAAATCGTCGTGCTTCATAGCTGCAAGCTGCGACGACCCCTTTCCCTTTTGTGCCACCAACAATTATTGGTTTTCCCCTCAGAGCGCTGTTCTTCAGGCATTCGACGGACACAAAGAATGCGTCTAGGTCGAGATGCAAAATCGCTCTTTCAAACATCTCGTAATAGTTTTCCCTTATTTGCTAGATTTCATCGCCAGATTGAACCCGAAATCAGCCAGAATTTAGTTCCAGTATGTTTTTATTGTCTTAATTTTATACAATTTGTTTCAAATATAAAACATTTTTTGTGTCCATGCTTTGAACGCAATGTGTTTTAAAGTTTATGGCGGTAGATTTAGTGTGTTTCGAAAATGATTATGATTATAACTCGCATCAAACTATTTGGAACGGGTAAACATTTAGCATTATCGGTGGTCAATTCTGTTGTTGAACAGTTTATGAGTGGACATAGGAAAGAGAAGAATGGATAGGATACCTTTTAGTATAAAAATTACAAGTTTTGTAAGCTACTTTGTATTTCCAGCAAATTACATTATTAGCATCTTAAAAAAAGGATCGCAGAAAGGTCTCAAACAAAAGCAGATCGGAGCTTATTAAGGTTCCTCCAAAACAAAACCAGCCAGCTCCGATCTTACCTAAATGTATTTACGGCAGCAAAATGCAGTAATTATTTTGCCTTAACCTCAAACAATAAATCCTTGCCGCTGTCAAAGCCGATTTTCAGATAGACTTGTCCGGGAGTGGCATCCTCCGAAACGTGCGCGATGAGATTGCCACCTTTTCCGCTCAAAAGGAAAGTGTAGGTATCGCCATCCACAAAGCTCAGATCCCCTGTACCATGCTTAAGTTCAATCGTTAACTTACCACCCATATTCGCAGGGGGTAATGAAATGTCTGTTTGGGTATAGCGAGGTGTTCCGGTGACCGTTTGACCTTCATAGATTCTCAGATCGAATCGCGTTGGAGAATTACCTTGTGACCAGAACGAGAACTCTGAAAATGTATTCCCGCCGTAGCAAGCAGCATCGGCTACAATACTTTGGCCAAAGGACTGCCCTGAGAAAATATGATTATCGGCACGTACGCGATTGCGGTTCGAGATATTGCTACATTGACCGGTACCGATTTCAAACAATAAGTCCTTGCCGCTATCAAAGCCATCTTTCAAATAGACCTGTCCGGGCGTGGCATTATCTGATACATAGGCAATGAGGTTGCCACCTCTTCCTGTCAAAAGGAACGTATACGTCTGTCCGTCCACGAAGGTTAGGTCTCCCGTACCGCCGGTGAGTTCGATGGTCAATTTACCACCGTAGGGAGGCGACAGAGAAATACCTGTTTGCATGTAGCGAGGCGTCCCAGAGACAGTTTGTCCCTGAAAAATACGTAGATCGAATAGTGTCGGGGAATTCCCTTGGGCCATGAATGAGAATTTCGTGAACTGGTTGCCACCGTAGCAAGCCGCACTGGCGACAATACTTTGACCGAATGACTGCCCGCTAAAGATGTGGTTATCCGCCGGGACACGATTGGGGTTTGAAATGTTACTGCATTGTGCAGCTAGTTGAAGACTAGCTAGTGAAAAAAGAAATAAACAAACGAAGGTTTTAAATAAATAATGCATGATTTTTTGTTTTTAAATGCCTACTCTAAATGAGATTTTCGGCCTACTCCCTGAGCAAAGGAGCGTACTCGCAACCATTATGTAGTTGCTGCATAAAGTGACTAAATGATGTATTGGAAAAAAGAAAAGGCGCCCAGGTTCAGAGGTGTAAAATGGCCTCTACGATCGAACCTGAGCAGATGTTAGAATTAATCAATGACCAGAGATTGATCAGTTCCACAATAGGCATGGGCCCATTTTATAATTACCTGTTGAGTAGAATCGATTTGTCGAATCTGATAGTCTTTTTCTGTACCGTGCGGGCGGCCGATTCCGCCAACGCGTGGGCAAGACACACATTCGCCATTGGTGAGATTTAAGGCCGCACCACCGAATGTAGCGCCTTCATCCCAGTACACTTTGAGATTGAGGATATCTCCAACTTTCGACTCGAAGGTGATTTTTGCGCCGGTGGCACTACCGTTGCAGATCAGATCCGGTGAAGTGCCCGGCACCTGCGCAGCTTCGTTACCACAATAACCGGTCGAAGCCCAGGCAATACTAACGGCCATGTTTGGATCGATTTGACGAATTTGATAGGTTTTTTCTGTACCGTGTGGGCGACCGATTCCGCCAACGCGTGGGCAAGATACACACTCACCATTGGTGATATTTAAGGCCGCGCCACTAAATGTAGAGCCTTCATCCCAGTACACCTTAAGGTTGATGATGTCTCCAACCTTTGACTCAAAGGTGATTCTGGCGTTTGTTCGACTATTACTACACTCTAAAAGTGTTTGTGCATTAATAGTGCTGAGAGAACCAAGTAAAAGAGCAATTGAAACGAGTAGATATTTCATAAGTTTGAGGTTAGTAATTAAGCCTACTCTATTGAGGTTAGGATTTTCGGCATACTCCTTTTAGCAAATAGATGATGTCGTAAGGTCTCCCGGGTAGTTACGATGATTATCACGTGATCTGCTGAATACGACCGTAAAGTTGTAGAGCGAAGAGAGCATTGACAAAGAATGGAACCCTAGTTCAGAAATAACTAGTACTTCTCCTAGGTGAGTTTTGATAAAACCTCTAAGCGCTCCTAGAGGTCTTCCTAAAAAGTCAAAACCAGCTTTTGAATTCAATGGACAATAACTAATTTGAGAACATTATTTCTCAAAACTCTAAACATCATGACTCTCATTGTCCAACAAAAACATTTTCCAATTTTTAGTCTTTCTCTTGTCTTGCTGTTCGTCTTGATTTTGACGAGCTGTGAGAATACTCAGCAAACAACCGATGCAGAAGAAAATACTACCTCTGAGCAGGAGGTATCATCGAAAACCACCTTTTTAGCGGATACGATCCCGGCTGGCGTCGCCCAAATGATGATCGATCGTTTTCACAACACACCTTTACCAGATCTGAGCAGCAATTTCTATTTTGCCAATCGAACTAACATTGCCTTCAAAGTCTTTTCTTTTGAACTGGATGCGGCGCAAAGAACCATTTTTGCTCAGGAGCTCCAAGAGGCTATTAGTGCTGGTAATGACACAGTGGAGATTCGTATTCATATGGCGTTTCAAGATGCTTCAAACGCCAATGCGGTTTCTGGAAAAACAGGCATTGCCCCACTTTTAGAATTGGTTCTTGATCCCAATCAAGTGAACACTTTCTTTCCGCTACGGTCTTTTGCATCCACTTTTTTACCTGTTTTTAATGACTTGTACGCCTGGCAGGATCAGAGTTCGACGGGTTGTCCGCCAGAGTTAGAAAGTGGTCAAAAGGATATACGAATCTCAGCTCATTGTGCCAGAGATCTCATCATCAATTGGGATGTAGTCCCATCAGCGGATATCGCTAAGAATCTATACGTCAATCAGCATATTAGTGACCCGAATGACCGTATCCGGTACTACACTTTCGATGCTGCGGATACCAGAGATATCAATGATTATATTGCGGGCTTAAGCAATCTCGGCAAGCCTTATTTCTTTTATTTGCATTTTGGCCTGCTGGAAACAGATGATTTTGTACCATTGCGCATGATTCTGCATCTAGATGACAATGATATTCACGTCAGTCAGAGTATCGATCGAGCCAGTGATGGTGCCGCTTATTTTGAATTTTCCAAGCCCTGCCCACCTTACGGGTGTAAGGATCAATAAATTAAACCTTAGGATTGTACACCGCACCGCTCCAGCTATGTCTAACACCAAAAAACATTAAAAGTGAGTGAAGAATTATCTTTCTTACTAGCGGATATTTCCTCTTACGCTGGGATTGTACCTAGCCTGATTGCTTTGTTGAGGTTCAAGCATTTGACCCTTGTACAACGTCATTTGGCTATCTTGGTATGGGGTGGAACGGGGGTAGCAGGCCTAGCCTATTTATTCTCTCTGTTCAATTGGAATAATCTATCCCTGTTGCACATCTATACCATCTTCAATTTCATTATGATGAGCATCGTTTTTCGCACGGTTATCCCTCGAAAGCTATTCTATCCACTCCTCGTGGCCTTCTGCGCTTTCGCGCTTTTTAATAGTATTTGGGTCGACCAGTTGCAAACTTTAAATGTGGTCAATCGCTCGGTTAGTGCTTTTATCATTATGTTCTATGCGTTGACTTTTTTCTTGAAGACTTTGAAGGATATGCAAGTCCAACGACTGGAACTAATGCCCCTGTTTTGGATCAGTATTGGTGCCTTATTTTACAATGCTGGTAGCTTTTTTATATTTTTATTCAGCAAAGACATTACACCATTTGAGGAGCTTTGGCTGACCTATTTTGGTATTCATTCTGCCTTTACAGTGCTTCTCTACATTTTTTATACGATCGCATTATGGGTACGGCCGAAAACCTCAACAGTTTAAATTTTCAACTCACTTTTGGAATTGTAGGAATGATATTACTCACCACTTTCATTATCGTCTTTTTCGTTGTGTACCAACGGCGGCTCTTGCAGCAGCAATTGCGTACGCAGCAAGTGGAAGCGGACTATCAAAAGGAGTTGCTCAATGCTTGGGTTTTGGCACAGGAAGCAGAACGCGAACGCATCGCCACGGAATTGCACGATAGCGTTGGAGGGCTGTTGTCGGCGACTAAGGTTTATGTGTCCAATGTCAGTCAGCAGTTGGCCTCCGAGCAGTTTAAACTCTTTAAAGAAAAAGCCTTACAAACCCTAAACGAAAATATTGGCGAAATTCGAACGATTACTAATGATCTATTTCCACAAAGCTTGGAGCATGTGGGCATCGTGGCGGCGACGCGGCGACTCACCGAAAAGCTCACGGACCTAAAACAGATCCAAGTCGATTTCCAATTTAATACGGAGCGACGCTTCCACCGTGATCGTGAAAAAGCCATCTTCAGAGTGCTACAAGAATTGATCAATAACACGCTCAAACATTCGGAGGCCAAGCATGTAACGGTCGATTTCCATTTCACAGCAGATCTCCTATCTATCCATTACAAAGATGATGGACAGGGCTTCGACCGACAGCGTTATGAAGCCAATAAAGATCGCACCAGTTTTGGTTTAAAAAACTTGGAAAGCCGTATGACCTTTTTACATGGTAGCATCACTTACGAAACGGCGCCGGGCCGAGGTGTAGAAGTTGCCCTAGAGATGCCCATCTTTAATCCACTCCTTGAAACAAATACCCATGGAAACACCAATCAAGTTAGCCTTAGTTGATGACCAAAACCTGTTCCGGGAAGGCATGCGGCTTATCCTGGGCATCTTCCCGGAGCTCGAAATTATCTTCGAGGCCGATAACGGCCGAAGCTTATTGGATCAACTAGAAACCACCCGGCCGGATGTCATCCTCCTAGACTACACCATGCCCGAAATGGATGGCTTTAAAACCCTGAAAGTCATCAAAGAACGGTATCCCGATCAAAAAGTCATCATGCTCACCATGCACTACGACGAAAGCTTGATGGCCATCATGATGCAAAACGGCGCCAATGGCTATCTCCTGAAAGACGAAACCTCCTCTGTCGTCAAAGATGCCATCATGGAAGTGATGGAAGTTGGCCATTATTTCCCGAGCTATGTCTCCAAGGCTTTGCTCCGGGAGCTCCAAAATAATCAGTCCCGCACCAGAGCTCCCCGGCCCCAGCAAAAAGAGTTTTCACAAAGAGAGCAGGAAATCCTCGCCATCGTCGGCAAATACAATCGCCAGGAAATGAGCGAGCAGCTATTCATCTCCATCAAAACGGTTGACTTCCACCTCAAAAATCTTCGTGATAAGACCGAGTCGAGTACGACGGCGGAGTTGGTGCGTTTTGCGATTCAGGGAGGGTATCAGGAGTGAGGGGGAGCTAGTTGAAATGAATCAATCCCTCGGCAAAAAAACAAAAGTCGCCATAGCACCATCCACTACGAAAAGACAGAGGTAAAGCGTCGCATCTTTATACACTTCCTTGAAATTATCCACTCGATCGCCTTCGATCAGTTGCTTGGTAACGAACTCCTCTAGCGTAGAGGCGTTGACGAGCCATTTGGCGTCCGCAGTGGCGGCATTAATGGGGATACCAACATCGATGCCACTGCGATGCAATATGAAGATAGGATAGGCCGATACATCTTGCTCGATGATACTATCTGCGGCGGTGGCCAACTGCTTTTTATAAGGCTGGAGCTCGGTCTCGAGCTGCTGTAATTGTTGGTTTTGATCTGTCATAACACACGATTTCAGGCTACAAAGCTAAGGAAAAGTCCTGTTTTGAAGAATTGGTAAAGCGTTTAGAGAGTAGGATCATGATCTTAAGCAGAACATCAGCCCATGGACGAGCCAACAAGAGATGTCTTGGAGAAACTTATGGGCGATGTTTTATATTCATCTCCGAACAAACTATTGACCGTCCATGTGGAGGGACCCGGCCTTTTTTCATAACTTGCCGCAAATTTGACGATGACAAAGCAACTCTATACCGATATTCAAGCTGCCAAAGCGAAAGGCGAAAAAAAGTTCGTCGTTTTGATCGATCCGGACAAGGTGCGCCTGGGACAGGTCGACCGGGTGGTAGAGTTAGCTGTCCGAGCCGGGGTGGATTACTTTTTTATTGGAGGAAGCCTTATCGTCAATAATATGCTTGACCAGTGCTTAGAAGGGATTCGTCAGGCTTGCTCTATCCCCATGATTCTGTTTCCCGGCAATTCTTTCCAATTGAGCTACAAAGCGGATGGCATATTATTTTTGTCCTTGATCTCGGGCCGGAATGCTGAGCTACTTATTGGTAAACATGTGATTACGGCCCCCTACCTACGGATGAGCCCGCTGGAGGTGTTACCGACCGGCTATATGCTTGTTGATGGCGGTGTACCTACTACGGTGAGCTATATGAGCAACACCCAGCCGATTCCGGCCAATAAGGATGATGTCGCGCTATGTACTGCCTTGGCGGGTGAAATGTTGGGCCTCAAACTCATGTATCTCGATGCGGGTAGCGGTGCGCGCAATCCCGTCAGCAGTTCAATGATCGACGCCGTGAGCAGTGCGATTGAAGTGCCGCTAATTGTTGGTGGAGGTATTCGTACGCCCGAAAAGGCTTATGAAAATGCGCGGGCGGGGGCAGATGTCATAGTCGTGGGGAATGCGATCGAAAAAGATCCCGAATTATTATTGGAAATGGCGGATGCAGTGCACTCGGCTAGCCTCGTAGAAACAAATAAAGAATAAGGAAACGAACTAATCGTTTTGGACCGGAGTTAATGATGCGATGGAAAAAGGAATAGTAATAAAGTCGACGGGAAGCTGGTACCAAGTGCAGTTAGGCGCCGATCAACAACTCGCTTGTCGGATCACCGGTAAGTTTCGACTAGACGGGCATAAACTCACCAATCCGGTTACGGTAGGAGATGAGGTGATGGTAGAAATAGAAGATGAGGAAGAAGGCACAGGCATTATCCGTAAAATTTTACCGCGCCGTAACTACGTGATTCGCCAATCCCCACGCAAACGCCACCACGTTCATTTACTAGCTAGTAATATTGATCAGGCCGTGCTCATCGCGACGATCATCCATCCAAATCTTAAACAAGGCTTTATTGATCGCTTTCTCGTGATGACCGAGCCTTATGATATCCCCACGATTATTGTATTCAATAAAGCTGATTTGTACGGCGAAGACGAACTGCTTTACTTTCAATATCTCCAGGCCATTTATGAAGCCATTGGTTATAAAGTGTTGCTTCTGTCGTCGACAACGGGAGAGGGTACCGATGAATTACGCGAATTGCTGAAGGATAAGATCAGCTTGATTGGCGGGCAATCGGGTGTCGGAAAGTCAACCTTAGTCAATTGCATTCAACCACATCTAGATTTACGGACTTCGGATATCTCTGACTACTCCGGTAAAGGGCAACATACGACGACCTTCGCCGAGATGCATCCCCTCGATTTCGGTGGCCAAATTATCGATACACCAGGGATCAAAACTTTAGCTTTTACCCATTTAGAGCCAATGGATGTGGCACACAACTTCCGAGAGCTATTCATTCTTTCCGAGAATTGCAAATTCGCCGATTGCACCCACCGTAATGAGCCGAAGTGTGCCGTTAAAGCGGCCTTGGAGGCGGGGCACATCAGTGAATTGCGCTACTCAAATTACTTGAACATTCTCGAAGAGATCGAAGACCAAAATTATTGGGAGCGTCACAAAGGGATGTAGATATTTTAAGTCAAAAATTGCCCTACTTTTCTTTCTTTTTACACATTCCCCCTCACGGTTTTGTATCTTTAGGATACAAATTTCAATTATGTCTTATACCAGTCGACATCGTTACAAGAGCCGCCGCGAAAAGTTGAAACAGAATCAGCGTAATCTCCGTGTGTTTTTCATCTTCGGGGTGATTATTGTCAGCTTGTTGGTATACCGCAATTGGTCTTCTATTTACGATTGGTTTGTGACTACTTTTCAATAGGCGCGAAATCGACGTGATAATGATCGTCGTGCCGAACCCACACTCGATTTTTTGTAAAAGGTAAATGTTTGATTTTCTTCCCTTCCGGCTCCGCCAATAAATAGGGTCGGAGTACTGGATCGAAAATAACTTTTTTGATTCGTAAGCCATGCTTTTTAGCAGCTTGCTCCAGAGCCAATAGATGTTTTGCAGTAGCTGAAAAATCAATTTCCAATGCTCCCTTTTTGCCCTTATTGTCAAAGTCTAGCCCATAACCCCAGCCTTTCCAAATAGGGTGTGATCGATGAGCTTGACCGTTTTTCAGTAATGGCGTCATAAAGTCAACGCTTAACCCATTTTGATGTGTACGGTGCGGCAAAAAACGACCGCCGTGGCGATGCCCGATTTCGCCTAGAACAAAAGTCGTATTCGGGCAATTCTGCTCACAGCTTTGATAAGCGTCCAGAATGGTGTTTTTTACTTTATCGTGTGCAAAAGTTCTTCCGAGGAGGTAGCAGGAAAAGGAATAGGTCGTAAAATTTTCGCCACGGAATGGAACGCGCTTGGCATTTGTTATTCCGCCGTTGCCAACACTGCCTTGTGCGACAGATGGCCGATTATTATCGAGCCAAAGCAAACTATTAGGGAATAGGTACAGCAAAATCAGCAGCCCCACTAGGCTAAGGCCAACGATTTTCCAAGCTTTTCGAAAGCGCCACCAGGAATAAAGTAATACACTAAAAATGAGCCACCAATAGGGCCACACCATCAATATTCGCCAGTTGGCACCCAACCATTTTCCAAAAGGATAAACCCAGTACTGTTGCACAATTGTAGCAATCTGCCCGGCGTATTTTTCATAAATAGTTCCCTGCCCAATCATATCAGCCAAGTAGGGTAAACCAAAGTAACCAAGAGTGAGAAATAAAGTCGCTAATAAGCTGACAGGATGAAAAAGAGCCTTGCGAAACTGACGCATTTTAGGAGAAGGTTAAGCGGTCGATACTATTTGTTAAATAGTAAATCTTTAATCGTTCTTTTTTCTAAAATATAAATTATTCCAACAAAGAGGAAGAGTAAAAAGGTATGCGCAATCAATTTTAACCATATGCCCTGTTCTAGATAAGGAGCCATCCCTAGGCTTAATGCATAAACCCCGAGTGCTATACCGATGTAGCTTAGGATACGGGCTATGGGATAGGGAATAGGATACTCGCGTTGGCCCACCCAGTAGCTGGCCAGTGCCATAAAGGCGTAACAAGCCAGCGCCGACCAAGCCGAAGCAATGTATCCTAAGCGAGGAATTAAGGTAATATTGAGCACCAGCGTAATGATGGCACCCGCTACCGAGATGTAGGCGCCGATGATGGTGCGATCGGCTAGTTTATACCAAATAGAGAAGTTGTAGTAGAGGCCTAAAAACAAGAAGGCAATGAGTAAAACAGGGACAACCACCAAGCCTGCCCAATAGGACTCAGCGACGATGACTTTGAAAAAGTCGAGGTACAGCATGACCCCTAAAAAAACCAGACTCCCGACGATGGCAAAAGCCTGCCCCACCTGGGCGTAGATCTTCTTAGAGTCGGAGCGGCTGGCGTTACGGAAGAAAAAGGGCTCAGCCGCGTAGTTGAAGGCCTGAATAAAAAGACTCATCAGGATGGCAATCTTGGTGCAGGCAGCAAATTCGCCGACCTTCAAGAGATTCTCCTGCTGATCGTAAGGCAGATAGTTTTTGAGCAGGGGAATATTGATGAGCTGGTTGATTACGGCGGCTAGCCCGACGATGACCAAGGGTGCCGCGTAACGTATCATCTTTTGCCACAGAGCACGGTCAAAACTGAGCTTGATGCGACGGTATTCCGGTAAAAGCATGAGCATGACGACCAGGCTAGCCAGAAAGTTAGCCACAAAAACGTAAGCGATTCGATCCTCCGGTGTATAGACTAGTTCCAGGCTCGACCAACCTTGCTTGATCAGCCAGGGACAGCCCTCCAGGAAGAAGAGCAGAAAGAAAATATTGACGATGATATTGAGCGTCTTAATCCAGGCGAAACGGATGGGGCGATTTTCTAAGCGTAGTTTTGCGAAGGGGATCGCTGCCAAGGTATCGAAGCCTAAGACAAAGGCAAACCACTGGACGTAGTTGGCGTGCTCGGGATATTCCAGAAAAT
>JANQQI010000027.1 GCA_028285085.1 Saprospiraceae bacterium | reverse complement strand
ACTTGGGGGCGTTCCAGCTCAAAAGGATTGGCAGAAGCAGGCGTAGCTTCATCCGAGGTAGCCGTTTCCGGCAGCTCACGCACCTCAAAAGGATTGCTGGAAGTTTGCTGCGCTAACGCATCCATCCAGGATGCCCCAATGATCAACGAAATGAAGAGTATACGCCAAATTTTCATCGGCCGGAAAATTACAAAAATTGCCGGAAAGTCCGTCGATTATCCACGCGTGAAGTGGGGAATCTAGTTCTTGGGGATCGACTGACAACTTTCCGGCATTCGCTTTACTCAGTGATTACCTCACCCGAGATGGTCAAGGGGATCGGCTTTTCCGTCAATGTCGTGTGTACACGGATCACTTTGCTGAAACGGCCTTTTTTCTTAGCATTATATTCCGCTGAAATGATCGTGCTTTCGCCCGGTGCGATAGCGCCCTGTTCATAGCTCGGTACGGTGCAACCACATGTTTTTTTCACATCCGTGATAAAGAGGGGTTGATCACTGTTATTGGTCACTTTAAAAGTTGCCTTGGCAGGTACATTTTGGGGAATTTCACCAAGATCTACTTTCGTTTGGTCCCAACTCAGAGGGGCTTCGTCCGCTGCTTCAACGGCTTGGCTGACGGCTACAACATCTTGAGCGGATACCATTGCTTGCACGAAGCAGAAAAACAAGGAGAAGATGAATACTTTTTTCATAAGATAAATGGATTTTGAAATCATGTAATAAAGCGCGCTGATTTGTGTCGATACAAAGATGGGCGCCCAAAGCGCAACTTGCTGTTAATGAATGTCCAATGATTGTTAATGAGCTGTTAATCCAAAACACGGATGGTTTTTCTGTACTTTCTTTGTATTGGTAAGCGGGAAAGGAAAGAGATCTTAGATAGTAGACGATAGACCCGCTGCGCTATTAGATATTAGATTAGTAGATGATAGATTTGCTTTAATATAAGAAGACAATGTCTAATGAAAATCGTTGTCAGTGAATCATCAATTAAATAGGATAAACTTTGAAAAAAGTCGGCAATAATTTCATTTTCGACGTTAACATTAATAGAGTCAACTAAAAATTGTGAAAAGTAGTACTATCCGCAGAGTTGTATTATTGGGTGCGCTGGCCGTGAGCGGCATCATCGCGATTCAATCTTATTGGGTGTTGCGGACGTGGAATTTGCGGGAGCAGGACTTTCACCGCACTGTCAACATTGCGCTGCGGCGGGTGGCCGAAAGTCTTTCTGAGCTGAACGGCAGTGTACTTCCCTTACGGAATCTGGTCACTCAGTTGTCGTCCAATTACTATGTGGTAAATATGGAAGATGTCATTGATGCAGGCCAGTTAGAATACTTCCTTTACCGCAATTTTGAAGAATTGGCGATGAATGTCGACTTTGAATACGCCATTTTCGACTGCTCGAGTAATGAAATGGTCTACGGTAATTATTGCAGCTATTCCAGCGAAGGCAGTACGTCCAACGATAGTGGTGGCTTGAATCGCTACGATCAATTTACTTATTATTTTGGGGTAAAATTTCCTAATCGGACAGGTTATTTGATGGGTAAAATGCAACTCTCCATTGTGTTTTCGGTCATCTTGCTCCTTACAGTGCTCTTTTTTATTTACTCCATGTTTGTGATCCTGCGCCAGAAACGTCTGTCCGAAATGCAAAAGGATTTTATTAATAACATGACCCACGAGTTTAAAACTCCCATTTCTACTATAAAGATATCGGCAGATGTGTTTTTAAATAACGAACACATTCAGGAAGATACCCGCCTGTTTCGCTACGCGGGGATTATCAAAGCACAGAATGAACGCTTAAACAATCAGGTAGAAAAGGTACTCCAACTCGCCAAAATCGAACGCGAAGGTTTTGAATTAAAAAAAGAGCCCATCGATTTACACAGTTTGCTCGAAGAAATCCTGCCCAGCGTACAGCTTAAAGTTAATGAAGAACGCGGGCAACTGGCCTGTGAGATGGCAGCGACCAACGCCAGTATCCTGGCAGACCGCTTACACCTGAGTAATGTCCTTTATAATCTACTCGATAATGCGATTAAGTACTGCCGCGAGCAGCCACGCATTCAAATCAAAACGAGTAATGATGGCGGCGATCTGTTGTTCCAAGTCTCAGACCGGGGGATCGGGATCGCCAAAGAGCATCAACATAAAGTATTCAATAAATTCTTCCGGGTGCCCACCGGGAATGTTCACAACGTCAAGGGCTTTGGTTTAGGACTATTTTATTTGAAAAAAATAGCCGATACACACGGTTGGAAAATCCAGCTCGATAGTGAATTGGGACAGGGTACTACTATAGTTTTACGAATGAAAAATCTGAAGGCATGAAAGCACATCTCCTCTACGTCGAAGACGATGAAAGCTTGAGCTTTGTCACCCGTGACAATCTCGAGCTCAAAGGTTATCAGGTCACCTATACAGACAATGGCCAGCAGGCGATGCAAATGGTACGTCAACAAAGTTTCGACCTGTGCATCCTCGATGTGATGTTACCCGGTGTGGATGGCTTTACCATCGCTCAGGAAATTCGCAAGAACAATGTGGATGTGCCGATCTTGTTTCTTACCGCCAAGTCATTGAAAGAAGATAAAATCCACGGCTTGCGGCTCGGCGCCGATGATTACATTACCAAGCCTTTCAGCATTGAGGAATTATTACTCAAGGTGGATATTTTTCTGCGCCGTAGCAAAATCACCGCACCACAAGTGGCTCCACAAACTTCATCCTTCGAACTAGGGCATTACCACTTTGACTACAAGAACCTTAGCCTACAACAGGACGATCAAAAGCGTCGACTAACGCAAAAGGAGGCCGATTTGCTGCATTTCTTTGTCCAGCATCGCAACGAAATCGTCAAGCGTTCCCAAATTCTGGAACGGCTCTGGGGAGAAGACGATTATTTCATGGGCCGCTCCCTTGATGTGTTTATCTCACGCCTCCGCAAATATCTCCGCGATGATCCGCGCCTGAAAATCGAAAACATCCACGGGGTCGGATTTAAGTTTACGGAAGCGGAGGCTTTGGATTAGAAAAAGAAAAAATTGTCCAACACTATACATTTATCTCTTCGGTCATCGTCCTTAGATGGATTATTAGCGTCCGTTTTACAAAAACGCTTCTATTTGTGCGGATAAAAGGAGTGAAAATCAATTAGATTTATTATTCCAACTTTGAAGGGCGCATATTTCCAATCATCATTTTAATTCATCTCTACCGTATCGTAGTCGTGTACGATTACGGCAATAAAACAATTCCGAAAAGCTTATGAAACCTTTATTAACCACTTTATTTCTCTCCATTAGTTTCACCGTTTTATTTTCTCAATACATTCCATTCCCGGAGCAAAATGCGACTTGGAGTATGAAGGTAGATTATTGGGTAGATGAAGATTTTTACCTGCAAGAGACAGATGGATTTACCCATCAAATTGTAGGCGATACGTTAATCGATGGCCTCCTTTATTCTAAACTATACCAACGTAAAACCTGGTGGAGTGAAGACTATTTTGAGGAAAGCGATGATGGTACGGTCACCGAATGGTTTGCCTCCGGGAACTACAATCAAGCCCCCAAACTTATCGGCGGACTTAGACAAGACTCTACCCTTCAGCAAGTCTTTTTCATCCGATTTATTCCTAATGGTCAGGCCATTATTGATATTGGGCAAAGTCCTTACGTCGATGACGATCTACCATTAAATCAGGAAGTATTGCTGTTTGACTTTAGTGCCGGAGTAGGGGATACCATTTACCTGGGCGCGCAGCAAAAGCCCGAGGTCATTACCGATATCGACTCCGTTCTGCTTAATGATGGTATCTATCACAAACAGTATCATACTAATTTCAATGGAGCCTTTCCATACACTTACATTGAAGGTGTTGGTAGTAGTTCAGGATTATTTACTGGCATGCGGCCTGAAATTATTGGCGCACAAAACCTTTATCAGCTGAATTGTTTTAACGTAAACGACGAATACCTAATCGGTACGCAATTCTTTGGGTGTGATAGTGTGGCAACGATTGTTCCGGTTATTGAAATTGATCAGACCTCGACGATCACCATTTCGCCCAATCCATTTAGTGATTTAATCCATATTGATTTTCAGGCCAGTACTTACGAAGATTATCGGGTAGAGTTGTACGATGTGGTTGGAAGACTGATGATCCAGACGGAAACGCAAACTTTAAATGCATTACAAATCGATACTCAGGACATCGATTCTGGTATATATTTTCTGGCTATCTTCAATGGGAATAAATTGCTCGGTACACGAAAGATGGTTAAAACGTATCCATAAGATCGTTTCAAGTTAAGAATGCATTGCAGCAACTATTTGCTGGTAAAACTATAGTTTACTTCCGTTGCGGAATCACCAAATGTGGCACCTGCTCCAGGTCCCAATCAATCACTAGTCCCTGTGCCAAGCGTTTAGTCACCGCCTTGCCATAGAGATACTGGCAAAGGTACAAGGCTGCCTCAAAGGATTTGGCGCCGCCGGCGGAGGTAATGTACTTGTCATCGTGGACGAACAGGACATTTTCCCGGACATCCAGTTGGGGAAACATCTTGCGAAAGGCCGCTACGTCGCTGGGGAAGGTAGTAGAAACAATGCTTTCCAAGAGGCCAGCCTTGGCTAGTACAAAAGCGCCGTCGCAATGTGAGGTCACAAATTGTGCTTCGGCAGCGGCACGCTGTACAAAGCGGATCATGGCTTCGTCTTCGAGGTCCGAGTCGAGGTGATGCTCGGCACTGGGCACGACGAGGATATCAATTTTGGGAAGGCTATCCGTGAGGTAATCATAATCGGGCAGTAGCCGCAGGCCTTCGAAGGTGGTAATGGGCTGGAGGGTATTGGCCACCGTGAATACGTTCATGGCTTTGATGCCTTCCCGAAAAATGGTGTGCTGAAAAATATCATAAGGAGCTGTCAGCTCGGTATTATACACACCATCCATGATGAGGAAAGCCACGTTATAACGTCCCGACACCAACTCGGGAAGTAGCCGCTCCGTTACGGCTTGGCTGGTTTGCTTTTGGGTGGTGCTACAGGAGCAAATTAGTAGTACGAAGCATCCGAGGTAGAATAAGGTCTGGCGCATAAGAGGAATTATCTGCCAAAGATATCGTTTATAGGCGAATTAAGAAGACCTACCCTCTCCGGCAAAAGCTTTTCCCCTAGCCGACCAATTCTTCTACAGCTCTCTGGGCGGCTCGCGCCGCTGCGTGCACACTCCCCCAATCATTACCTGAGGTGTAAGCTTCGCCGGCAAAGAACAATTTGTCGTTGACGGATTCCCCTAAGGTTCTGACGCGGCTAAAGTTTTCGTGATCATACAAGTAAGCCCCCTCAATGTGCGGCTCCGTATTCCAATTTTGGAACGTATACTTCACATAATTAGCCGAAGCCTGGCCGTTGAAAACGTCATCTAGCTCATTGAGCATATAGTTAATCAGATCATCACCGGTTAATTGTAGATAAGGCTCGGCCCCCGTTCCCACGGCAAAGAGTCCGAGAATGTGTTGGTTGGTATTTTGTCCGTAGGCGGCATCGTAGTAGAGCTTTTGGCCCGCCGTTTCCGGGGTAATTTCAAAACCGGTAAAAGCGGGATAGAATTTTTCGGAGAATTCAATAAATGCTTTGCAGCCATCCCAAACGGTGCTATTTTCAATGGCATTAACTTTATCGCTAGGTAGTGCAGGTGAGAAGTCAATCGTTTTCTTTTGCAGCATTTTGAGCGGCACGGTAATGATAACCTTATCCCCGGTAAATTCCTCGTCAGCAGTACTTACCCGTATTTGCTCACCAGAATAATTAATCGATTCGACCACAGCGTTATAATTAATTTTCGAGGCAACGGAAGGCACAATGTATTGCGCAAAGAAATCAAACCAGGTCGCGTTGATAAATTTTTGATCGTTAGTAAATCCAATATCTTCAATACTCACCTCCTCTCCTTCGTATAATCCATAATCCTCTTCGGGATTATACGGAGTCATGTTCAAATCAATTTGTACAGCATCGTCATTTACAATTTCAGCAAAAACGTCAGCACCCACATGTAGCCATTCTGCACCCAGGGGGATCGGAAAGTCGGCAAAGTCGGTGGTCCTTTTCATCCGACCGCCATAATTCGAGGAGGCTTCCAGGATTTCAAAATCAATGCCTCGCTGCCGGAGCAAATAGGCTGCGGATAATCCCGCCGCTCCGGCCCCGATGATGATTACTTTTTCTGCTTCCTTTTGGATGTCTTCTTTCCCTCCACACGAGCTAAGTGTGGCTTGGATAGGTAGTCCTAGGCCCAGCAAGCCACACATTTTCATGAATTCTTTTCTGGTCATTATTGCGTTTTAGTAGTGTTTTGAGTGAGAACCTGTTTAAAAATTATTAACAAGTCTGCGAAATGCTCTTTATTCCTGCACTCTTCCGCTTTTTCTCAGCACGTACCGTCCAGGTATGCGCTTCAAAAAGAGCGTCAATTGCAGAAAAAACAGCTATCTCTCGCCATTATGAATAAAATTTAAACAGGTTCTAAGTGCTTGTTCGGAGATTAGAAACCCTAATCATAATTAATATAAAGTTACCTAAAATCAGTAGCTGATACCACAATGATCAATTAGTGGGAGTAAACGACTTATCGGCGGCTTTGTTAAGGTGATAAGCGGGAAAGTATGGATAATTATACAGGCTGCCCTATTGATTCACACGCTCTAAAATTAAGGAGGAGAAATACTTCACGCCGTACTTGATGGCTTCTTCATCGACTCTAAAATCAGGAGTATGCGGCATCGCCATGATACCCTTTTCTGCATTTGAGCCTCCCAAAAGAAACATTACCCCCGGTACTTTTTGCTGGAAGTAAATAAAGTCCTCATTGAAATAGGGGACCTGACCGTAGAGGGGTTGCACAATTCCGCCGTGGTACAGACTATCGAGTAGACGCTGAGAAATAGCTGTTAGTTCGGGAGAATTCAGGACCGTTGGATTCCCTCTTGAATACTCAATCGAGACGAACGCCTCTCGATAGTCTGAATTTAAAATTTGGCTTTTGATTTCAATTAAAATACTATCCAAACGGTTGCTATCAGTTTCAAAAAAGGTGGCATTTAAACTTAGGCCGTTTTCCCCTTCCGTTAGGTAAATATTGGGTATCAGGATGAAATAATCTTGATACATCGTAGCAGGGTTTTCTAAGCCGAATACGGTGTCCGTGAGAAAATCCAAGGACCAAGGCGTAGCCTCGGGACGTTGTCGTCGAAAGCCTTCCATAATCTGCTTAAAAAAAGCTCGCAAGGCGGTGGGATCAGCTACAGATGCAAATTTTAGTTTAACCGTTTTTTCGTAGGCGAATAATTCATTCGCCTTGAGGTTCACGACGCCCGATTCTGTAGGGAAGATGTGTAAGCCGTAGATCTCATCGGGATGAATTTTGCGGAATAAGCCCTCATCCACCATTGCTTTTGCTCCCAGGAAGGTCTCTTCGGCCGGCTGAAAAACAAAATAGACCGTCCCGCTTAGATGATCTTTTAGTTTGGAGAGTACATTAGCGATGCCGAGGCCAATGGTCGCATGCACATCGTGGCCGCACATGTGCCCTACCCCATCATTCAGTGATTTAAAAACCTCTTGATCTGTATTATCATTTCTGATGGCATCCATGTCGGCGCGCCAAGCGATGCGCTTTCCTGCTTTGCCGCCGCGGAGAATACCAACTACGCCATGTCCCGCCAATCCAGTCATGACTTCAAGCCCTAAATCGGTTAGGTACTTTTCAATAATTTGGGAGGTCCGCTGTTCGTCGCCGGAAAGCTCTGGGTGCTGATGAATATCTCTTCTGATATCAACCAAGTTGGCAAAAATAGTGTCTGTGTTTTCACCAATAGCACGGTGGACGTCTTGATCGCTAGCACGATGACAAGCAAATAAAGTACTAAATAGTATAGCGCTGAACAATAAGATTTTTAATTTCATCCGAACACACGTTTTCTCTTTATTACCCTTCTTCTCTTTCTAATACTTCGATAATATCTTTTTTCAATTTTACATAATCAATCACCCGATTGTAAGTATAATCGTGATCAGGTCCACCAATTTTCCCCGGTTTGCGCGTAGGGTATAAAATGGATAAAACATAATCGTCCATCTTAACGCTGGCATCTCTTTTATGGACTTTCAGGACTTGTAGTTGGTACAAATGATCCTTATCGTTACCCTTCGCATCTATACTGTACACATCATAGATCACCTTGCTAAATCCGGCCTTATTGTCAGGGTCACCCAATTTTTGATAATACTCACGCCCACTAACACTGAGTCCATTCCATTCAAACATATCGAAGTAAAAATACTTTTTGAAGTCTCCCGAATCCGGCAGGGTGCCCTCACGGTACATCTTGTACAACTTAGCTTTATATCGATTGGCGTTTGCATAGTCTTCCAAGGTAAAGTAGTTGATAATCACCCCCATGATGATCACACATTTTTGATCCAGTTGCCAAAAGGGGCGGATGTATTCCTTTTCGGTTTCGATATAGCGGAGCAGTGATTCCTGAAACTTGATGGAGGCCTCGTACTGCTTCGCCGCACGCAAATCATCCCGCTGAAAATACAAAATGCAGCAAATCTGATCCGCAACGTAGTTATATACCTGGGAACCTTTAGTACTTTGTTTTTTGATCTCGGTATAAGCCGCTTTGGCCGTTTCGTAATCTTTACTTTCAAAGTGGGTATCTCCAACTTTTAGTAAGGAATCGAGGGAGGATTGGGCCTGCAGCCACGAAAAGTTGACACACAGCGCCAATACAATTAGGAGTCTGTTTTTCATCGTTAAATTTAGCTTATCTATTTTTTGTGGTAAATAGTTTGACGGAATTATCAACAAGCTATTTTTTCTAAAAATTCAAAAATCACTTCACAACTTCCTTTTAGTCAGTTGCTTCAATAATTTTCAAATTTAAAATAGTTTATTGATAATTTGTTTTCGTCTCTTACTTTGAAATTGTAAGGCTAAAATTACGGAAATCTAGCCGGCTATTTTCAAAAATATGATGAGCTTAAAACGTCGGAGACTGCTCCATATTATCTGGTAGATCAGCCAATAAGTCAGAATAGAAGTTGGGTACTTCTCCAAAAGCGTGCATTTACCTCTCTATCGGAAAATTAAATGAACGAGCAACGCATTATGGTCAGAAACAAATTTGTCATCCGTTTCAATGATGGTAGAGGTAATGCCGAATCTGGAAGATGTATTTCTATAGCAAAGTCGGGTTAGGGGGATGGAAAGTAAAATATGATCTATTTGCTCTTTATTGCCTTGGAATTGGTAAGTCCACCGTGTACTAAAATCTTTAAAATAATAGGTGTCCCCTGTCTGTACTAATTCTTCATAAATATCTTTGAACCCTCTTAAGGTTAGCAGTACATCGTGGCGTTTTTCACTATTAAAGTCGCCCATCACGACGACGTGCTTATTATCCTTGATATAAGGCAGCGTTAAATTTCGAATGATCTCAGCCTGTTTGATTCGTTGCTGATCGCTCTCGTAGCTTCCTCGTTCAGATTTGAGGTGCAATAAAAATAGATTAATTTCTACGCCGCTAACTTTTACCGTAGCCTTCATACCCTTGCTAATTCCCGTTTCTTTTACTTCATCTTTATCTGCTTCGATAAAATATAGCCCCCTGTCGGAAAATGCATATTCTACTCTTCGCAATCGGTGCTTGGACAAAATAGCTACATGCTGACCGGTACTACTATCGGTAGATTTGCAAACCCTTACATATCTATAATCCAATCCGTAATTCTTTATTTTTTGGACTAACACCTCTACATCATCTTCATTGCCGACCTCGGTAAGACCAATAATATCAGCATCAATTTGTTTTATGTGTTTCGCGACGGAGTCGGCAGCCTCTTCAAACTTCAGATCTCTATTTGTAGCATCGGCCCAGAACTGTTTTACTGAGTCCGGTTGACTTCTAAGGTCGAACGGCAAGCCAAATTTTACATGCACTTTTCTCTTAATCAAAAATTCACAATTGAAGGTCGCGATCTTCAATTCCTGACCCAGTAAAAAATGCGTGCTTAGCAAATTAAACAATACAATGAGAAGGTGTTTCATGTTGTCAGATTTAGAAGGATGTACAATGACAACTTTTAAATGCTCTGAAATAAAAACAGGCGTGAGGGATGTTCACAGGGTGGAAAAAAAAGGGTGTTTTTTGTTAATTCATGGAAGATACAAAGATAAAATGACTACATCGTCCCATAAAAAAGAAATCTTTTTTGTCCTTAAAGGATCTCAATTTTAGATTATACGGTTTCGAGCAGGCATTTTTATGTCCATAAAACAGCCCCAATGACATTACATTGGGGCTGAAGTTGATAATCAAAATAAAAAAGTAAGTAAATTTTCTAAGCGCTTGTTTGTAGATCAATTAATAAGGAACTGATTTAAATTTATTCTAACTGCCTAAAAGTTTAAATCAGTTCAAGCTCTAAAATCCGAAAAGATCTTGCTTGCTCAGCGTCGATACCTGGCCAAATTTCCGCAGACGCTGCTGATTGACCTCGCTCAAATCACCAACCACCATGACATTTAAAGCATTGTTCTTGATCCAGTCTTCATAAAATTGTTTGAAATCATCAATGCTCATGTTTGATAAAGCCTCAAAAGCCGGTTCGTACACATCAAAGTCAATGTTTCGATTCAAAGCCAATTCGTATTTCGTAAGCAATCGGAACTTTGTGCTTCGAAGCGTTCTCAACTGTTCTAAAACTGATTTTTTTGCAGAGGCCCATTCTGCTTCTTTTATGGGCATATCACGCAAGATTTGACTGGCCACCTCAATCGCTTCCAGGTATTTATCGGATTGTGTTCCAACTTCTAGAAATAAATAATGGTGTCCATCGTGAAAATCAGGGAACCTAATTCTCCCGTAGGCGGAATAAGCCAAGCCACGTGCCTCTCTTAGTTCTTTAAAGACTAAATCATTCAAGTATTCATTAAATAAAAGTATCCTCCCCGTCTCATAGGGGCTATAACTTTTTAGCTTAGAGGCAAAGATCAAACTGACTTGCTTTGATTCTGTGTTGACTAGAAATATTTGGTCGTTTTTCGGTGACTTGTAAGTATAATCTGTATTTCGTTTTACCGGAATGGTAGCCGCTTGATTGTCCAGGGTACGCTCCAAGATGCGTTTTGCCTCACGAGGCGATTGAGGGCCGTAGAAGAAACTGCTGTGCTCCAGCTTTAAAAATTGCCTTAATTTTGCGACCAATTCAGCGGAGGTAATGCGCTCTAATTCTTCGGCCGACACCACATTCTTCCCGGGGGACTGATCGCCGTATAAAAGATATTTAATCGCGTGATTGTTGATGTGGTATTTGGCTTCTTTTGCATCCGCTCGATTCTTTAGTACCGTTTCACGAAATGATGCCATTGCCTCTTCGTCCGCTTGAAGATCCTTCAATACATCGGCTAAAAGGGTGGCTGCCTTTTCAAAGTTTCGGCCGATCCCGGACAGATAAATCGACGTTTGTAGGTCATCAGTCACGACATTAAACCGGCACCCCAATTTGTAAAACTCAGAAGCTACTTCCGCCGAAGCATATTGGCTATTCCCCAGGAAGGGCAATAACTCAGCAGCTAAGCTCAATAGCTTATCACTCCCCTGCCCGATCTTAAAACTGACTTTAAGGGTGAACAAATCATTGGTTTTATTTTGATGCACATAGAGTGGATTACCGTTTTTTAAAGTCAAGGTCTCAATCTCCTTGGAAAAGTCAACAAACTGAGTTGACACTTCCGGTGATTTGATTTTCTCCAAGTCTTGTCGGAAGGCCGATTTTTGGTTTTTGACTATCGTAATTGGTGTAATGTTCGGTTTTTTAATTTTTTTGATCTCGTCGGCCAATCCTTTCTTTTTATAAATCGCCGCATAGTTATTTCGGTGATAGTGTTTGCGGGCGAATTGGACCAATTCCTCCTTGGTAATGGATCGGAGTCGTTCAATTTCTCGCGATTGCACTTCCCAGGGAACTTCAAAAGTGTAGGATTCGATGAGTTGCCCCGACTTGCCATCGATAGACTCCATCGTCTGCATCGAAATCTCATCGAGATAATTGATGGAAGCCTCCATGAGCCAGTCAGGGAAGTTGCCTTTTTTAACATTCTCTATTTCTTCGAGTATCAAATCTTTCACCTCATCCATGCTTTGGCCCTCCTTGGGCGTCCCCCGGAAAACGTGCATCGTATAATCCTTAAATCCCAGAACAAAAGACCCTACATTTTGAGCTTTTTGCGCTTTATTAATATTCAGGTCAATGAGTCCAGCGCGGCCATTAACGAGCATCATATCGACTAGGGTCACGAGCAAAAACTCTCGTGTATCGTAGGCGGCTTTACCCTTGAAGCGAAACCCTATCGTCAATAGATCGGGGCCCGGCGAAACGATATCTCTACGCAACACCGATGTAATCGGTGCTTCCTCCGGGAACCCCGTTTTTGGAACCGGCTTACTTTGGTAGGTCCCGAAGGTGGCTTTAATTAGTTTAAGGGCTTGTTTCGGATCAAAATCCCCCACTAAAATGATAGCCATATTATTCGGCACGTAGTAGGTGTCGAAGTATTTTTTGATTTCAGTGATCGAAGGACTTTTTAGATGCTCGATTTTCCCAATCGGCGTTTGTGAGCCATATTGATGGGTGGGAAAAAGGACCTCATAGAGTTGAAAAAGCGAGTGCCTCGGGCCATCATCGATAATCATATTCATTTCCTCGTAAACGGTTTCCAGCTCTGTGTGAAAGGTGCGAAAAACCGGATTCCGAAAACGTTCGACCTCCAGTTTTAGCCATTTTTCCAGATGGTTTGCGGGGATATTGCTGATATAGCCCACACGATCGAAGGTCGTAAAGGCATTCACACCCCAAGCCCCCATTTCTGACATCAAGTCATCGTATTCCTTAGACATGCCATATTGGGATGCTTCGACGGAAAGTTGATCAATCTTGCTGTAGATTTTTTTCCGTTCCAAGGTATCTGAGGTAAATCGGTATTGCTCGAAAAGATCCTCAATCTGTTCGAGGAGTACTTGCTCTTTTTGACTATCGATCACTCCCAAGCGATCTGTTCCTTTAAAAAGTAAATGCTCCAGATAATGGGCTAGCCCGGTCGCACTGGCGGGATCATCTTTACTGCCTGCCTTAATCATAATCGAGGTACGAATTCTGGGTGTATTATGATCCGGAGCGAGATAGACCTTAAGGCCATTATCGAGCGTATGCATCTCCAAATTGAGGGGATCATTGCTCCGAATAGCATCTATAATGGAATCGTTATCTAATCGATAATTTGTTGAATAAGCGTAAGAAAAACAACTCGTGCTGTAAGCAAGCGAGAGCATCAGGAAGAGGTATTTGAAAAGCATAAGCATTTGCATTTAGAGATAATTTTAAATGCAATCTTATGGCTTATTCCCTCCAAAGGATAGAACAAATCTGCCAATTATCAGTAGACGTTCATCCAGACATTGTCATCAATTGTGAAACAGTTTTTCAAAAATTGCTGTGGTGTTTTACCTGTGTATTTCTTATACTCCCGAATCATATGGCTCTGATCCGCATAGCCCGTATCATAGGCCAGATGGGCGTGCTTGACGGATGGTTTTAGAGCTTCAAGACTTTTCCTGAATCTGGAAATTTTCAAAAACTCTTTAGGGGACAGGCCCATTGAATCTGTATACAATCGATGCAAAGATCGGTAGCTCAAATTGAATACTTTCTGTAGCTGATCCACATCCTTGGCATAAATCTGATTAAAAGGGAAATACTTGAACCGGTGTTTTTCAACCAAATGCCGCAAAAAGAAATCTTCCAGTACTTCGGCTCGCTTCAATGGATCGATAAACTTAAAGGCCTGTTCGTAGATTTGCTTCCATTCGTTTCGAAGCAAGTTCTCCACGATCGAATTGACAAACGCCAGGCTCGATGCTTTGTAACCCGTCAAAATCTCGAAACCCATAGGTTCAAAATCGATACAGATTTCATCTAAAACACCGTGCATGTGAAAGGTGACAGGACGATTATAGATACCGGTGAGATAGCTATGATATCCACTAGCTTCAGTGACTTTATATTCGAGCTCGGAGACAGGAGTCAATATATTCCCTTTGTATAAGCCCAGACAATGATTCGTATTGGGATAGCTAACGTGGCTCTTCTCATAGTCCGCCTCGTCATTCTTGATAAACAAAAAATACTTAATGTATTTTTTTAATACCTTATTATTTGGATAGATAATAGTCGTCTGCATAATACATCCTACTCAATCGTGCAGTTCAATCTGCATTAGCAATTAATCATTGCTAATTTAGCAAATTTCAAGCGTTTGCCTGTGTTAAAAATCGTAAACGAAAAGTCAAAAAGCAAAAGTATCTATTCATGCATTATACTTCAATAAATACTTTATACATAGCAATTCCAGTTATATCAATTGTAGGTAAACACCCAAAGCTATGCTCTATAAAATACAAATGCTCTTTTTCATTATTTTGTTCTTCGCTAGTACAGGCTCTAGTCAAAATGAAGTGCCTAAAGCAGCATATTCATTAATATTCGAAACAGAATTTGAAGACATACTTGAAGGCCGAGAGCATGTTAATTTTCAGAAAGTATCAAACTTAAATGGTGTAGCTGACGAAGACCAGTTCTGCAGTCCTGTATGCGGAGTTGATAAGAACTGTTTTCCCTTTTTGCTTTTCATTGGCATCCACGCCCATCATCGCTGTATAACACAGCATCAGGGGTTTGTTACTCTTCTTGGCGACGCGTAGTATTAGGATCAGTCGCAGAGCGAAGTGTTGCATTGGAGAGAAAGCGACGCTTGTTTTGTCGATACTTTTTACCGTCGTCCAAAGCCGAGTATTTCTTCCTGTGGATATTTGTAATCTTTTCCAAATCCCGCTGACTTTTAGCTGCTCTTCTCTTAGTTAAGGTCTAAGGCTTTCGTTTCATCCAGATCATACCCAATAAAATACCTAAGGTCCAATCGCATCTGAATCATACGCTCTAAAGCACGGTCGGAACGAATATTTTCCAAATACCCAATCAACACACATTTGAAAAACACCACCGGTTCAAGGCCCGGTCTGCCAGTATGGTTATAATACGGTTTGATCTCGCAATAAATAAATGACAAATCAAGGTGCAACTGAAAATTCGATAAAAATTATCAGTCGGAATAAATACTTCGAGAGAAAATTGATAAAATAATTTAGATAGGTTATTTTAATGCCTTACATCTATGATACATACGGAATTTTAAACCGATTTTTATATTTATTTGGGCATTAGTTTGTCAACGATCACCATTGTTAGCTACAGTTTATTTTACAAAATACATTTCCATTTCTCCTTTTCCTTTAGCATAAATTTTTCCTCTGTATTCGCAATCGATGTTATTTTTAATAAGTTGATAAGTCGGTCCTGAAATATTTATTTTGCCAGACTCTCCTGATGACTCCATCCTGCTTGCTGTATTAATTGTATCTCCAAAAAGATCATATCTAAATTTCTTTTTCCCTACTACTCCAGCCACAATAGGTCCGGAGTGTATTCCTACTCTCATTTTCCACTTTATTTCATTTTTTTGATTTCTTTCCTCGAGGTAGGATAACATCTCTTGAGCAGCTATGATGCAATTAATAGCATGCTCAGCTATCTCTTTTTCAAGGCCACACGCAGCCACGTATGCATCACCAATTGTTTGAATTTTTTCAACTCCTGCCTCCACAACGATTTCATCGAACCGTCCAAAAATGTCATTAAGCTCATTGACTAAAGTGATTTCTGTAATAGATGCTACAATTTCCGTAAACCCTTTGAAGTCAGTAAATAGTATAGTCACATTCTTGTGCTTTTGAGGAATCGTTCTACCCGTTTCTTTTAGATCCTTCGCTACATTTACCGGTAGAATGTTATGCAGAAGATCATCTGATTTTTGCTGTTCAGCCATTAAAGATTCCTCTGATCTATCAATTAGAACAGACATACTCCATATAAGTGCGAGACAAATTAATCCAGTTATACTGATATTAACTACTTGTGACATATAGGGATCTACTGCTTCATAATGAGCATTAATATTTGATTGAAGTAATACAGTAACAATCAATGTCAAGCAAGGGAGTATACTAAAACCATGGGCTAATTTTCTTGCCTTTCGTGGAAAAGTCATGTAGGGCAGGATAATTATTAAAAAACAAATGAACGCAACGCCTGACGAATATCCCAGCAAATAAAGAAATAAGAGAACCGATATATACGATGTAATAGTAAGCCACATGGAAGCCAGTACCCGCCAACCTTTCTGGTTAAAAAGAAGCACAATTAGAAACATCAAGCCCAACAATGCATTGCTTCCGTAAATTATTGGGGAATCAGTGAGATAAATTGAAATTAGCATCCAAATTGCATTAAATATTACACCTAGAATTGATGCAATATTCGTTACTCGTAGATACCTGATTTCAGTGATTGAAAAGCCTTTATCAGCGCCAACATCAATTATTCTTTGAAAGAATCGAAATTCGTTTTTATCATCAGTTGACATTTGGCTCTTCTTTTTCTTTAGATCATTAATTGCTTTTTAATATTGACTATATGTAAGAAATTTATTTGATTCTTGAATTGTATCAGGTAGAGGTAAAATCCAAGCCTTTTACCAAAATCCATGATACAAAAAACATGGATATTGCTGTTCCAACAAGAAACAAAATGCGTACAACCTATTTAGCTTTTTTGTTTTTTATCATTTTTTAATCTTCAGTGATGGTCTCGATTATTCTTCCAAGCAATTGATAGTTTGTATCTACGTAAAACGCCATCCTTTTTGCTGCACAGACTATTTGTTGTTTTGTACTTATAGTCTGACAACCCAAGAATTATGAATCCTGATTTGTCAGACTATAGTTTAAAAATTCACCCCGATGTAAATTTGTGGCTCAAAAAGAAAGTAGTCTCTCCATTTATCGTCCAACTGCTTAAATCCATCAGGCGCATTGTCATCTAACATCCAGTACATACAATTAATTTGCGGTTCTATGAAAAATCGTTTTTTCTTACCGAATGCCAGATGGTAGCCAAGATGATACGAAGTATACAGTTTAAAATCATTTCCAATTTTATCGCCGTCTAGATCCATATAGGTTTGGAATTGCGGTAACACTTCAACCGTTGCAAATAATCCTTTCCATAGCATACGTTGGTAAGTTACGCCTATTCCTCTTTCTCGCACATGTCCAGGATAGAATTCACTTTCAGCATCTAACTTATCTAAAAGGCCATCCCACCACGTGATGCCCATTGGTTGAAACAATCGCCAGGAGGCAAACTTCAGTCCTATAATGTTCTTGTTGTCCAAGTTGCGTTTTATATGAAACTCTAAGTGTTGTGTACTGGTTCGATCGTTCCAGGAATCCACGATCAATCCTTCAGGAACAAAATAAGGTATACTTATCCTGTACTTATGGGTGACTTCAGCTTCTTTGTCCGCAGATGAGTTTTTTTGAGCAAAAGCACTAAGTGTGCAAAAAAATAAAAGAACTGTTAATAGATTTTTCATGATAATAATATATTTTTTTTGAAAAATCCGATTCCTACAAAGCACCTCCCGTTGTCATTAGTTCATCTAGTAAAGGGGAAAGGAATCATCATTCGATGATTATTTACTCTGCTTTATCGAATTGATAATGCAAAGATGGAGTAGAAAGTAAGGTGAATCGTCCTAAAATGTAATTTCGGACATTATAGTGAGATGTGAGACCTTTAAGAGCTTGTTTGGAAATTATTAATTGATCTACAAACGTCATTTTTTCGCTTATACTTCAGCTCTTTTTCGTCACGTAGCCTCCGGCTATGCTCCTCAAAAGGAGTCTCGTTTAAACAAAAAAATGTCAGTTTTCGACCTAAAGAACAAATCCCAAACAAGCTCTTAAACAGGCTTAAGATTGATTAGACCTCACCCAAGCTTTCGGTGTCATCCCTTCGTTTTTTTTAAAGAAGGCATTGAATACCGATTTAGATTTAAAGCCGCTTTCATAAGCTAGCCCTAAAAGAGTAAGGTGGCTATTAGCAGGGTTTAGGGCAATCTCTTTGAATTTCTCCAAACGAAAACTATTGATGTATTCATTGAAGTTTTGGCCAATTTGTTCATTTAGCAGCCAGGAAAGTTTGTTACTACTAATATTCACGTTTTCGGCTAGCTCGCGTAAAGATAAAGATGGGTTTTGAAACCACTTTTCTTCCTTCATTTCTTTTCCCAAAATTTCTAAAACCATGTTGATTTCAGCAACTGACATTAAGGCTTTGGGAGGGGCAATTTGTATTTGTTTTTCGGGATCAGGTGGTAATAGTTCTATACGAAAAGTGGCTTGTAGTAAATCCTTAAACCTCTGATACCCGTGTAAAGGTTTAAGTAACGGAATATTCATAAAGTTGATGATTTGACCGGTACGCATCCTGATATTTTCTTCTAAAAAGTCCAACGCCATTTCGTGTTTGTCCATATGGACCAATAAAAAAAGTTGCCAGGGAAAAAGTGCTGCCCCAAAATCTTCTTTTATCATTAAGCCAACCCTACTGATATCAATATCGATCTTATCTTCTGGATGGACCAACTTGTACAATACTCTGCATTCTTCTGGTCTCTCGGCCAAAGGGGTTTGATCCAAGAAGTCATTTAGTTTTTCGTAATCTTTTAAAAGAATTAGGCAAAGTTGTTTTAAGGCGATGGGATGTGTAAAATCTGGGTTGATGCTTAAGGAGGTCTCTAGACACTCTAGCGCTTTTGTGTAGTCCTCGTTTAAATAATGAATATTGGCTTTGGTAAAATAATGATTTGGAGACAAAGGGTTTATTTTTAAAATATTGTCAGCATGCCAGAGCGCTTTTTCGAAATAACCTACTGCTGTATACAATTCGCATAAACCTTCTTCTGCTTCCGTATAGGATGGATTAAGTTCTATTGCTTTTAGAAAAAATTTATGCCCATTGATGAAATCCCAATGCCCCCAAAAGGACAATGTCGCTTTACCAAAATACCCCATGTAGGATTGTTTGTCCAGATTAAAACCTTTTCTGAGATTCTCTTCTGACAATTTTAACAAATCTTTATTATTTCCCCAGGATCCGTACATGGCATAACTATACCCCAAACCAAAGTAAGGCAAAACAAATGAGGGGTCTATCGTTACACATTGTTCATAGAGTGCTACTGCATTTACAATTCCTTGGCCATCCCACATTAAATGCTGATAGCGACCTTTAAGATAAAGGTCGTAGGCCTCCATATTTTGTGTAGGAGCTTCAATTAGATGTTCTTGAATATTGAGGTGACCAAAATTTTCTCGAATCTGGTCAGCAATCTGTAGACTTATTTCATCTTGTACTGCAAATATGTCTTCCAAATCCCGATCGAAATTTTTTGACCAGAAGTGAGTGCCATCATTAGTACTGATTAACTGCGCAGTAATGCGAACCCTATTTTTGACTTTCCTGACACTTCCCTCCAAAATAGTACTTACTCCCAACTGATCACCAATGGTTCGCACGTCTATATTTTTATTCTTAAATGCAAAAGAGGAGGTGCGGGCAATGACTTTCAAGCCCTTCACGGTGGTTAGGGCGTTGATTATTTCTTCGGTAATGCCATCGCTAAAGTATTCGTTCTCAGGGTCGGTACTCATATTAACAAAAGGGAGAACCGCAATGGACTTATTGGATGATGATATGGGTAGATGGTTACTCATTTTCTAATATACCTTATCAGGGCTTCTATAAACTGATATTGAATTTTTAATGATTTTTCTTTTAATTGGCTACGACGATTGAGCTACACAGCGTGCCGTCCCCCGAAGTGGGCGGCATGTGCGCAGTAGCTTTTGGGCCTGTTTCCAAACAGTCCAAAACACCCACCAATCCTAGACTTTCCTCGCCTTCGAAAACAGGCCGTCAAAAATTATTTGAAGTAGTCACGACTTAATCTGACAGCTTGATAACTAAGAGTTACGAAATTCTTTAATTATTCAACTAGATAAAACATGACTACTCAAGACAAAGTAATCAAAACTAAGTTAGGTTTACTAAAATTAGCGAACCAATTAAACAATGTATCTCAAGCTTGTCGGATGATGGGCTATTCTCGAGATAGCTACTATCGGATAAAAGAGCTATACGAAAGGGACGGAGAAGCTGCTCTACATGAAATATCAAGAAGAAAGCCTAATCGTAAAAATCGAGTAATCCCTCACATTGAAAAGCAAGTAGTTGCTATAGCTTTTGATTTTTAAGCCGATCTTCATGTGTTTTCGGGCATTAGTTTGTCAACAACCACCCATGTTAAAAATCGTAAACAAAAAGTCAAAAAATAAAAGTATCTATTCATAGATTATACTTCAATAAGATACTTTACACATAGCAATTCCAGTTATATCAATCGTAGGTAAACATGCAAAGCTATGCTCTATAAAATACAAATACTCTTTTTCATTATTTTGTTCTTTGCTAGCACAGGCTCTAGTCAAAATGAAGTGCCTAAAGCTGACTATTCATTAATATTCGAAACAGAATTTGAATACATACTTGAAGACCGAGAGCATGTTAATTTTCAAAAAGTATCAAACTTAAATGACGTAGCTGACGGTAAAACCATCGCCAAAATATGGAAGCAGGATTTAAGTATAAATCCTCAACCGGAATTGTATTTAGCTGATTTGTTGGAACAAAAAATAATAAAAGAAGGAGCGATTAAATATGAACTACACCCCAACTGGCTATCCAAAAATTCAAAAAGTAATCAAGACCTATTTTCTACTGTTGATACTTCCGAAAATATTGCAGAAACCGGAACTATTCATGGTTATATGAGAACCTGGACGAACTACATCATTACCCAACGCTGGTATTTTCAAGAAAATTCAAAAACACTATCCAATGAAATCATTGCGATAAGTCCTGTTTTTAGGATTAGAAAAAAAATCGAAGGCGATACCACTATTTGGTTTAAAGAAGAACGTATAAAAATTGATGTAAATAATACTAAAAACAAATCCCTCAAGGTATTATTTGAAGAACAAGATATCATTTGGATGAAACAGATAACAACAGACGTTTCATTTAAAAATATCAGAATAATAAAAGGGGATGCTAAAAAATTACAACAAGTACTCTGGGATGATATTTTTGATTTGAAAAAACAGGCTTTTGCCGAAAATATTGAAAGGCAACAAGCACTCAATCCCTCAGATTTATCGCACATGATGACCAGTCGGATAGATACCATTACACTTTTTGATCCTGACACATACGAAGAACGAATCACCATTGCCACCTATACCCCACCTACTTTTGCTACACTGCCCGCCTATCGTATCGATCAAGTTTGGTATTTTGATGATCGAACCAATCAATTGCACAGTCAATTACTCAGCATAGCACCTTTAGTAAGAAATCACTTTAATGAAGAGCTGGAAGTCCTATTCTACATCTTGCCAAACTAAGCTCATTTGCTACGATTATCCCTTCTCCACAAGACTACACGCTATGTAGTATCTATTTTCCAAAATCTTTTACGAAATTTATCGTAGTTTATTTTTTATTGGATAATTATTATCCGTTGCACAAAATTGGATATTAAAATGCGCCTGCTACTCCTGTTCACCTTATGGGGGCTAACAGTTAATTGTTGGTCTAGTAATTTAAAAATTGATAACCCAATTCTTTACTTTGATGACGACGGCATTTTTGCTCAGGCCTGGGTCAGTTGGGACCACGCTTGGAACAATGATCGCAATCACGATGCAGCCTGGATTTTCTTCAAATATGACAACTTTGCCGGTGAAGATTTGCATTTGAATATTGCTGATTCCGGGCATGACATTGTCGATGCTAATGCGGATTATTTTGACCTTAAGCGATCCGAAGACGGTAAGGGCATTTTTATTCAGACCAAAAACAATTATCGAGGACAAGCGGATTTGACGATAAAAATCCGGCTGGAGTCGGCTCAATTTGACGACACCAGAAGGCGCCGTTATGTGCTCAAAGCCTACGGTCTTGAAATGGTTTATATTCCGGCTGGCGATTTCTATCTCGGTGACCCTTCCACTGCGGCTATTGATCATCACGCTGTCTATAAGGTAGAAGGCGACCGCAAAGGCTATTACCACATTACGGACGAGCGACAACAGATCACGGTGTCGTCCGCCGAAGGGGATTTGTATTACGAAGAAGGTAGAGGCTACGAGGGAGACCGCAGTGGCACCATTCCCGCGGATTATCCCAAGGGCATTGATGCTTTCTATGTGATGAAATACGAACTGACTCAAGGTACTTACGTGGAGTTTTTAAATACGCTGGATTCGGCCATCAGCCACCAGCGCAGTGGCTTTTTACGCAACGAACGCTATCAGTGGTTTCGGGGCCATATCTATCTGGAAGACGACCGATTCAGGACAGAGCACCCGGGGGCTATGGCTAATTTTTTGACCTGGTCCGATCTACTGGCGTATGCCGATTGGGCGGGATTGCGTCCCATGACGGAGTTGGAATACACCAAAGCTAGTCGCGGCCCCGAAAAGAGTCGATATCCCTGGGGTGACGCCCCAAAGTACCAACTCAAACGCTTCATTGATGAGCATGGCGTTCCGCAACTCAAAGCTGGCTGGAGTGAAGCGCAGCTCACGCACGACAATCAGGTCAACTTCGGCTGCTCTTATTACTGGGTCTTTGAGCTGGCTGGCGGCATGTGGGAGCGCGTGATTACGATTGGGCACGAGCAGGGACGCGCCTATCAAGGCACCCACGGTGACGGGCAACTCTCCGCTGAAGGTTTAGCAACTAATGCTGACTGGCCCGGTAGAACCGGAGAAGGAGAAGGTTTTGGCTACCGGGGCGGTGGATTTTACTGGCATGGCCGCGATTATCACGAATATAATCCTTACAGCCCGGTGGGTTATCGCCCTTACGGTGGCTGGGCCGGCCACGATGCCAGCATGGCTTACGGAGGGCGGTTTGTGCGGACGGCGAAGTAATCACTATCAGCGACCTACTTTTTAACTAAGTATCAGCTAGCGGTTATTCCGCATCTTTCTGTTTTTTAAAATGAGCCAGTTGAGCCTCTATCCTCAAGCGGATAGCGGCATCCGAATCACTATAAATATCCCGAAGGCGGTAGTCTTTATTGACTGGATTGGCTTTATCCACAAATTCATTCACGCCCAAGTTAAATAAAGCTTGCCCAAATCTTTGATTGGGATGTTCTCGCAAATATTGAGTAATTAATTCAATAATTGCACTGTGTTCTTTTTTCAATTTCAGATATTTTCTAGAGTGAAATACTTGTTAAAACTTTTACTCCCATAAAGACGCTAATCGTTCTGTTTACCTTTAATCGATTATCAATAATCACAAATCGGAAAGCGATGACAATTGCCTTTCCAATCTGATAAAAATATACTATTCTCGCCCAAGTGCCGTATTTGGTTACTTTTCCTGGAATCCTTTCATCAATATTATTGGATAGACATATTAATGTAAGTTAATAGGCTTAGCCGGATGTAATGAATATTACATCCGGTTTGTATTTTCATCTGAATTCTTTTTCCAATAAGAGAACTTTAGAGCAGTTCGTTTTTAAGGTAAGTATGGGATGAATTTTATCAACAAAATCACCGGTCTACCCGCTGGGCCTTTTCTGTCATGTGATGATGCCACTCTTTCGTTTCCGACTCAGAGGTTCGGATATAAGTTTGACGAGTAAATGAATACGTCATCTCTTCTGAAGGATCAGTAACCAAATCATCCTGCACATATTCTGTTACATTATTCTCAATCTGAAATTGGGCAGTCGTACTTAGAATGAGATGGTCAGCATGCTTTTCTAAAGTCCCTTGCATGAGCACCTTTATGGGCCAGGTTGAACTTAGCCAAAGGCTTTCGTAGAGGTTATAAATTGGATTGTAATTAAAATAGACTTCATCCAAGCCTCTGACTTTTCCCGGCCGGTTAATTTCATAGGTGCAGTGGACAAATTTTCCGTCCAAAGATTCTGCACATATCAATGTTCCTTCTAAAATTCGCTCTCGATCACTATCGGGATTATAGGTTCGAGTGATCGTCCATTCTCCAATTAAAAAGGACAAATCCTGAGTCGATTTAGAAGTTGTGGATTGTTGTGACATCAAGCTAGAAGCTGAGCACAATAGAATGAGTAGTGCGAGAAATACTTTGTGGGGCTGCAGGCCGTTTTTCATGATCGTTGACTTTTGGGCTAAGTTAATCTTTGGCTCCGTCAATTGATGCTACATAGGCGTGGTGTATTGTTATTTTTGAAAGAAACGCTATTCTAACTCCAAGCCAATACTATTCCTAAGTTGCTCAGCCCGCAGTAGATAGTTTTTCCAGTTTAAAACTTGTACATACCGGCCTTTCGCGGCAATCAAGATGCCGTAGTATTTTTCATCCTTTGCTAATTGATGCAAATCTAATCTGGGTAATTCCGCCTTGGTGTTAAAAATAAACCTGATGGATTCCTTTCGATTGTAAATATAATTATTGACATACGGCAGAATGATATCATCCCGGATCTTACGCATAGCCTCATCCGTATCATTTCTGGAAATGTCACGATAGTAATTAAAAGTGTGTTCTCTCAGGCGGTTATTAGAAATCAACTGCAGTTTACCGGAAGAAAGACTCTCATCGTAGGTCCCCTGGCTCGGATCAAAGGTACGGATATCATGGATGCTTCTTTGCAGTGAGAAAAACTTGGAAACAGGTCCTTCCTGCTCAAGAATTTGTACGATGGTATCCAAATTGGCGAGTTGCATTTCCGTCGCCTCAATATTACGGCTCAATTGCTTAATGTCATTGTCCAGGTCCGTCATAAAACTCTTCAGGATATAACGCTCGGCTTTCCGATCCTTGTACGCCTGATTCCAGCTATTGATTTGTAGGGCCAGCAAAATGCCAATAACCACCAGGATAATTTCCCCCATTGCATAGACCACGTACTGGCGCAACCTATTTTCAGCAAGAAACTTCTGGCGCATTTTTCTAAAAAAATGCAGCATGCTTAGCGTTGAATTATTTGGGAGGTAAGCTCATGACGTAATCGTAACTTTCGTTCAGATATTCCGCGAGCGTATCTAAGTCTTCCCACATCCGCTCGGGGATCAAAACATAACCTTGCATAACGGCATTGTAGGAGGTATAAATGGAGGAATCAAATGCTTCGATGTACTTCTTTTGCACCTCCTTGGAAAACCGGATACCGATCTCCCCTGCTTTGTTGAACAACGAAAACATATAGCCATTGGCCGAAGTGTAGGGCATGGTTTTGCCTTTCCTTTTGAATCTGGGGCACTTGTCAATCAGTGCATCGTAGATTTTTAGTTTTTCTTCCCACATAATTATTGCTTTTCGACAAACGCTTTAAATTGTTTCATCCATTTCTCACCTTGCTTACGATACATTCCCGGAAACAAGATCGCCATTAAGCGGGGCATCACCCAGGCGATGCGGGTGTATTCGAATTCATAATCGTACCGGGTTTGATACGGCGCGAGTTCGGTAAAGGTACACTTCATCAAGTTATCCATATGCTTATGATGGTACGACGCTTCGAACGCATCGGGTAAGCGGTTGGAGGTAATCGTTTCGGTGAGCACCATATCACGACTGCCGTATTTATAGAATAGTTTGGAGATCGCACCGGTCTGCCCCTCCTCCCCCGTTTGGAGTTCTTTTCTAACGAAGCCATCCTGATATTCTTGTAAATATTGGGGATCAGCAAACAACTGGGTGACCAGTGCGATGGGCTTATTGATCACGATTGAGCCTTTGAATTTCATATGCTTATTTTTGTAATTTAGAGCGTGCTTGGAATTTGTTCTTTAGGTTGAAAACTGACAATTTTTTGTTTAAACAAAGCTCCTTTCGAGGAGCATAGCTGGAGGCTATGTGACGAAAAAGAGCTGAAGTATGAACGAACGATTCCGAAGGATGAATGCCCGGTGGACGTTCAAGTGAGAGAACCGCTAGCGGATATTGAAAATTACGCCTGCCTGCCGCAGGCAGGTTTGTAGACCAATTAATAATTTCCAAACACGCTCTTATACCGCATAATTAGTAAATCCAAGACTCTAAGCGGTTACAAAACGTATTTGTAACCAAATTTTCAGGCTTTTTTACCGATTTTTTGACTTTTGAAATAATCCGAAGGGGAAGTGCCTTCGAAGGTTTTGAAGGCGCGATAGAAGGATACCTTATTGCTAAACCCAGCCTGATAGGCCACTTCGATCAGTGTCATTTTGGGATCGGGGGGATCAGCCATAATGCTTTTGGCTTCCTCCAATCGGTACTTACTGACAAGTACACTGAAAGAGCAATTGAACTTTTGATTGATGAGTTCGGAGACGTAGCCCGACGTCAAAGAGATCGAGGTAGAGAATAATTGGAGATTCAACTTCTCATCCAAATAAGCCTTTTCACCTTCTAACTTTTCAAGTATTAGTTTTAGATCGGCCTCCCTTTGCGCCACCTTCGACAGATCGGGCGTCTTAACATTGAACCAGTTCGATTGGTCCAGCAATTTGAAAGCAATCGATTGAATCATGAAAGTCATGGCCAGCATACTGATCTGATTGACTAAGGCAAAATTACTTTGCGTCAGTGGCTGAACGAGATAATAAATGAGATGCCCGGCTAAAAAAATGGAGTAGCCGATGAGGATGATACGGTACCAATTGACCAGATGATGATTCGTGATATGAACACGGAAACGATCCAGCTGCTGGATACAATAATAAATGTATACGCCAATGTAAAGGAAGAAACTCAGCGCAAAGTAAAATTCAAAGCTTTGATAGCTCGGAATTTTTTGCATGAATTCTGCGACGGTAGCGATCTTCTGCGGGCCACTCAAGGCATAAAATGGCAAATTGAGCAGTAACATCAGCACAAATGGAATCGTATGCCAAAGTGTTTTCTTGGTCAATCGAAAACCCTTAATCGTAAGCGTGTAAGCCATCAGCAACATTAACGGTGGCTTCAGAAAACTAATCGGTGTAGCAATACCCAAAATATGCGGTACCGCCTCAATCAATTCCGTTTCTACTAATAGTCGCTCCAGCAGAATGATTCCTTCTATCACCAACAGCGCCGCAAATAGTCGCCTAAACAAAGACGACTTCCCCGACCTCATGAGAATCATGGCCATGAAAAAGGCCTGAATCATCCCGTAGGCAATCAGGATATTAATAATTGGAATTTTTTCTGCCATGGCCGCTGTAGCTTAGATTGATCAACACAAGAACGTTAATAGCGGATCTCACTAGTGACATTCACATCTATTTAGTGCCGAGTAAGATACGACTCTTGGGGAAGATGAAGGGGATTTTTTGTGGCGTTTTGGTGAGGGAGTACGCTTAGTGCAGGTTACTATTTAAATTACTGCCGAAGAGCAATTGACATGAGAAAACATAAAAGTAACTCAATAATTGTCCATTAATGATTATTGAGTTACTCGTTCTAAACTTCAGCTAAGCGTTTGCTCTAGTTTTTGGACGAACTTTTCCGATAGCGTCGTTTCCGTGGCTTAACACGTTCCGTATGAATGGATTGAACTTCTTCCGATTTTCTGTAAATACTGGCGGCAGTATAAACAGCTACAATATCTAGTGGAAAATCACTTTCAATAATCACAAAGCCTTTAACAAAATTCTTTGATTTTGTATACTTCATAATCTCGGGACAGTCAATCTCAAGGGCTTGATCCGGGCCAAGTTTAGCATCAAAAAACTTAGTGACGATACCAGGTTTTCCGGGCAATGCTACCGCAAATTTCTTTCGAAATACAACAGTTTCGTAACTAGGGTTATGAATGTTTATTGCAGTATGATAGATGCCTTTTGCAAGTATTCGTCCATCTCCTTTTCCGCAAACTATCTTGACGGCGTACTGGTAAAGTGGTAGTCTTTGTGTTAGCTCTAATCTAGCTTGAGAAATAATGGCGTCATCTTGGTAGATCATCGGAATAATTCCAGATGCATTATTATAAAGCGCATTCAATATATTACCACTGGAGTAATCCGGAGCAATGTTTAATAAATCAATAGTAACGGAAGTCACGACACCATTAGGCAAAGAAGTGATTTGTTGTTTCACTCCCGAAAGACCATCAATGCGTACACTATCTGTACTCACCAGCCTATGCTTTGTCGCCAGTACTAATGTCAAATTAGCAGAAACTAAAGGTAAAGAACTTGAGAAAAAAGGAAAGTTAGGGTCACTACTAAAATCAAAGTTCCATTTAGTAGATTCATCAATACCATCTCCCACCGGGGAAAAGAGACCTCCACTACTAATTGTAAAATCACCGTTGGTGACCGTGTTAGGGAAAGTGGTCGTATTGGGCTGCATGCTACCATTCGCTTCAGCCGTAATCGTAATTGCGTTCATAATTCTAGGTTTTAAACATTAACTAATAAGCTTAGTTATTATTTATCCTATCAAAAACAATTACGTTACTCTGAAGGCAAAGTAAATAACAATATTTAGGCGAAATGTTATAGAATAATAGTTTAGCTAGGCCATGGGGCAGACTGTTTACAGAGGATGTTTTGACAGGTATCTAATTATTAGTTTAAGAAAATATACCTATCAATTCTTTTTGATCCTTCCAATAATAGTTTTTTCATCAAAATTCGCTAACACGCCCAGCAATTCCGGTAAATAAGCTTCAAAACTATCATATTTTTCATCCTGCTCGTATACTTTAATTTTTTGCTCCAATTCCGGCAAGAAAATAAAATTCAATTGCTTGGTATGCTTTTCTCGTAATACTTTGGCCCATTTGATATGGCCGCTTCGTTCGGCTAGCCTAATTTCTCCCAGTCGAACCAAATGCTCGGCGATACAATCAAACCAATTATCGTAGTTTTGTTTTTCCATCACCTCTTTCAATGCCGGGATAAATAAATGCGCGTATTGATTGAGCAATGATTTATTTTTCTCTTTATCCAAAATCGGATTCACAAACGCATGCCCAAATTCGTGGTAGGAATTGCGCAGTGTAAATGCTTCATTATCGAAACCATAGCTGGTGTAAGCGTTCGTAGCGCTATCCTTTTCCACAGGTAAAGACGCACTAATCACTTGATAAATCAACATACCATCTGGCGCAAAAATATACGGACCAATCCCCCTTTGACCATAGGCTCCGCCGGTAGGCATCTCCGGCGCCGGAATAATTGTATACTGCAATCTACTGTTTCGATAGTAGGACTCAATTTGTTGGACGAAGTCATCCGGCGGTAAGTTCTTCAGTACTTCCTTTTTGGCGCCTTGATAAAAGGCTTGATTGGTTGCCAAGAAGTCCTCTACTTTCGCATCAACGTAAAAATCCGCAATTAATTTAATCCATTCCTTAACCACATCGACTCGATCGGCATAAGGAGAATTTTCTAAAGGATATTTAAAAGTGGTGCTTGGAAAGGGCTCTAAGTATAATAAGATTTCTGTGAGTTCATCAAAATAGAAAATCTCATTTTGCAGCAGACTATCCGATAGTCGGATCGCCGGATGTTTTTTGTAGGGTGCAAAATATTCCTGTGCCGCAACTACCATCGGCCGGGTCGGATATTCCCCGGGCCATACAAAGAGTTCAATGACGTGAGAAGTATGAATATTTGGATTGAATGCAACTTCAATCTTTTTATTTTTTGGTACATCATTTTGTGGCTGTGGCGGTTCGCCACTGCAAGCAAACCCAAGTATTAATATTGATACGAGAAAAATGGTATGCTGCATTTTATACGTCATAATTAATCGCTGAAGATTCAAGCTTATTCAACAATAAAAGACGTTAATCCACCGTGGCCTTGCCCGTCTTTGAGTAACTCATCCTGAGGCGTTTTAGGATCGGCCTCCCAGTAGCCATCAATGATGTATTTATAAAAATAGCGCCCTTTTGGCAAATCTATTTTACACTCCCATCCCGCTTCTGTTTTATAAAGTGGGGTTCCAAACATATTCCAGTTATTAAAATCACCAACCAAATAAACTTTTTGAGCATCGTGATAGCCAGCCAATTGGAAAGTCGCATTGCCCGTTTTACTCGGAATAGGGGAATTGAATTTTTTTCGTGGCAGCTGATACTCCTGCTGTGCAATTTTATAACTCAAATAAGCAATTAACTTAGCATTGTATTTCTGGTCTTTAAGAGGAACATACTCAAAAACATCCATGTTGGTGTGGTGGATCGCGCTCATATAATCCAGTGGATCTTGAATAAATTGAAAAGCCGGAACATTAAAATAATCAAAAAGCTCATGGTCCGTTTGATTTGCATTTTGCAACGTCAAGGTTCGGCTTTTCTCGAAGGGCCATAAATATTCGGAAAAATAAGAGGCTATTTTTTCATTCCCATTTAAATAAATGCCCCGGATCATGCCTGCGCCATTATCGAGATTTAAATAGGCCGATATTTTTTCATTTTCACTTTTTATTTTTCCATTTTCAAAATTACCAACATTTTCACTCACATAATTTCTGGAGCCCGCGAAGACTTGTTCCTCTCCACCCCAAAGAATTAGGCGAATGGTACGTTTTGGTTTTAAGCCCGTTTGTTTGATCAACCTTAGCGCTTCCATCATCACAGCACAATTGGAGGCATTGTCAACAGCTCCCGTCCCGGCGTGCCAACTGTCCAAGTGTGCGCCGATAATGACGAGTTCATTTTTCAACGCCGGATCAGTTCCTTCGATTTCTGCAATTAGATTGACATTATATTTTGGCTCTCGATAAAATTTGGTGGCCAGGTTCAATTTAATTTTTGGTGTGATGCCCAGCTCCATCAATCTGATAATTCTGCCAAAATGTTCATTGCTCAGCACAAAAGAGGCCAACGGTTTTAAATCATCCGCTTCATTGAAAGAAGGCACCGTTCTATTGCCATCGGCGTGCAGAATGCCGTAGGGAAAATTACTGGGCTCAATGACGGCCACAACACCTTGCTTTTCACAAAAGGCAAAAAACTCGGCTCTGCGCTTTTTGGTGCGCGCGCGCATACCAAACACATCTACAGAAGATCGCCGACTGTGATACCCAATAATGACATCATTCGGATCGGGATTAGCAGCCGCTTTGGTCAGCGTATTATCATCCAGGCGGACAGACATCTTGTTGCCTACATTCGACACCGGCCGATAATACCCTTTGACCAATACGACCTTGTTTTCGAGTTGCCCTTCCAAATCATAAATCTCCTGAAAATTACGGATCAAAACAGGTTCTCCTTCCTCTACCCCATCCGTTGATTTTGAAAAAGCCAAAGGATAAGCATGCAAAGGCGAAAAAGTAGGCTCTGAGATCTGGATACTAAAATCTTCAATGGACCAGCCCACCTGATTATTATCAAAGGACTGCAATTCCACCTTGTCGATCCCCCATGCTTTCAACTCTTTTTCCGCCCAAAGCACGGCCTCGTAATACTGCGGCGTTCCCATAAGTCTCGGCCCGTATACATCCGACAAATACATCAAAGAATTTCTGATGGAGGAGGTGCTATCCGCATGATCCGTCAAGCTCTTTAAAACCGTCTTATCCGTTTGTCCAGTACTAGTGCAGTAAAGCATTAGAGTTAATGCCAGTGAAATAATTATTCTCATGTCTCCGATTTAGCGTATACAAATTACCCGGCCAGATACCGTAGTGATATTATGGAAAGTACGACTCTTTTTGGTCTTCGCCAAGTGTGCTCTGGTTAAGAAAAGTGTTAAATCGGAGGGATTGTAAATTGAGAGACGAGGGGATCCAGATCTCAGTAAGGGTGAGGTCGGAGGTAGTCTTTTGTCATTTCCAGACTCAGCTACCTGCTCTTACTTTGTTTAATATAAAATCTGTAATGGGATTACCTTCTTGTCCTAACTTTTGCACAATTTGGTAGTGATTCAATTCCGGATATTCGTAGTACTCGATTGGGGCCTTTAATTTATTCTTGGTATACAAATCCTTTGATTGTTCAATAAAAAGATCCGTTTCGTTCCTTCCTACGCTGAGTAAGGTTGGGCATTTTAAATCCGATAAATCTTTAATGGAAACGCTAAAGGCCTCTACCTCATTTTGATTCAAAGCCAAAACCTCATTAAGATAACTGTCCTTTATGGGCGCTAAATCAAAAATACCGCTGAGACTACAAATGGCCTGAATCGTCGGCCTCAAATTCTCATACATTAAATAAGTCATCAAAGCCAAGTGTCCACCAGCGGAATGTCCACATAGAACAACCTCATTTGGGTCGCCATTATATTTAGCGGCATTTTCCCGAAGCCAATTTATAGAAGCCGCGATATCTTCTAAAACCATGGCCATGTTCACCGTTGGAATGAGGCGATAGTTCACCACCCCAACCGTCAAATGATTTTTGATAAAAGGCGCCGCCACAAAGCTATAGCTTCTTTTATCCAACGCACGCCAATACCCACCGTGAATAAATATCACGATTGGAGAATGCGGTCTATCAGAAGGAAATACATCTAAGGTCTGTAAAGGCGCTGTACCATATTTTTCATCCAGATAACAACGATGACTATTTCTTATCCTTTCGGATGCACTTTCGTTGATATCCAAAAAATCTTGGAAATTGGGGTGGCGGGAACGTAGGTCGAGTTGGTGGGGTGGTGTCATGCTGATTTTTAATTATTCAACTTAGATAGAACGTCATCTTGTATAAAGTAATCAATTATTTAATAGCTGTAAATATTCAGTTAAAATAAAAAAACAACCCCCAGTGGTCCACACCACCGGAGGTTATCAAATGATTTCAACAAACCTTACAAATTCTTATTTCATCAGGGTCACATCGCCTTTGCGCCGCTCAATGCGGCCGTTATCTAACTCCACTTCGACGATGTAGACGAAAACGGCAGGCGATAGTTCTTTGCCATTGAAGCTGCCGTCCCAGCCGGAGCCGACGTCATTGGGTTGGATATTATTTTTCTCAAAGACGAGCTCTCCCCAGCGATTGAAGACGCGGATATAATTGATCTGGCGAATGCCGGTGCCCCCGTTCACAAAAAAGTAATCGTTGGTACCATCACCGTTAGGCGTAAAGATCGTCGGGATGTAAATCAGGTCATCCCACCAAACGTTCACCACCACATCATCGGTAGCACTACAGCCGTTGAGGTCGATGATCGTTGCATTGAAGGTCATGGTTTGCACCAGATCAGTCTCAACTTCGAGGCATTCGGGATCGAGACATTCCAGGAAGATATCGGGTGACCAGATGATCGTATCTATAGCTCCTAGTGCAACGGTGTTCAAAGCCTCGATAATAGTGCTGTCGCCCAACTGGATAAATTGATCATCGCCCAGATTAAGCGTGACCTCCTGGGGGGTGCCAACAGTAATTAGCGTATCCCACTCGCAACCTTCAGCATCCTGAATGCTCAGCGGATATTGGCCGCTCTCCAGATTATTAAACTGATTGAAAGCAGTATAATTCGTTTCATCCAAGGCGTAGACATAAGGCATCGTACCACCGAGGACAGTATCAATCTGTAGTAGTCCATCATTCTCGCCGTAGCAACTCGGCATCGCCACTTGCACTTCCGCCGTATAAGGCACATTGCTGTTTTCCAAAACAGCGACGTAGGCTGTGTCACGACAGTCGTTATCATTGTCGGTCACCACAAAGGCGTAGATGCCCAATTGATTAGTACTGATCTCGGTATTGGAGCCCAGTGGATTGCCGTTCGGACCAAACCAGGCGTAACTATAATTGGCGCCCGAGGAAGAGTTCGCACCACTCAATTCCACTGGATTGAAATCACAGTCTAGCTCGATATCGGTGCCAGCATCCGCGACGGGCCCGTTTAGGTCTTCTGTCACTTGCACCGTCGCTGTGGTAGTACAACCGTTCGTGTTATCCAGTACCGTCAAGGTGTAAAGCCCCGGTAAGGTTGCCGCCACCATGGTATTGGTATTTGGCCCGGTGATGCCTCCAGCCGGTCCCGTCCATTCGTAAGAGATATTCGGACCGCTATCACTGGCACTACCATCCAGGGTGACCGAGCTAATCGTACAATCCAGTTGCTGGGTGGGGCCAGCATCCGCAGCCGGGAAGGCCGTGGTATTGGTCACTTCAAAGCTCGCTGACTCGAAACAACCGGTAAATGGATTGGTCACCAGCAAGGTATAAATACCTGCTACCGTGACTTCGTAAGTAATATCATTAGCACCAGCAATCGGATCGTTGTTTGGGTCGAGCCATTGATAGGTCACATCATCTGTGGTCGAGCCGGTACCATCGAGGATCACACTGGAGACATTACAATCGATGCTACTCGCATCAACGGGGAAGACCACCACAATAGGCTCTTCGGTATTATCAACAATAAAAACAGTATCCTCAAAAGACGTACAACCGTTGCTGAGATCAATGACCGTCAGAATATAAGTCCCCGCTTCAGCGATCGACGGATTGGCTAGATTGATGTTTGTCGGATCGATATCCGGGCCTTCCCACTCAAATTCGTAGTTCGGACCGGTACTGCCGGTACCTTGCAATTGAATTTCCGGGAAGTCACAGGTCAAACTACTATCCGGGCCGGCATTCGCCAGCGGAATGGCATCATCCTGCGTGATTTCCACGGAGTCAGTAGCGGAACAGCCTGTATTATTATCCAAAACCGTGAGGTAGTACATGCCTGGCAACTCAATCGTTGGCGTCAGGCTCTGATCGTTAATGATCGTACCCGGTCCGGTCCATTGCAGGTCAATCCCCGGCCCCGTGGTCGAACCAAAGCCATTAAGATCCAGATTTTCGATGGTACAAGATAACTCATCCGTATCCCCGGCCTCAGCGTTAGGCAAGGCATTAATGACAACTTGCACGCTACCTTGGTAGCTACAACCTACCTCTTCGAAAGTGTAAACGAAGTCGTGCGTACCAGCTCCCAAAGCCGCAGGGTTCACCGTACCTGAAGGCGTCCAAAATCCTGCGCCGGAACCATCGCTGCCCGTTACAACCACATTGAGATCAAACGGTATCGCGTTCTCATCCAGGCAAAGCGGCGCTACTGCATCAATATCCACCGTTATCGGCGGACAGTCCAGTGCACTACAAGTCTGCGTAGCACTCACATCCGGGCACGGGCCATCATCGATCGCCGTCACCTGAATCGTCACCATATCATTTGCACTCAGGCCAGATACGGTGTAGGTATTACCCGCCTGGACACCGGTAGGACCACTAATTACAACCACGCTATAGCCCGAAGCACCTGGCACATCATCCCAGCTGAATTCAATTTCCTCAGTCGTCGAGTTACAATTGATCACCGGAGCGGCCAGCGGTTGATTCACTTCAATAGGATATGAAATTGTATTAGAAATACAGTTATTCTCTTCAATTTGCAGACTCACGTCAAAGGTCCCCGGATTATCAAAGGTCACTTCGTAAGGGCCGGCTCCTGTACCGGAAACCACCGTTCCACCCGCGAAATCCCAGTTGTAAACTGCGCCGGCACCAGCCGTACCCGTGAAAGAAATCGACGCATTATCGCCTTGACAGATTACGGGGGTGATCGTAAAGTCAGCAGTTGGGGTTTGGAAAATATTGATAGAAATGGATGCATTGAATGTACAGCCTACTTCTTCGAAAGTGTAAACAAAAACATGTGTCCCCGCTCCCAAGGCGACTGGATCAACGACCGCCGAAGGCGACCAAGAGCCTGCACCTGTGCCATTGCTGCCTGACACCGTCGCATTCAGATCGATCGTACCGTTATTGCCATCCAGACAGATATCATCCACCGGATCAATATCAATCGTAACTGACGGACAGTCTAATGCACTACAAGTCTGTGTAGCACTCACATTGGGGCATGGGCCATCGTCAATCGCGGTCACCTGAATCGTCACCATATCGTTCGCATTCAAGCCCGTGACGGTGTAGGTATTGCCATTTTGCGTACCACTTGGACCGCTGATGACCACTACATTGTAGCCCGAAGCGCCCGGCACATCATCCCAACTGAACTCAATTTCCTCGGCACTCGAATTGCAATTAATCACCGGAGCAGCCAAGGGCTGATTCACTTCGATGGGGTATGAAATGGAATTAGAAATACAATTATTTTCTTCGATTTGTAGACTGACGTTAAAAGTCCCCGGATTATCAAAGGTCACTTCGTAAGGACCAACTCCTGTACCAGAAACCACCGTTCCACCCGCAAAATCCCAGTTGTAGGTTGCGCCGGCACCAGCCGTACCAGTGAAAGAAACAGACGCATTATCACCCTGACAAATTTCCGGCGTAATTGTGAAATCGGCGATTGGGGTTTGGAAAATATTGATGGAAATAGACTCATTGAAAGTACAACCCGCCTCTTCGAAGGTGTAAACGAAAACGTGCGTCCCTGCGCCCAAGGATACTGGATCGACGACCGCCGAAGGCGACCAAGAGCCCATACCTGTGCCGTTGCTACCCGATACCGTCGCATTCAAATCAATGGTACCGTTATTGCCATCCAGACAGATATCATCTACCGGATCAATGGTAATTGTGATTGGCGGACAGTCTAATGCACTACAGGTTTGTGTGGAACTCACATCGGGACATGGCCCAGGATCAATCGCGGTGACCTGAATGGTGACCATATCATTAGCATTCAAGCCCGTGACGGTATAGGTATTGCCATTTTGCGTACCACTTGGCCCACTGATGACCACTACATCGTAGCCAGAAGCACCCGGTACATCATCCCAACTGAACTCAATTTCCTCGGCACTAGAATTACAATTGATCACCGGCGCCGCTAGTGGCTGATTGACTTCGATGGGATATGAAATGGAATTAGAAATACAATTATTCTCTTCGATTTGCAGACTGACATTAAAGGTCCCCGGATTATCAAAGGTCACCTCGTAAGGACCGGATCCCGTACCTGAAACTACGGTTCCACCCGCGAAATCCCAGTTGTAGGTTGCTCCAACCCCAGCCGTACCGGTAAAAGAAATTGAAGCATTATTGCCCTGACAGATTTCCGGTGTAATCGTGAAATCAGCAGTTGGCGTTTCGAAAATATTAATGGAAATGGATTCACTAAAAGAGCAACCCGCTTCATCGTGGGTATAAACGAAGACGTGCGTCCCTGCTCCCAAAGCAACCGGATCGACCACCGCCGAAGGTGACCAGAAACCAGTTCCCGTTCCGTTGCTACCCGATACCGTCGCATTCAAATCAACAGTACCATTATTGCCATCCAGGCAGATATCATCCACCGGATCAATCGCAATGGTAATCGCGGGACAATCCAGTGCGCTGCAGGTTTGTGTAGCGCTAGCATCCGGGCAAAGATTCGAGCTAACGGCGATGACCTCAATGGTGACCATATCATTAGCATTTAAGCCCGAAACGGTGTAGGTATTGCCATTTTGTGTACCTCCCGGGCCACTGATAACATTGATCGTATAACCCGAAGCACCGACAACGTCTGCCCACGAAAACACAATTTCTTCGGCCGTTGAATTACAGATAATAACTGGCGCTTCCAAAGGTGGAATCACCGTAATGGTTTCCGTACTAATTGGTGAGGTACAACCATTTTCGGTGACCTGTAAGCTGACATTTTGCGGACCATCGGCTGGCCAACTGATTTCGTATGGTCCCTGCCCACTACCCGAAACAATGGTCGCACTACCAAAATCCCAATCGTAAGTGGCGGTGACTCCAGCGCCACCCTGATAAGTAACCAAAGTCGTATTGCCTTCGCAAATCTCATCCGCCAAAGCAAAAGCCGATGAAGGCACTGCAAAACTATTGATCGTGATGGATTCAAAAAAGGTACAGCCTGCTTCATCAAAAGTATAGGTTACCACATGGCTACCTGGGCCGGCTGCCGCCGCATCAAAAACGCCTGCTGGAGAGACGAATGCACCCGACCAAGTCCCATTGCCGGAACCATCACCGCCACTGACATTGGCGTTTAAGTTGATCGATGGATTGTTGCCATCGTGGCAAATATCTGCCACCGGATCAATAGTAATCTGGATTGATGGACAATTTTGAGCAGTACATTCCAAGGTCGCTATGCTATTGCCACAGGCACCATTCCCCAGAGCTTCCACCTGGATTTCAACCGTCTCGCCGGGTGTTAGCCCAGTGAACGTATAGGTGTTGCCAAGCAAGGTTCCCGTTTGGCCAGTGATTACAGTGACGTCATAGCCTGTCGCACCAACCACATCTGCCCACGAAAATTCAATACTTGTGGTTGTAGAATTACAGTTAATTGTCGGCGGATTGAGCTCCGGATCAACAGTAATCGTCATCTCCGTGAGTTCGGAAGTACATCCATTTTCTTCTACGGTCAATCCAATAGTGTACGTACCGGGTGCATTCCACTCTATCTCATAAGGTCCAGCTCCGGTGCCAGAAAGGATTGTACCGCCGTTGAAATTCCAACTGTAATTGGCGGCTGCAGAGGCCGTTCCGGTATAAGTGATCGTCGCAAAATCAGTTTCACAAATCGTGGCCGGCGTCGTGAAATCACTCGTAGGAATCTCATTTATGGTAATTGTAAATTCATATTCATCAAAACAGCCATTCAGACTCGTAGGTGCGTAAGCATAGAGTGTGGTAGTGGCCGTAATCAAATCCCCGGCATTATACTGAGTCCCATTACCGTTGGGCTGATCAAAATAGGCGACATTGCCAGCAAGATTAGTTCCCGTGATCGCCGTCAACGGATACTCTCCACAAGCCACGACATCGTCGATCGGATCAATGCTTGGTGATGAAATAATGTCGATGGCAAAGGTCTCTTCGTCAAAACAGCCCGATAAGCCGGTACCATCGAAAATATACAAGTCCACATCTGTGCTGATGACATCACCCGGCGCGTATTGGGTACCATTGCCGCCGGGCTGATCAAAGTAGGCTTCACTGCCAGTCAGCGCAGTGCCAGTGATCGGAGGCAAGGTATATTGGTCGCAAGCCGTGACATCACCTTGTGGATCGATATCCGGCTCTTCGAAAATCGTAATATCTAAAGTCACCTCATCGCTACAGTTGCCACTGCCCGTCGCCTCATCGTAAGCATAAAGGGTCACACTCGCCGTGATTATATCACCGGGATTGTAACTAGTCCCAAGTCCGCCACTTTGCGTATAATAAGCCTGGTTTCCGGTCAGGTTACTGCCCGAGATGCCTTGCAAGGTGTACTCGTTACAAGCTTCAACATTTTGGAAAGCATCAAGATTAGGGACGGGATTGATATCAATTTGAAAAGATTGTTCATCATCACAATCATTATTCTCATCGTAAATATAGAGCACCGTCGAGGCATTAATAATATCTCCCGCATCATAGCTATTCCCTGTTCCTCCGGGCTGATCAAAGAAGGCTTCATTTCCAGTCAGGTTCGCCCCCGTAATGCTCGGTAAAGTATACGATCCACAATTTTCCACATCCACAATATCATCTACTACCGGACTAAGATCAACCGTAATGGTAAACGATAACTCATCACCGCAAAGGCCACTACCATCGTCGGCATAAATATACAGTTGTTGCGTACTAGTGATGACATCTCCCGGGCTATACATCGTCCCGCCTCCATTGGGCGCATCAAAATAGCTTTCCGTACCAGGCAGCGCTACCCCGTCGATAGCAGGCAAAGTGTAGCTATCACAAATTGTTATATCTCCCGGATCGGTCAAGAGCGGCGAGGTGGTAATTTCGATATCAATACAAATGGTAGAATCGCAGGAAGTAAAGGCATCTATATAAGTATAGCAGACGTTTTTGATACCCGGGGTCTCTGCCGATGGATCAAAACAACCAGCCCCATCAATGAAGACGTCATTACTTTCCCAAAGCCCACCAATCGGCGCTCCGGTCAGGCAAAAATTGTCCAATCCACCACAAATGGGATCGACAGGATCAATGGTCGCTACCGGAGCAGGATGTACCGTAATGCCGATAAAGGTTTCACCGGTACATTGTGTCAAGGCATCCGTCACCGTAAGCATGTAAAAATCCGAAACTTCGGCTTCGATGGTTTGAATACCGGAGCCATAAGCCCCCCAATTGTACAAATAAAAACTCCCATTATCGTTTGTGACTTCGGCGGTCAGTTCAATCGGATACTCTGGATCGTTTTCACAGATTTCGGTAACATCGGGTGATGTAACAATTTCTGGAATAGGTACAGGACTCACCTCCACTAAGACCGAATCGATGGATGTACATTGATTGGCATCTGTCACGGTTAAATAATACATCGTAGAATCAATAGGACAGGCCTGGGGATTAGCTCCAAAAAGGCCGCTGCCGCCCGTCCATAAATAATCGTAGGGCGGTTGTCCACCCGTGACCACAGTATTGATATTGGCGCAGCCACCGGGACAAATCGGTAAGGGTGGTACGATATTAATGCTCGGACTAGCATCTACATTGACAATATACGTCGTCTGCCCACCGACGCAGCCCGTGGCAGAAGCGACTGGCGTCACAGTATAAATGACCGTCTCAGAAACGGGGGAATTATTGGTCAATACTTGATTAATCTCGTTGGGGCAACCACCTGCACAACCTGTTGCTCCGACTGAGTTTGGTGAAACCGTCCAGGTGTAGTCTACACCAGGATCAAGATCACTGGTCAGCGGGAAAAAAGCTGTTCCCGTTTCACAGAGCGTTAGTACTGGTGGTGGATTTAAGGTTGGTGGTTGACAGCAATTGACATCAAAATCTACAGTCCAAATTTCATCTTCCCAACAGCCGGGATTGGGATTTGAGCCCGTCTCACTATCGCCGAAGGTTTCAAAAGTGATACTTAAATCATCATTATTCTGACATTCCGGGAATGACCTGACGGTCAGCGTGAAACAAACCTGCCAGAAAGCCGCACCATTATTTAGACAAAACATGGGATCGATACCATCCCCCGGACTACAGGCCGGTACGACACAGGCCGGATTGTGATTATGCACATAATACCAACCGAGCCCCGTCGGCGATCCTTGTGGTTGAGATCCGTTGGGTAAATTATAGGTCGGTATATTGAAGCCGGTAAACCATTGCCAGCCCCCTTCGTTTGTGTTATTGGTAATAGGCTCCGTGATATTAGCGGGTTCACCGTTAAAAACAAATGATTCGACAGGATCCCATCCCGCACCGAAGGTCGGCACAATCCCATGCAGGAAATTACAGCCAGTACCGGAGCCGGAATTGAAATTATTAATATAAAAACACACTTCCACTTCCTCACCGGGTAAAAAAGGCCCCGTTAACGGAGAACCGAGAGAAGTATTCACAATCTCAATCTCACTATCCGTATTACAATCGATAAATTGGAATGGCTCGATACACAGTTCAAATTCTCCGGTATTATCCACCATTTCGGATGAAATGGCGATGTAGTAAAGGCCAGAGGTAAACTCCTGCGGATCAAATAAAAATTCAACCTCGCCATTGGCACCAGTTTCACATATCAGAGGCTCCAGCAAAGGGCAATTACGGAAAATCGCCACTTGTGGCTCAGTGATATCCGGGCTAGTAACGGTAATATTGTATCTCCACGGTGCACCAGGCCCGGGAGGCAAATCTCCAAAATAGAACCAGGTCGTCTCGTTGGGCATATCAAAACAATCTCCCGAACCAGTCGGATAAGACGGTGAGCCGGCGGTACAGCCTTGCACACAGAAAGGCGCACCGGTATTCATTAACAACTCAGCATTGGGACAATCAATCCCCGGCGAAGGACAAGGCGGTGGGGGTGGTGGGCCACTCTCCGTAAAACAAATATTGAAATCGCCCATGATCAACTCTGAGGTCCCTACCTGAAAATAATAGGTAGTGCCACCAAGTAGCCCCGTCACGTTGAAGTTGAGATTACCGACGGCATCGCAATGGCTCGCTCCCGGAACAATTGAAGTAGTTCCTCCACAATCAGGAACAAAGGTCCACAGATTCGTGATCATCAGGGCGGAGGCCGGGATATTCAGATTAGTTAAATCAATGGTTAACTCATCAGAATTCGGGTCCAGATTCAATTCATACCAAACGGAAACCGTTGGCGCTTGCATACAGCTTGGGTCATCAATGTCTTCTTCGGCGTCGATGGTCGTTCCGACCTGACAGCTCCCATCCAAGGGGGCAACGGTAGGCATACAAGGACTATCATTCGGTGGTTGCGCATAAACATTAACGACGGTCAGCGTGCAAATGCCAATGACAAATGCACGAAAAGCATAGAGGGGTTTTCGTTTAAAAAGGCGGAGGTAGTGGTTGTCCATAAGTCTTTATTTTGGGGAAATTAGCTAGTAGCGGTTATTTCAAACCATAAAAATTATTGTGAAACGGTTGACGAGTAGGGTCTTAATTCTACTCTTTTCATTACACCAATCCAATCCAATTAGCTCAATTATGGTCTTACCATTGAGGCTAGAAACGGTGTTTGTGCAAAGCTCAACCACCGTTAAGTTTATCTTTTGTAGTAATTTCATCTTTCTACCAAGAGTATAACTCTTAGAGAAGCAGCATACTTGAAATGGGAAAATTTCATTGTCGTGAAGGCTAGTCGTTATACCATAGACGAGACTTCAGCTTTGCACGAAAAGCAAAACCATTGGCACATTGACTATATAAATATAGTAAAATATTGAGAATGACGATGTTAAGTTTTGAGAAAACTTAGCGTTTAGCCGGGCATTTTTCAGTCTTTTGACAGTAGCAATACATGCACTTCATATCGCACAGTGATCAGAAAAGGTGACGCTTAACGCATTCCTGTAATGTATTTTCAAGAATTCCACTACTCTTCTCTTTGAAGGACTGCCTCTGCTCTAGTTATCGCATACACCACATGTTGCCAAACCAGGTGATGTGATTTAATCAACTTATCGTAGGTTTTTACGTGCTTCATCCCAAGCTTTTCTGCGATGCGCCGCGAGGGCATATTTTTCACGTAAGTGTGAATAAAGAGACGATCAAAGGCAAAATTTTGGAATCCATAGTGTAGACACGCTTGGGCTGCTTCGGTGGCATAGCCTTTTTTCCAGTAGGCCTTATGAATGTGGTAACCGATTTCCGGCACCATCTCTCCATTGATCTGTTGCCAACTAATACCGCATTGTCCAATCAATTCTCCAGTTGCTTTCAAAATGATGGCCCATAATCCAAATCCATGCTGGCGATAGCTTTCTATATTTCGGGTTATCCAGTTATCAACCTGCTCTGCACTAAAAGGAGCAGGATAATATTGCATCGTTTCTGGATCGCCAAGGATGCGGTATAGCGTAGTAGTGTCTTCCTGGTTAAGTGCTCGCAGACCTAATCGCGGCGTTTCGAGTAAATACATGAAACTATTTTATTGGAGGTAAAATCGATTGGAGGTTACAGCTATTTCTTTTGTTCCGTTTGCATGTATGCGGCAATATCTTTTTCGTTAGAAAAATCACTTTGGGACAAGCTCTGAATAATATTTTCTCGTTCGACTTTAGACTTGTTTTGGCTTAGCTTTTTCTTGGCTTGCAATTCAGTCACTTCAATTTCAAAGGCAACGATACCTTTAGTCATCCTAATTTTGTAATCGTCGGGCAGGCTATCCCATTGGTCTTTATATGCTTTTTCGAAAATCAGGATGGTTTTTTCGAGTAAATCGATAACCGTCTCATATTCTGAAATTACTTTCAACTTCCCATAGGCGTGAACCGCAACGTAATTCCAGGTTGGAACATTTAACTTTTTCTCATAATTGCGGGGTGAAATATAGGCATGCGGTTCATTAAAAACCGCGAGGACAGGATGATCTCCAATGTTCTCCCATTGGCTATTCGCTCTCGCAAAATGAGATACCAATTTGACCTTATCATCTTCTTTTTCTACCACAAAAGGTAAATGGGTGGCAACAGGAATATTGTCGATGGTACTAATCAAAATACCGAAACTGAAGCGCCGCATAAATTCAAACGCTTCATCCTGATCAGCCATTTGATTGAATTTGGGGATATACATTTTAGTGTGGTATTCAGTTGAAAAATCGAAGTGACTATTCAGAAGTGATTTAAACTTCTCGAAGTGACTTCATTGATCGCTTATTCAATCCTTCTTTTGAAAAAAGAGTTCCGGTATTCGAGCCATCCCCTCTACTACCCTTCTCCAATGCGAATCCCCATACTACGCATCAATTGCGTAGCATTGAAGCTCTGACTCACCCCTTTTTTGAGTTGATAATCAAAGAGGAGTTCATCACCGCGAACCTCAACTTCCATGCACAAATTTTCCACGGCGCCACCGGCCGTAGCTTCCAAAGCACCAAGTTCGAGATCATGGGTGGCGATAATGCCACAGCCCCGGCTATTGATCAATTGGCGGATGAGGGCCCGAGATCCTGTATGGCGATCACGAGAATTCGTGCCTTTCAGAATTTCGTCGAGCAGAAAATAGACGCCTGCCTCGGCTTGCTGGCTCTCTTCAACGGCCTCGATGATGAATTTTAGACGCTTCAATTCAGCGTAGAAAGAAGAGGTGCTCTCGTGCAAAGCATCCTGGGTTCGCATGCTGGTATACACTTTCAATGGCGGCAGCGCAAAGCGCCGCGCACAAACCACCGAACCGCTCATCGCCAAGACGATATTCAATCCCACCGTACGGAGAAAAGTACTCTTACCGGCCATATTAGAGCCAGTGACGAGCTTGATGTGAGCGCGAGTAGGCATCCCCAGATCATTACAAATCCGTGTCCCCGGTGGAATAAGCGGATGTCCAAGCACCTCCGCCTGCAGTTGCGTATCGGTCTGCAGCTCCGGGAATGTCCAATCGCGCTGATTATAATGCAGGTTCGCCATACTCGACAGGGCTTCTAACTCCGCTAGCGCTTCGAACCAAGCGGGCAAATGCTCTCGATGTCGCGCTTTCCATTTTTCTAGTCGTAGTACCCAATGTAGGTCCCAAAGCACAAAAACATTAAATAAAACCGCAAAAGCATTGTAGCGCACGTTAAGCTGAGCGATGAAATACGACAGCGTCTTAATAGCGCCGGAGGCTTTCGGCTGGTGGGTACTAAAAGTTGCTCGTAGCTGCTGTAATTTGGGCGAAGTAAACTGTCCTCCATCTTCGACTTGTCGGATGAGGCGAGCGTAAAAAGACAAGATCTTATCCGCATGCGTCGTTTGTACGTGGGTTTTATTTACTCGCTCCAAAGTCTTATTTATAATCAGGCCGGGGATCAGTAAAAAACCTAAAAATGCCAACCCTGGTAAATACAAAACAGAAGCGACCACCCCAATAGTCATCCAAATTGGCACTAACCACAACGCTAGTTTTAAGCCTGTGTTCTCACGCATAAAATCCGGCTCATCCAGCCAAATTTGCAATGCCTTGATATGTTCGAGTTCATCTTCGGCTTCCAGGCCATAAGCTTGAAAATGTTGTCGCCATTCCAGCTGGTCGCTCAACTCAGCGATGGCTTTTTGGCGAGCGGCAATCTCGGGCAAATCAGCGGGTCGATCGAGATAATTAGCCAAGCGATTTTGGCCCAGCGCAGTAGCCGTGCGATTGATAAACTGAAAGAAGGAATGTGGCCCAAAAATATCCAGATCAACCGTATAGGGATGTAACGGATCGACAAAGCGCGCACCGTCGGCGAATTGATCGAACTGATACCCTTGAGCGCGGGCTTCGTATTCATTTACCTTGGCGAGTTGGGCTTTGTGCTGCTGCTCGGCCTGTAGTCGTTGATGCCAACGCACAAAAGCAGCAAATAGGATCAAAAATACCACGATGCCTAGGATACTCCACAGCCAACCCAAGGTAGCTCCCAGCAAACCCAATGCTCCTACGCCAATCACAAAAATGAGCAAACGTATCACCGAATAGCTAATGTATTTAGTTTGCAATGCTTTCGCGTTTTCCGCAAATTCTGAGGCCCTCTTTTTATAAAAATCTCTTAATTCCATTTACAACAACAAAAATTATAAAATCAACGATTGAGAGCAACCGCTCACCTATTTCGAGTGTTTGTTCACAATGATACGGAAAGGAAGAGGTTTATTTCAATATTCCCTATCTTTACCCCCCTAACGATTAGACTGCATGACGATAAAATCGCCCAACCACCGCATCATCTTCGGCCTCAAGGTAAAACAACTCCGTTTGGAGAAAAACCTTTCTTTCGCCGAGCTTTCCGAAAAAGCGGGCATGTCCATCTCTTACCTCAATGAGATCGAAAAGGGCAAAAAATATCCTAAAGCAGATAAAATCAGAATTCTAGCGGGGGCTCTAGATGTAACCAGTGAAGATTTGACCTCCACTGAATTGACCAAGGGACTCGCTCCGGTCGGTGAATTACTACGCTCGAATTTTTTGAACGAGTTGCCACTTGATTTATTTGGGATCGAATTATCAAAGGTGGTCGAAATTATTGCCAATGCGCCTATGCGCGTCGGTGCCTTCATTTCTACGCTGGTCGAACTGGCTCGTAATTATGCGTTGCGCGAGGAGAATTTTTACCACGGTGCGATGCGTGCTTTTCAAGAATTGAATTACAATTATTTTGAAAATATCGAGCAATCGGTGCAAGATTTTGCTGAGCGCTTTCAGCTCGACACCTCCGCTACGGTAGATTCCGCGCGCTTGGCTAAAATTCTGGAAGAGGAATTTGGTTATGAAATTGTAGAAAACGGTTTGGCCGATTATCCAGAATTACAAAGCCTACGCTCCGTCTATATTGAGAAAAACCAGCGCTTATTACTAAACGGAGAATTAACACCCATCCAAAGGGCTTTTCAATTCGGCAAAGAATTAGGCTTCAATCAACTGCAACTCAAGGATCGTTCGAATGCATCTTCGCTGCTCCGCGTCAATTCTTTTGATGAAGTACTGAGTCATTATAAAGCGTCTTATTTTGCGGTGGCCTTGCTGATTAACCGCGAGCGCTTCCTCGATGATTTGCGACATTTCTTTGCGTTGCCCAAATGGGATGGTGAGGCCTTTTTGGGTTTGTTGAAAAAATACAACGCATCGCCCGAAATGCTTTTCCAGCGTTTGACTAATCTCATTCCACGCTACTTCGGGATGCGCAAGCTCTTTTTCTTGCGTATCACCCATGAATCTGAAATTGATAACTTCCAAATCAATAAAGAACTCCACCTTAATCGCCAGCATCACCCCCACGGCAATGGCATTTTTGAGCACTACTGCCGCCGTTGGCTATCCTTGTCTTTACTTAAGGATTTGCACGATATCCAAAAAGGGGGGAAATACGTTGGCACCATCGTGGGAGCACAGCGATCACGCTATCACGGTACAGAGGATGAATATCTTTGCCTGACGCTCGCCCGCCCGGCGACTCCAACCCCCGACCTCAATGTGTCGGTCACCATCGGTATCTTAATCGATGATGAACTGCGGCGCAAGATCCGCTTTCTCGACGATCCGTCAATCAGCCTACGTGAAGTCAACAACACCTGTCAGCGTTGTCCAATAGAAAATTGCCAGGAGCGAGCCGTCCCCGCCTCTATTATTGCGAAGCGGCAACAGCGCAAGAGTATGTTGGAAAGCTTAAAAAAGTTGCAGGCTGAAGGTTCTAATTAAACCCGTAGAAGTAAGAAGCAGTGGGTAATTGAAAGGGTTGATTATTCGAATTCGATAATTTAATCTTCTTGGGAAGCCGATCATCGCCCTCAAAATGTCGCCTAAAAGACAAAATAAAAACTAGTTCTACAATTTCTCAGCCCGATTTATGGAATTTGCCCTTCTCCGGAATCTATAGATAGTAACGCACCAACTGTCTTTTGGCCAAAACGAACAAAGTGTTGCTATTTACCATAAAATGCTACTGGTAAAGACTGGTGAGCTATGCTATCCATGCAATTGCGACCTGCTCGGTCGGCGGCGGCGGAACAGCGGGTGGGTCCCACCCCAAAGCCCATTTTTTACCTTTTCCGCAAAAAGGAACTACCAAGTGCATAAATTCGTACACTACTTCCCTCTACACTATTATATTAATACTTCCCCTATTCCTCGGCCTTAATCGTAATCGTTTCCGTAGTCACCGCATTACTCATATTACCCGCTCGATCTGTCAGAGTAAGGGTAAAAGTCGTCGTCTCTTCGTCATTACTATTATCTAACAAGATCGTATTTGCTAAAACAATGGTTAGCTCACCTTGAATAGCCAATTCACTGCCGCTCGGCGTACGTGGAGACAGGTGGTAATCAAAAACCAGCAAGTCTGCATCTCGATTATCAACCAGAGAGATCGAGGTCTTGTCGGGATCATCTGTGCCTAAATCACCGTCACCATCCAAATAGCTAATGGTAAAGGCAATAGAGTCCTGATATTCCACCACTGTAGTAGGAGTCACTTCCAATAACTCAATCACAGGAGCTTCACCGATTTCGGGCAATGGATCACCTTCAATGAAGCTTTCTTTGTCTTTGGTGCAAGCTGCTAAGAAAAATAGCAAACTACAGCCCAGCAAAAAATGTCGCATGCTCATATCAATTATTGGATTATGAAGGAAAAGTAGGTTTGTAAAAAGAATTGAGCGCCCGTTGCTGGAATCTCCGTCGGTTCATTATGGTCAGAGTCCCGCACATAAGTCCTCATATACACTAAATCACCCGTTTCAAATCCATAGTCGGCAGGATTGAACGTAATATTTTGATAATACGGTACAGGAAAGGCCAAAGGTTGACTAAAAGCCGAGGCGACTAATTCCGGTATAAAGGGCACGTTCATATTCAATTCAATGGCATTATCAAAACCAAAAGGATCTGTAGACAGGCGTATCGTATTATGCCCCAGTTCATTCCCGAAGATGGTATCTCCTGCCGGCGTCGCATCCAGATAAATGAAAGACAAGCGCAGCGTTTGATCAGCTGGCGCAATGAATGGATTAAAAGGGAAATCGCCTCGGATCGTATCTACCCTGATATCATTATTATCTGGTAGCGTGGCTAGTAAGCCGAAACAACTCGGCTGAGGACTAGTCGGCATCGGCAGATTGCCGTAGATATCGCGGGCCCCATCCAAAATCCAATTTTCAATCAGTTGGACCAGATTATCCGGCAAAGGATTACCACTGGATGGCATCCGCTCAAAATTAGGTGGATTATGCTCCGTGATCCGGCGATACATCATCGATTGCTGAGGATCACCGGGCGTTACGCGATAAGACACCGGGTCAACGGGGAAATTCTTCTTGACCGGATGCAAAACCAGAGTGTTATAAGCGCTTTGTACGGTTCTAAAATCAGGTTCAAAAGTTCCATCGTGGCAAGCCGGTTGATTACAACTCGGATTAAATACATAAGTGTGCAAACCCAAAAAGGTATTCGAATCCACCGGAATTTCCGGGATCACATTTTGATCGTACTGAATGGTATCAAAAGGATTGAATGGCGCATCGGGTAGTTCCAGCGTTGTTTCCGTCATACTATCTTTGCAAGCGACGAAGAACAACATGGCTGCTAATATGGTGAGGCTAATATTTCGCATAAAATAGTGGTTTCTGGTTCTTTAGACAAAGGCTTCTTCCAATACCCGCCCGGGCAAAAAGCCTGCGGGAATATCATCGTGGAAGCCCAGAATGTGCGCAATCGTTGGAATAACGTCAATGGATTCCGCAGCCGGATTACCGGGCGTACCTAACGTCTGATTTTGCTGCACTTTATCGGACGGCCCAACGATCATGGTAAACAGGCGGCGTGAATTTTCGTCGCTGGTATGATCGTAAGCGCCGAGACCATTCTGGTCCGTCAAATTATTGGAGGCTAAATTTCGGCCGTGCTCCGGCATACAAATCATAATGGTATCATTAGCCAGGATCGGATGGCTCTGAATTTTATTCCATAACCAACCGATGCCATAATCCGCACGGTGCAAGAAATCAAGATAGAGCGTGAAATTATCGTGGCAAATATCCAAGTTCGTCGTATTGATTACGGTCAACTCCGGAGCAAAGCGATCCAACACCTGCCAAGCTGCTGAAACGTTAATCAAATCTCCCGTCAACAAATTATAATCACTATTTGGCGTAGCTACTTCCAATTGGTTAGTCGAGACACTATTCAGTATGTCCAGTTTAAAGTTCTTAATGGCTTCGCGGTTCTCGGCCGTATTCTGGATACCAGGCAAATCATCTGCATCACGCATGAAATTTTTATCGAGCAGCGCTTTAACCTTATTGATGCGCGATACATCATCCGGCTGATAGCTGACGGCATTCGAAAATTGCGATTGTCCGGCATCGCCCAGGATAGAAGCTGGTCGGAGATAATTCGCACCGTATTGCGGACCGTAGCTAGGATTACTGCTGTAATTCAAAGACGGATACGGCCCGAGTCCTTCCGAAATCCACCAGGCATTAATGGCACTTTTCGCTGGGTCGGAATGCTTGCGATAGTATTCAAAAATGGTCGGCCAGGTCGGATTGACGTTAAGATTAAGGCCCGTTTCGGTATACCGACCAGTCATCGCTACGGTATGCCCGTTGAAGTGGCCGGTTGGTCCTTCGCTGTAACGTACCTCCTTGAACAAGGTACCTTGCTGACTCAAAGGTGATTGTCCTCCGATCGGAGACCAAAGATTAAAGAGTAAATTACTGCTTGGTGCAGCCCCTTCCAGCATATTGAGCATGATATTCCCCTGGGTGGGCAGGCCTTGGTTCGCTAAATATTGCTGATCTACAGATTCTTGCTGCCGAATCCCTCCGGCAAAAAGTACAAAAACGACATGATTTGCCACGCGCGCACCGGTAGCGGCAAATAACCGGCCGGCCGGCAAAATATATGGTGCAGTCACTCCGGCCATAGTGCCTAAGGCTGCTTTCTTGAGGAAATGTCTTCTTTTCATCGGATATAGTTTAGGAAGTTCTTTTAATAAGATGGCACGAACAAGGCCTAGTAAAACTTGTATTCGTTGGATAAGGCAAAGGCCTGATAAATCAGTTCGGGCGTCAAATCGGGATCTTCTTCAATCTCCGCTTTCAGCTCGAAGATTTCGTAAGCTGTAGGCTCTCGCAGGAAAAAGCGTAGATAGGTTTCCTGCACAAAGGCTTCAATATCGGCTCGCATCTCTGCATTCGAAGGAATGGATACCGAACCATCGTTGACAAAAGCATTGAGGATCAGTTCATCGGCCATTTGTTTGTCACCGATGGCTTTGCGAATTTCGCCGAGATCCGCCAAGTCACCCTGAGGTACCGTTGATTGAAATAGATTCGCATAGAGAATCGAAATATATTGCTCAGCGCTTTTTTGCTTGTTCTTTTCGGCATTAGATTGGTACAAATCTTCCGCATCCACATCGTAGATATAAGCATTGACGGAAGGTTCTTTGATCACCTCGGTTTCGGTTTTGCAGGCGGCCATACTTAGCAAAACCAGTAATGGGAGAAGGAAACGTGTTTTCATTTTCTTTGATTTAATACGAATTTTAGAAACCTGCATACTCTTCACTTTTCAAAATAACGCGTTGGAGGGCTTGGTAATCGCGATCGTCCCCCAACATCAGAGTAGCGTCAGTCATTTCTTCCGAATCTGGTAAGCGCGCCAACAATTGTTGGTAAACGTCGACAGCTAAGCCTTCAAAAAATTCTGGTGTAGTCGTTATGATGCGTAAAAAATCCAGCTTGCTGGTGCCATCCTTCAGCAGCAGTTGAGCCGAAAATCCGTCCACCATTGTGATTCCTGCAGCAAGCTCGGTTTCTGTGGGGAAGCGCTTGAGAAAGTTCTCGAAGCAAGCCAATACAAAGTTTTCACTTCCCATATTGATCTCTTCATAAATGTCATTATTACAGATTCGACTCATGAATTCACTAATATCAATCTCGCCATCCTCATAATCCCCGATTGCAGCTTGCAAGTCCGTTAGCCGGCTAATTTCAAATTGCAACACCTGAGCGGTCAGGTAATCACCTTGCTGCTGTGCTTGCTGTTCCAGAAAAATATAGGTTTGCAGGCGTTCCGTGATATCGACATCATCCGCTCCGTTAAGGTAAGCGCCGGTGTAAATCTCATATAAGCGAGCATAATAATTACTCTCTTGCATCAACTCAGTAAGTAGGGATTCCCGGGCTGCATCGCTCAGATTATTACTCTTCAGCAGCTCCGTATCATCCGCCAATTCACTGTCCAGTGGTTCACGACCTAGCAGGTCGATATAGACTTTATTGATGTAATTTTGGATTTGAACGGTGGTTACCTGTTCGTAAGGAGGAGGGGTATTGTCATCGATGATCACGTTGGTTGGTTCCGTCTCATAGATGGTTTCTTTTGTGGTGCACGCAAAGCATAGACATACAACAACGGCACTCAGGGGTATGGCTAGACGCATAGGGTTTCAATTTTTTAGTCTTTATTTGACTACACTTGGTGTAAAAAGTTTAAAACTTTATCTAGTCAGACTTAAATTTTCTAAATTTCAAGCCACTTTTGTAGTAGCAAAATCGGATGTGAAGTTAGCGTGTGTGGGCGTAAGGCTATCGATCTAACAAATTTTCGGGCATTTCAATCGCCTCGTCGTCAGTCGATACGAACTGAATGAATAGGATCAGCTATTAGTTTCAGTTGTACTTTTCGTTCCACGAAATTGAAAACCGTTTTGTTACAATATTTCAATTATTTTTTAAAAATGAACCGTCTTTGAAAATTTTATGGTCTAAAAAGAATACTAACCGTTCACGTTTGGTCCCTAACCTTTTCAAAGCATTAAAATCGATTATTACATGAAAATCAAACTCTTATTGCTGATCATTTGCGGGAGCCTGACCAGTGTATTATTCGCCCAACAGGAGATCACGGTGGAAGACATCTGGCAAAAGTATACTTTCTACCCTCGCTTTGTCCCCGGTTTCAATTTCCAAAATGATGGCAAACATTATACCCGACTTGAAGATAACGAAATTAGACAGTATGATCTAACCACCGGTGAGTTATCTAAGGTGTTATTCAGTGCGAGCGAAGTCAAAAACAATCCTAATTTCAGTGGTCAAATTAGTAGTTATCACTTTAGTGATGATGAGAGTAAAATTATGATCGAAACGGATGTGGAATCGATCTATCGCCACTCTTCACGCGCCCATTTTTATATCTGGGATCGAAAAAGCGAAAAATTGATCACGCTTTTTGAGGAAGGCAAGCAGCGTTATGCTCTGTTCTCACCGAGCGCGAATAAGGTGACCTTTTTTTACAAAAATGACCTTTACGTTAAAAGTTTGAAAAGTGAAAAAGTCACTCGCATTACTTCCGATGGAAAATACAATCATATTATAAATGGTGGCGCCGACTGGGTCTACGAAGAAGAATTTAGTTTTGATCGGGCGTTTGAATGGTCCGCGGACGGCAATAAAGTGGCGTTTCTTCGGTTTGACGAAAGTCGTGTGAAAGAATTCACCATGAAAGAATACCGCGATGGCCTTTATCCCGAACCTATTTCTTTCAAATATCCAAAGGTGGGAGAGGATAACGCCATTGTAACTGTCCACATTTACGATATCCCTTCCGGGAAAACGATTAAAGTCGCCACTGGTGATGAAACCGATATTTACTTCCCCCGCATCAAATGGACCAAAGATCCTAACCAGTTATGCGTATTCCGTATGAATCGCCACCAGAATGATTTGGAACTATTACTGGCTGATGCTAAGACGGGGAAAACGTCTCTTTTGCTAAAAGAAACCAATCCTTATTACGTTGACATTCACGATAATCTGACGTTCCTGGATGATAAAGAACATTTCATCTGGACCAGTGAGCAAGATGGCTACAACCATATTTACCTCTACAAAATGGACGGTAAGATGAAACGCCAATTGACGAAAGGTGAATTTGACGTCACTAATTTCTACGGTTGGGATGAAGACAAAAAACGGATGTTTTATCAAGCAGCCGAGAAGTCTCCTTTGGAACGTCAGGTTTACTCCGTTGATATTCGGGCAAAAGATAAAAAATTGCTGACGCCCGCTACAGGTACCAACAATGTTCAATTCAGCAGTACTTTCGATTACTACGTCAATACGCATTCTACTGCTAATCAGGCGAACACCTACACGGTTTATAATCTGGCGGGAGAAGTCATCCGAGTTATCGAAGACAATCAAGCAATAGCGGATTTACAGAAAACGTACAATACCCAGCCTGTCGAGTTTTTCTCTTTCGAAACCAGCGAAAAAGTATCGCTCAATGGTTACATGATCAAGCCACCTAATTTTAATGAAAGCCAAGAGTATCCGGTTTTCATGTATGTCTACGGTGGCCCTGGTAGCCAGACGGCAGCAGATCAATTTGGTGGTTTTAATTACTGGTGGTTCCAAATGTTGGCCCAGAAAGGCTACATCGTCGTGAGTGTCGACAACCGTGGCACCGGTGCTCGTGGTCAGGAATTCAAGAAAATGACCTACCTCCAACTTGGTAAATACGAAACCATAGATCAAATCGAAGCGGCCAAGTACCTCGGTGGCTTGCCTTATGTCGACGCTAGTCGCATCGGCATCTTTGGTTGGAGCTACGGTGGCTATATGTCATCCCTTTGCCTATCCAAAGGAAATGACGTATTCAAAGCGGCTATTGCCGTTGCGCCAGTGACAAACTGGAAATGGTACGACACCATTTATACCGAGCGTTACATGCGTACGGAGAAAGAGAATCCAGACGGCTATCGAGATAACTCTCCGGTGTATTTCGCGGATCGCATTAAAGGGAGCTTTTTATTAGTCCACGGCATGGCCGACGATAATGTGCATTTCCAAAATACTACCGAAATGGTGAATGCCTTGGTCAATGCCAACGTACAGTTTGACACCTACTTCTACCCTAACCGCAACCACGGCATCTATGGTGGCAACACCCGCAATCACCTTTATGTAAAGATGACCAACTTCGTGTTGGACAACCTATAATCATTTCTGCTTTCTATGCCCGGCCGGTCGGTTTCAGCCATCAGCCGGGCGCCTTTTTAACCTCTTAAAGCAACAATTTATGCTGATCTCCAATACTGATTTTATTTCCGGCCGGGAAATCGTCGAAGTAATCGATATCGCTCGCGGCAGCACAGTACGCGCGCGCAACATTGGCCGCGATATTTTCGCGGGCTTAAAAAACTTGGTGGGTGGTGAAATCTCCGAATATACACGTCTCATGGCCGACGCCCGCGAGCAAGCCATTGGCCGCATGGTTGCCGATGCAGAATCGCTCGGTGCGGATGCCGTAATCAACGTCCGATTCACAACCGCCATGGTGATGCAAGGCTGCTCCGAAATTCTGGCCTACGGTACCGCCGTAAAATTGCGCTGATTAAAATTTCTGTTTTTTGACCGAGCAGTGAAATCTTTTCGCCACTTTGCTTGTTCCTAATGATGTTTTGCTCGACAATTACCCTATTTTCGTGGGCCCGCTGCGAAGCGGCGGGAAAATTGTAGGGCGGATAAAGTAATATTAGTCCAAGAGCGTTATGGCCAAGCACAAAGATAAGAATGTATTAGTGTCGAATCGACGAGCAAAATTTGAATACCACTTTCTGGCGGAATTCGAAGCGGGGATTCTTTTAACTGGCACCGAGATCAAGTCCCTCCGAGAAGGTAATGCCAATCTCAAGGAGGCCTTTTGTCAATTTAAGGATGGTGAGTTGTACATCCGAAATTTATTTATCGCAGAGTATAAATTCGGGAATCAAAATAACCACGAGACCAAACGTACCCGCAAACTACTACTCCGCCGTCAAGAACTCCGCAAGCTCGAAAAACGTGTCAAAGAAAAAGGCTTCACCATCGTCCCCATCGATCTACATCTCTCCGAACGCGGCCTCGCTAAAGTCCAAATCGCTCTCGCCCAGGGTAAAAAATCTTACGATAAGCGGGAATCCATCAAAGAACGCGATCTCAAACGCGATATGGATCGCATGAAAAAGTATCGTTAAACGGCAAAACCTAGATGATTTAATTCAGTCCTTTTCCTAATCCGTAGTAGCGCCTTGTGCCCGCCCGTCATTTAAGCGCCAATCATAATCCAGATATTTGATATCCGCATCTTGGCTGTGAGCTGGGCCGTACTGCTGTACAAAATCACGCACACCTTTAAATCCGCCATCTTTAAAATCTCCGCTGAACCATTTAAAGATTTTTGAAAGTTGAAGCTGATCATTACTCAGCCGATTCTTGACCGGATTGCGAAGGAAGTAGCGCGCTTGATCCGTGAGCTGTTTCTCCAGCTTTTCGGCGGTATAAGCCTCGTTACGTAAACGAGGGCAGGATACCGAGGCACAATTCACCGCAAAGTGAATCCGCGGCTCCTCAAATCGCTTACGGATAATGCCGTGCTCAATATTATTCAGATCGTAGGTTTGATCTTCAATGTTGATGAATTTGATATCCCAAACGGTATTGACAAAAGGAATCCCTCGCTTAATATCTTTGATTCCATCCACAGGGTAATGGTCCACGATAATTTTGACCGTATAGGCATTATAAGCATTGATCCAATAGGCTAATCGTTCGTCTCTACTCCAGTTTTGGTCATTTGGATGGTTATTGCCCAACAGGTTCAAGTATTGATTAAACTTCGTACTATCCTGGATAAATCCATTGTAATTGACATCACCGGATGTAGTAACGTATTGTTGTAGTAAACTATCCCAGATCACGTGCGATACCGGGCGAGAACTAGATTGGATTTTACTTACGCCGCATTGCGTAAAACATAGGATCGCAAATACGCTTACCATAAATAAGATAGGTAGCCAGACTTTTTTCATCTCAGTTGGTTTGTGGTTATCAAACTTTGAAGTTGTTTAAAAATGTGTTCTAGAATTAATTGTAAGTGCTTGATTTCTAAGACGAAGCTCATTTTTTTTCGTAACCATACCTACGGAAATTAAAATAGCTGAAGTATTTAGGAATCAATAATTTGTAAATAAACTATCCATTCATTTTTAAACAACTCCTTTACTCACTATACGCAATTGAAACGGTCAGTGGATGAATTTGGCTCAAATTACCGTCTTTGTTTTTAGAAAATCGATGTTAACTGTCTCAACTAGGACGCTCTTTCGTTGAATATTGGTAATCGCCATAAACAAAAAGCGCTATCTCCCTCATTGGAAATAGCGCTTTCGGTCTTGCTAAGATGTAGACTTATCGTTTTGCTCCGAGATTAACGCGTACCCCGGTTTGCAAAGACATGGTGTTGATTTGATCTTTTTGTGGTCCCATGCCGCGTGTGAATTGCTGCTGGTAAACGGGTTCGAAGAAGATACTCATGCGACCGCCGAAAAAGCGTTCCACACCTACCCCAAGATTAGCACTGAGGTATGTATTTTCAAAAATACTTCCACCTTCAAACAAACCATCATAGGTCCCTGGATCGCGGTGCAAATCAGTCACCAGATTTAAAGCGCCGCCCGGTACCGGTGAAGCCATTATCTCAGAGTTTCCAACTGTTTGATTGGTAAATTGATGCAAACGTTCCAAGGCCATATTGACAGAAGCCCCCGTCAACATGTAGAAATTCCATTTGCGCTTCACGACCATATTGTAGCGTACATTCAGTGGGATGCGCAGAATATCCAGCTCTGATCCGGCTAGCCCCTTACGGACATAGCCACCCTGAAAGAAGCTGCCCTGAATTTCGTATGTATTCCGAGCGCCGTAAGACTTGGCCGAATAAATCGCACCGGTTTCCACTTCCCAGCGATTATACTGGAAGCTGAGCGTTAAACCTCCACTGTAGCCCAAGGCATACTGATTGAAAGGGTCTTGACGAAACTTGTCATCGTAAGGCGTCATGACATAGTTGACATCTGGTCCAAAGACCATCCCTACCCGTAGACGTCGTCCCTCCGCGGGAGATTTAACCAAAAGTCGCTCCGCAGCGAGATGATCAGGCTGTGGATCAACTAATTTGGGCTGAATCCGCATCATCTCTGATGGATTCATTAGTAATTGTCCCGGAGCCAGAGTCGGTAAGAGATTAAGGCCCGGTTCATTAGGGACAAGGTTAGCAGATAGTAATTGTAAGTTTGACAAAGGTGTCACCATAGCATCACCACCTCTTAAGGCTGAATAGGTCGACCTTGTCGTTTGGGTTGCAAGTAGATTCGAGGCATTTGCCTCCGAAGTTGTTGAAGCTGTTCTATTATAGGTCCCAGCGGCAGCCAAGGTAGTGGCCGAAGCTTGTTGTAATCCCGCTAGCGCACCCGCGGAAGCAGATTCCGCCAAGGTTGCTCTCTCTAGCGTTGCACTGGTCGTTAGTTGATCACTGGATAATTCGCCGGCCGTTTGCTGCTGGTCATTCGGCGTAGTAGCCGGGCTACTAAGATCAGCAATTGGCCTTGGTGTACGATCCATCTTAGCCGTACTATTAGGTAAGTACTGCCAGAAAGTGAAAACAAAGAGCAGCAAGAGCGCCACTTCGATCACTTTGTATTTCATCACGCGACGGCGGATGGCGTAAGGATCGTCCAAGCGCGCACGCATAGCGTCCCAATGTCCTTCCTCGTAAGGCACCTCAAAGGTATTGAGGTTGTCATAGACCATGCCGTCCAAGTAGACATCCTCGATATCGGGGGTGCCACCGCCGGCCTGTTGATCGAGCAGTTGCTCCATCTTTCCCCACTGGGCGCCGTCCTTGGGCACCTCCATACGCTCCATGCGTTCCCGAATAAACTTGTCAAAGTTATTTTCCATACTCAAAATAATTCGAAGCGAGTAATGCTTTTAGTTTCAGTCTCGCTTTAACCAAATTAGATCTGGATGTACTTTCAGTTATGCCTAATTGTTCAGCGATTTCCCGATGGGAATAGCCTTCTATAACGTAAAGATTAAATACGGTTCTATAAGCAGGCGATAATGTTTGAATCGCTTGCAAAATTTCTTTTTCACTGCATTGGCTGATCGCATCGGCATTGGGGGCGCTGACGTGATAAGCTTGGTCAATATCCTCGGTCCGTCGGCGAATGCTCTTGCGATAATAATCAATAGAAGTATTGACCATGATTCGACGAATCCAAGCACTGATTGAAGTACCAGGTTGGTACTTACTGATGTGATTAAAAACTTTGAGAAAACCTTCGTGGAGAATGTCCAGTGCATCGTCCTGATTGTTGCTGTAGCGTAAGCACACGCCCATCATCTTACCGTAGTGTTCCTCATACAGCTGCTTCTGCGCCCAGCGCTCCTTGTTGACACAAGCTTCAATCAGATTTTTCTCTTCGTGTTGCAATTGCAAAGCGATATCCATGGACAAATAATTTTAAAGTTAGTCCAAAATCCCGGGATAAACAACCGGATTACCGCGATTGACCTTGGGGTAATCATATAATTACATCTATCAAACGTACTAAGTGTCGGCTTTGCTGCTATGTTTATCGAATTCTTAGCAGATTATCTTAATTTTGGCCCTCGACAATCAACGAACACGAAAAATACTATGAAAGAAGATTTGACGAAATATCTGGAGCAAGCTCAGGACTGGATCGCCGCGTTTTTGCCCAATTTAGCACTAGCAGTTGTGGCTTTGCTCGTAGGATTCTGGCTAGTCCGTAAAATCAGCCGCCTGACACAAGTCACGCTAAATAAAGCGAAGATGGCTCCCGAGGTGACTTCCTTCCTCGGCTCTTTAGTCGATATTGCATTAAAAATTACCGTCTTGCTCATCGCCGCCGGATTTATTGGCTTTGAGCTGACCTCGTTGGTAGCCGTACTGGCTGCGGCTGGTTTTGCGGTAGGCTTGGCTTTACAGGGCAATCTCAGCAACTTTGCTGCTGGCATCACAATTATGGTATTCAAACCCTATAAACTAGGTGACTGGGTTGAGATTTGCGAGCGCTTCGGTCGAGTTGAATCTATCCAGATTTTTAATACCACCATCGTCACGCCCGGTCAGAAGGTACATATTGTCCCGAATGGGCAAGTTGTATCCGGTGTTATCACCAATTATTCTGATAAGGGTCATATCCATCTCGAACTACAGATTAATATGCCCTACGCCGAAAGCTTTCCACGCGTAAAAGGGCTCATCGAATCAGCTTTACGGGATATCCCGGAAGTATTACAAGATCCTGCACCCTCGATTGGTATCGAGTCTTATGATACTCACTTCATCGTATTGGCGGTCCGGCCGTTTATTAATCCAGATCATTATTGGAGTGCCACTTTTGCGTGCAATCAGGCTATCAAGGCAGTTTTCCACGCTAATGGTGTGAAAATGGCGTACTCAGAAGGGGTGGAATTGGGAGATATTGGAGAGTAGGACCTTAGGGATTAGATTTATCTTACTTATGATAACGGCAATTCGAATACACTTCATTTTAATATTAGAAAACACATTCGTCCTCTATGGAAATCAAGAATAAGAAAATGCAACAAATAGATGCACTGAACCAAGTCGCTGAATTTCACAGAACGTTCAAGCATCCGATCTTAGACGAGCCGACCATTCCGTCAGAACAACGGTGCAAGCTGCGGGTAAGTCTGATCTCAGAGGAGCTGAAAGAGCTCCAGGAGGCAATCGACAATAACGATTTAGTAGAAGTTGCTGACGCCCTGTGTGATATCCAGTATGTCCTCTCCGGGGCCGTGTTGGAATTCGGTTTAGGTGAAAAATTCCGGGAATTATTCGATGAGGTGCAGCGCTCCAATATGAGTAAGACCTGCAAAACGGAAGAAGAGGCCATCGCAACCATGGCACACTATAAAGCAAAAGATGGTGTAGAAAGTTATTATGAAGAAGTGGATGGCGTCTATCTGGTTTATCGAACTTCTGATAAAAAGACGCTTAAATCTGTTAACTATTCTCCCGCCGATCTAAAATCTATTCTGGAGCGCTAGGCGCTACCCGCTCTAAGCGCGATGCAAAAACTGGTAAGCGCCGCCCACTAGGCGAATATAACCTTTGCCTAGTTGGGTATGTAACCGGCTAATATATTCGGGCAGTGGACTAACATCTACGTAGGGATGATTAGTCGTCATGGCTACCACAATGTCTTCCCGCGAAAAAATACGTCCTGGCTGGGAAGCCAAGAGCCAAAGAATGTCAAATTCAGGTGCGTTTAGTTCCAGGGCCTGTCCGGCCAAAATAGCTCGGTTGTTAGCTTTGTCTAAGGTTAAATGTCCCATTTCTCTTCGTTTGTAGTAATTGTTCAAAAAACACTTCGGCATCTGTACTCGTACTTGTGCTCAGCGTCCCTTCTCCTCGTGCACCTTCCGTGCGTTTTTTCGCCTTGGGTTTCTCTTTGACGTGAAGTCTGGGATTGACGTAGTTGAAATCCAACTCGTCGTATTCGTACAGCGACCAATTCCCCCAGCGATATTCCAGAGCCGTCAAATTTTCGACCCAGTCGCCGGAGTTCATGTACATTACAGTCTTGCCTTCGTGCTGTAAATCTTTGATCACCGGTTGGTGAATGTGGCCACAAATAACGCTATCGTAGCCTTGCTCCGCGGCCAATCGGGTCGCCAGCTTTTCAAACTGCTGCACAAACTGTACCGCTTGTTTCACGCCAGTCTTAATTTTGCCGGCGTAGGACATGCGATCCTTCCCGAGCCAGCGCCGAAATTTGTTGATCAGGCGATTGGTGCGAAGAAGCATATTGTAGCCTGTGCTGCCAAGACGCGTCAACCAGGGCGATACGCGCAAAGACGCGTCAAATACATCGCCGTGGAAGATCCAATATTTTCGATCTTTCAACTGTAGCACCAGTTTGTCACGTAAGCTAATCGTGCTGGTTGAAAATTCCGAAAAGCGACGCATCAGGTCATCTCGATTGCCTGTGATGTAGTATACATTGGTTCCCGTCACGGAAAGATTGATAACCTCACAGATGACTTGCATATGCGTTTTGGGGAATGACTCCCGCCGCAATTGCGCAGTATCAATGAAGTCACCGTTGAGGACCAGAATGCCTGGCTTGATGCTCCGCAGGTATTTTAGCAATTCCTTAGCGTGGCATTCGTAGGTGCCAAGATGTACATCCGAGATGACCACAATATCTAGGGATCTTCTGTTCATTTGATGCGATTAGTGAATAAAATAGTGCTTCAAATCAACAGCAAGTTGTCTGTTTAATATTAATTGGTTGTAAATGACTTATTATTTTTTGGTATGTGTTTAGGGTGAGAATCAGCCCATCGGCTCACTAATAGCTTAGATTTTACGGTATAAACTAACCCAAAGGCATAAAAAAGCAGAAGGCTGTGTCGGGGAAACGCAGCCTTCAGGCAAGAGCATTATGATGCGAGATAGTCATAAGGTGGAAGAGAAGAGAAAATCGATAAATGGCTTAATCGTAGGTAAAAATGAGATTTAAAGATTAACTGTATTTTAAAATGGGTTTAAATTCCCGTAAGGGATGTTCAAATCGCTTGTTATCCTTTTTTAAAATTACAATTACATTCTACCCACAATAAATCTTTTTTTGGGGGAAAACATCGACATCAGCGCCTTCCTTTGAAAGCGCTGATGACTTGTTACTTACAAGACTAATTACATCCACAAATATCACTTTGGTGTCTTAAGTCAGGATTAAGAGAAAGGCAATTAATCGTAAAAAAAAACCCGAAGCAAAATGCTCCGGGCTACAAGGAGTAAATACAATCAAGTGCATTTTTAATGAGAGCACATTCGCTCCCGTTAGAAATGCTATTGAATTGTATAAGACAGGCTAAAACCAACGGTCACTCCACGACGGAATTGCTGAATCAGATATTCCGTATCGCGGTAGGTCATGGTTTTCTTGTATAATGGATCGAGCAGGTTCTGAGCTACAAATTTGACTCCCATACCATTGGTAAAGGTCTTCTTGAAGGAGAAGTCCAATTGTGGAATAGGCTGCTCGTAGATATCCGGGTTACGACCTTCACTGATTTCTGAAAGACGCTCACCGAAAATGTTGATTGAAACGATCGCATCGATGCCGTTTTCAAGATTTTGGTAATTCAAACCAGCATTAATCAGGTATGGGGATTGACCGAGGAATGGACGCGTATCTCCTTTTTCTGGATTGAAACGGTCAATGACATCCAATTCTTCCTCAGAAATACTCACCTCAGAATAGATGTAAGAAAGGTTAGCCAAGAATTTGAAATCATTCAATTTCTCCCAAATGAAGCCCAAACGTTTGCGGACCTCCAATTCAATACCGTATACCGTTCCTTTATCAACATTTTGGAAAACGATCTCGGGGTTAGCCGCTACTGGCAAGAATGCCTTTACAATCGGATTAGAGAAATCTTTGTAATAAGTACTTACGGCGAACATCTCACCCGGAGTCGGGTACCATTCCCAACGCAAGTCATAGTTCAATACCAAGGTACGCTCTAAGTTAGGGTTACCTGTGATACGGAAACCACCGTTAAAGTCGATCGCGGTAAATGGTGCTAGCTCCCGCATATTAGGACGTGCCAAGGTCTGGCTGAAAGAACCACGCAGATTCATCTTGTCGTTCAGTTTATAGATCAAGTTCCAAGATGGCAGGATATCCGTTTTATCGATCGATCCTACCTCCAGGCTTGTATCACGACTGGTTACCTCAATGTCTGTTTTTTCAACACGCGCACCAGTAATAATTTTCAAACGATCCAATTCGTAAACCCACATCAAATATCCAGCAAGAACGCGCTCTGAACCGGTATAACTGTTTTTAGTTGACTCTCGGTCCTCATCCACAGCAAAAAGGCCAATCTCAAACTCGTCGGGATCACCGGGCTCTTCTCCGGGGATAATCCCAACAACACCTCGATTATCCAAACCAAAATAAGCATCGGGATCACCGAGATAGCCCGTTTCACCACCGGCGCTATTGTTGATTTGGAAAATACTTTCGTCAAACGTTCGATCCTTATTGGTGTACAATACACCTAGTTTGATCTCATTAGCTTTACTAACGCCTTGCAAAAATGGAATAGTTAAGTCCACTTTACCGGATTGTGATTCGTCTCTTAGTTCACGGAAGAAGTGGAATGGCAGATCAAATTCTGCAGGGTCCAAAACAAAGAGTGTATCGCCATCATCACGTACCCGGAAGGTATTTGCAAACTGGCGCAGATCAGGCTCATCCTGACTCGTTTCTACAAAACTACCTCCCCACTCTAGGCGTACACCTCTTTCCCCAAGCGCGTGTTCACCCTGAAGCTGGTAGCTGCGGATTTCACGTTCCATAAAGCCCAACACACGAGATTCGAAGGTACCTGCACCGGAAATAATACCAGGGTGTCGGCCCACCATTAAGCGGGTCTCTTTTTGACCATCGTGGTTGTACAATGCGTTAAATGTGATTTTATTAGAACCACCAAATTTGTACGCTAGATTGACCAACCCACCTAATACTGTATTATCTACACCGCGCGTATCGCTCAATTGATAGAATACATTCAATTCATCACTTCCCGCATCGGTCAATTCATAGTATTCCAAAGCCCCATCGTCGTAAAAAGAATAGTTGCGGCGATAGTTTAGACCAACCAATACCCCTAGTGGGTTATTGCCCAGCTTGTATTGATTACCAAAAGACAATGAAACCCCGTGGTTCACGGAGCTGTTACCACGAGTTGGCGCTAAGTTGGTATTCAATGATTTTGAAGACTCGTCAACAAGATCAGCAATGGCGCGATCTCTTTCTGCACGGCGATATACCGTACCAGTCAGTTCCGTTAACACATCAGGATCTTGCAAGATCGATGGCAAAGCACGTGTTCCATCGTCAAAGCCCAACCAATCCCGATCTCCACCTTCGTGGGTCAGGAAATCGTCGCGCAATGAACTTTGTGTATTGTAGGAAGAACTAATGGTAGCAGATAAGGTGAAAGTCTCTGGGAAACTTTTCGTTTTGATATTTACACTACCCCCGGTGAAGTTACCAGGTTGGTTCGGGGTAAAGGTTTTAGACACCACCAAATTATCCAGCAAATTAGCTGGAATCAAATCCAGCTGTGTACTATTTCGGTATGGATCCGTACTTGGCAATGGTAAGCCATTGAGTTGAGCGTTTGAGTAGCGGTCACCCAGTCCTCGTACGTAGACGTATTTGCCGTCCACTACGGAAGCACCCGTTACACGCTTCATCGATTCGGCAGCATTACCGCCACTATAACGACTCATTTCCTGGCTGGAAATACCATCCTGTAGGGTAATTGCTTTAGCTTGTAGGGCTAAAAGTGCATTTTCAGAACGTTCGATAGCTTCTGCAGTCACCACAACTTCTTCCAAATCTACACCTCCTTCATCCAGATAAAAATCTACAACGGCTACTTTTCCAGCTTCTACTGTGACATCGGTGATTGTCTGATCGGCATAACCGACATAAGAAACTTTCAAAGCGTAAACGCCAGGGGCAATTTTAATTTCATAATTACCATCCAGGTCTGTTTGACCACCAACCGGAGGATCAGTGTCTAAGACCAAGACATTCGTGAACATCAAGACATCTCCGTTAGTCTTGTCGATAATTTTTCCACGAATGGTTCCCATCTCACCAGATTGAGCGAACAAACTGATGTTAAAGATGCTCCATAATGTACAGAGCCAGATAATTCGTTTCATTTTAAGATACACTTTAATTGATTTGTTAAAACTCCTTGATAATGCAGATGTCTCCGACGCTCGAAATCAGTCGAGCTGCCGGAGACAATTTTTTTAATTAGACCTTATAATTATTTTGCAACAATAAACGATTTAGTCAGTACTACTGAGCCACTTTCAAGGGTGTAGTAGTATACACCGTTAGTTAAATCAGCAGCATTGAGGATGATTTGATTCTCACCAGCTGGCTGACGCTCATTGTCCATCAATACGCGTACTACGCGACCATCACGATCGAAAACACGCATGGTTACATTCAATGTTTCTGGCAGAACGAAGTCGATAGTTGTTTCACCAGCTGCAGGGTTTGGATAAGCCTGAGCCAATACGAAACCATCTTTTTCAACCAACAACTCGTCGATACCTACTAAGCAAGTTGCTTCAGCAGCTGGAACATCAGAATCGAGGATACCGTACTCATCGATTGCTGTCCAACCTTTGATCCATACACCATCGTCGCAGAAAGCACCACGGAACAAAGTCTGAGAGTAGAATCCATCCGATGGGATATCACCGATGTTGTTGAAAGCAGGACCTGAAGCATCAGGACGTGGATCTAGGCCACCATCATTCGTACGAGAGATACCACCCAACATTGGGTCTTCCAAAGTATTACCGTTGTTACCCAAGTGGTCGATCAGGAATTGAGCCATTGGATCTTCAGCATCATCAGTTGCCTGAATGATACCGTTAGTACCAGCATTCAACTCGTCACCTTCACCGAAGCCAAACCAGATGTTGTTTTTGATGACCAATTCGCCATCTTCCATACGCTGGCGGCTATCCAGACCAGAAGCACGGTCTTCAATTTGGATCGCAAAGTTGGTGAAGTCTGTGAAGATACTATTAGCGTAAGTACCCGCTGTACCATCACGCATATATAGTGCGTGTTCGTTTTTCACGTTAGGATCATCGTTGTCTGCACCAGAACCGATGTAAGTCGCGTTGTAGATCACAGGATCAGAAGTAGGGGTGTTGTCATCCGGTTTTGCACCATCGTGCTCACCACCATTGTCTCCAATATCTGCACCTTGCAGAGAGAACCAGAATTGACCCTTTCCTCTCCAGCCAGTATCGTAATCGTAAGAATCATCACCACAGAAAGCTACAGAAGCAAATTTGACAGAAGCAGTACCACCAAACCACTCGATACCATCGTCAAAGTTGGCGAATACCTCAATGAAGTTCAATTTAGTAGCACTACCAACAGCACCAAGTGTCAGACCGTTGATCTCGTTACCTGGAGAAAGGGCCGCACCACCGTGACGGATAGAAACGTAGCGCAACTCACCAGAGTTATCGTTGTCATTGAAGTTACAATTAGCGTCACCGTAACGAGCACGTGGCTCACCGGCAGGGATACCTTCAATAGCTTGCTCACACTCTTCGTCGGTGATACCCGCACGACCGAGGATGATCAAACCACCCCAGAATCCACGATCTTCTTCGTCGAGGTCATCTGGATCATTAGTATCATCAGCTTCTGCAGTGAAGATAATTGGATTGTTCATCTCACCAACTGCACAGATTTGCGCACCGCGAGTGATGATCAAAGCAGAAGCGTTATCAGAAGAAGATGGAATTTCTTTTCCTTTGATTACAGTACCAGGACCAATGGTCAATTTACCACCTTCTTCAAGGTAAACGAAACCATCCAAAAGGTATTCGTTATCGTTGGTCCAGGTGTAAGACTCACCACCAACCAAGTCAGCATCGGTGATAACTACTTCACCTTGCTCAGGCAAGAAGCCCATATTATCGAGTGCAGTCCAGCCACGTACCCAAAGTGTCGCACCGAAAGCACCTTTAAAGTTTACTTGAGTGTAGAAATCGTCACCGCTTGGCAAACCAGCTAAATCTTCGTATGCCGGGCCATCAACGCTTGGACGTGGGTCGAAGTCGTTGTTAGGCTCACGATTGATATTAGCAATTTCTGGATCTTCCAGACTGTTACCATTGTTACCCAAGTGGTCGATAAGAAATTGGCAGGTCGCATCTTCTGCATCATCTGTTGCTTGAATGATACCGTTGGTACCAGCATTCAACTCGTCACCTTCGCCGAAACCAAACCAGATGTTATTTTTGATGACCAATTCACCATCTTCCATACGCTGACGGCTATCCAGACCTGAAGCACGGTCTTCAATTTGGATCGCAAAGTTGGTGAAGTCAGTGAAGATACTATTGGCATAAGTACCAGCAGTACCATCACGCATATATAAAGCGTGCTCATTTTTTACGTTAGGGTCGTCATTATCTACACCAGAACCGATGTAAGTCGCGTTGTAGATCACTGGATTAGAAGTCGGGGTGTTGTCATCTGGCTTAGCACCATCGTGCTCACCACCATTGTCTCCTAAATCTTCACCTTGAAGAGACAACCAGAACTGACCTTTACCTCTCCAACCAGTATCGTAGTCGTAAGAGTCATCACCGCAGAAAGATACCGCAGCAAATTTAACTGAAACAGTACCACCAAACCATTCGATACCATCATCGAAGTTGGCGAATACCTCTACATTTTCCACAACAGTTGTGCTACCTACCGCACCGAGTGTCAAACCGTTGATCTCGTTACCTGGGCTCAAAGCAGCACCAGCGTGGCGGATAGAAATATAACGAAGGATACCAGAGTTGTCTTCGTCATCGAAATTACAGTTTTCATCACCGTAGAGCGCGCGTGGCTCACCGGCAGGAATACCTTCAATACCTTGTACACATTCTTCATCAGTGATACCAGCGTATCCAAGGATGATCAAACCACCCCAGAATCCACGATCATCTGGATCGAAATCATCTGGATCGTTCAAATCATCATCTTCAGCTGTGAAAACAATAGGCTCCAGAGCAGTACCGTTTGCGAAGATTTGCGCACCACGAGAAATGATCAAAGCCGAAGCGTTGTCACTTCCAGTTGGCACTTCTTTACCACGAATTACTGTACCAGGCTCGATGTTCAGGACACCGCCATCTTCAAGGTAGACGAAACCATCCAATAAGTATTCATTGTCGTTCGTCCAAGTGTAAGTGTTGCCTCCCGTAAGATCGCCGTCGGTAATTGTAATCTGGGCGAAAAGCGGGCTTACTGCAGCAACTAGCAATAGGGTGAGTAAGTAAAGTTTGTTCATAATCAATTAGTGCTAATTTTAGGTATTTTAGTCGTGTTTAATGTTCTCTCTAATACGGGGGCGAAATTAGATGTAGGGTATTACCGGCAAATCAATGCAATACTAACTTTATGTAAAATAGGGCGCATTGTTTTGCCTGCATTCTTAATGTTGCATTAACTTGATTTACTTATTTTTTAACACTGAGTTAATATTAAAAAACACTACATGCCTAATGCATTAAATAATAGCTACTTACTAACTGATAGTAAGAATAAAAATCATGTGAGGAAGAAGAGGTAAGGAAGAGTAAAGTTTATGATTTCGGATTGAATCTCATCAAATTTACTTCAGGATTATACAATTAAGATAGTAGAGCACCTACCCCGGGGAGAAATCCTCGATATGTAATTCTCTAAATGAAAAGAGAATAGATAAGAAAGCTATGGTTTCTTTAAAGGGGTGATCACAACTTTGATTAATCCATTAGCTATCGTGATGACAGTAATTCGGTAAGTATCTAGTAACTAACATCGCGGTTAAAAGATCGTATACTCAATTTGCAGACTAAGCAAATAATTGCGGAGAAGACGGGTATCCAGATTAGGATCACTCCAACCACTGACCTGCGCTCCCCGATCATTATAATTTTCATCGTCGAGTAAAGGATTGCGGTAAGTGAGGTTAACCTGAATTACGCTACGCAAGCTAAGAGAAATATGAGGATTGATATCATAACCAAGTCCAATCACTGTATTGTACTCATTGCGATCAAAATCATCGGTCATGGCTTCGAAAGGGACTACATCCGGCGATAGATTCTCTTCGATTCTGTAATTAATAAGGCGGGCGTAGGAAAATCCGAGTTCGAGCCGGTAGCCATGTACACTTTCCCAAGGATCGTACAATTTCCAGCTAAACAGGAACGGCACCTCCATATAATCAAAGTGTAAGATGCGATCTTTCTTTCCCCGAGGACTTCCGGGGACAATCAGATTTTTGATTCGACTACCCTTTTGGCTGTATAGTAATTGTATTTCAAAATCCAGATATTTGGTCAGATAGGCTGATCCCTTGACGCCTCCCAACAAACCGCGCTTATCAAAGCCCGTATGCCCATCGCCGTCCACCTGTGATAGATTTAGTCCTAATACCAAACCAGCGTTGAAGCGATTGATTTTGGGGCGTTTCTTCCGAACTCTGCGCTGCGCATCTGCTTCAGGTATCGCCAGCAAAGCACAAATGGCCAATAGGATAATCGATCGAATGGGTATTAGTCTAGGCATGGAGATCAGGATTTGAATTTTAACACCTGCTGAGAGATTCTGTTTAGCTTTCCTAATTTACAAAAGAATTAGCAGATGTCGGAAATTCGACAGCATAATCCCCTCACTTGTCTCTGCTCTGACGAAGTCCGCACCAAACAATCTGGTCACCTTCTTACGACTCTACCAAAGAATCAATTTAGATAGTACCTCAAATCTTACCATCTATACAACCTAACTATCGAAGTAGGAAAATTCAATTTTATAATCAGCTGCTAATCATCAAAATACTGCTTTTAGAAAAAAGAGCAATAAATTATTTGTTTTACCCGCAAAATTATATTAATTTTAAAATGCATTTCAACGAAAATTAAGTTGCATTATTTTTAATAATCAAAATTTAAATTTACACTCCTGTATTTTAACCAAATAAAAGTTCTTTGAAAAGACGCGTATTTTCACTGCTCATCCAGTGCACTTTCTCTTCCTAGCAAAATCGGAAAACTTTTTCGGTTAGCTATTCAGTAGCTTTTGTTCCTCTATTAATTCATTGCGACTAGATCATATCGCAAGTATGCTCAAAGTAGTGTACGATCATCAAACGACTTTGCCTTCAGTTTAAGTCGTAAAAGCCATTGTTCCGATTTGCAACGACACCTCTAGTGCTACACCTGTAAGCGCCAAATGCTACGGCTGGCAGCTTTACACCAATAACCGACGTCGTCCAGAAGAAAAGTAAAAATACGCACAAGTCCTTCTTCGCCCTTTGTCCAAAAAACAGACGAGTGCATCCTCAACACACTCATGTGAAGAAGGCAGGTGCGCCTGCGGGAAGTCTGCCACGGTCAGATTCCATCACAATGTGATGGTCAGGCTATATGTTCGCTATGTTAAAGTAGTAGGGGTAAGCCCGGGAACAGATAGATCTGCATCCACTGCGTAGGTGCCATTCGATACCGATGTAAGTCGGAATCTACAAAGTGTCGGTACCGCTTACCGACATCTTGAAAAAGGGATTCAGGTTAATAACTTGGATCCCTTTTCTTGTTATGGTAACATCATACTTTATCTATTCTACATATTCAACCAATAGGTCAACTTGGCCACAATAGCCCGGTTCTTCTTGCCGAAATCTGTGGTATAATTGTCCGTATACACCAAAAAGAAATCCGATACCGGCTGGAAACGCCACTGAAAGCGCGCATTGATGTTGATATTATCAACCTGGTTGTTGTATTGAATAAAAGTGGTCAGGAAAAGATTGCGGGTAAAAGTCAAATCGATGCGTGGCCCGATAAGAAAAAGCGATGCCGTATTGTAAGGCTCAGGCAGATCAATGTAGTTGTAATTGTAATTGATCGAAATCGCGCCAAACGGCTGGAAGCGATAGGCTACATTCCCCCCTAAGCGTAGACGAGTGCCGTTGAAGTATTGACCAAATTCCGGCTCAAAGCGAAAAGAAAAAGCCCGACGGCGATCAGAATTGTAAGAAGCGGAAAAGCGCGTGTAATTATAATCGGTGTCCGAGGGCAGCTCAACGCCTTCCGTTCCACTGGGATCAAAAGGATCGAACAAATAGGTGAATCGATTTCGGATGCGTACTTCCAAGCGACTATTATCCCGAAATTCCGCGTTATAATACACCTGATACAGATGATCCGTTTTGCCCAGTTCCGGTTTCCAAAAATACTCTACCTCCACCCCGGGTCCGTGTTGATTCAGGATGCCAGTCGAAGGATAAAAGAATAAGCGAAACTCAGGATTAATCCGAAAAAAGTCACTCCGCGGCACAAAGCCCACTTCGGCATCGTAGCCCTCCCCTACCCAGCGATGTTTCCAGGAAATTTGGTACGCTCGGCGAGTAAAATCGAGATTGACACCGTGTGCGAATTTGTCATCCACTTCGGTTGGTGTAACGGCCTGATGATAAAAGATTTTGCCCGTCCAGAGGTTGTCGGTAGAGGCCAGGTTATAATCCACTCCGATGATCCGATTATAGGTAGAAAATTCACTGCTCGTATCGCTAGCACTGATATCCGTTTCTTTATTGACAAATATAAAAGACACATTCGAACGGCTAAAGACCTTCCGCTGAACGGCCGCCACCGAAAAATTGGCCGAAGGAATACCCTGATCTTCATTTTTGGCGGTTTGCATATTAAGCAAGCCAATGCGCCAGTCATTATTGAGTTTGCCACTTAGCCGAGCGCCGTAAAGAATCGCGTTTTGCACATTCTGATCGGTGGAAGTATCCTTGCCAACGCCAATGCGGCGCGAGAAAAATGGGTTGAGGCGTCGCGTTCCAAAGCTCCCAAATAAATCCGCATTTTCCAGGAAGAACTGGCGCCGTTCTGGAAAGAATAATTCAAAGCGCGACAGGTTCGTAATTTGTTGATCCACCTCGACTTGAGAAAAATCGGGATTGACTGTTAGGTCCAAATTAAGGCCGGAAGTGACCGCAATTTTTGCATCACCACCTACATTCCAATCAAAGGTGGCCGCTTCCCCGTTTTCAGTATCTTCCACTAACTCGCTCGATACGTACGGGATAGCAGAAATATTAGTCCCGGCTTTAGCCAGAGGCTCATCCCAGATCATATCACCCATGTAGGCCAAATTGAAAATCCATTGATTGCGCGGAATCTGAATCCAGGTCGTCCGCTCGTTCGATTGTGTATCGAAGCGGTAGCAATTGAAACGCCAGCGAAACTCGCCTTCTTTAAAACGCAGAGTCTTGAAAGGAATGGCCAATTCCGCTACCCAATAGCCATCATAGATTTTCGAAGTGCCGTACCACTTGTTGTCCCAGGAAGTTGAAAAATCTGATAGCCGCGCACCGCCGCCGGAGATCAAAGCTTCGCGGCGGACGCCGTAGGGATTGATCCCAAAGAGGAACGCATTGGTTTGGTCATTGAAGGTATCGAACATCAAGCTGATGTTGTCGTTACCGCCCGCGCGATAATCGCGCCGCAAGGAAGGCGTAATGTACTTATTGCCATCCGAATAGCATTTGACGGCGACGTACAGCATACGATCATCGTAGGTCATGTAGATTTCCGTCTGTGCACCAGCGCGTAAGCTATCCGAAGGGAAATATTGCCAAAAATTATCCGCCGGGCGCCCCCTAGTCCAATCCGACTCGTCCATTTGGCCATCAATGGTTATTTTCCCCTGTGCTCTTTTGAGCAAGAGCGATGGCATCAGTGCATCACTCGTTGACTGTGCATACAAGCCCGTCAGGACTGCTAGCAACATGAGGGTAGTCAATAGCGGCCAATATTTCATATCGATGGTAGAGGACTAATCCATTATTCGATGATAAAGATAATACTTTGTAATGTGACGCTCTTTCACGATTTCAATCCACCATTTGGTACAAATCTCAAGCAAAACTAACTATATTCAGGAAGTTATTGAGTCGTACATCTTACCGTTACAAGCACCGATGATTTGGGGAAAACAGCTTGTCTATTTCACCATTGTATATACGTGTCAACTGCGTTTTGTTGCGATTTTGATGAGAGATATCCTAAAACCACACATATGAAAAACCTAGTGCCCTTTCTCTTAGCTACATTGTTGGGTAGCTTGGCCTGTAATCCCCCCACATCCACACCTGCACCAGTATTTAGCTTTGAACTTGCCGTAGATTCTATCGCGGGGCCACTCGATGGCCGCTTTCTGCTTCTGCTATCCAATAATGACGAACGAGAGCCTCGCTTCCAAATCAGCGATGGTCCTAAAACCCAACTCGTTTTTGGTCAAGATGCTGAAGGTATTCAAAACGGACAAAGCGTTGTACTTGAAGATGGAGCCCCGGGATATCCCCTCGAAAAGTTATCCGACATCCCTGCCGGCGAATATTATGCACAAGTGGTTTTCCATCGATACGAGACCTTCCAGCGCACTGATGGACATCGTGTTAAGCTCCCGATGGATCGGGGTGAAGGCCAGCATTGGAACCGGGCGCCCGGTAATCTGTACAGCGCACCACAAAAAGTCAACGTTCAACCGAACCAGGCCATTCACATTAAATTGGATCAAGTGATTGCTCCTATTGTGCCACCCGATGACACGAAATATATCAAACACATTCGTATCCAAAGCCAGTTGTTGACCGAATTCTGGGGTCGCCCAATGTATCTGGGAGCGCATGTACTCCTGCCCGAGGGCTTCGATGAGCATCCAGACGTACACTATCCGCTAGCGATTATGCATGGCCATTTTCCGACAGATTTTGGTGGGTTTCGGACCACTCCGCCCGATCCAAACCTAAAACCAGAATACAGCGAACGCTTTCAGCTTGAGGGTTATAATAAAACAGTGCAGCAGGAGGCTTACGATTTTTACCAAGCCTGGACCGGGCCAAATTTTCCTCGTGTACTCGCCATCAAAATTCAGCACGCCAATCCTTTTTACGATGACTCCTACGCCGTCAACTCGGCCAATGTCGGTCCTTACGGCGATGCCATTACCCACGAACTCATCCCATACATTGAGCAACAATTTCGGGGCATTGGTGAAGGCTGGGCGCGTTTCTTATACGGCGGCTCTACCGGTGGTTGGGAAGCTCTGGCTGCTCAGGTGTTTTATCCGGAAGAGTACAACGGCTGCTATGCCGCCTGCCCCGACCCCATTGATTTCCGAGCCTACTGCCTCGTGAATATTTACGAAGATAAAAATGCCTATTACGTGGAGGAAGATTTCAAGACGACGTTACGCCCCGGTCGGCGCGATTATTTGGGGCAGGTATCGACCAGCTTACGCAATATGAATTTACGGGAACTAGCCTTAGGCACTCGCAATCGCTCGGGTGATCAATTCGATATCTGGGAAGCCGTTTATTCGCCCGTCGGAGCGGATGGTTACCCCAAGCGATTATGGGACAAGTACACCGGAGAGATTGATGCCGAGGTAGCAGCCTATTGGCGGGAGCACTACGACCTAACCTATATTATGCAGCGAGACTGGGCCACCATCGGACCTAATCTGATTGGCAAAATTCATATCTACTGCGGCGATATGGACAACTACTACTTGAATAATGCGGTCTATCTGGCAGAGGCCTTCCTGGAGAGCACTTCGCCTTATTACGATGGAGAAGTGGACTATGGGGATCGGGCCGAGCATTGTTGGAATGGCGATCATAAAGAACCAAACGCCATCTCACGCCTACGCTATCATCGCATGTTCATCCCCCGCTGGGCAGAAGAGGTTAAAAGCCGGGCCCCAGCGGGCGCAGATTTAACCTCCTGGCGATACTAATCAGTCGGCGGTAAGTCCAATTGATCTTTGAGCGGGCGCAGATCGATGCGCAAGACGAAATTACGCTTGACCTGAGCAATATAGAGATAATCATCGTGCAGCAAAGCCGTAGAGGAGGCGCTGATGATCTTGCCTTTTACACGCAGGATTTGCTTCAGTTTTTGTTTCTCCAAATCAAAGACATGCACCGAGCTGGGTGCATTCCAATTCATCAATCCGTGGACTAAAAAACCCATTTTGCTGGGATGCCCGGCGATATAAAATCCCGAGCCGGTACGCATAATATTGTCACCACCTTTAATCTTACCAAGGTCCTTCACCTTGGATGCTACGGTCCCGTCTGCTTGCATGGTAAAGCGTAAGAATCGATTTTTAATGCTTTCCGTGACGTAGAGATATTCACCTAGCAAGTAGACGCCATTGGGATAATTCATTTTGTCAATCAATACCTCCGGCTCATGCCCCGGTTTGATTCGACCGACATGGCTATTTCGTTTACCGAGGGTCGCGCCGACAAATCCTAGCGGATTCGAAAAATAAATGGTGCCATTCGCAGCAACAAATAAATCATTGGGATTAGAAATAACGGGATGCGTCTCATGCGCAAAAGGCATTTTGACCAGCTTTCGATGCGCCACTCGAAATTTGAGTATTTTATGCACCTTATTTTTTTGCTCGTGTGAAATAACGTACAAAAATTGCTCATCGCCCTCTTGATGCAACGCTATTCCGTGCGGCCGTAAATCAGCTTTAGAATAACCTTCCAATTCAAAAGGGGTTGCTTTTTGTTCGTCGCGTTTTACATAATAGAATTGTAAATCACCGGCAAGCTTTTTCTGCCCTTTGTGTTTGGTACACGAAAAAATAAGGCGTGGGCCATCAGCATCCATCGTATCCAACGCCATATCTTCGGGACCAAAGGCAGTGGTGATTCGGGTGTAATTTTTTAATTTCTTAAGCAGAGCGGTAGTAATCATGGCTTTTCATTTAGGGTAATAAAAAGAATAAACAGTAAGAGTAAAATCTAAAAAGAATGAGACTAATTAATGCAACATCATTGAAGCTTTAAAATATTTTAAAAATAATTTTAAACTTATTTGCAATGGCGCTGTTTTCGTTTTATATTTGGACATCTTTAAAACTCATCGCCCAAGCACGCTTACCAAAAGTGTCTTAATTCACACAAACAGTTTTCACAACAATTTCGGATAACACCAGTTGTCAACCACTATCTGCTACTACTTTTATCTCCTGATTTTTCGAGATAATTTTCATTTGCAAAATAGAAATCACAAGTTTCTGTAAATCAGCTTATTAGATTTACTTTAATTCGGCTATAATTCTATTTTAAAAATAGTAAATTTTAATTTTTTTTCGAATTAAAACAGAATTAATTCGCGGATAACCGCGCATTGACATTATGAGTAGTGTATCTGTTTTTGTAATTAATTATCGAATTATTTAACAACGAAAAAATATTGTGCATTTATTTAGTTTTTTAGTGCACAAAAGCATAGTCAACATCTAATTATCTGTTGCATAAAAAATAATTAAACAACTATCTGGCAAATATTTTTGTGAAGGTGCCACATCTTCACCCTGACTTATATTTCTTTTAATAAAAAAATGAAACATCAAATGAAACATCTTCAGTCTACTATTTTGGTATGTCTGGCAATGGCCTTTTGTACCTTTACTTTCGCCCAAAACAATGCCGTTTATCCTGACAACTCCGGAGTTCCCGGTTTTCAAAACTCCCTCGTTGGTTTCAACACTGGTAATGCTTTGAACAATAGCTCTAAGTACAACACCTTTACTGGTGGTTTAGCGGGATTTGACGTTGTCAATTCTGCCGCTAACACTTATGATGGACACAATGCTGGCCGCAACCACGAAGGTGAGGTTAATTCTTTCTTCGGTTATGAAGCAGGTGCTCTGACAGGTACCAAAACTTCTGGTGCAAGTACTTACATTGGTGCTTTAGCCGGTAGTGGTACTTTTGGTAACCGCAATGTATTTTTAGGATTCCGCGCTGGCGCTGGCCTAGCGGACGTTGACAATCAACTTTACATCGCTGTTAGTACTGGTACACCATTAATCTACGGTAATTTCGCCGACCAAGTAGCCGGTATTAATACGACTGCTCCTCTGAGTACTTTTGACGTTCGTGGAACAAACTTATTGGTTACTGATCCAGGTACAACTGCTGCTAACTTCATCAACAACCGCGCAACTGGCCTTGGACAGTCTGGTGGCCCTGGTGGTCCTGCACCTTGTGACCTTTACGGTTTCCGCTCACAGACAGACATTAACAACTCTATCAACGTTGGTATGGATGCTAAAATCCCTACGATTCTTTGGGAAAGTACTGCTGACGATTTGACTTTTGCAGTACGTAATCCTAGTACTAGCTCAACTTGTTCTACACGTTTGCTACGCTTGGGTGCGGACATCGGTGGTTCAGGTTACCAATTGATCTTCGATGGTGCTGGCCGCGTAAACGGTAGCTGGTCTGTGTTCTCTGACAAGCGATTGAAAAAAGACGTTGAGGTAATTCCTAACGCATTGGATCTCGTTAAGCAATTGAACGGTGTAACTTACACCTATGATACAGATCGCAACCCTGACATGATTTTGCCACAAGGTAAAGTTTATGGTTTCATCGCTCAGGATGTAAAAGCTGTAATTCCTGAAGTAACTTCTACCAGCAAAGAAGATGGCTTGATCGGTATCAAGTACACTGAAATTATCCCTCTTTTGACGGAAGGTATCAAGGAGCAACAAGAAGTGATCGAATCACAAGAAGAAGTGATCGCTGAGCAGCAAAACCAATTGGATGCTCAAAATGATAAAATCGCTACTTTGGAAGCTCGTTTGGCAGCTATCGAGCAAAGCCTAAGCGCTACTTCAAATACTGAAACTGCAGCTGAGCAGGTATTCAAAAGCGTTAAGCTAAGCCAGAATCGTCCAAATCCTTTCAGCGACATTACAACAATCGAGTACGAATTGCCAGCAGACGTAATGAACGCAACTTTGGACGTATTCACTATGGACGGTACTTTGGTTCAGTCTTTCGACATCCAGTCAGGTGAAGGTATGGTTGAGTTGGATGCACGCAGCATGGGTAGCGGTACTTATGTTTACGCTATCAACGTTGATGGTGCTAATGTAGCTACTAACATCATGATCGTACAAAAATAATTTTCTCCATGATGGCTTGATACGGGCCAGCTGATGTGGCACCTTCTTAATGGTGACTGGCCCGTTGAACAGCCTATCAAATTATAATCGCAGCGGCTTAGGGAAAAATCTCTAAGCCGTTTTTCTTTTTGATCAAATCCCCGGGGGCAAAAGAAATGAATCAGCCCGGGCGACCGAACTGATTCATCAAAAACTGAATAAGAACTAATAGGTAAGATTAATTACCCTCCTGATTTTGTAGAACTTTTATCGCCAAGCAGATTGCAGCTAAACGATTGACGTAATGCGTCATCTTTCCGGTATCGGTATTGCCATCCGCCCAATAGTTATAGGAATACCCTTCACAATAAGCGGCAGCATTATCGTTAGGAATCTTATTATTCAGAATCGCTTCTGCCTCGTCAATAATTTGGTGCTGATAATCCAACGAAATAGTATTTCCTGCATCAAGATATTGTCCGAGATAACGATAAAAGACGGCATTTCCTGTACGGTAGTCTCCATCATCGCCGGGACCAAAGGAATCATTTAAATCATTGGAATGCTCGGTGTGGAATACCCAAGGATGCAAGGCCGATGTCGCCTGACTATCCTGCCCGTAGCAACTAGCATGTACCCCTGCAATGATATCCGCTGCTTCGGGGAGATTACTAAATACCGGCGCCGTGGTTTTACCCAGCCATGCCTGTGGATTAGCTTTCGCCTGAGCATAATCCAGTAAAGCACCAGTTAGGATACCCTGATCTCCGGTCCAAGCCAATTTGGGATAGAAAGAGCTGTCAAAGTCACCCGAGGCATAAGATGGTGCCCGTTCGCGCACTAAAACACCACTACCTGCATCCATTTTCATACAGTGATCTCCGGTTTTACCCATCCAACCATCAAACCAACTCATTTGACCAGACCAGAAGTTGTACATTTTATCAACATCGACTTTGGCGTTGTCCATCAAGGTCTTATAAGTACTATTAGAATGATAAGCGTGTAATAACCGCAATGATAACACCATATGTGAACCATTCGTTACAGTATTCTGAATGCTGGCCAGGTTTTGAACAGTAGGATCGGCCGTAGGAATAGGTTTTAATTTGGAATTAGCATTGATGGGAGCATTCCAAATACCACCGGTGGTCACTCCCGGCGCAAAGTCTGTACCGGGATTGCCGTTTACAGTAGCGGGTACATGGTTGTATGAATTGGGAGCGCCAATATCGGAGCCATGATTTTGTACGTAGTGTAATAGCTCTTTCCAGCCCGCCAATTTTGGGAAAGGCACAACGTCCTCCATTGCGGTACTAGTGCTCCATCCCGGACCATGCATATAAGCATAGGCATTCACTGCTAGTTGTACATAAGATGTTTCGATATCAGCACCGTAATTGATACCACTGTTAGCTGCTCTCAGTGCAGCAATACCACCCCAGGCGAAATCGTCCCACCAATTACCACCAGTTGCAGCAAAGTAAGTCTCCATGATTTGCTTGTAGAGCGGATTGGTATCTCCCGGCACTACAGTGGTCGTTGCTTCGGATGGGAATATTTCAAAATAATCGTTGAACGTATCGTACGCCCAAGCACAACGCCACATATTATATACATTGTGATTAAACCGATTGTCAAAATACTCGGTGTTGTGATAGAGGTTATGAATGATTTGGTGTTGGAAAATCTGTTGCGCTTCTTTTTTCAACGCATCAACACTTACTGAAGATAAAGTGTCATGAGCCATGATTTTGTGATTTTTTTTAGGGTTATAAAATTGGGGTTTAATGGGATCGACAACTATCGACACCTTAATGGCTTCGATCTCAAAAGCTGGTCTGTCGCAATTGATAAATTGCAGATTCAGCGGACACCTCTCGTGGCTATCTTCTCACGAGAAGAAAGAATCGATTTGAAACTTATGGGTAAAGTATGACGAACTCTGGTCTAAACTAAATAAAGGTGAAGTTCGCTGTCGATATCGTGAAGAGTACTCAATTTCCGACACTGAAAATTACGCTAGAAGTTTGAATTTAAGAAAACAATACATGCATATTTTTTACAATGCGTATAAATCAGGTATTTTTACCTAACAGATTAGTGCCTACTACCTTTGGCGTATTTCTTTGATCAAAAAGAAGGCAGAACTTTAGCCCATGCGTTTCGAGCATTTTTCAAAACAAAGGTTTTATCATCCCGGATTCATCCTTTTACTGGGACTGCAACTCTTTTTTGCTCTTGCGTTGCCGGGTTCAAAAATCAATGCCCAAACCTTTGGTTATCAACGCCTGTCCACCGAAACGGGCCTCACACAGAATAGTGCTAGTGCCATTGTAGTGGATCATGACGGCTATCTATGGATTGGTACCCAAGCCGGCCTTAATCGCTTCGACGGAGAGCATATTCTCAATTATCAATACCAAGCCAAGATTCGAGGCATCCACAATATTGCGATTTACGATTTAGTGGTGGGCAATGATCAGCAGTTATATATCCTTGGGAATTTCGGTTTGGAGCAGTTGTCGATAACGCATGACACTAGTATGCTGCTTCAGCCACTCCAACCAGATCATGAATTTCGATACCTAAGCTTCCACCCGGAGCAGCAAAAACCAATGATCAAAGAGACCTATTCCTCACAATTTTTAAGTTTAGAAGAATTGGATGATCAGCAGAGTGAATCCGATCAAGCCCATTTATTTTATGCCACCGAACTACAGACACTCTATACTACCAATTTAGATTCTAGTACAATCTTTTGTCGCGACCTGTCAGGTGATATTCGTTTTAAGTTTTCCAATACGCAATACCCTGTTCTCAGACAGATTTTCAAAATGCTGTCACCTCAAAAAATCATATGCAACGTTTGGGATGGCAAAACGGAATACTTAGCGGTTGCACAGCCTGATGCATCAGGTTTGAATATCCAGCAGCAAACCCCTTTGCGTCAAATCCATCACTTCGCTCAGCAAAGTTCAACGGATCGTTTGTGTGGTATTACTTTATCCGGCGATTTGATTTTACTGGATACCAGTCTGCAGATATTAAAAACTATCAAGGCCTATCGTCAACAAAATAACACCAAGCCGAATTTTTTTATTCATGAGGCCCTGATTCACCAAGATCATGTCTGGATTGGCACCGATCCGCAAGGTGTTATTTACCGAGCTTTGGGTGATCGACAATTCTCTACATTTGATATTCCGCAGCAACCACCGGCTATCATTAAAAATATTTTCACCGATTCAAAAGGTCGCTGTTACGCCTATGTACTCAATCAGGGGCTACAAGTCTTTAGCCCGGAGCGAGACCTCATTACCACTTCAGTTAATTTACCTGCTCCTTTGCAAGCACCAAATATTTTTGCCGGGTTCAATGGGCTCTATGCTTTGGGCAACGACCAATTTGTACTTAGCGGAAGTAACGTTTTTGGCAAGTATGATGTAAAAAAAAATCAATGGGTTGATTATTATCAGCTACTCCAAGCACAGGTCCTCGTGACTGAATTTTCGGATAGCTATCTTTTTTATGAACAAATCGACTCTCAAACGGCCTTGGTGAGTGTAGCAAATTGCGCGTATCAACTTGATTTAGAACGATTACAATTTCAAAAACAGTTTTGTCTACCTGCACCGATCACTAAATTCTTTCTGGACAATAACCAACTCTGGATTGGTACGACAAGTGGATTGTTTCAATGTCAAGATTTCCCTTGCCAGTCGGTTCCTGCTCTCGAAGGGATTATGATTAAAGATATTCGTCGCGAAGCGAACCTGGGCTTAATGGTGAGTACCGCAACGGGGCTCTATTTATTTGGTGATAGCTTACGCATCGTTAATCAAAATTTGGGTTTAAACAACAACTATATTTATGGTGCGCTGGTCGATACCTTCCAAAACATTTGGGTATCTACTAATCAAGGATTGAGTCGAATCAACCCTAAAACCTGGCAAGTGCGCAACTACGACCAAACCGATGGCATCTCCGCAACGGAGTTTAACTCTTACGGTTTTTGGAAAGCTGCCGATGGTAAATTATACTTTAGCGGGATCGGTGGCATTACCAGTATTGATCCAACGCATAATAATCGATTGCAAGACACTATTCCGTTGGTCATCTCCGCGGTGAGCATCAATGATCGACTGCCTCAGTCTCGGCCAAAGGCTTCAACCGTATGGCAGTTGTCACCCGAGCAAAATACGCTGACCTTTTACTTTCAAGACTTGCTCCTCCCCTATCGCAATAGTCTTCAATTCAGCTATCAACTCGCTGGCTTTGATCAACATTGGATCACGACTCGTCAATCCGCTGCGCGCTATCCACAGTTGCCGCCCGGTGATTATACCTTTCGGTTGCGGCTGGCGGACGGAACACCGGCTATCACACAGAACATTCAATTGCGGATTGCGCGCCCTTATTACCAGGCGCCATGGTTTATCGCTTTGCTGCTAAGCGTTTTCGGTGGCGGCTTGTGGGGCATTTGGCAATTGTACCGCCGCCGCCAACTCGCCAAAAAGCGCCTGGCGCAGCAGCGCCAGGCTACCCTGGAAGCCGAGCGACAGCGTATCTCTCGGGAATTACACGATAACATGGGCGCCAACACTACGGCCTTGATCGCTAAGCTGCAACAATTGCAAACCACCAGTGGTCAGCCCTCTGTCAATCAACTGGAGCGTATGCAACGTGATGCTCAAAATATTCTGTCTAGCCTCCGGGATACCATTTGGGTTCTTAAAGGTCAACCCATGGCGTTGACCGAATTTGTGGACCTCATTAAAGTATTCACACTCCGGTTGCTTGGTGAGCAAAGTCCCTATGACCTAGTCGTTAACGAGAATATTTCACAGGATATCCAATTGGAGGCCAGCACGGTCGTTCATCTTAAAGCCATCCTACAGGAAATTATCCACAATATTATCAAACACGCGGAAGGCAGTATTATTACTTTCAATGTCACGGCGGATAAACACCTAGACATCTTGATCGGCGACAATGGTAAGGGGTTTGACACGGTCGCCAAGCATCGTGGTCAAGGCTTGGATAATATCCGCTGGCGGGCGCAGGAAATTGGTTGTGAGCTAAATTATGAATCGAACGAGGCAGGAACAAAGTACCGTTTACAACTATCGTATTAAATGCATTTTAAAATCATCATTTAACATGAAAATCAAAGTCGGTATCGTAGACGATCAGCAAGTCAATCGGCGCACAGTGATCGAAAAGCTGTACGATCACCCGGAGATCGAACTTATTATGGAAGCACGCGACGGGCAGGATTTTCTGGAGCAATGCAAATCCGCCGCTCCCCTCCCCGACGTGGTCTTGATGGATCTGGAAATGCCTAGACTCAACGGTATTGAAACCATCAGCTACGCCAGTGTACGTTTTCCGGGCATCAAATACGTGGTGCTGACCATCTTTGAGGATAATAACAAAATCTTTGATGCGATCAAGGTAGGAGCCAACGGCTATCTGCTCAAAGAAGATAGCCAGCTCAACCTAGTTGATGCGATCAAAAATGTGTATGAATATAACGGTATCCCCATGAGTCCGGCGATTGCGCGCAAAGCCATGAACATGCTCATCGGCAAGGAGCAACCTCGTCCGACCAATTCCCCTTCTATCGATCAAGCGACCGATCTGAGTAAACGAGAAATCGAGATTTTGAAATACTTAGTTAATGGGATGAAATACCGCCAGATTGCCGAAGCCCTTTTCATCTCTCCCTTGACCGTAAAAAAACACGTGTCAAATATTTACGAAAAGCTTCACGTTAGCAATCGCGCTCAGGTCATTCAATTGGTGCATCAACGGAAGTGGTTTTAAAGCTTTAGTCTTTCTACTCCATTTTTTTCAAGACCAATTTATCCCAAATCACTTGTGGCTTATTTGGCATTAGGCTGGGTTGGTTCTTTGAGTTGAAAATAGGAATTAAGCCATTACGCTTTGCTGATATTTCAACTTGCCGGAGCTCCGTCGGGAAGATGTGTTTTCCAGCGCCCGCAGGGCCATTGCGCAATGAAAGTGCAAATAGACCTCCCGGATTTAACAATTCTGAGATTCTTTGCATCGCAATAGTTTGCTCCTTTAAATTAAGATGGTGCCATACCCCAGAAGCCAAAGTGAAATCAAATGTATCCAGATAATTATCCAATTTTTCCAGAGTCGGCAACGCATCATCCCACCATTCTATGGTTGAAGATTGGTATAAATCTTTTCCAGTCGTTCTGAACTCTAGCAAGGGCTCAACGGCAACTACAGTGTGTCCCATTTTCCAAAACTCGAAGGCGTCTCTTCCAATTCCCGCTCCAACATCCAAGATATGACTTGGAACTCGGGGAATAAACGGTAGGAAATCACGATGCAAAGTTTGGAAGTCAATCGCCATTGTCCCTTCGATAAACTTTGGGATGGTTTCAGCGTACCCCCTTGTTCCTGCTATTTTTTTCAAACCCAATAATATTAAATCGCCATCAGCATTTCATACTGATCAATGGAGTTATCGAGGCCGGCGGCCAAGAGTTGTTGCACCATCCTTTCCCGGCGCGCATCGACATTATTAATCCGGATCGCCGGGGCAATTTGGTGAATGCCCGCCAAGAGCGCCGGCCAGTTGCCATCGGTCGCCTCTAATTGAGCAAGGTAGCCAATCTTGGGATTAACGATAAAATAACCTATCGGCTGTTGATCTTGTGTTACTGCATAGCTTTTGTAAATCGCTGCCGCCAATTCTACCGCTTGATTCATATTATCCCAGGAATAAAAATGGTGCTGCGGATTCGGTTTTGCCAACAAATCCATTGTATCCACTTCTTGTACCTCCACCTTAATATCGGAAATCTTGAGTGGTCCTTTGAAGCAACGCAGGCGGCGTAGTTGATGAAAACCAATTCGCTCGTAAACTCGAATCGCTCGATCGTTGGCCTGAATCACTTCCAACAAGCATTGCTCAATTCCCGCAGTCCGCAGAGCCGGCAGAGCCGCAGCGTACATTCGATCGACTAATTGCTGCCCGCGAAAATCAGGTATTACTCCCGTGCCCGAATTAAAAGCCGTTAACTTCCCCTCGTGCCGGTCGATCCCGTGAATGATAAACCCCACAAGGCGCTCCCCGACGAAGGCGCCGTAAGAATGCGCATAATCCACCCGTGCAGAACGAAAGCGGTTCTCCCAAAAGGCCACTTCCTTGGGCATGGGCACGAAATAGCCCGTGAAAGCTTCCAGCAGGCAATCAACAATTTCGGGGAGACTAGTATGTGCTAGATTTTGAATATTTACTATAGCCATGATGAGAATTTGAATAGATGCTTCTGTCAGTATAGCGATTTAAAATCATGGAAAAGATAGCACAAATCATTCTAATCACCGGTGTCAGTCGTGAACAAGGTTTTGGATTTGGCTAAGGTAGATACAGCCTAAATTCTTGTGCTGGAAAGACTTTGTAGTAATAACTATTAAGTAGGGCGTTTTTCATCCAATCGGGCGTAGATATCCAGACTGACGAAACGGTTATCTTTGATCTCACAGTCACGCATGGTGCCTTCGTAAGTGAAATTAACTTTGGCGAGGGCTCGTTTGCAATTTTCATTATTACTTTCCACAAATCCCTCTATTCGGTGGAGGTTTAGATGTTCAAAAGCATAATTGACAATCAAAGGCATCGCCTCTTTCATGATCCCCTGCCCCCAATACGCGGGCAATAACCAAAATCCAATTTCCGCTTTGCGATGGTCACGATTCAAGTCATTGAGTCCACCACCACCGTAGAAGAGACGGCCATCCAACGAGCTAATGGCCCACCACAGACCGGTACCTTGCGATTCCAGGTCGGCAAACCATTGTAGTTGCGCCTTGGTCGCCTCGCGGGTAGTGTAACTTACCCCGTAGTATTTAATAACGTCAGGGTGTGATAGTCCCTCAAAAACGTGATCGAGGTCATCGAGCGTAAATTGGCGGAGCCAAAGCCGCTCGGTTTTGATATCGGGAAAGGGTAACTTCATCTGAAGGTTGCTTTTGTCCGTTTAACGGGCGAAGCGATGACGAAGTTCCCCACAGGATTTATTGACGCACCCGCGAGCGCTCTTCGGAAGCTCCCGATTGGCGTTGTTTCGATTTTTTGAGTTTTCGATTGCCAAAACTGCGAAAATAGGATAATCGTAAAATTCTGGCGTTAGCCGATTCAGCGTGATAATGCACCCGAGATACCGCATTGAAAGCTTCTTTAGTTAAATCACCGTAGTAAGAAATCACTTCCATCGAGCGTAGTATATCCGTCAAAGTCAATTGAAAACTGCCTCTGTCACCCGATAGTTGTTTCTTGAGGCCAGCGTTGAGCATTCCAAAACCTTCCAGGCGTACTGAGCCATTATAATGCCCGGTATTGTACCAGCCCGACACTTCAAAGGACCAGCCTCCGGGTAGGGTAATGGTCTGATTACCGTATAAGTTTCCGGCGAAATATGTATGCTTTTTCGGCACTTGGGTGTAGCTAACCTCAAACTGGCGCCAGCCCATCATGCCACCTAGATTTACGGACCACCACTTATTTAAAGTTACTGGGATGTTGGTTTGGAAATTCAGGCTACGCTGATAATTCACATTTTGCGGCGCGACGATTACTAGATTACTATTACTGTTTTCCACAATTTGATAGCGAGCAATAGGCAATGTTTCTTCCTGCAGTTGAATTGCGAAGTTGTATACTTGGTGCTGCCAACTGAGTTTCAGCGTATTCGTGATCGTCGGTTGCAGTTGGGAGTTGCCGGTAAATACCGAAATCGGACCATTATACACCAGATAAGATGCTAAGTCATTATAATCCGGTCGAGTGATGCGCTTGGTATAGGCTAAACGGAGTTGATTGTCGGGTGATAACTCACGGGAAAGGAAGATCGATGGAAAAAACTGCCCAAGGCGACGATCCAAATTAGCAGCACTAAATTCCTGATCCCAAAAGGCATAGCGTACGCCCAAATTCATGCTGGTTTTAGGATCAAACTGCATTTGTAACAGAGCATAAGCAGCGCCAATCTTTTCACGGACATCAATAGTCGTAGTCGTCCGAGTATCCGGCACCCAGTTTTCACCCTCACGGCGTTCGAGTTGTCCAATATTCGTCGTTTCAGAATATGTCCCTTTTAATCCTGTTTCCAAGCGTAACCAAGATCGTACATCCTGAGTATAATCGACCTGGACCACACCGATATGCATATTGGTATTATTGCTTCCACGAATGTCATTAGCATAAATGCTTCCCTCGGGAAAAACTTGCTGATCCTTACGGTCGAAAAAGAGGCTCAGTGCCTGACTGGGATTTTCGTTGTGATAATAGAGATAATCGGTATTGATATTCAATTGCCCACTTTTGCCTAGTTTTTTTTCAATAAAAAGGGAGGCGATGGTATTCTGCCAACGATTATCGGTATTAATCCCAATCTCCGCTCGCAAAAACGAATCTGGTTCAATATCGTATTGCGTCAGGTTTTCGATAGTGGACTCATTACGTGAGCCTTGCCAACTCAGACTACCACCAATCGTTAGATCGTTTGCAAAGCTGTTTTCCAACCCAAGAGTGGCATTGTGACTGCGAATAAGTTGATCCGTTTTATTAGAAAAATCAAAATCAACGTTTCCACCCAGCACTGGAACAATCTCCGACCCAATCGCCGAAAAATCATAAAATGTATCATCGTAAGCGTAGGCATAACTACCGTGAATATTCAACTGATTACGGCGATGATTAAAATTGAGGCTGCCCGCCGCTTTTGGTCCCCAACCGTGACCACCGCTCATGGACATGGAGCCATTCGTCCCTTGCGCCGTATTCTTTTTCAAAACGATATTGATCATCCCGGCGCTACCATCCACATCATAACGCGCCGAGGGCGTTGTCAATAATTCAATCTTATCAATATTATCAGCACTCATCCCATTCAGCATCCCGATCACTTCTGCGGGTGGCAAGCGCAGTAGTTTGCCATTGATCATGACCTGCACGCCGCTTTGGCCATTGAGCGAAATATTGGCGTTGCGTTGATCAATGAAGACGCCCGGCGAGCGTTCTAAAACTTGCAGCACGGAGTTTCCACGATTCATGACGCTACTTTGCACATTAATGACCGTGCCCTCCATCTGCTGCTGAAACAAACTTTTGGTGGCGCGTACTTCAAGGCCTTCCAATTCGATAGCGCCAGCAGATAATTGGATAGCACCAAAATCTTTGAGGCCGTCATCTCCAGACCAATTGAAAGGCGTAGAATACCAGCTTTGGTAGCCAATGGCACGCAGGCCGAGCAGATATTCTCCACTGGACTTGGTGTCGAGCTGAAACTGGCCAGCATCGTCCGTTAGTGCCCCCGCGACGAGGCTGGAATCAGATGGATGCAAAAGCAAAACGTTCACAAAGGCTAAAGGCGCCGAGGTGTCATCCAGCACGGTGCCTTTGATTTGGGCCTGCAAATATGGAAGGCAACTAATCGCTAAACAAAGTTGGAGCAGTAGCTGAAAAAATAATCTATTGCTGCACATCGGAAGATTGATTTTGGTAGTTAAAAAAGTGGTTTGCGACATTTCACGACGCAAGTGCAGTACAAAAGAAATAGAAATTCGGAGCGCAAACCCGACAATATGATCAGTGGTAAGAGAACAGTGCTGAATGGCATTTTTAATGAGTCGGTGGACAATCTATCGCTTATTCAATATCATTTTACAGCTTAGCACGGAATAGCTACCGGTTGTCAAGGAAATCCTGCATTTCACATGCCTTGGCTTATTAATTTGAGGAATTTGATTAATTTGAATGGATTATCCTCAGTGGTATTGATGAAACTAGTGAATAGAGGCCTCGAAAGATGAGCAGGAAATGAGAAAGACTGATAGATCAAAAGTGGCTTCAGGAGATGACGATTCTCTGCCTCTAAGGATTTAGTACACGCTTGGTAAATGGGTTTAAAATAATTGGTCAGGAATTGCAAAATACAACAGCATCATACCATTGGTTTTTTAAATACAAAATATACCATCTCTTTTTTTGGATGGGGTATCATTATTTCTGGTGGGCTTTCAGCTCCGGGAATCCCGTCGAAGCGGCAAACAATATTTTCTTTTCTCCATACTCACTCAAATTTCTTTTTTACGTTATTTTCCAAGCCGCCGGGGTCTATTTCAATTTATATTACCTCATTCCACGTTTTTTAGAAAAGGGGCAATATGTTGTCTATATGGTTGGATTAGTGGCCACGATCATTTGCACTTCCGCCTTAATTCTAATCGGCTATTATGGAAGTGCGTATTTATCAAGCCAAACCTTTTTAGAATTATACAAAGTCGCACCGGATCAATATTTTCATTTTTTCAAAACCAATACTTTTCCTTCTACCATTGCAGCGATGACCTTGGCCATGAGTATTAAATTGACCAAGAATTGGTTGGAAGCACGGCAACATCAACAATTACTAGAAAAGGAAAAACTAGAAACGGAATTAAAATTTTTAAAATCTCAATTCAATCCACATTTTTTATTTAATACCATTAATTCCATTTTTGTTTTAATTCACAAAAACCCAAAAATGGCTTCTGAATCCTTGGCGAAATTTTCGGATTTATTGCGCTATCAACTTTACGAGTGTAACGAAGCCCAAATCCCCTTGAGTCATGAATTAGCTTATCTAAACAACTTCATTGAGCTAGAAAAATTGCGGCAGGAAAATGACTTGCGGCTCGATATCGACATCATGTCTCCTAAAAGTGGCCAACTGACGATTGCACCATTTATCCTGATGCCTTTTATTGAAAATGCTTTTAAATACGCTGCGCATAGCAAACGAGGGGATAACTGGATCTCCGTTCGACTCGCTTTTAGTGGGCATGAATTGCAATACGAAGTAGCCAATAGCACCCCTGCCGAGCAACACCAAACTAAAGAGGTCTTAACCTACGGGGGCATTGGCTTAAAAAATGTACAGCGCCGACTAGATTTAATTTATCCGAATGCGCATGAGCTAACGATTCAACAAAAGGAACAGGAATTTTCCATTCGATTAGCGCTGCAGCTGCGCGCCGATGTAAAATCCAATACTGCCGTTTTGACTAACAATCACGTTTATTAATTGCCTATGCCTTTGAACTGTGCGACGATCGACGACGAACCCCTAGCCCGGGAATGCATCGCAAATTATATTCGCGAGGTAGATTTCTTGGACTTGGTAGGTACCGGTAATAATCCCGTGGAGCTGACTCAACTGCTGAGCGAAGAAAGTATTGATTTGATCTTCCTTGACATTCAAATGCCCATTATAAATGGGATTGATTTTTTAAAAATAACCCCAAATCCTCCTCTCGTTATTATTACTACGGCCTATCCAAGTTATGCGTTGGAAGGTTTTCAACTTAATGTTTTAGATTATTTATTAAAACCCATCACTTTTAATCGATTTTTTAAAGCCGTTACGAAAGCTAAAGATTACCATCAATTGTTACAGCAGTCCACTTCTGTTGAAAATATAGAAAGTGCTCAGGATCACTGTTTCATTAAATGCGATCACAAATACGAAAAGATTTATTTCGAGGATATTCTTTTTGTGCAGGCGCTGCAAAACTATGTGACAATTTATACTAAAAAAGGGAAACACGTCACATTACTATATTTAAAAAGTGTGGCCGAAAAACTTAACCCCAATCATTTCATTCGCGTCCACAAATCTTACGTTGTCGCCATTTCACAAATTGAGGCGATCGACAATAATGACATCATTATTCAATCCCATCGCATTCCCATTAGTCGTAATTATCGCTCCGCCGTAATTGAGCAGGTTGTCAATAAGCGTTTATGGAAGAAATAATTCGCTTTAATGGAAATGACAAAAAAAGGGATACCGACGATCATCAGTATCCCCTTTCGAATTATTTTTTGCCGCTTATTGCTTAAACCATTTTACAACTTGCTGCACCGCTTCATCAACACGATCGCCATCGTAAAAATCGAATTGTTGACCGCCAGTCCAGTAAGATGATTTCTCGACTTGCAACTGGCCGTAGAATTGCTTTGCACCATCCGGGACGGCTGCTTCCTCACTGTGGACAATCAAAGTAGGACTTTTGACCTGCGGCGCCATAGCGATAGGATCAAAATTCAACCATTTTTCCCAAGCCATTACAGCAAACTGACCGTCCCATTCCGGGATAGCACCGCGCTCAGGATTGAGGTAAAAATCCCAGGGACCGTACATTGCCGCTTCGGTATCCGTTTCGCTGACGACGGGGACGTAGTCTACCTCACCCGTTTCGGCGAAGCGCGCCTTGGCAGCTTGCGCTTTATCAAGGCGTT
>JANQQI010000018.1 GCA_028285085.1 Saprospiraceae bacterium | reverse complement strand
AACAAGCGAGGAAAAGGCTGGGTAGGTGGCGATTTTACCGATGGGCTATTCATTTTCCTGCGAAATGTCAAGCAAATTGGAGTTCCCCTCTTCAGCTAGTCTGGGTTCGGCGCACCGCAACAACACGGACAGCGGCCATTTACCGCGGAAATCGTGCAGGTAGACACGGCCTACGCTTTTGACTTAGGCGTGCCGGCATCAGTGCTTGAGAATCGACGCGCTGACCAAACCGATAAAGGCCGTCGGTATAATGAATTCTGGGGGCGTCGTGATGGTGATGTCTTTAATACGCGAAAAAACTACTACCACAAACCGCAAATTAGTCTTCGCCACTCTTGGCAAGCCAATGAGCGTTTCTTTTTATCTAATATTGCTTATTTGTCGATCGGTAATGGTGGAGGAACGGCTCGAGAGGGGGCCGACTTTGAACGCCTACCCGATGGCCAATTAGATATTGATGGCGCCATTGCAGTCAATCAAACCCCATCTATTTTTAATCCAGATGGACTATCCAACACCATCATCCGTGCGAGTGTTAACAATCACTTTTGGTACGGACTGTTATCGACGGCGCAATACAAACTCGGCGATAGTTGGACCTTCTCTGGAGGGGTCGATGGGCGTTTTTATCGGGGAGACCACTACCGGGAAGTTTACGACCTGTTGGGTGGAAATGGTTTCTTAACCACCGGGAATCGCCAGATTGATCCTTCTACGGTCCTACAAGAAGGCGATCGTTTTGAATTTGATTACTCTGGCTTTGTGGGCTGGGGAGGTACTTTCTTGCTAGCCGAATGGAAAAATGATCGTTGGTCAGCGTTTGCCAATGTTTCGGCGGCCATCAGCACCTACCGAGCAGAAGATTTTATGAAGCCGCGGATCGTCGAATTGGCCGATACGTCTTTTTTCGTATCCTACGGCGACACGATTTCTTATAAAGATGTCAACTACCATCTCGATTCTCCCGAAGCTGAGAATCAGGTGGTGGATTGGATTGATCGACCCTCTATTACTGGTAAGTTGGGGATGTCCTATAAATTGGACAGTCGATCAAACGTATTTATGAATATCGGCTATATCTCGAAAGCACAACGATTTAATAACGTCATCAATGTGAATCGCTTTCAGGATGAAATTCAGCCGTTTTTCAATAGCCCGAACGAACGGATTCAAGCGCTTGAGTTAGGATATTCCTACGGAAGCCCTGCCTTTTCGGTCAACTTCAACGCTTACTATACTGTTTGGCAAAACAAACCATTAGATAATCCACCATCGGTGCCACTTGATGCAAGTGATCCCGAGAGTGATCGTATCCGGGTCAATATTCCCGGGGTAGATGCCCGACATATGGGGATTGAGGTGGATTTTGCGTATCGCCCATTTCGCCAGCTAACCATTGAAGGCTTGGCCTCAATTGGTGACTGGATTTGGAATTCTGCGGAGATCGCGGAAGTGAACTTGCCTGATCGCACTTTCTTGTACGAATTCGATGCGGAAGGCGTACACGTGGGTGATGCCGCGCAAATTCAGCTAGGTGGTATCGTTCGCTACGAGCCCGTTCGGGGAGCGTATATCAAGGTACGTGGTACCTATTTCGCAAAGAACTACGCTGATTTTCAACCGGAAGGCCTAAACGGTGAAAATGCTGGCCGAGAATCCTGGCAATTGCCAAATTACATGGATTACTCCTTGCACGCGGGCTACACCTTTAAATGGTTGGGCACTAAGATGAATGCCCGCTTCAACGTCCTGAATTTGTTTGATGCACTTTATATCACGGATGCACGTAACAATGACAATTTCAATAGTCCGGCATTCGGTGACTTTGATGCTAAATCTGCGTCAGTACATTTTGGACAAGGTCGTCGTTGGACGATGTCTTTACAGATTAGTTTATAATTATAAATTTTAAATATCTCCCTATTTAAATTCAAAATAACAATGAAGAAATTATTCTTGTTTTTGTTCAGCTTGGCACTCAGTCTCAATCTGATGGCACAAATGGATATCGTTGATGCTCGAACCATGAGTATTGGAACGGAGGTGACCATTGAAGGTATCGTGACGAATGGCTCTGAACTGGGCATTATTCGCTATGTACAAGATGCAACGGGTGCCATTGCTGCATATCCTGGCTCGGGGTCAGCTCCCGACTTCCCGGATAATGTATCACGTGGTGACTTGGTTGAAATCACTGGTCCTTTGAAAGACTTTAATGGCTTATTGGAAATTGATCCAATTACAAGTTTTACGGTTATTTCATCGGGTAATCCAGTGCCTGCACCGGAAGTCGTAACGCCTAATAGCATCAATGAAGAGAATGAAGCTAAGCTCCTGCAAATTAACGGCGTGAGCTTTACGAATGGTGGTGGTGTTTTTTCAGTTGGTAATTACGAAATCAACGCTAGTGGTGAATCTTCTGAAATTTATATCCGCAGTAATCACCCGCTGATAGGTAGTGATATTCCTCTGGCCACCGTGAACCTGACGGGTATTTCTTCAGAGTTCAATGGTATATACCAGTTGCTGCCGCGTGATGCTGATGATATTGTCATTGCCGATGATTTCTTCTTTACGCAGGCACCCCAGCAAAGTGATATTAATAACGGTGGCTTTACAGTCCGCTGGAAAACCAACGAAACGGGGTCAACGACTTTGCGCTATGGTACTACGCCAGACATGACTAATTCTATTGATGGCTCTGGTAACACGACCGACCACGAGGTGACCGTAACGGGCCTGGATGCTGCTGAATTCTACTATATTGCTGCGGAATCCGATAATGGTAGTTCGACGATCACGTCAGCGATGCAGTATTACAGCACAGCGTCTAACTCAAACGGTAGTATCCGTGTTTATTTCAACCACGGGGTAGATAATTCTGCATCAGAGAATGGTGCTTATCCCAATGGAATTACGCCTGCTGATTTGGAAGCAGCTATCATTGAGCGTATCAGCAATGCAACTTCAACCATCGATGTGTCTGTTTATAATGTCAACCGTGATGAGATCATCGAAGCGTTGACGGATGCCTACAATAACGGTATTCAGGTGCGTTACATTGCTGACGATGAAACCGCTAATTTGGCATTGGAAGATCCGGCACCTCCATTCCCCGTGTACAAGGGTAATGCCGGTAGTCCACTAATGCACAATAAATTCTTTGTGATTGATGCGGCATCTGAAGATGAATCTTGGGTGATTTCGGGGTCTACTAATATGACCGAACAAAACCTAGCTACGGATTACAATAATATGGTCATCATTCAAGACCAGGCCTTGGCTAAGGCATATACTGTTGAATTTGAGGAAATGTGGGGAAGTGATGAACCTAATCCTGGCATTTTCAACGTGAAATTTGGTGAATCTAAAGCTGATAATACGCCACACTTATTCATGGTCAACGGTACTTTAATTGAGTCTTACTTCTCACCGTCGGACAACACTACCGTCAACATCGTCAATGCCTTGGCTACTGCCGACGATGATTTGGAATTTGCGCTGTTGACTTTTACTAAGAATGAACTAGGAACTGCCGTGCGTGATGCGCATGATGCTGGTGTCGCAGTACGTGGTATTATCGACAATATTAATGACCAAGGATCGGAATACGAATGGTTATTGAACAATGATGTACCGGTTTCACAGGATAACACCAGTAAGCAGACCCACCACAAATACGCAATTGTTGATGCGACGAATCCAAATTCTGATCCCTTGGTTGTCACGGGATCTCACAACTGGTCCAACAGTGCCGATGTGCGCAATGATGAGAATACTTTGATCATCCATAGTGCAGAGATTGCCAATATCTTCTTTCAGGAATTCGAAGCACGCTGGTGTGAGGCGACGGGCGGCAATAATTGCATCTTCACGTCAACTACAGATTTTACGGGTATCGATGGTTTTACCGTTCAGGTTAATCCAAATCCGGTGCGTGAGGAAGCTCAGTTGTACATGGCGTCAAGCATCAGCCGCAATTTGACAATCAATTTGTGGTCGAATACGGGCCAATTATTGCAAAGTCGTTATTTGCCACAAGTGCAAGGCGAGCAAACGGAGGCCTTTTCAGTACGTGGATTGCCCGCTGGGCAGTACGTCTTATCTTTTGTTTCGGAAGGCAAAGGTCTGGCGCTACCTTTAGTAGTGGTCAAATAGATTGATTTCGTTTTGGATTAAAAAAGGGCGTGTTGTAATCAACACGCCCT
>JANQQI010000036.1 GCA_028285085.1 Saprospiraceae bacterium | reverse complement strand
AGCTACTTCACCTATTCATTCCACTCGATGCTGGGATATCCCGGTTTGCTACGCGCTGGATTGGGCTCCCGATTTAGAAGCGCTAGCTACAGCCAAAGACGTCTCAATCGCAAAAGTTATCCAGTGGCATACCCAGCCGGTTTATTGTATCCACTTCATCGGTTTCTTACCGGGCTTCCTTTATCTTGGGGGACTTGATCCACGCTTGCATAGTCCCCGGCTTGCTACGCCGCGCTCTCGAGTGGCGGCGGGGAGCGTAGGCATCGGTGGGGCACAAACGGGCATCTACCCCGTCTCGAGTCCCGGTGGTTGGCAATTAATCGGTCGTAGTCCGGTGCGCCTATTTGATCCGGATCAGCCCCATCCATGCTTCGCGAGAGCTGGTGATGAGTTGAAATTTCGAGCCATTGATCAGTCGACTTTTCTAGAAATCGAAGCCCAGGTACAAGCCGGGCAGTGGCAACCTAAAATCCTCGCAGAAGATGGTTGAGGTGATCGTACAACGTGCTGGCCTGCAGACGAGTCTACAAGATCAGGGCCGGCGAGGATATCGGCAATTTGGGCTGCCGCAAGGCGGTGCGATGGACTTACAAAGCGCTGCTTTGGCGAATGCACTGCTGGGAAATGAGGAGCACCTACCGGTTTTAGAAATCTGCCTGATTGGGCCAAGATTGCTTTTTCAGGGCAGTGGCACGCTCGTTTTGACCGGAGCAGATTTGTCACCACAATTGAATGGCCGGCGACTTGACCTATTTCGCTTATTTCAAGTGCACGCTGGTGATACTCTGAGCTTTGGTAAGGCCCGATCAGGGTGCCGCGCTTATCTGGGCGTCGTTGATGGCTGGCAAGCGCCATCGGAGTTGGGCAGTTGTGCGCCTTACCTCGGCGGCGGGCTGAGCTTTGTCCAAAAAGATGATCGCTTATATTTTTCGGAGCAACAGACATCACTGCGGCAGCACGCCCGGCTTCGCCCACCTATTCTTGATCTTCAATCGCAAAAATTACGTGCTTATCCCGGACCGGAATGGGCATTTCTGGACGAATCACAGCAGGCGCTACTTCTTCAGCAGTCTTACCGAATTTTACCAGAGAGCAATCGTATGGGCTATCGCCTCGCCGGCACAAAAGCTCTAATTGTTCCTCAGGTAGAGTTACTCAGCTCAATGGTTTTACCGGGAACGGTGCAGCTCTTACCCTCCGGCCAACCTTTGATTTTGCACCGTGATGCCCAGACTACCGGTGGCTATCCTCGGATGTTACAGCTTGCTTCAGCAGATTTGAATCTGCTGGCTCAGAAGGTGCCGGGGGAGGAGATTTGGTTTGAAGTGGTGGGAGAGTTGGGGTAAAACAAATAAGAAAGTATTACTAGTGAAATATACCTTTTTGCATTCGCACCGTGAGGTCGGCGAAGCATGGAAAAATCAAATGGACAACATTGAGCGTCAAGAGGCCAAGCCGATGTACGAAACATTTGTCTTTACAACCTATTCGGACCTCGAGGCGTATTTAAGACTACTTTTATATACACCATGACGGATCACCAACGCTATTACCTTCACCGCCGCGTTCGATGTTTTGCCAGACTACTGGCGAAGCATCGATCCGGTATCGTTTATCTCACGCACGATGCGGAATTGAGCGAGCAGCAATTGGATTACCTGGATCGGCTGCGAGCGGTTGGGTATAGTGTACAGTTGGAGATAGGGGTGGGGGGATAATTAATCAACATAATATATGCGATTTACGGTTTTTTTCTATTTTTAAGTATTTGATGAAAATACTTATTGTATGGCTCAGATTTTACATCGTGAAACGGGAGAAGTTTTATTTGAAGCGGAGGGGTTAACGATAAGGGAAACTTTATTTGAGGCATATAGGAAAAAAGTTGAACTTCATTCAACCGACCTTCGCGGCGCAGATCTTCGTGGTGCAGATCTTAGCGGCTTAAACCTTAGTGAAGCATTCCTTCTTGCCGCAGACCTTCACGAAGCAGACCTTCACGAAGCAGACCTTAGCAAAGCAATCCTTCGCGTCGCAAACCTTCGCGGTGCAGACCTTCGCGGCGCAAACCTTCGCGGTGCAAACCTAAGCGGCGCAGATCTTCAAGGCGCAAACCTTCGCGAAACATTCCTTCGCGAAGCATTCCTTCATAGTGTAAACCTTAGCAGTGTAAACCTTCGCGGTGCAAACCTTCGTGGCGTAAACCTAAGCGGTGCAAACCTAAGCGGCGTAAACCTAAGCGGTGCAAACCTTCGCGAAGCAAACCTTCGTAGCGCAAACCTTCGCGAAGCATACCTTCGTAGTGCAAACCTTCGTAGTGCAAACCTTAGCAGTGTAAACCTTCTTGGCGCAGACCTTCTTGGCGCAGACCTTCTTGGCGCAGACCTTCGTGAGGCAGACCTTCGTGAGGCAGATCTTAGCGGAGCAGATCTTAGCGGAGCAGATCTTAGCGGGACAATTATTAAAGACATTAGATTTGGAATAAAGAAAAAAAATGGTGAAGGCCAGCTCTACATTGCTATCCCTGGAAAGATAGAACTACTTGACGCTGAAAGAGTAACCAATGCCGCAGGTGCTGTTATGGAAGCCATTGGGTTTGAGCTAAAACAGATCAATGAGCCCATTATTGGCTCATTCTTCAAAGAACTTTGGTTTTTGATAAAAAAGACATTTACACCTCAACAGATTGAAGAAAACATTGAGAAGGCAAAAGATGCCCTGGAGGCCATTTACCTAGATAAGCCAATGGCCGAGGCACAAAGCGATATTTCGACATCAACCGCTGCGTTGATAAAGTCCATTGAGCATCTTGATGAAGCAGTTATTCGGCTAGCGCGTATAATATTAGTGAAAGCTGTAATAGATGGTAAGACTGTCCTTTTAACCACAACAATTACTCTTGATCTAGGCCGACTACTGGATAGCAATCCGACCTTATTACATGACCCTGCGCAGATGTATAAGCTTCTGACTAGCAATTCACAAGAACGGAGCCTTCCTTCGCAGCCTGATGTGGGGATGGTGGAGTAGTGATAATTTGACTAAGATAGGTTATTATGACACAGATTAAGAATAGATATACTGGAGGGGTGATTTATGAGGCGGAGGGATTGAGTATGAAAGATACACTTGAGAAGGCAGTGTCAGATGGAACTGACCTCAGTCGTGCCGACCTCAGTCACGCCGACCTCAGCCACGCTAATCTCAGCGGCGCCGACCTCAGCGACGCCAACCTCCACCGCGCCGACCTCAGCGACGCCGGCCTCTTTGGCGCCGGCCTCTTTGGCGCCGACCTATTCAAAACAAATCTACTGGAATGTCATTTTGAAGGGACTGATATGCTGAATAGTAAATTAGCATATACAATCTTTGGGCAATTAAGATTGGACAAGACTAAAAACATTGAGACAGTTGTAGTTACAGGCCCCTGTATTATAGACTTTGAAACCATCAAACAATCTCCCGGATTACCACATAAGTTTCTCCATAAGCTTGGATACTCAGAATTAACACTTGAATATATCCCCGATCTTTTCAAAAACAATGGTATAAATATGTTCCCCGTATTTTTCAGCCACTCCTGGGCCAATAAAGATTTTGCCGGTAAACTTTATGAAGCCTTAATTGACGCCGGGGTGCAAGTCTGGTACGATGAAAAGAAAATGAAACCCGGCGATGATATCTATGAAGGCATCAATCGCGGGATTAATGTCTACGATAAGCTGATCCTGGTATGCTCCAAAGACTCACTTAATAGCTGGTGGGTGAATGAGGAGCTGAACCGCATCTTCAAAAAGGAGCGGGATTATCAAAAAGAGAAAAAGGGGAAAGAGCGGCTACTGATCCCAATCACTATCGATGATACCATTTTTAACTGGGAGGGTGCCAAAGCCGAGAGCATCAAGGATAAGATCATCGGTGACTTTCGGGGCTGGGAGGATGACGTCAAGTTTGAAAAAGCACTGAGGGAGTTGATCATGGCGCTGAATGTAGATCGGAAGGAGATTGATCCTAAGTCGTTTTTGTGATGGAGTAGAATAGTAAAACTTTAAATTATGGCACAGATCAAGAATAGATATACTGAAGAGGTGATTTATGAGGCGGAGGGATTAAGTATAAAGGATACGCTTGAGAAGGCAGTGGCAAACAAAGCTAACCTCCGCGGTGCCGATCTCATCGATGCCAATCTCAGCGATGCCAATCTCAGCGAGGCCGATCTCAGCGAGGCCGATCTCAGCGAGGCCAACCTCATCGAGGCCGACCTCAGCGGTGCCAACCTCATCGGTGCCGATCTCAGCGGTGCCAACCTCATCGATGCCAACCTCATCGGTGCCAACCTCCATGATGCCAACCTCATCGGTACCGATCTCATCGATGCCGATCTCATCGATGCCGGTCTCATCGATGCTGATCTTAGCGATGCCAACCTCATCGATGCCAATCTCAGCGAGGTCGATCTCAGCGGTGCCAACCTCAGCGATGCCAACCTCAGCAAAGCCTATTTATTCGGGACAAGATTTCTTGGAAGCCGGCTAGAAGCAACTAATTTGTTGAATAGCGAAATAGCATCTACAATTTTCGCTCGATTAAAACTGGACAAAGTAATTAACATTGAGACTGTGGTGGTTCGAGAATCTTGTATCATAGACTTTGAAACCATCAAGAGATCTCCCGGATTACCACATAAGTTTCTCCATAAAATGGGCTACTCAGAATTAGCTTTAAATTACATTCCAGATTTATTTAAAAATAATGGCCTAACTATGTTTCCTGTATTCCTCAGCCACTCCTGGGCAAATAAAGATTTTGCCGGTAAGCTTTATGAAGCCTTAATTGAAGCCGGTGTACAAGTCTGGTACGATGAAAAAAAGATGAAACCTAGCGACGATATCTATGAGGGTATCAGTCGTGGGATTAATGTATACGATAAGCTGATCCTGGTATGCTCCAAAGACTCACTCAATAGCTGGTGGGTGAATGAGGAATTGAACCGTATCTTCAAAAAGGAGCGGGATTATCAAAAAGAGGAGAAAGGTAAAGAGCGTCTACTGATCCCAATCACTATCGATGATACGATCTTTAGTTGGGAAGGTGCCAAAGCCGAGAGTATCAAGGATAAGATCATCGGAGACTTTCGGGGCTGGGAGGATGATGTGAAGTTTGAAAAGGCGCTTCGGGATTTGATCATGGCGCTGAATGTGGATCGAAAGGAGATTGATCCTAAGTCGTTTTTGTGATCAAAGAGAATAAAAAAGCGCCGAGAGTAAAGACTCTTAGCGCTTCTTGTGCCGAAGGGGGGACTCGAACCCCCACGTCCGATGGACACACGCCCCTGAAACGTGCGCGTCTACCAATTTCGCCACTTCGGCGTAGCGGACGGCAAATTTAAAGTTTTCTTCGGTGAATGGAAACCCCTTCTCTGAATTTTTTTACCCGTACCAGTAAAACTTGTGATTATTTGCAGGGCATAACAAGTCGTGGTCGAAGGAGGAATTACTTACTCTTTTTGGACTGTTGTCTTGATAAAAAGATTAAAAAAGCTGCTGCCTCTCGGCAGCAGCTCGAAAATGCATATCCGTTGCAATGTCGCATTGTGCCTCCACAACACGAGCGGATAAGCGAGGGAGATTTGCATTTCAAAAAAAATAAGCCCGTAACATTTTACGGGCTTCATGGAACCCTTCCGCCTGACTGCTCAGGTTGGAGCGGCAAGAGAGATCGATCGAAGGGTCCATTTCCCCATTTTGTTGCTCTCCGATAATGGGCTCTTACAATTCTTTTTCATTTGGTTTGTTCCAGTTGCTTTTGGAGGTTTAAGAACTCGTGGTGATTATTGATTTCAATTTCGGTCAACTTGTCTTTCCCCAAATTGTAGGTATCAATCAGGTAGTAAGCGGGAAGCTTTAACAGTTGAGCGAGGATGAGAATTTCGTGATTTGCAGCAATGGCTGGGTTGCGGAGAATTTTGGTTCTACGATGCGGACTACACCTCAAATGTTGGTCGAGCTTTTCATAATCTTCTTTCGATAAACGAGTGCTCAAAAATTGATCAAAATTCATATTACGCTCTGCTTTAGACCTCGACTTTTGTGTAAAAGTTTTGAACTTTATTAGAAAAGTTTATAACTTTGTAGTGAAATAATTGTAAAAAGTGCCTTTTTGAGAAATTATTTAGTCAAATGTACAAATATTTTCTAACAATTGGCAGTCGTTTTTCTAATTTTTTTCAATTTCTTTCACATGCCGATTCGACAACGATACAAAGCCTTAATAGAGGCTGAGGGTAAAAAGGTATCTACCTTCAGTCGGGAGCTAGGATGCGACTCCAAGAATCTCAATAACTTTCTCACGGGGAACACTAAATCACTCAATACCGACATCCTGATCAAAACTTTACAGAAGCGGCCTTGGTGGAACCTGCGATGGATTCTGCTGGGGGAGGGGGAGCGTTATGTTAAACCTATTGATCAAGAGGGAGTTAATCCAAAAGATGCCCAAAATCACATCGCTATGATCAGTGTCCAGATTGGACAATTACAGGCCTCTCTAACACAGTTTATGCAGCAGGCTAATGGGCAATGAATCGCGGTTTAGACGCTTTATTTATCCGGTTTTTTCTTCATTCTCAATGCCTTAAGTTTTATGTATAAGTTTGCTACTTTTAACACAAAGTTTATAACTTTATAACATAACTTATCAGTCGCATCCTTTTTTAAAGAACAATTTTGTATTCAACGAAATACACATAATTGACTGTTTTCTCATTCCCAAAAAGTTTCCAAAAATGCCTGTTAGCAAACGCTACAAAGAACTCATTGAGGAAGAAGGAGTGAATCAAACGACCTTTTGCTCGGAAATTAAATATAGCGAAAGGAGCTTGAGTCATTTCCTGAACGGCCGCACTGAATATCCGAGAATGGATCTCGTGATGAAAACGATGAAATACCGCCCACAATGGAACTGGCGGTGGCTATTTTTCGAAGAAGGCGAAAAATACATCAAGGATGATAATATTATTGTGGTCCAAGAACCCAAAACGGTTTATGACCGGGATCAAAGTATCATCAAAAGCCTAACGGATCAACTTGACTACATGCGCGGTGAAAATACCCGCCTGAGAGAGAAATTACAACTACTAGAGCACGGAAGAGAATAAGCTTCCTATTGATCGTTCCTTTTCAACCTCCACTCAAATAATATTTCTGTCGATTGTAAACTGTGCCAGTTCCTGGCCCCACAGTTGATAAGTTAGTGCCGAAGGATGTACACCATCACTGAAAAACGCTTCTGGGCTAGCCTCCGGTGCGTACTGCTCTTGCCATTCCCGGACGGTAATGGGGCGGTTGTTGAAATACAAATTGGGGATCTGTTCTGGTAAGTCCTCAATCGCGCTGGCATGTAGCCGTACTAATTGTCCGAGAATGCCAGTGATGTACCAGGGAAAGCTACTGAATTCACCCACCGGGGGTAAATTGGCAAGCAGGATGGGACTTTCCGGTTGTCGCTCGCGGATTGTTTCGAGCAGTTGCAACAGATAACGGCGCCAACGCCTCGGATAGTTAAGCTTAAAAGTATCGTTGCCGCCTAGCCCAATTAACAATAAATCAACCGGCTCTTCGGGCACCAAATGTGCCAGCTCTTCGTGTACTTGACGAGCGGTCAAGCCGGTTTTCGCCAGAATTTGCCATTCTACCGATCGACCAGTGATTTGATGCAGAGACTGAGCCATTTGCCCGGTCAGACCATCGGCTTGGTGCTGTACCCCAACTCCGGCGATGGTCGACTCTCCAATACTCAATAGCCTAATTGGTCGGTCTGCACTTGCTCCTATAAGACCTTGTCTCGGGCCGGATTCGGGTAAATCAGGCATCGAATCCCACAACGTTTTGCCTTTATAAAGTAGCCAGGGTAAAAAAGGGACAACAACACTGGCCCCTAAAATGTACTTGGCCTGAGCGATATAACTATTCAATGGTATGCTTATTTTTTATGCGTCAAATTTACGGAATTCTGCTTGTTTTGCCGATCCGCCAGCCAGGTAATTAAAGTGCGACGGACGATACCTTCGGCGTATACCCAGCTGCCGGCATCGAGATGGGTACCTCGGGGAAGCACAAGGAGTTGATCATGGGCCCCCGTGAGTCGCTCTCCAAAATGGATGGCTGCGGCGGCCGCCACCAAGCCATCGTGCGTGCCTTGAATGACTAAGGTGGGGAGATCTTCGTCGGCTGCCAAATAGCTGGCTGGGCTGGCTGCCTCGAATTGAGTACTTCCGCGCCGCCCGGCGTAGGCATACAGCAAGGGGGACGGCCTCATCTTGGCCAGATCAAGCGGCGCCCCACATAAGAAGGTACCCACAATTTCCGCGGGGCGGCGCGCTCGGTCGAAGCAAAGCAGCCCAGCTAGATTCGCGCCGGCAGACATCCCACCCACGATCCAGGATTGCTGCCCCAAGCCGTGGGTGGGGAGCACTGTGCGTAGTTTTTCTACGGCCAAGTCCACATCTTCTCGAATCTGTGGCGCGCGATACAGCGGTAACCGACGGTAAGAAGGCATTGCGACCGCGTAGCCTTGAGAAACGAAAAAGCGTGCGTGGGAGATAAACATCTCTGGACTGCCGAGCAGCCAGCCGCCACCGTGTAGATAAACGATCACCGGTAAGTGCTCTGCGGGCGCACGATCTTCGGGTAGGTACAACCAAAGGTACTGGCGACGATGCGAACCAAAACGATAGCAGTGCGCCCGCATGGGCGTAGCAGGCTGTTGTGAAATATGGTAATGGTAAAGCGGAAGATGCAGAATCTCGTGTAGGCTATTCCCTGCGGGTAGCAACCAGTAGAGTAGGGCAAGGGCTACCAATAAAATACCGAGAATAATGGCCGCGTAAATCATTCCAGATTACTTCTGGAGCAAATATCGGCTTTCTGGCGTTAAAATGCCTTCTATTCCGGAGGGGATTTCAAAAAGAGAGCCCCACCGAAATCACTCGGTGAGGCTCACGATAGACTTGCGTTAAATCCACTGTTATTGTCTTATGACTTCAATTTTCTTGGTCAGTTGTGTCTCCGGTAATTCAACTTTGATGAAGTAGATGCTACTGCTCCAGTCTTGAACGTCAATGCGTGTTTGAGGGGCAGGTGATTTAATGTCAGCTACGATCTGTCCCAGTGCATTGTACACTTTAAGTGCTTGGATATCGACTGGGCCGTCGTAATTGATATTGATCCACTCGTCGGTTGGATTCGGGAAAATATCCAGATGCTGTTCGACTAACTCAGGTGGTGTGCTGGTTGAGAGATCAACGGTTTCACTGTAATTATAAATAGGTACAGGCGTTTGTTCGACGTCGATGGCGCGGACATTGATGATTTCCACTTCGACTTCTTTACCGAGAATGTCATCGATGATCCCGATCACATAACCGATCGTACCGTGACCATTTTTATTCTCTTGGTTAATCCGTGTCAGCGCAACATCAATGAAACCATCTTGAGCGAATGACTTTTCTAGTTTGATCAAATCTTCATTCATGTTTCCTAACCAACTGTCACCAAACTCCAGAATAATATCGTCTGGATTGATTACCGTTGGATCGAAACGAATCGTGAAGGCCAAACCGTAGACTTCTTCTACCGGAATTTCATCTGAACCAAAGACGATTGGCGCTTCAAAGGCTTCGCCCAGGATAATATCCTCCGCTTCCGGCAAGTCAACAAAAAGCGGTGGATCGTTCGGGGTGCCAGGGTAAGGTACAAATACGGGGACTGAACCTCGGGTCAAGCCATAGTTTGCGTCAATGGCGTTACGGTCATCGATATCAACGACGCCATCACCATTCGTATCGGCGTGCTTGAAATTGGTTTCACCATCGGCGAAGGTCTGATCCCAGTTATCTGCATTCATCGCTTCCCACTCTTCGGTCATATCAGTCCGCTCGGGACCAGTACTACCGTAGGCAATACCAATATTTAGTAGGTCGTAGTTATTTGCGGTATTGTTGTAATCCACATCACCCGGCCAAACGTCGGTCAATTCCGTATTGACGTTGAAGCAGATATTATCAACTTGGAGCTCAGCGCCACCGATAAATACCGAGTTAACGCTACCTGTGATGCGAATCTGCCCTTCTTCATCACTACTGGTGATCACTTCTACCAAGATATCTGGCGGTAGAGCGAAAGTTTGATCGTTCGATGGAAGAATCAGAGTGACCGGGCTGATATCGTTTACAGACAGGCCAAATGGGATGCCACAGCTGTGATAGTCAAGTACGATCTCATCCGGTTGCTGATTCAGTTCACCAAAATCAAAACGTAGACCGTTGAGCATGAACATACGGTTGCCTACTGCGTTGTCGAATGGATCACAAACATCCTGGTTAGTTGCAAAGAGGAAGCCATATTCGAGGTTGCCACCGGGCAGTTCGATACCCTCTGCGGTGATGTATACGCCATTTTCAATATGGATGAGATCACCGGGTTCTGTATAAGGCGCACCGTAGTTTTGACCGTTATTTAAACCTTCAAATTCAATACAACTGCTCAAACTACCGCAGTCTGGTGCTTCGAGGATACCAAAGTTTTGGCAATCATCATTTACGAGATCAATAGCAACGAATTCCAGAATACTGCCGGGATCATTGTCAAACGGACCCAAGAGGATAGGTAGATCATCGTAGTTGAATTCACCGTAATCATTACCATTTCCAACTACCTCAAAACCAACATTACTGACATTTGCGTATTCGAAGTTCAATTCTACGAAGAACACATCGCCGTCACAGATTGCCATAGCGCTGACTTCACCAATTTCACAGTCGCCATTCCCACATTCCGGTGCTTCGATTTCGTTGAAATTTCCACAATCAGGATTATTCAAATCGGAGACGCCGAATTCAAGTACTGTACCAGCATCGTCATCGAATGGGCCAAGTACAATTGGAAGATCATTATAAGCGAAAGTACCGTAGTTGTTACCATTACCAACCACTTCAAAACCATCGCTGTCGACATTAGCATATTCGAAATCCAGTCCGACATAGAAGACATCGCCGTCACACTCTGTTACGAGGTTGATATTACCAATTTCACAATCATCATTACCACAATCCGGTGCTTCGATTGCATTGGCATTTCCACAATCAGGATTATTCAAATCGGATACACCGAATTCAAGTAGGGTACCAGCATCGTCATCGAATGGGCCAAGTACAATTGGGAGATCGTTATAAGCGAAAGTACCGTAGTTGTTACCATTACCAACCACTTCAAAACCATCGCTGTCAACATTAGCGTATTCGAAATCCAGTCCGACAAAGAAGACATCGCCGTCACACTCGGTTACGAGGTTAATATTGCCAATCTCACAATCCTCTTCACAACTCGGTGGCAGGATAGTGAAAATATCGAGACAGTTTTGACCAGCTTCTTGATCCCAGACTTCAAAAACGACTGGCTCATCTTCTTCGAAACTTAACGGGCCGAGGGTCAAGAAAAGATCCGTGTAAGCGTAAGTACCAAAGACCTCATTTTCGATATAGACGACGAAGGAATCACTTGTATTTTCGTACTGGAAATCCAAGTCGACGAAGAAGACACCATCCTCGCAAGGATAAGTTTCTACAATCAGGTTGGTAATAAAACAATCTTCTAGATCACTGCAATCGGGTAGGTCAATCGTTTCGGTAGCAATACATTCTGTATAAGTATTCTCTACTAATACCGAGATATTCTGGAAGTTTAAGTTCGTGGGAATCTCAACTTCGACGGTTACTGGCA
>JANQQI010000008.1 GCA_028285085.1 Saprospiraceae bacterium | reverse complement strand
GCCATTTGGGCCAGTTACCTCGATCGTATAATCACCCGATTCGTTGATCGTCGGATTCGGTAAGTCTGAGTTAAAACTATTCGGGCCAGTCCAACTGTAAGTGACATCCGCAGTTAAAGAACTCGCCTGTAATTGCCCTGTAGGATTACTACAATCTAAAGTGTCGCCTAAAGCTGTAACATCTGGGAGGGTGTTATCTTGTAATACTTCGACGGTGGTAAAACTACTACAGCCATTCGGGCCGGTCACTTCGACCGTATAATCACCCGATTCGCTGATCGTCGGATTCGGTAAATCTGAGTTAAAGCTATTTGGGCCAGTCCAACTATAGATTACATCCGCAGTTAAAGAACTGGCTTCAAGCTGAACCGTGGGATTACTACAATCTAGGGTATCACTGATTACCGTAACGTCTGGTAAAGCACCATCTTGTATCACTTCCACCGTAGCAAAACTACTACAACCATTCAGTCCCGTTATTTCAACGGTATAGTCACCTGATTCGCTAATCGTCGGATTCGGTAAGTCAGAGTTAAAGCTATTCGGGCCAATCCAACTGTAGGTGACATCTGCAGTTACAGAACTGGCTTGTAATTGACCAGTGGGATTGCTACAATCCAAGGTATCGCCAATAGCCATAATATCTGGTAAGGCACCATCTTGTAATACCTCCACCGTAGCAAAACTGCTACAGCCATTCGGACCAGTTACTTCGACCGTATAATCACCTGATTCGCTAATCGTCGGATTCGGCAAATCGGAGCTAAAGCTATTCGGGCCAACCCAGCTGTAAGTCACATCCGCGATTAAAGAACTGGCTTGCAATTGCCCCGTAGGGTTGTTACAATCTAAGGTATCACCAATAGTCATAACATCTGGCAAGGCGCCATCTTGTAACACCTCCACCGTAGCAAAACTACTACAGCCATTTGGCCCCGTTACCTCGACCGTATAATCTCCTGATTCAATAATCATTGGATTCGGCAAATCGGAGCTAAAGCTATTCGGACCAATCCAACTATAAGTCACATCCGCAGTTAGAGAACTTGACTCAAGTTGACCGATCGGGTTACTACAATCTAGGGTGTCGCCGATCGCGGTGACATCTGGGAGGACGTTATCTTCTAGTACTTCTACTGTAGCAAAACTGCTACAACCATTCGGGCCGGTCACTTCGACCGTATAATCGCCCGATTCGGTAATTGTTGGATTTGATAAATCCGAATTAAAACTATTCGGGCCAACCCAACTATAGGTCACATCCGCAGTTAAAGAACTGGCTTGCAATTGACCCGTAGGATTACTACAATCTAGAGTGTCGCCGATAATCGTAACATCCGGCAAGGCACCGTCTTGTAGCACTTCCACCGTTGCAAAACTGCTACAGCCATTCGGACCAGTTATTTCAACGGTATAATCGCCCGACTCCGTTACGGTTGGATTTGATAAATCGGAGTTAAAACTATTCGGGCCGATCCAACTATAGGTCACATCCGCAGTTACAGAACTGGCTTGTAATTGACCAGTGGGATTAGTACAGTCTAGGGTGTCGCCAATAGCCGTAACATCCGGCAAGGCACCATCTTGTAATACCTCCACTGTAGCAAAACTACTACAACCATTCGGGCCAATCACTTCGACCGTATAATCGCCTGATTCGGTAATTGTTGGATTTGATAAATCTGAATTAAAGCTATTTGGGCCAGTCCAACTGTAGGTTACATCTATGGTTAAAGAACTGGCTTGGAGTTGACCCGTTAGGTTGTTACAATCGAGCGTATCCCCAATCACTGTGACATCTGGCTGGACATTATCTTGCAAGACTTCGACCGTGGTAAAACTACTACAGCCATTCGGGCCAGTTATTTCAACGGTATAGTCACCCGGTTCCGTTACAGTTGGATTTGATAAATCTGAATTAAAACTATTTGGGCCAACCCAACTATAGGTTACATCTATAGTTAGAGAACTGGCTTGGAGTTGTCCAGCAGGATTAATGCAATCTAGTGTATCGCCGATCGCTGTAACATCCGGCAGGATATCATCTTGTAAGACCTCTACTGTAGCAAAACTACTACAGCCATTCGGACCAATCACTTCAACGGTATAATCGCCCGACTCCGTTACGGTTGGATTTGATAAGTCAGAATTAAAACTATTCGGGCCAACCCAACTGTAAGTTACATCTGCAGTTAAAGAACTGGCCTGTAGTTGACCCGTGGGATTATTACAATCTAATGTATCGCTAATCGCTGTAACATCGGGTAAAGTCCCATTTTGTAAGACTTCTACCAATGCAAAACTGCTGCAACCGTTGGAACCGGTCACTTCGACCGTATAATTACCTGGTTCGGTGATCGTGGGATTCGATAAGTCGGAGTTAAAACTATTTGGGCCAGTCCAACTGTAAGTTACATCCACAGTTAAAGAACTGGCTTGAAGTTGACCCGTGGGATTATTACAATCCAGAGTATCCCCAACAGCTATCACATCTGGTAATGTACCGTCTTGCAATACTTCTACTACAGCTAAGCTACTACAGCCATTCGGACCGGTCACTTCGACCGTATAATCGCCGGGGTCGCTCACCACTGGATTAGGGATATTAGCATTAAAACTATTTGGACCAGTCCAGGAAAAAGTAGCATCTACGACCGAAGTACTTGCTATAATTTGTCCTTGCAGATTCGCACAATCCAAAGTATCTCCAATAACTAACACATCGGGAACATCCTCATTTTGAATAATCTCAACAGAATCAACATTTGTACAACCATTATCCGCTGTTACATTGATATAATACCATCCGGGAGTACTGGCAAAAGGATTAATCGCTGAAGAGCTGAAGTTACCCGGGCCAGACCAGGAATAGTCAGCTACATCCGCCGAGGCTACGGCATTAAGTTGCACAAAAAGATCATCACAATCTAAAGTATCGCTAACACTCGCCGTGACTTGTGGTCGGATTGTATCCGCCGCCACTATCACTGAGATAGAATCAATACAATTATTTCCTCCTGTGACATAAAGGGTATAAGTTCCGGGCGAGCTAACTTCAGGATTTTGTTCAGCCGAGTTAAAATTATCAGGCCCCTCCCAAAGGAATGTTGACCCCGGAGATAATGAGATCCCGGTGAGTGTCGTCGTGGGATCATCACAGGCAATTGTTCCTCCGATTGCCGAAATATTAGGCGGATTCTGATCAGCGGCAACACCTACATTTGTAGTAACGCTACAATTATTTCCTCCCAGTGTGTCCGTAATAATCAATAAGTAAGTCCCTGGAAGAACAATTTCAGGTGTTGGTGTTTCTTCCCCGTTGAGAATGCCCGCACCACCATTGAATAAATCCAACCACTGGAAGGTCAAGGCTTCTCCTGTTGATCCAGTGGCATCTAAAAACACCGTTTCATTAGCACAATCCAATACATCTGGAGTTTCGATATCAATGACAGGATCAAGTACAGTCAGATCAAGCGTGACGATGCTATCACAACCATTTTCGGCCATAAATACAGCAGTGTATTCACCACTTGTGCTATAATTAAGATTCCCAAATGGATAGATCTCGCCACTACAAATTACTGCCTCAATTTGGTTAGTAATTGAATCGCGAACGACCAGGTTTAATACAATCGTACTATCGCAGCCATTCTCGGCTTGAAGGGTATCAAAGTAACTTCCTGAGACATTTAAAAATTGACCTCCAAAGAAGTACGTGTCTTCCACACAAATCGTGTCATTAACAATTGTATCTCTTAGTGGTAAAACCGTCAAGTCAATAATGACAATACTATCACAACTAGATGCTGCCTCATAATTTAGCATATACGTTCCTGAGGTATCAAAACTAAAAGTATCGATCACCAAAGAATCCCCCATACAGATAAACTCTGACCTAAAAGTGGTATCGACACTAATGATATTAACCGTGAGGCAAGTATCTGTTATATCGCCACAAAAATCAGGATTGAGGCTATTGAGCTCGGCTTCAATTTCTGAGATGGTCGTTAAGCCCGTTGCACTGGGAAGGTCAAGCGAATCCGCCCAGCGATATTGTAGACCACTGATTTTGTATGTACCACCGGGGAAGCCAGACAAATCAATTAAAGAATCAATGGCCAATAAAGTATCTGCCTCGGATACTAGATAAGTGTAACCATAAACATTGGTATCCGTCTGAGACATTAATACCGGATCCAGGTCTAAACGCAATAAATTAGTATCTCCCTGACAGGCAGTGATCGCAGTGGTATCCATAAACCCACCAGCGTCTGCTTCGCAAACAAAACAGCCTAATCCATCATCATCGCAGAAAAGCACTCGAAAATCAAGCAATTCAGCTGTATTGAAAGGAGAGGTATTATTGATATCTAATGTCCAAACCCCATCAACCGGCCCATTATCAAAGTCTTCTAAACAGCCATTATAGGGATAATACGAACCATCATAGATTCCGCCTAACACCCAAGGTTGATCATTATCCCAAACAGGATTGAATCCAGGATCTGGAGCCACAACGTCACCACAAGGTAGAAAGGTAATCTCCCATGCAAAAGGGCCAGTCAGGCCAAATTGATTAACAGGTGGGCCAATCAATGTTACTTGTTGCCCCGAAGGAGAAGTCAGGGTCATTTCGAGACTCCAGATATGATCGGGAATAAATTCTACAACGACGCCACAAACCCCCTGATCGATATTACCGAGGTTATTGTTAGTAGCATCCTCAGAGAGAAATTCAAAAGTAGTCGTGGTACTTACGGGGACTGTCCCGGGACAGTTGGTACATTCACAGCTCTGTGCAGTCATCTGAGCATACCACAGCACGCACACAAGTAGGCAGAGCCACTGGCGAAGTCGGGGTGATATACTGTTTTTGAGATGGTAACAGACCATGAGATTATAATAATACCCTTAGAAATCGGTAAATGACAAACTGAATATGGGTGGCTGGCTAATCTGTTCCTCGCTTATTTAGCGATGGATATCTGAGCAATACATACCAAAATTAAGCTTTTTTAAGTACACCAGCAATGTAATTCATTGCTTTTGGAAAGCTTAGGTACAAAACTTGATAGACATTAGTCATAGATACGGTTTTTATTATATGATAACTCCAGTGCACTCTTTCACATCAGGTATTAAAAATTAAAAACCATTTTACTCAAAATCGTTGACTCATTTATCTCATGACGTTTCAGTATCTCGATCACAACTTGACAGTATTTGTAATAACTTTAGGTGGATGATCGTTGCAATAAACGTCTCGCTGGTGTAGAAAATCTAGATTCATTATGCAAAAGTTTGGCCTTCTGGCACTCTTAAGTATGGCTATGCTTGGTATTTTACTAAGCTTTCGAACTAATTCTGATATACCCTCCAGGGTTCAACCAACGGTTCCTCCAGCCGTCGTCGTTAGTCAACCTACCGCTAGTAATCCAGATTCCAGCGATATTCGCAAGTTGTTTCCAAGCTTACCGGAGCATTTATACGATAGCATTTTTCAAAATAATGCGGGTTACTTGGCTGAAGGATTTGACTTTCCGGTTGGAAAACCGGATGCGAAGAACTATTTCAAGGCTCAGACATTTGGGCAACGGTTACATCTCGGTGAAGATTGGAATGGAAAAGGAGGCGGTAATACGGACTTAGGAGATCCAGTGTATAGCAGTGCAGATGGCCTGGTAACATTTTCTGATCATATTTGCTGTGGTTGGGGAAATGTAGTTCGTGTGGTACACCGCATCCCACAGGGTAAAACTTTTCTTTATGTGGAATCACTCTACGCTCATTTGCACAACATGAATGTAAAACCCGGCGATCTTATCAAACGAGGACAGCAGCTGGGAACTATTGGCACCGCTGACGGTCGCTATAGTGCGCACTTACATTTTGAAATGCGCGATTTCATCAATATGTCCATTGGTCCCGGTTATTCTGAAGATCAACATGGTTATTTAAACCCTACCAAATTTATCAAGGCCAACCGACCTTAAACTACAAACCTGTTTTTCAATATAAACTGAGATCACCTTTAGAAGAGGGTATTCCTACAATTTATACTGTAGAGCCTCAGTTTTTCGGCAAAATGTTCCTCTTATCTTCTTATTGATCACAACTTCAGTTCTAAAAAAAAGGAGAGGTTACCCGGTGTCCCGGATAACCTCTTATGTCGTTTAGTCATTGATCGTAATTAATCGATCTCTTCTACTTCTTCGAACTGAGCGCGACGAGCTTGACTTGCTTCGTACTCATCTTTGCTCGCGACAAAGAGTTTATTGAACTTACGCAAACCAGTACCCGCAGGGATTTTCTTACCAACGATAACGTTTTCTTTCAAACCGTTGAGGAAATCCATTTTAGCACCAATGGCCGCTTGGCTCAATACTTTAGTCGTTTCCTGGAAGGAAGCCGCAGAAATCCAGCTAGTAGTACCCAAAGATGATTTGGTAATACCCTGTAGCAATGGACTTGAAGTAGCAGCTACTGCGTCACGGTATTCAACTGGCTTTTTGTCATTACGCTTGAGGAATGAATTCTCCTCTCGTACCTGACGTAGCGTCACCAATTGACCTGGGCGCAATTTAGTAGAATCACCGGCTTCGGTTACAAATTTCTTGTCGAAAATCCAGTCATTCTGTTCCAGGAATTCGTATTTCTCGACTGCCTCGCCTTCGAGGAAGTGCGTATCACCTGGATCTTCAATCTGCACTCGACGCATCATCTGTCGAACGATGACCTCGATGTGCTTATCGTTGATGGTAATACCCTGAGAACGATAAACTTCCTGTACACCATTCACTAGATAGTATTGTACAGCAAATGGTCCTTTAATATTCAAGATGTCACGAGGCGCAGTAGCACCATCTGAAAGCGACATACCTGCTCGCACGAAGTCACCCTCTTGTACCAGAACGTGCTTAGACAGTCCGATTAGGTACTTACGCTTTTGGCCACTCTTCTCATCTTCTACAAATACCTCACGATTACCACGCTTGATCTTACCAAAGGAAACTACCCCATCAATCTCTGCAGTTACCGCAGGGTTAGAAGGATTACGTGCTTCGAACAGCTCCGTTACACGTGGCAGACCACCCGTAATATCCTGGATCTTACCAAGTTTACGCGGAATCTTCACAATCTTCTGACCACCTTTCACTTCAGCGTTGTCCTCAATAGAGATATAAGAACCTACCGGCAAGTTGTAACTCTTCAAGACATCACCATCTTTATCTACGATATTGATGGTTGGAATAATTCGCTTACTCTTACTTTCAACGATTACTTTCTCTTGATATCCAGTTTGATCATCACGCTCAATACGGTAAGTCACACCTTCTTCGATACCCTCGAATTTTGCAATACCAGGATACTCAGAAACGATTACGGCGTTGAATGGATCCCATTCACAAATCGGATCTCCTTTCTCGATATTGCTACCTTCTGTAACGTGTAAGGTCGCACCGTAAGGAATGTGATTTACAGAGTATTGTTTTGATGTTTTTGGATCGATAATTCGGATTTCACCGGCACGTGACAAGACTACTTTAATAGCATTTCCTGCATCGTCCGTAGAATCTGTCAAACGAATACCATCAAACTCCAGCTTACCAGAGAACTTAGCGACCATTTCAGATTCCGTTTTCGAAACCGATGCAATACCACCCACGTGGAAGGTACGCAAGGTCAACTGTGTACCCGGCTCACCAATTGACTGAGCAGCAATGATACCTACCGCATCACCTCGCTCCGCAATTCGGCCAGTTGCCAAGTTCTTACCGTAGCACTTGGTACATACACCACGCTTGGTATCACAAGTTAATACTGAACGGATCGTAACGCTTTCAATACCTACCTCATCAATATGATCAGCTATTTTCTGATCGATATACTCACCTGCACTCAAGATCAATTCATCCGTAACCGGGTGATAGATGTCGTGCAGTGTAAAGCGTCCCTCAATTCGTGTTGAGAGTTTCTGAATAATCTTCTCGTTATCTTTCAAAGCTGTGGTATCGATACCACGCAAGGTGTTACAATCTTCTTCGAGGATTACAACGTCCTGAGAAACATCCACCAAACGACGTGTCAGATAACCCGCATCTGCCGTTTTCAAAGCCGTATCCGCGAGACCTTTACGCGCACCGTGAGTAGAGATAAAGTACTCAAGTACCGACAATCCGTCCAAGAAGTTAGAAAGGATCGGGTTCTCGATAATCGCTCCTCCCGTATCACCAGATTTTCGCGGCTTGGCCATTAGTCCACGCAATCCACACAGCTGCTTAATCTGCTGTTTCGAACCACGTGCCCCGGAATCAAGCATCATGTATACCGAGTTGAAACCTTGCTTGTGCTCGGCCAATTCCTTCAACAGGTTATTGGTAATCTTGTTATCCGCAAAGGTCCATTTATCGATAATCTGATTGTATCGTTCGTTGTTGGTAATCAAACCAAGGTTGTAGTTATCCCATACCTCGTCTACTTCTTCCTGCGCCTCAGTCAGCGTATTCGCTTTCACCGTTGGCGTAATCAAGTCACCCAAGTTGAAAGACAGACCACCTTTGAATGACCAGTTGAAACCAAGCTCCTTAATGCTGTCAAGGAAAGAAGCAGTGATAAAGAAATCTGTACGCTTGATGATATCACTAATGACCGTTTTCAGGTTACGCTTTGTCAAAATTTCGTTGACGTATGGTACCTGTTCGGGCACAGCTTGATTGAACAAGACTCGACCAACAGTCGTTTCAACACGCTTAGGTGCTAATTCACCATTTTCATCTTCAACGGGCACTCGTACATGAATACCTGCATGCAGATCAACCTGATTTTCGTTATAAGCGATGATGACTTCTTCCGCAGAGTAGAAGTATTTGCCTTCTCCACGTACCTTGACTTCATCGTTTGATTTACGCTCTTTCGTCAAGTAATACAAGCCCAGTACCATATCCTGTGATGGTAGCGTAATTGGCGAACCATCCTGAGGATTCAGCATGTTGTGTGAAGCCAACATCAAGACCTGTGCTTCAAGAATTGCAGCGTGGCTCAATGGAACGTGTACCGCCATTTGGTCACCGTCAAAATCCGCGTTGAAGGCACCACATACCAATGGATGCAGCTGAATAGCTTTACCCTCAATCAAGCGAGGCTGGAAGGCCTGGATTGACAAACGGTGCAGCGTTGGTGCTCGGTTAAGCATCACAGGGTGACCTTTCAGGATATTCTCCAGGATTTCCCAGATAACGGGATCCTTGCGATCAACCAGTTTCTTAGCTGATTTCACAGTTTTTACGATACCGCGCTCAATCAACTTACGAATGACGAATGGTTTAAACAACTCCGCTGCCATTCCTTTAGGAATACCACACTCGTGCAGTTTCAACGTTGGACCTACCACGATCACCGAACGACCAGAGTAATCCACGCGTTTACCGAGCAGGTTTTGACGGAAACGACCTTGCTTACCTTTCAGGATATCACTCAGCGATTTCAGTGCTCGACCACCTTCGGCCTTCACTGCGTTTGATTTACGAGAGTTGTCAAATAAAGAATCGACAGCCTCTTGCAACATTCGCTTCTCATTACGGAGGATAACCTCAGGTGCTTTAATTTCTAATAGACGCTTCAGACGATTATTACGAATAATCACCCGGCGATATAAATCATTCAAATCTGAACTTGCAAAACGACCACCATCTAGAGGTACCAATGGGCGCAATTCAGGTGGCACCACCGGCAAGTACTGAATGATAGTCCATTCAGGGCGGTTCTCCAAGCGGGTCATTCCATCACGGAAAGCCTCCACTACACGCAAACGTTTGAGTGCTTCAGATTTACGTTGCTGAGAAGTCTCATTAGCCGCTTGATGACGCAGGTCATAAGACAACTGATCAAGCTCCAGACGCATCAACAAATCGCGAACCGCCTCGGCTCCCATCTTAGCGACAAACTTATTCGGATCGTCATCTTCCAACATCTGGTTTTCTTTGGGTAATGATTCCAAATGTTCCAGATATTCCTCTTCAGTCAACAGATCCATTTTATTTATCCCATCAGCTTCTTTCGCACCAGGTTGGATGACGACATAGCGCTCGTAGTAGATGATTGATTCCAATTTCTTGGAAGACAGTCCCAGCAAATAACCAATTTTATTAGGCAGGGATTTGAAAAACCAGATGTGCACCACAGGAACGACGAGCTTGATATGGCCCATTCGTTCACGACGTACTTTCTTCTCCGTTACCTCTACACCACATCGGTCACAAACAATACCTTTATAGCGAATACGCTTATATTTACCACAATAGCATTCGTAGTCTTTCACCGGACCGAAGATACGCTCGCAAAACAACCCATCACGCTCTGGCTTGTAAGACCGATAGTTGATCGTTTCGGGTTTAAGCACCTCTCCGTAAGAACGTTCCAGAATTTCATCCGGCGAAGACAAACTGATAGTGATACTATCAAATTGCTTCTTCTGTTTGTGATTCTTTTTAAAAGGCATATTTATAAAAATATTTGAGGGGAAGTTCACACGAAGTAGAACTTCGTGTGATCCCTTATGGATTAATCAAATTTCACATCAAGAGCGAGGCCACGTAGCTCGTGAACCAAGACATTGAACGACTCGGGGATGTTGGGATCCGGCAAATTATCGCCTTTCACGATTGCTTCGTATGCTTTAGCACGACCAACAATATCATCCGACTTAATCGTCAGTAACTCTTGCAGGATGCTCGATGCACCGAAGGCTTCCAGTGCCCATACCTCCATCTCACCAAAACGCTGACCACCAAACTGGGCTTTACCACCCAATGGCTGCTGTGTAATGAGAGAGTATGGCCCGATAGAACGTGCGTGCATTTTATCATCGACCATATGAGAAAGTTTGAGCATGTAGATCACACCTACCGTCGCTTGCTGGTGGAATCGGTCACCGGTACCACCATCGTAGAGGTAAGTTTGCCCCAAACTTGGTAAATCCGCTTGCTGGATATAATCCTCAATCTCATCGGCCTTAGCACCGTCAAAGATTGGTGTCGCAAACTTCATCCCCAGCTTTTCGCCAGCCCAACCGAGTACTGTTTCAAAGATTTGTCCCAAGTTCATCCGAGAAGGTACACCCAGTGGATTCAAGACGATATCAACCGGCGTTCCATCTTCGAGGAATGGCATATCCTCTTGACGTACAATACGAGATACAATACCCTTGTTACCGTGGCGACCGGCCAGCTTATCTCCCACTTTCAGCTTACGCTTCTTAGCCAGATAGACTTTAGCCAATTTCAAGACACCTGCAGGCAACTCATCACCAATGCTGATGTTGAATTTCTCACGCTTGTAGCGACCAACTTCCTCATTGACTTTGATGCTGAAGTTGTGAATCAGACGAGCAACTAAGCCATTAGCATGGCTGTCATCGGTCCAATTGCTATAGTCAATCGTGGAGTAGTCCAGATCTTTGAGTGTCGTATTACTGAATTTGGTGCCTTTTGGAACCAAAGTTTCATTGTAAATACTCTTTACACCTTGAGAGACCTTGCCTTTGACCAAAATCATCAGCTTATCAACCAAAATGGTTTTCAACTCATTGATTGCAATGGCGTGCTGGTCATCCAATTTAGACAGCAATTCTTTCTCTTGTGCTTTTTGAACTTTGTCCTTTTTAGCACGAGCGAATAACTGCTTATTGATGATGATACCTTGAGTAGAGGGTGGTGCCTTGAGAGATGCATCTTTTACATCACCGGCTTTATCACCGAAGATCGCACGGAGAAGTTTTTCCTCCGGTGTTGGATCAGACTCCCCTTTCGGAGTAATCTTACCAATTAGGATATCACCTTCTTTGATCCACGCTCCAACACGAATGATTCCGTTTTCATCCAGATCTTTAGTCGCATCTTCACTCACGTTTGGAATATCGTTTGTCAATTCCTCTTCACCGAGTTTAGTATCTCGGACATCCAACTCAAAGTGCTCGATGTGCAGAGATGTAAAGATATCTTCACGTACAACGCGCTCAGAGAGTACAATTGCATCCTCAAAGTTATATCCTTTCCAAGGCATGAAAGCGACCTTGAGGTTTTGGCCAAGAGCCAATTCCCCCTTATCCGTAGCATAACCATCACAAAGGATTTGGCCCTTCTTCACTCGTAAGCCCTTCCGCACAATTGGCTTAAGGTTTATACAAGTTCCCTGGTTTGTTCGCTGGAATTTAGTCAGCTTATATGACTTGCGATTATCTTCAAAAGAAACCAATTGATCTTCTTCCGTTCGATCGTAACGAATCACAATCTCATTCGCATCCACATATTCTACAACACCGTCTCCTTCTGCATTGATCAACATGCGTGAGTCAATAGCTACTTTTCCTTCCAATCCGGTACCAACAACCGGTGAGCTCGGACGGATCAAAGGAACTGCCTGACGCTGCATGTTCGATCCCATCAAGGCCCGGTTAGCATCATCATTCTCTAAGAAAGGAATCATTGAAGCCGACACCCCTACAATTTGGTTAGGTGCGACGTCCATGTATTCAATTTCCTTCGGTGCCAATACCGGGAAGTCACCGTGCTCGCGACACTTAATCCGATCGGATAAGAACGCACCTTCTTCACTGATCTGAGCGTTTGCCTGGGCGATTTTCTTAAAATCCTCTCCTTCAGCAGAAAGGTATTCTGCTTTGGCAACGTCCACTTTACCATCCACTACCCGGCGATATGGCGTTTCCAAGAACCCCATTTTATTCACCTTGGCGTGTACACAAAGTGTAGAGATCAAACCAATGTTTGGTCCTTCCGGTGTTTCAATTGTACACAAACGACCGTAGTGAGAATAGTGCACGTCACGTACCTCAAAACCAGCACGTTCACGAGACAAACCACCAGGTCCAAGTGCCGAAATACGACGTTTATGTGTAATCTCAGATAGTGGGTTGGTTTGATCCAAAAACTGAGATAATTGGCTGGTTCCAAAGAAAGAATTGATGACCGATGAAAGCGTACGCGCGTTGATCAGATCAATTGGCGTAAAGACCTCATTATCACGTACATTCATTCGCTCGCGAATGGTACGTGCCATACGTGCCAAACCGACACCGAACTGAGCATACAACTGCTCACCTACGGTACGTACACGACGATTACTGAGGTGATCGATATCATCAATTTCTGCTTTTTGGTTCATCAGACTCACCAAATACTTGACAATCAAGATGATGTCTTCTTTGGTAAGCACAAGGACGTCTTTGTCAATCTCTTGCTTGAGCTTGCGATTGATTTTGTAACGCCCTACCTCGCCAAGGTTATACCGCTTGTCCGAAAAGAAAAGCTTATCGATAATACCACGAGCTGTTTCTTCATCGGGTGGATCGGTACCACGTAATTGGCGATAAATATATTGAACCGCTTCCATTTCTGAACTGGAAGGGTCTTTTTGTAAAGTATTGTAGATGATCGAATAATCCTCATCGATATCTTCACGCTGAAGAATCACATTTTCTACATCCGCTTCGAGGATCAAGTTGATATTATCCTCATCCAACACGATATCACGTTCGAGGATAATTTCATTACGTTCAATGGTTACTACCTCTCCGGTGTCTTCATCCACAAAATCCTCAGTCCATTTGCGCAACACACGGGCGGCCAGCTTACGTCCAAGCGCTTTTTTCAAAGCACCTTCAGTAGCTGGAATATCTTCCGCTAGGTCAAATAAATCGAGAATAGCTTTATCTGAATCGTAGCCGATAGCACGCAGAAGTGTCGTAACCGGAAACTTCTTCTTACGGTCAATGTAAGCGTACATCACCGTATTGATATCAGTGGCGAACTCCATCCAAGCCCCTTTGAAAGGGATAACTCGGGCAGAGTAAATTTTTGTTCCGTTAGGGTGAAAGCTTTGGCCAAAGAATACCCCTGGGGAGCGGTGTAGTTGTGAGACGATCACTCGCTCGGCACCATTGATAACAAATGTACCTTTGGGGGTCATATAAGGAATATTACCCAAGAATACATCCTGTACAATAGTTTGGAAATCAACGTGTTCTTCATCATTACAGGATAGACGCAACTTCGCTTTGAGTGGAACACTGTAAGTCAAGCCACGCTGCATACACTCTTCGATCGTGTAGCGAGGTGGGTCAACGAAATAGTCCAAAAACTCAAGGACGAAGATATTGCGGGCATCTGTAATGGGGAAGTTCTCCTGGAATACCTTATAAAGCCCCTCATTCATTCTGTTTTCTGGAGTTGTCTCCAACTGAAAGAATTCCCAGAAGGATTTCAATTGGATTTCCAGCAGGTCAGGGTATTCTGAAGAGAGTTTAATTTTCCCGAAATTAACTCGGGGAGCATGAGCTTGAGCAGTGCCGTTAGATGCCATTTGTAAAGTGTTTATGATCCGGGATAAGATCCCGAAAGATTAATACCCAAGTGAGAATATAAAAAGAACGATAATCAAAAAGACGACAATAGGCCTAGCCAGCGTTTGATTGCTGGCTAAGCCTCCGTATAAGATTCAATTCGGTATAGAATAATTAATTCTGCTCATTGAAAGTTTTGGTGGAAGAAATTGGATTATTTCAATTCAACTTCAGCACCAACACCTTCGAGGGCAGTCTTAATCGCTTCTGCTTCTTCTTTAGGAATACCTTGCTTAATTGGACCTGGTGCATTATCAACCATCTCTTTCGCTTCTTTCAGTCCTAAGCCAGTAATAGATTTAACTTCTTTTACAACTTTCAGTTTCGCAGCACCAGCAGAATTCAAGATAACGTCAAATTCTGTTTTTTCAGCTGCTCCACCAGCATCGCCTCCAGCAGCAGGACCAGCAGCGACTGCAACAGCAGCAGCAGCAGGCTCGATACCATGTTCTTCCTTTAATATGTCAGCCAACTCATTAACTTCTTTTACTGTGAGGTTAACAAGCTGATCTGCAAGTTCTTTTAAATCTGCCATTTTAAACAGTTTTTAATTTTTTTTAAAAAAGATTTCTTTATAGTTGCGTAGACTTGGAAGCCGTACTTTGGTTACTACGTTAGACTAAATAACGTAGTAGGATTTATTCTGAACGTTCTTCGAGAGCTTTCAGCAGCCCCATGATGGTAGAACCACCAGATTTGAGCGCGCTGACCACGTTTTTGGCAGGAGATTGCAATAAGCCAATGATTTCTCCTAACAGCTCTTCTTTAGATTTAAGTTCAGAAAGTGTTTTGATGTTATCATCTCCAAGATAGATTGAAGTATCGATATAAGCAGCCTTAAGTACAGGCTTATCGAATTGTTCACGGAACTCTTTGATGATTTTAGCGGGCACGTTTGCCGTATCGGTAAACATAATTGCGGTTGGGCCTTTCAGAGCTTCGAAGAGACCAGCATAGCCTTTCTCCTCCGGTGCATCTTCCATAGCTTTTCTAGCTAAGGTATTTTTGATGACCTTCATTTCCACTCCTTTTTCATAGCACAATCCGCGGAGTTTATTAACTTGTTCGACTGTCAAAGTTGAAGAATCTGTCAAGTAAAAGAAGGAGTTATTACTGAACTTTTCTTTCAATTCTGAGATAGCAGCCGATTTTTCTGCTCGTGTCATTTTTGATTTTTTTAGTTCTTTTACTTAATAGATTTCGTATCCACTTTGATTCCAGGACTATTACTAGTAGCCACGGTAACATTTTTCATATATATTCCTTTCGCAGAAGCTGGCTTCATACGATTCAAAGTACCTAATAATTCCATTGCATTATCAGCTAACTTCTCAGGAGTAAATGAAATGCGGCCAATAGATGCGTGGATAATACCGTACTTATCAACTCGGAAAGAAATTTTACCTTTCTTCACTTCAGCTACAGCTGAACCAACATTTGGAGTAACGGTACCAGTCTTAGGGTTAGGCATTAAGCCACGAGGACCAAGAATACGTCCTACTTTACCAACTTGGGCCATTACATTGGGAGTAGCTACAACTACATCAATGTCAGTCCAACCACCCTGAATTTTCTGGATAAATTCGTCTAATCCAGCGTAATCTGCACCTGCAGCTTTTGCCTCTTCTTCTTTATCAGGCGTACAAAGCACAAGTACTTTCTTGGTTTTACCCGTACCGTGTGGCAGGGAAACTGTACCGCGTAATGCTTGGTCTGCTTTTCGAGGATCAATTCCAAGATTAACATGTACATCAACTGAGGCATCATATTTTGCGACGTTGACTTCTTTTAATAAAGTCATTGCATCGGACAAAGGATAATGCTTATTCTCGTCGACCTTAGCATTTGCGGCAGCTCTTCTTTTAGAAACTTTTGCCATATTAAATTGAGTTATGAGGTGAATAACATCCCGAAAATAGTTCGGGACTCCCTACAGCTTATAAAAGCTAATTAATTTTCGTCTGAAGCACCTTCGCCTCCCCAAGGAGGAGTGCCTTTTACGTTGATTCCCATGCTTCGGGCAGTACCAGCAACCATTTTCATTGCTGATTCAATTTTGAAAGCATTCAAGTCAGGCATCTTATCTTCTGCAATTGCTTTGACTTGATCCCAAGTTACGGCACCAACTTTGTTACGATTAGATTCAGGAGATCCTTTCTTCAGTTTAGCTGCTTCCAAAAGCTGGACTGCGGCAGGAGGAGTCTTGATAATAAAGGAAAACGATTTATCCTTGTAAACCGTGATCACTACTGGAAGAACTTTTCCTTGTTGATCTTGAGTTTGGGCGTTAAATCGCTTACAAAACTCCATAATATTGACCCCTTTCGCACCAAGTGCGGGACCAACGGGAGGGGCTGGATTTGCCTGTCCTCCTCTTACCTGAAGTTTGATAAAACCATCTACTTCTTTTGCCATTACTATAATAATTTTTAGGTTGACCTTAGGGAAGCAATTCTAAGGAATCTAAAGCCGTTTATAATTAAGATTGTTTCTCAACTTGCATAAAATTCAACTCCACCTCTGTTCCTCTACCAAAGATCTTCACAATAACCTTCAGCTTTTTCTTCTCTTCGTTCACTTCTTGGATATCACCAACGAATTCGTTGAACGGTCCATCAATAATTTTAACCGTTTCACCAACGATAAATGGCTCGATTAACGCTTCGCCAACATCCTGAGATTCATCCACTTTTCCGAGCATCCGATTCGCTTCTGACTGTTGCATTGGAATCGGATCATTTTTGCCCAAAAAATGAATAACATTAGGAATATTAGCTATCGTTTGTACAATATCTCCTTTCAACTTCGCAGGAGACGCCTCTAGCAGGATATAACCAGGAAGAATATTTCTTTCAAGAATTACCTTTTTCCCATTTCTGATCTTATATACCTTCTCAGAAGGTACTAAAACTTGGGTAATAAAATCTTTCCACCCTGAACGTTGAATTTCCAGTTCGATTCTTTCTTTGATCTTTCGTTCTTTCCCACTAATTACTCGTAATGAGTACCACTTTTTTTCTTCAGACATGGGGGTGGTTTTGTATTTACTTAGGATTACAGAGATTTAAAAATGAATCGCTGTTTTTAATAAATCAACTCCAAGGATTGCTTGGAAATAACGTCCATTAAAAAGATAACTAAAGCTATAATTAGAGAAGCTACGAGTACCAAGATGGTACTGCTTTGGAGGTTAGCCCAAGTAGGCCAAGTCACCTTATTAATCAACTCGTTATAACTCTCGATGATATAAAGTTTTACTTTCTCCATAATAATGAACTTTTTCTTATTTGCACGGGCAGAAGGACTCGAACCCTCAGCCTACGGTTTTGGAGACCGTCGCTCTACCAGTTGAGCTATGCCCGTTTATACTAAATTGAGTAACTAAAATTGAAAATGGAACAAGGAACTTCAAGAAGTTGCCCTCTTAAAGTTCCTTGCAATTCATATATTCTATTACTCAGAAAGCAATATTATACTACTCAAGAATCTCTGTAACCTGGCCGGCACCAACGGTACGACCACCTTCACGAATCGCGAATCGAAGACCTTTCTCCATTGCGATTGAGTTAATCAATTTCACTTCAAGAGATACATTATCACCAGGCATTACCATTTCTACACCTTCTGGCAAGTTAACATCACCAGTTACATCCGTGGTACGGAAGTAGAACTGTGGACGGTAACCGTTAAAGAAAGGAGTATGGCGACCACCTTCATCTTTACTCAATACGTAAACCTCGCACTTGAAGTGCTTGTGTGGCTTAACTGTACCAGGAGCACAAATTACCATACCACGCTTGATCGCTTCTTTGTCAATACCACGAAGAAGAATACCTGCGTTATCACCTGCTTCACCACGAGTCAAAATCTTACGGAACATCTCAACACCAGTTACAGTTGAGGTCAAAGGCTTTTCGCCTTCTTTCATCATACCTACAATCTCTACTGGATTACCAGTTTCGATTACACCACGCTCAATACGACCAGTAGCTACAGTACCACGACCAGTGATTGAGAAAACATCTTCAATTGGCATCAAAAATGGCTTATCAACCAAACGTACTGGCTCAGGAATATCAGTATCGCAAGCTTCCATCAATTCTTTGATAGCAGCTGTAGCACCATCATCACCTTCCAGAGCTTTCAGTGCAGAACCTTTGATGATAGAAGCATCGTCACCGTTGAATTCATATTGATCCAAAAGTTCACGAACTTCCATTTCAACTAATTCGAGCATTTCTTCATCATCAACAAGATCTACCTTGTTCATAAAAACAACAATCTGAGGTACACCTACCTGACGAGCAAGAAGGATGTGCTCACGAGTTTGAGGCATAGGACCATCTGTTGCTGCTACAACAAGAATAGCACCGTCCATTTGAGCAGCACCAGTTACCATGTTTTTAACATAATCCGCGTGACCAGGACAGTCAACGTGAGCATAGTGACGATTTGCCGTCTCGTACTCAACGTGAGCGGTGTTAATTGTAATACCACGCTCTTTTTCTTCTGGAGCAGCATCAATAGAGTCATAGTCCATTTTATCTGCTAAACCATCACTTGAAAGAACATATGTAATAGCCGCAGTCAAGGTTGTTTTACCATGATCCACGTGACCGATGGTTCCGATGTTAAGGTGCGGCTTATTCCTTTCGAATGTTTCTTTAGCCATCTTGATGAGATTTAAAGAATATACAAATTAGTGTTAAAAAATAAATTCACAATTATGAGCCAATGAAGGGATTTGAACCCCCGACCCCTTCCTTACCATGGAAGTGCTCTACCCCTGAGCTACATTGGCAAATTGGAGCGGGCGACGAGACTCGAACCCGCGACCCTCAGCTTGGAAGGCTGATGCTCTACCAACTGAGCTACGCCCGCTTGTCCAATAAGCATAAAGTGGGGGCGATAGGATTCGAACCTATTCAGACAGAGTCACCAGATTTACAGTCTGGCCCGGCTCTCCAACTCCGGCGCGCCCCCTTCATATCAAACAAAATAAATAAGAGCCAGTGGAGGGATTCGAACCCCCGACCCGCTGATTACAAATCAGCTGCTCTGGCCAACTGAGCTACACTGGCAAAATATTACTTTTTTTGGTAATATACTTTATTACAAATAGGATACCAAAAGAACTTCAGAAATCATTTTTTCAAAAGCGATTGCAAAGATAGGTTTTTTCTTTTGAAATGCAAAAGAAAAAATAGTTTCTTTTGAACCTAGCTGAATCCCCTTTTTTACCCGCTTTCAATCAACCTAAATCAAACAAAACAATGCTCGCTTATTCCATCAACGAAGAAGAGGCCTTAACGGCCTCTTCTTCACAATATAAAGATAAGATTATCAATAAATTATCTATTATTCGTCAACCGCATTTTCTCTTTATAACGGAGTAATTGACGTTTTAAAGCATCCGTGGCACTATCAATTGATGCCTCAAATGTTTTGCTGGTTTCTTTAACATATAGAACTGAACCAGGGATCTTAATCCGTACCTCCGCTATTTTATCCTTAATCTGGCCAGAATTTTCTAGCTTCAAAATAACATCTGCACTTAATATCCGATCAAAAAACTGATCGAGCTTGCTAAGTTTCTTCTGAATGAAAGCAATAAGCTTCTTGTCAGCCGTAAAATGTACTGATTGAGTGTGTACTTTCATAAACTACTAAGATTTGAAATGAATAATTGGTTTTATACTATAATTTAGGCCTTTAGAGTAAGTACCTAATCTTCAGCTTTAGGATGCGCTTTTTGATAAATCGCACGTAATCGATCAATTGAATTGTGAGTATATATCTGAGTAGCTGCTAAGCTACTGTGCCCAAGTAACGCTTTGATCGCATTCAAAGGTGCCCCGTTATCTGACAAGTGGGTTGCGAAAGAGTGTCGCAATACATGAGGACTGCGCTGCTCAAGCGTCGTAACAATGGAAAGATATTGTTTCACCTTGTTATAAATATATTTGGGATACAAAGGTTTGCCTTTATCGGTCAATAACACTTCAGGAATTGTACCAATTACAGCATTGTCAAATGTCTCTTTTCTCAAATCAATATATTTTCGCAATATCTTGGCCAAGTGGCCTGAAAAGGGGATCAATCGTTCTTTGGCTCCTTTGCCCATCACTCTTATGGTACATCCATGGAAATCAATATCACCAAGACAAATTTGCATCAGCTCGGATCGACGAATTCCAGTATGATACAACAAGGCAAGAATAGTATAATCACGAACTAGTGAAAACCCTTCTGCCTGAACAAGTGCTGAAAAAAGCTGCTCTAATTCTTTCTTCTGAACAACAGCAGGTAACCGCTTGCCAATCTTTGGTGCGTTAACTTTCGCGATTGGATTAACATCCACTAGTTGATGCTTTTTCAAATATCTGTATAAAGACTTCAATGCAGATATCTTACGATTAATAGAGCGATTAGCAACTTGCTGTTGCACAAGCTCAACTATCCAAGCTCTGACATGCAGATGCTTTACTTCTTGGAATGCTTTGATGTCGTAGGTTACTGTTAGAAAGGAAAAGAACTGGCTCAAGTCTGTTTCATAAGCCCTTAAGGTATGCGGGGATAGCCGCTTCTCAAATCTCAGGTAATCCAAAAATCTACTAACGTTTCTATCCGTATTCACTTATGCGCTCAGACTGTAATTTCAAAGAAGTGTTTCAAATAATATTAGTAGAAAGTTAGGTAAATTAAATAGGATAATCAAGCTTAAGAATTAATCCATTTAGCATTTTTTATTGACCAGTTCAAAAAACTTAACCAGCTGCGCTTCGCGGCGAACGTTTAGCTTTGCTTTCTTTAATTGCTTGGTTTGTTTTTTACAAGTAGGTAATTGCTTGATAATCTTAGACTTACTCCGGGCTAGCTCGGTAACGATTAAGCTAGATTGATCTTTAACATAAAAGGCGAATTTCTTCTGTAGCTGCTTGTGAGCCCGGCCAGCATCCATTACCGCATTATATTTAGGCTCTAACCAGATCGTTTTATGATACTTGTACAAAGAGTATTTCTCACCTTGATGCAGTAGCTCCAGATAGATAAACTTGGCTTCCCCTTCTAATGATAAAGCCTTTGTTTCAAATCGTTTATCGTCATATTCTACGGAAGCAATTTTTCCCGTTTGTAAATCCAGGACCTTTCCTTCATTATAAAGCTCGAATACATTATCATAGACCCTGAAGCGTAATTTATCCTTGATGACTTCACCATTGACGGAAGTTACCGTGCCTTCAATCCACTCCGTTTTGTAATAAGCATCCTCTTCGTAAGCAACAAGTTCAGGGGATGGCGAAGATTGTATATAAAAGCTGCCACCATTACTCAACGCACTGATAGAATTCATATCAGTCGTTAACTCCCTTAAACTCTCATCTTGCGCATAGAGAGCAGTGCTAAAAACTAAAAAGAATAAGAGTGCTATGTTGAAATTTTTCATCATTTAATCTTTTAGAGAAGTTACTCAATTTTTCCAGAAGAAAAAAGGGCAACCGGCCTATTTAACCGATTACCCTCTTTTATATTTTGTGATTAGATCGAAGTATTTTGACTATAGTCTCCTAAACCTAGGAGTAAATCAAAAATACCTGTCTAATCAATCTAGTTATTTGCCTCTGTAGGCTCATATAAATCAACCAAGCCAGGGAAATTTGCATTTGATGCAGACTCCGTTTGTGGGTACAAGAAGCGCTGAGGAATGGTAACCGCATTAGTATTCTTAATCGGTACATTCAGCATATTCTTCGTACGATTGACATCATAAAACGTGGGAGGCCCTATAACGCTAATAAATTTCTCTTCGAGTACCTCTCGAATCAAAGCACCAGACTGGCTTTCATCTTCGGTATTAGCAATGCCGCCCATTTCGAAGTCTGCCAAGTCATAGTCCTGATAAACATCAGTTCCTAGCTTAGCATCCCAACCGTTACGTACATTATTCAATGCGTCCAAAGCAGTGGTCAAGTCCGTATTATCAACACGCAATGCAGCTTCTGCGAGAATCAATTGAATTTCCTCATAGGAAATTATAGAGAAATCACTATCTACAGCGAAAAGCCCCGTAGCTGAAGTATTCAAGTCCGTACCCGAAGCATAGTAAGCAAAACGAGCGCCTTCGTCTGTTTTCGTGTTACCACGATAAACAGTCATAGTATCATTCAGCATACTCCACAGGTAAGAGTTACCCCAAGTTAGGTAACCACCACGCTGCTCAACTTCAAACTGCCAGAATAGGTTCTCACTGAAATTCGCCGTAGTGTGAATAATTTTTACTGACTTAGCATCCGAAGTAAAGCCAGCATTTTCTGCAGCCGCTTTCGCCGCACCGTACTCCTTGGTAACCATGTAATAACGGGCTTTGAGTGCGTAACCAATTTCAGCCCATGAAGCACCGGTATTAAAAATTTGATTGCCAGCAGCGAAATCACCAGCATTATTAATACCCTCGTCCAGAAGCTTCTGTACACCGTCAAATACGGTCATTTGGCCTTCATATTGAGGATCTGGAAACTGATCTACATCATTAACTTGAGAAAAAGGTACATCGCCAAATAATGCAGCCCCTTCGCCAAAATAGTAGGCTTCCAGAATCTGAGCCATACCTTGGAAAATAGGATTGCCTTCGGCTACTGCTTTCTCTTTTGCCAACTGAGCCTGAGTTACACCACGCTGGTATACATCTTCCCAGATCGCATCAAAGTTATTAGCAGTTACATTGTAAGCATTATATGAAGTATACTGACGGTCAGAACCAGTCATCTGGTCTGTAAACATCGCCGCAATACGTGCAGGATCTGCCTCTCCGACACTAGCGATATTGAGCATCGCTTGGTTCAGCAGGAGTTCAGCAGTTGCATCCGTAAAGTTGTTGGGATCATCGTTCAAGTCATCAACTAATCCTTTGCACGATGAGAGCATCACAATTCCACCCAACAAAAAGAGGAATAACTTATTAAAACTCTTCATAATATGATGAAATATTTTTTAATTAAATAAAGTTGTCCAATGGCATTACACGTCCACCTGTCTCTTGACAATGCACATTTTGAAGACATGCTTTAAGAGAACAAATGATCGATCAAATGACCATGGATTAGAAACCAAATCGAACGTTGAATAACACAGAACGGGTACCTGGATTGGTAAAGTAATCCAAACCACGACCTTTAGATGCACCAGTCAAGTTCAAATCTGGATCTACACCTTCAAATTCTGTCCAAAGAATTAGGTTACGACCAGTCACGCCAACCTCGAGGCTAGACATACCAGTGTTCTTGATCAACTCAGGGCTAAACGTGTAGCTGAGGCTCAATTCACGTAGACGAACCCACGAGGCATCTTGAACGAACTGCTGATCAACAGGACCGAATCCTCCACCGGTATCCGTATACCAGTAAGCGTCCAATGCGACTGGACCACCACCAAAGTCTTTCTCAACACCACGGAAGGTTGTTCCGGCAGGAATGACATCACCATAAAGCGTTGGCAGATCTTGTGAAGCAGTCGTAATTGTGGCAGTTTCAGGGTGGATACCGAAGTAACGCAATACACCTGATGTACCAGCCCACATATCGTTACCTTGAGAAGTTTCAAACAAGAAAGATAAGCGGATACCTTTGTAAGTGAATTCACTACCAAGGCCACCACGCCAATCTGGGTTAGGATCACCAATCACCCCTTGCTCAGGATCAGCTTGTGGGAAACCATTGTCATCCAAGATTTGCTCACCAGCATCGTCAACCAACCAGCGACCACCCCAGATTGCTCCAAAAGGCTCGCCTTCAACTACAGCAGAAGAAGTACTGGTAAATCCATTCAGGATGTAACGGCTAACGTCCGGCAATTTCTCAACGATATTACGGTTACGAGAGAAGTTAGCATAAGCTCTCCAGGTGAAATCACGCGTTTGGATCACACGATAGCTCACATCCACTTCGACACCACGGTTAGAAATTTCTGCAGCGTTAGCGTAGATGTTAGCATAACCTGTACTAGCTGGTACCTCAATCGGTAAAATAGCATCCTCGGTTACACGATCGTAGTAAGTCAAGTTCAAGCCCAAGCGATTGTTCAAGAAACGTAAATCAGCACCGATTTCGAACTCTTTTACACGCTCAATCGTCAAGTCAGGATTTCCTTGCACACTACCACGACGGAATGTACCACCATAGTTTACGCCATCCAAGGCATCTCCCCAACCTTCAGAACCTGAAGTCGTATTGAAGAAAATATCACGGTTAACGTACAACTGTGGTTCAATACCAATTTCACCATAAGAAGCACGAATCTTACCGAAGCTTAGCGTTTTGCTTGGATCGTCAGCAAATTTGTAACCCAAAGAAATACTTGGGAAGAAGAAAGTTTCATCTGCTACAGAAGCCGTACGCTCTAAACGTCCAGAAGCTTCAATGAAGAATTTATTGTCAAAATCACCATTCAAGACGACAAATGCACCATTCTTACGGTTGTGAGATGTGAATAAGTCAGGCAATTGATCGCTACCAGAAGCATTATTGTAAATCAACTTCTCTGGATCATTCAACAATAGATTATTAACAGAACCGGTGTTACGTTCGTAAACATTATCGAAGATATTGTAACCAACGGTGTAACCCAAATTAAAGCGATCACTCAAAGCTCTTTCACCGCTCAAGAACAAGAATAAGTTCTGAGTTTTTTCTTTGATATCATCACGTGCATAAGAACCACGAGCAAAGTCACCAGCGGAGTTAACCGGGAAGAAAGTACCTCGCTCATCGGTGTATGCATCCAAGCCATAACGAGCCGTCAACATTAAACCCTTAGTAATTGTCCAATTGATTTCCGGAGAAATAATGAAACGATCTACAGAGTTTGGATTCTCCTGGCGATTAATCGTCCAACCTGGATTATTATAAATCGGTGGAGAGTCACCTAGATAACGGCGGTATGAACGATGTCCTGGACGCTCAATACCATTAGCATCAACATAGATACCATCATAATCCGTGTTATCAAAATCAGGAGAAGTACGCAGATAACCAAGATAAAGACCATTCAGGTTAGATCCTTTCTGGACACGATCAGAAGTAGACCCTGAGTAAGAACCATTGATACGAACATCCAAATTATCCAGCAAGCTGAAAGAGTGGTTAATACGGAATGTATTACGCGTGAAATTAGAGTTACCGCGCATGATACCTTCTTGATCCGTACGACTAAAGCTGAAGAACGTATTACTGTTGTCGCCTGCATAGTTAATACCTACCGAGATATCTGCCGTGGTACCAGTCTGGAAGACCTGATCACGGTTGATGTCGTTATAAATCGTTTGATCGTTTTTAGCAGTAATTGGATCGTAACGATTCCCGGTTTGATTACCAATAAAGTAACCCCCCGATTGATCTACCACATCAGCAGCACCAGAACGCTCAGAAATGCGATCCCCCCAAGAGAAACCAGTATTTGGTACCCATTCTCCAATACGTGTAGGGTTGAAATCACCGATTCCAAAAAGATCGAGCATGTAACCTTGACCAAATTGATCTTGCTTTTCATACTCACGGTTAATTTCATCAAAACCGTAGCTCGCGTTTACGTTGACACTGAAACGCTTACCGCCAGTTTTACCGCGCTTGGTTTTAATCACGATTACACCATTTGCTGCACCAGTACCATATACAGCAGCAGCAGAAGCACCTTTTAATACAGTTACACTTTCGATGTCATCCGGTGCGATATCGTTCAAACGAGATTGTTGAGCAACACCGTTTACATCATCACCAAGGTCAGCACTAGTGTTCGAAATCGGTACACCATCAAGAATAATCAAAGGAGAGGCATCACCCAAGATTGTGTTTTGACCACGAATCTGGATGTAAGCACCCGCACCGGGGTCACCACTATTTCGGGTAATCTGAACACCGGAAGTTTTACCGGCAAGGCCTTGAATGACTCCAGTCTCTCCGGAGCGGGAGATTTCATCAGGATCAATCAAAGTAGCAGAACTCAAGTCGTCGTCTTTTTTACGTTCAACACCAAGCGCCGTTACTACGACCTCAGTGATGATGACACCTTCTGACATGGTTACGTCCACCACGTTAGAAGCGCCTAATTCGACTTCCTGAGTTTCAAAGCCTGTGTAGCTAAATACAATAGTATTGCTACCATCGGGAACCTGAACGGAATATTTTCCATCCAGATCAGTACTGGCACCTGAGGAGGTGCCTTTGACCAGTACATTGGCTCCGATCAACGGCTCGCCGTTGTCATCGGACACTATACCGGACACTGTCCGTTGCGCCAGGATAGTTCCCACCGCACACAGCACCATCATTAAAACTAGTGAGAGTTTTTTCATACTAATCCAATTTTAGTTTATTAAATAAACACTAATAATATCCAAATGTAGAATAATTTTTCAAAATCGCACGATGAAAAATTAACTTTTTCTTAATAGTTTATCGAAAACAATTGGAAAAAATTAACTTTCCAGCGAAATTACGCTAGGTGGCCAACCTTTTTACAAAAGCCTGTTTATCAGTTTTTTATGTTTAAAAAAATACGATATAGAGTGTCAAGAGTGGCGCGTGCCATTTTTGACGTTTGTCGAAACTGACAATTCTATGACAATTACAGGAGAGCGATGAGGAAACCGTTGTAGACGGATTTAAATGGCTAGCTTTGGATTGCTTGTGAGTCCAGTTGTGCTTTCAAAATAGCACATTTTTTTCAAATACTAGAGAGCAGATTTCAATATCAATTTCCGCTTTGGTACAATGTATTTCAAGTACGTACTCCGATAAAATCAACTGAGTTGATTCAAGTACAATTGAATACTATTCTCTAACCCTAAGTAAAGTGCGTCGCAGATCAGCGCATGTCCAATAGAGACCTCCAAAACCTCGGGCACTTGTTGGACATAGTATTTCAAATTATCAAGATTCAGATCATGGCCGGCATTGATCCCAATACCAATGGCATTAGCCAATTCGCCACAACGACGATGAGTCGCCACAGCTGCGGCCGGATCACTGGCATATTGCCGGGCGTAATCACCGGTATAAAATTCGATTCGATCGGCGCCAACCCCTTTTGCCCCTACTACAAACCGTTCTTCGGCGTTAACAAAAATGGATACCCGAATACCAGCCGATTGTAATTGCTGGGTAACATCAATCAAAAAGTCTCGATTAGTTTCAGTATCCCAACCACGATCTGAGGTTAATACGCCCGGTGCATCCGGTACGAGTGTACACTGGTGCGGCCGATGGGTCATTACCATTTCCAGAAATCTTGGTGTAGGGTTTCCTTCTATATTAAATTCGGTATTGACGATATCTTTGAGTGGTGCGATATCGTTGTATCGGATGTGTCTTTCGTCGGGACGGGGATGCACAGTAATACCTTGGGCACCAAAGGCTTCACAGTCTTTGGCTACTTGAACAAGATTAGGTAAGTTCTCACCGCGCGCGTTTCGAATCAGCGCTACTTTGTTAATATTGACACTCAATCTAGTCATTCGCCACCACGGGGGTTGATGTGCAATAGTTAGTGATTAAGCTCGGTGAAAACCATTCGGGTTGGTAAAATAAAATTGACCGCTACGAAATGTATTGCTCTGCTTGTTTCACCTCACTCATGTTTGTGTAAATCTCTCTCTAATTTGTAGCTAAGTCCCGAGATTTCGCAGGTCAAATCATCCTTTTTACACTAATTTTACCGAAAATAGCCTTATGGATGATTCTAAACTTGGATTCACTGCCAACGAAGCCGGAATAAGCAATAACTACCCTCCAATAACGATTTTGGTGGTATTGGTGCTGCTTGTACTACTTTGTTTATTATTAGGTAGTGGGTTATTGGCCTTACTGGGGCTTTGGTATGACTTGGGATGGGAAGAAGCCCTAGAGCAGTTGCGACAAGGCGCAGATGCGTCGCTCCGCCAGTATGTCCGTAGCGGAATTGCGCTGACGCACTTAATGAGCTTTGTGGTGCCCGCTATGGGCTTAGCCATATTTCTATATCGCAAAAACTGGTATAAATTTCTACAACTCCAATGGACCAATACACCTCGCCTCCTTTCTAATATAGTCATTGGCGGAATTTGGTTATTCACGGCACTCCCTTTGGTACAGTGGCTTTACCAAATCAATGCTGCCTTGCCCCTACCCGAGTGGATGCGGCAAGCGGAAGCCTCATCCAGTACACTGATTAGCAACTTACTCGTCAGCCAATCAACAACCGAGCTACTACTCAATGTCTTAGTCATTGCGGTGTTACCTGCTCTGGGCGAAGAAATGATCTTTCGAGGGCTATTACAACGACGTTTACAGGCCTGGACGCGTAATCATCATACGGCAATCTGGATCGCAGCAGCACTATTCAGTGCTTTTCATTTCCAATTTGAGGGATTCTTGTCGCGTATGGCACTGGGGGCTTTGCTGGGTTACCTGCTGTTCTTTTCGGGAACACTTTGGGTGCCAATTATAGTCCACTTTCTTAATAATGGTCTGCAAATCATTGCGCTTCATTTTTCAGAACGTAGCTTTTCGGAAATGGATATTAGCCAGATGCCGCCGCCGTCTATACCGCTTATCGTTATTTCTGCTATCTTCGTGGCGGGTATCGGGTACTTTTTGTATCAATTTAATCGGCCCGATACCGATCCAAGCAATGTAACAGAGTAAACCATGAGTGGACTATTACAGCGTGTTTCGACGGCCGTTATTTTTGTACTGGTAATGCTAGGCGGCCTGTATGGCGGTCGCTATCCTTTTGTTGCACTTTTTGCTTTGATCACCGGACTGTGTCTATGGGAATTTTTCGGTATGACACTGAGTAAGGACAAAAAGCGAGATCACATCCGAAAATTTTTGGGCCTTCTATTGGGTTTAACGCCTTTTGTGCTGGTATCTCTGCTTAAGCTCAACTGGATTAATTCATCAGCAGAATTTGTCCTGATTGCTTCACTGCTTTGTTTTCCTTTGCTATTTCTCAGCTTCATTTTTGAATTATTTGCACTCTCCAAAAAGCCCTTTGCCAATGTCGCTTACCTGATTCTCGGGATGGTTTATATTGGCATTCCGTTTGCGATGCTGGATTTCATTGCTTTTGACGGAGAAAATTTTCGGTCGAACACTATTTTTGGCTTACTCCTCTTGACCTGGGCAAACGATACGGCAGCTTATCTGGTCGGATCACAAATTGGTAAAACGCCGCTTTTCCCCCGTATTTCGCCGAAAAAAACCTGGGAAGGCTCCATCGGCGGCGCACTTTTGACTATTGGTCTGGGCGTATTGCTCGGTTATATTTTCCCCGAACAGCGGGTGGTTGATTGGTTGGTTTTATCCATCATTGTGGTCATTTTCGGATCATTGGGCGACTTGGTAGAATCCATGCTCAAGCGTAGCTATGAGGTCAAAGATTCGGGATCACTGTTACCGGGTCACGGTGGCATGCTGGATCGTTTTGATGCCTTTATCTTTCTTGTACCATTTGCTACGGCCTACCTACTTTGGATCCGAATGGTTTAATCAACGTTATAAATTGGGCTGTATTTAACCTCAATGGCTATTACCAGTAATTGTCAGTAATCCATTTTTTTACAACAGATCTACTATATCCGAGCCTTTAGAAACCTTTTCACCTGCTTATTTTTTATTAATTTTGAGTTTGTTGTGAATGGTATTTGAAAATTGAAAATACCTTCTGGAACGATTTCAAGAAAAAATGATGATGAAAATCCATAAAGAAGGCCATAGGATACTGCTAAACACCGCCCTCCTGCTGTTGGTCTTGAACTTGCTTGTATTTTGGCTGGCACCAGCCTGGTTATGGCTCGCTGGTATTGTGGCCGTCATTCTATTTTTGCTTATACTGCAGTTTTTCCGTAATCCCAGTCGGGAAATCCACATTGCGGATAATAATATCGTATACGCGCCCGCTGATGGAAAAATTGTGGTGATTGAAGAAACGGAGGAGAGCGAATATTTCAAAGACAAGCGCTTACAGGTCTCCATCTTCATGAGCCCTACCAATGTCCACGTTAATCGCAATCCGGTCAGTGGTAAGGTCAATTATTTTAAATATCATCCCGGAAAGTACCTAGTGGCTTGGCATCCGAAATCATCACAGGAGAATGAGCGAACTACGGTCGTGATCGATAATGGGGAAGAAGAAATTTTGCTGCGGCAAATTGCGGGTGCTCTCGCCAAACGAATCGTCAATTATTTGGAGATTGGAGAACAAGTAGAACAAGGGAGCGACATGGGCTTCATTAAATTTGGCTCGCGTGTCGACTTGTTTTTACCACTCGATGCACAAATCGATGTAAGCATTGGCCAAAAAGTACGTGGCAATCGTACCGTTATTGCTCGATTATAAGCCAGCAAGTCATTCAACCCTATTTTGAGAAAGAAAGGATATCTTTCTAGCTCGGTACTTCTTCCAGACTATTGACCTGAGTGGTGGCTTCTTGCCATACAACTTGCCCATCGGGATCAATGTAGGTCCAAAGACCATCTTCGAGGGCCACCCAGGCTAAACCATTTCTGAAAGGCAAGACCTCTTGATATATTGGCTCGATGATTAGCTCTCCTTGCGGATCGATAAAGCCCCAGCGGCCATTAATTTGTACCGGTGCACGCTGGCTACCAAAAATACCCGCCAATTCATAAGATGGCAGGATCGCTAATTTACCATCCGGGCTGAGATAACCGTACTGACCATTGATTTCCACAAGAGCGAGTCCTTCGGAAAATTCTCCAGCAAAATCAAAAAGCGGTTTGATAACCATCTCTCCCTGATTATTGACATAGCCGTACTTTCCATTCTCAACTACTAAGGCTAAGCCTTCGAAAAATTGCCCGGGCACCTCATCCTCAAGGCAGGTAAAACGAGCTGGAATTACCACTTCGCCTTGACGATTGATCAATCCCCAGCAATCATCTTCGCGAAAGGCAGCGACCTCTTTTTCAAATGGATAAGCGGATGCAAATTGAGGTGGAATTGCCCAGTTTCCTTCCGTGTCAATATAACCATAGCCTTCCTCGGTAGCGACTGCAGCCAGCCCTGACCGAAAAGGCCCCGCACTTTGGAAAGTCGGTTCGATTACCATTTGGCCTTGTTGGTTGATGTAACCGTAGTGGCCATCAACAGCTACGGCCGCCAAACCCTCACTGAAATCACCTGCCTGCTCAAACTGTACCTCAATAGCCAGACTGCCACGCTGATCAATGTATCCCCAAAGATTTACCAAGCGCACCCGAGCTAAGCCTTCTTCAAAAGGCCCAACTTGGTTGAATAAACGCTTCATTAAGAGGCGCCCCAAATAATCAAGCGGGACGGGCTTATCATTAAAGCGCACCAAAGAAAAGCCATTATAAAACTCTTCGGCCTCCAGATACTGCGCTTCAATCACAATTTCGCCGGCATTGTTGATAAAACCGTAACGGTGATTTTCTCTTATTTTGAAAAGGGCATCTTGCATGTTATCTCACTTTTCCGATCACAAATGATTATCAAAAGATAATTAGGATGATGGACGCTGACTAAAAATCGCGGGCGATTATGAACGTCATGGGGCACCTACTTTGATACGAATGTAGTAATTATGTAGGGGTTTGAGTTTTTTCCAGGCGTATGGATTAGATTTTTTTATTATAAAAAAACACATTAGACTAAAAAACAATACGTAATCAATTGGATTTTTGATTCATTCCTTGGGTTGGATATTTTAAATTGTATTTCTCCACTATCCAAACGATTAGTGCTCCCAACACAATTTTAACCGCCGCACCTGCCAGGAAAGGTGTCACCCCATAAGCTAGTGCACGCTGCGCGTCAAAGATCAAGGCCAGTTGTAACCAACCACAAAACAGAATAATTAAGGTCCCAACGAGCATCCCAAGCAGGAGCTTCGGAAATGATGACCGCCAACCACGGTCAGCCAAGCCGCCCGCCAATACCGCCGCGGGGATAAAACCGTATAAAAATCCGCCAGTATTCCCGGTGAACGTCGCCCAGCCCGAAGCACCACCTGCAAAAGCCGGTAAGCCAATGCCTCCCAGTAATAGGTACAATAAAACAGCGAGCAAGCCTTCGGGAAAACCAAATAAAAACCCTACCGCCAGTACTGCCAAAGTTTGTCCGGTGATTGGAATGCCCGTTTCGCTTATTGGCAAAACGATCTCCACTTGGGCCAGCATAGAGATGGCCAGCGCACCGATACAAATTCTGAGAAAAGCTGTCATAACCTAAGGGCTTGGGTTTATCTTTCGTTCGAGCCAATATTGGAGGTCGATGTAATTAAATACGCGTTGTTCCCGCTGATCTTGCCGAAGGCTTTGCAAGCTCTCCAGTAATTCTAGACAATGTTCACGAAACGCTGCGGTATTGACCGCATTCATCGCACGCTGCAAGAAGCGGAATAATTGCTGCTCGGTACGATACAGCGGCCGCTTTTTACGCAAGTACCGTCGCGTGCTAGGGAGCAAAGATTGCAATAATTCATAATTTCCCAAATCAAAATGCACCAAGACATTGAGCCAGCGATTAAAAGCATAAATTTCCGGCACAACGCCTTCTTTGCGGTCCCGCAAGAGCAGGTTAATCCAATTCAGCGCCTCGGAACCATCCGAAGCACAGAAATAAAGATAGGCAATGAGATAGTGGAAAGTGACGCGATGCGCCTTGTCCATTTGACGGCCAAAGCGGTCGAGGCCTTCGCGGAGCGAAGGAATAAGCTGGCGGCCGCGATCAAAATCCCGCTCCGCCAAAGCCCAGTTAATTTCAAGCAAATAGCTTTGGCGGAAAACCCGGGCTTCGATCCGTTTGAGCTTGCTAAAAGCCGAGCGCGATGGAATGGCACGCAATTTTTCGAGGCCAGCGCGGAGGGCATCCGTCTTTTTGAGCAACAAACTGTCGATCAGAAAATTATTGAGCGTTCCGAGATAAAGATCCGGGTTGCGTTGCAAATGAACCGGGTCAGATTCCAGCAGCTCCAGAAATTGATGATTGTACTGATAGGCCGCCTCCGGCTCTCCCATCGTGAAATGATAAGTCGCCCGAGCTTGATAAAAATACACCCGGCTTCGAAAGGTCGTGGCTCGCGCGACATCCTGCAGTAAGGGCTCGCGAATAAGCGTATTAAGTTGCTCCCGTTGGCTAGCATCGCGGGCTTTTTGAAACTGCAGTTGCAGTTGATACAACTGTGTATTGAGCCACCAATAATCGTTCGTGTTTTGCATTCGAGCCAAACATTCGCGCTCTTCTTCGTAAATCCGAGTTCGGTTATCCACTTTCCAAGCATTAGAAATGGATTGAGTGCTGAGTAGCTGCTTTTCCAAGCTGAGTAAATCCAGCCAAGCGGGATACAACTCATGGGCAACAATTGTGCGGCGCGCTTTACGCAACTGGCGAATGGCTTGGTGAGCTAGATTACGCCGGATCAGTTGCCGGGCGTAAGCTAATTGCTTGTATGTCGCCGCTTCAAGATGCTCCGAATCGATACGATCCAAAGTTTTTAAAATCAAATCGTACAAGTATTGCTTACTGACGGCAAGGTGGCGCAAAAAAGGTGCTCCGGCATAGGCAACCTTAAGTTCTTTTTCATCATAAACGGGCTGAGCGAGGAGGGCATCCAAGAGTTCATGATAATCTCGTGATTGATTGCCAAATTGTATCTTTAGATAACGCTTCTCCGATTTTGTCAGCGAGTGGACTAATTCGTGCAAATCCGAGGAAGGATTTTTCATTTAAATCAATTTTAGAATCCTTATTTAATTCTCAAAATACTATTATTTATCAATTAAAAAGACATTAAAATGCTTTTTAGACACCTTGTTTATAGATCGCCTTTAATTTGCACTACGAAGGTATTCCAACTAGATTTGTGATCATATCGTATTTAAAAATTGATTCTTAGACAAAATTTCAGACTTTTCACCTATCAATGAAGATTGTCAAAGAGTACAAAAATTAAATGTTTCCATCATGAGATCATTTTTTATACTAATCACATTAATTGGCGGCCTGCTTACCACCAGCCACGCACAACAATACGACGATTGGCAAATTTTCCAAAGCCCCGAGGGGTATAACGACTTATTAGAAACTGATCAACATTTATGGTTGGCAACGGACGCAGGAGTGATCCGAGTGGATAAAATCAGCATGGCGCTTACCTATTTCAACCGTAATAATACCAACCTTCCGTCTAGTCACATTCAATCGCTGAGTAGAGCGTCGAACGGTGACATTTGGATTGGTACTTACGATATGATCCTTGCTCGATTTGACGATGGCCAGTGGGCAGATATCCTCTATCCCGCTCAAGCATTAAATCTCGATCCCGAAGAAGCGGAGCTTTACGATTTTGAAGTAATTGATACTGAAAATATCTGGATTGGTAACAAGTTTGGTGTTGCTCGCAAACATAATGGCAACTGGCAGTTGTACGATAATCTCAGTACCGATTCATTTCTACAGCACACTTGGTCTTTAGAAGTGGTTGATGATCGCGTTTATGCGACCAGCTTTTTCCAATATATGTTTGATGGAAATGACTGGCATAACCTCTCCGACTCTACCGATTTGTTCTTTTACGGTGAATCGACCAGTCTGGTGGATAATTCAGAACGCTTTTGGGTCATTAATCACGGACACATTGCCGCGGTACACGACGGTGAAAACTTACAAATGTACCGCACTACCGATGCCACACAATGGTCACCTTCTCCTCCAAGCAGTATCCGAATGCTATTTCAGGATGGCGATGATAAAATGACCGTCGTTGCTTCCGATCAAACGGTCTACAAATTAGAGAATCAAGTCTGGGTAAAACAAGCGGATGAGTTGACCAACAATCCTGAGCTTTATATTGAGGGATATTATGTCGATCAAGAGGCCAGGCATTGGTATACTGCTGATAATCAACTCTACCGCCAAAGCGGTGCTCTGAATAGTGTGTCACTATCTGAATTTGGCCTCAATTCGAACCAAATCATTAGCATCAAATCGGATAATGAAGGCTGGGTATATCCACTCGTTGCGCAAGGTAAATCACTCCAACGCTACCGAGCAGGAGAATGGCAGCAGATTGATATTCCGCAGCTCGAAGCATTCAATTATGCACAAATATTTGATCTAAATTTTGATGGCCCCTCCCCCATCGCTGCGGCTACCACTCAGGGGTTATTCCTTTACGATGGTAACGAATGGACCCAGCATACGATTATGGCCAGTAACAACATCCCAATTTATTTTAATCAAGTCATTTACGATGGTCAAAAATATTATTTGAACTCTAGCAGCGGCTATTACACTTTCGACGGCAACGAATTCATCCATTATAATTCCAGCAATTCTGGCTTCACAAATGATCAAGTGCACTTCATGGCCATCGACCAAGAGCAGGCACTATGGATACTAACTGGTATTAGCGAAGTTTGGCGACTTAAAGATGGTGAATGGACCAGCTATTTAGATGAGTCTGCACTATTAGGCGCTTATGGTCGCTTTGAAGTTGGCCCTGATAACACGATCTGGCTCCCCAACTGGTCGTTGCAGGGTGTGGCACAATACAACGATGGTGAATGGACACTCATCAATGCCAGCAATAGCAGTTTAAGTAATACCCGCGTTCATCAGGTCAGTGCACTATCCGATGGTACCACTTTCTTTGCCCAGGAAACCGGGGTGGCCATCTACGACGGCAATGATTGGCAAACCATCCCAATCGAAGCTATCCCAATCAACTTTGTACAACACATCCGCTTAGAAGCTACCGAAAATGGTGATCTCTGGCTGGGTTCAAACGACGAAGGGCTAGTAGTTGGATTAGCAGAACGCCCAGTTGCTACCCACAATTTACAGCAGCAAACCAAATGGACACTCTTCCCCAATCCCAGCCAGGAGGCCGTAACGATCAGCTGGGATATGCCCCAAAATACCCAGGTTAGCCTCCGGTTGCTCAATGTGCAAGGACAAGTCATACAAGAAACATCATTGGGACGCTTGGCCGCCGGTGAACAGCAACATCAACTAGCAGTCAACACCCTGCCCTCCGGCATTTATTTCATTGATTTGATCATTGACAACCAACACGCCGTTCGACGTTTAATCAAAAAATAAACCGTAGGAAGCTAATCCTAGAAGGCCATGCTAATCGAAAGATTGGGATGGCTTTATTTTTTGTGTTTACGTAGCAAGAATGCTGGACGAAGGCGATGCGGATTGCGCCAGCTGTAGATACGCTCCAAGAGATAGTCATCTTGCTCGGCCGTGGCACGCGCAATGAGTTGCTGCCATGCCGATTCTTGTACCAGAAAATAACGAACACCGAGCTGAATCAACTCGTCATCGGGATGAAGATACCGGGTCATCTCAGAACGCCGTACATCGGCCACGATGCGCCAGAGTCGATCGGGTGCAATCTCGTATTCTGGGCGCCAGGGCATCGCATCCTGACCCGTTGTGAAGGTGTAATACTCCGCCAGGGCATTATGTGCAATAATCAGTTCAACAGAGTGCCCGAGCAGGGCCGCTTTGGCTTTTTGGGTCAACAGGGCGTACTGAGCATAGTCTGCATCATGCAGCTTAGGCTGGTAAGCTTGATTAGACCATGGACTCAACAACAATAGTCCAATCGAAAGGCTCAGATATAACCAGCGATTCGTTCTACCAGACAGCGGTTGTAATATTAACAAAGGGGCCAGCAGGACAAATACCATGAAAAAGCGGTAAGCCATGCCGGTATATGACCACGTAAAAAATGGAAAAATCAACAGCGTACAGATCGCAAAAAGGCTCCAGTGCCAAGGGGAATATTTATTCTTTTTTATAAAAAATAAACTCAAAACGTAAATGAGACTCGTCCAAATGATTTCAAAAGTCCAAAAGGGCGTCAAGCGATTCGAAAAATCACGGATAAAGCTATAAGCAGCCAAATGTGGTGTTGTCGAAAGTATCCCTTTGAATCGCTCCATATCTGCCCAAGCTGGTAGTGCACCTATCCAAGTCGCCAAGCCCAATAGTAGTCCGCCGATAGCTAGTAGTTGTACAAGCCATTTCCAGTTTATTCTTTTGATCAAAAAAAATGATCCAGTAAAAAGGACGGTTAGGCCGAAAGTCAAACGATGTCCAAAGTAATTCGCCAGCCCAAGCAAGAGACTGGTTATCGGACGTCGTCGATCTAACAGCAGAAGGAAGGCAAAAAATAGAACTAGTCCGAGCAGATTCTTGGGATATTGAGCTGTGAAATAGGTAAGATGTGGGCTAAAAACACTAAAACTGCCTAACAACAGCGCCAAACTTAACCGCCGAGTCAGGCGAAGAGCAAGCGCAAAAGTCAGTCCCGTCAAAGCACCAGCAAGTAGTGCAGCTGTAATTTTGTAGGCTAGGAGATCATCTCCACATCCCCAACGCATCCCCAACAACAAAGGATAAAACAGGGACCACTCAGGCGAATGCATCTGCCCCTCTGTAACCAACGAGCGGAGTTGGACTAAGTAGAAATAACTGTCCCAACCATTGGCAAATTCAGTTTGCAATAAAGCCCGTAAACGTAAACTAAAGGATGCTAGTACCAGAGCTGCGCCCAGTGGCACATAAGCCCAAGCCGAACGTCCATTAACGGAAAACGACCGCATCCAGATACTTTTTGCCTTGTACCGTGTTGCCGCTAATCGTGATCTCGTCTTTGAAAATGCGTGTCAACTCTACTTCCGTTTTACCTTGATAGTACAGCTCCAAATCGCTAAAATTGAGGTATTTGCCGAAGACGCGTAGTCGTGCCGACTCTGGTCCTGCTTCAATAATTTCCCAATTCCCATCGGCCAAGGTTTGAGCAGAGGTACCCAGTTCATCGACGGCCTTGGTGTACATCACAAAGGTACCGTCGGATCGCATAATTGCCGACAGATCTTCGCGCGCGCCGGCCTCGCTGGTATAAGTATTGGCTACCCGGCGGTCCAGCAATTGTCCCAAAACAGTCCCGGTACAGGCCGTCTTAATCTGTCGCTGCAATTGCTCCGGATAATCGCTGTCAATCACAAAGGCCTGGTCTTCATCAAAAAATAGTAGCTCACTCAAAGCCAAATCCTGATAACTCCGCCCTCGATAGGCCGAGGCAATCGTCAAAGCAAAGTCTCGGCCGCTCAAGGCCCGCGCTAAGCGAATTTTCTGCGGTAGCGGGTCATCTGCTAGTTGATAAGCCGCTTGCATAGAATCCACATCGGTTCCAAAGGTGAAATTTTGTAGGCGTGCATTCGCTTTGTAGTGGCTATTGGAACGTTGATAACCGTTCCAAAACTGTAAATGTGTCATCTGCACTGGCAAGTCAAATTGAAAGCGTAGCTGTTCGCCAATCCCATTGCCGTCGGCCCCTTCTACCCAGCCAAATTCCCGCCGTGCATCAAAGAGGTGGCTTTCCTGGTAAGCGGCTTGCTCGGGATTGAGGCGGCTCGTCGCCTGCACCCGACCCGCGATAGCAATGGGTGGTACAACCCGGTATTCTCCCTCGCGCCCCATCAAGCGCACATTAGCAAATCCAGTTTGATAATCTCTGGCAAATTCGTGCCGCAAGAAGGTATCGTAATAAGGGTTATCCACTTTGATAGGCAGGCTACGCGTGCGCTGCACTTCATTAATGCGTAAATAAATATTTCGATAATTTTCACCTAAAGTAAATGTTTCGCCGGGTGCGATGATCCCCATGGGACTACCGTTGGCATAGATTTCGATCATTTTCACGGCCGCAATTCCCGGACCGGTCGCCACTTCAATTTGAATACTTTCGAGGTAAGTATTATCCGCAAAATACAGCATCACTCCCTCATCCGGGCCGGCGCCGGGAATGGTTAGCCAGGCGCTTTGGGCATCGCGATCAAAGCCGCTTTTCAGATCACTATCACTTGCCGTCGAGGTAGCATACCACCCGTGTAAAGGGAGAGGGATGCGATCATCCGGTGGTGTTTCTTCGACGGGTGGAGTATCAGTTGGGGTATCCGATGCTGCTGGCGTAGCGGGGGACTCACAGGCCCAGCAGAGCAGGGCAATTAGAGTAACGGAAAGCAAGGATTTCAAGGTCATGTTGGTGGAAGTTGTTGATGAAAAAGCTGACTTTTGATCTATCATCGCTCGAATAAAAGGGATGGACCGTGTTTAGATTTTCTTGAAAATAGGGTGGTTATACTATTAAATCCCAAAAGGCGGGATATAAAAATAAGCTTTGAGGGAGGGACCCACCCTCAGCCGCCACCGCCGGCCAATTTCGGCCGCAATATTTTTTGGGCATATCGCTCCCAGCCTTTGCCAAGAACATTTTATGGACAAGAGGTTAAAACCGTCGATTTTTAGAAATATCTCTACTATCTATAGATTCCATTTTTCAAAAATTCCATAAAAACATATTTTTTATTCACTAAACCGACAACTTAATTCCCTCATAATCAGTGAGAAAAAATTTTAAAAAAGTTGGATTATCGAAATAAAAAAGTCTGTTTAATTGTCTCTAAAAGTGTTATTTACATTTAGCATAGGTCTAAAATACGACCTATTTTATTCCTCAATGCCGCACTTGCTCTCCGAATCAATCCAGTAGGATCGATCATTTTTCGACATTTTAAAACGAATTATTTTAAAATTGTCCTTAAATTCGCAATTATAAAACAAAAACATCATGCCTATTCGCGAAGATTTCCCGGAAGCCGGCTCTGATTACCTCGGAGGTGAAAGTGATGGCTGGGAATACAAAACAGCATTTGCGGGATCAAATTTTGAGCAAACCTACCATATGGTTTGTCAATTTCTGCAAGAAGAAGGCTACGGCGACATTCCCCTACCCTCCAATGCCAAGGATATGCTTTTATTCCGTACACCGGGCAGCCACTTGCAATATGATCTATTTCGTCAATATGGCTATTTCCATAACCCCATCAAGATTCTATTTCCTTCCAGTCGACGGCCATCTAAAAGGCTATTACTCTGTATTTATAACGAAAATCAACCCGATCATTTATTACGTTTTCACGGCTTTCACTAGCTGACCAATCGGGATAAACGATCCAGATCAATATCTTTGAGTGCACGACGGAGCGACTCGTATTCCACATCCCTGCCCGAAACTTTCACAATAAATCGATCTCCCACGAAGAGGGCAATTTCACAGTATTTTCCTTCACATTTTTCGTAAGCCTTATTCCCATCAATAGTTGTTGTTCGCTCAAAACCACGCGATGATTCTTTGTCGATTTCAAAGGTCAACCAAGCTGCCATCCCTCTAGCTACAGTAGCAATTCCACCACAATCGACGATCTCAACATCTACTTTCTTTCCCCCCTCGCTATAAACCGCATCGACATTCGATACTTTAAAGCCCATGGCACCACTCGTAGCGCCTTCACTATTGGTTAGAGGTAATCCACCAATGCGCTCCGGCAGAAGCTTTTTAATTTCTCTAAAGTTAACGGGCTCCGTTACTTCGCCACTCCCTTTCAGATTTTCTAATGCATTGCTCACTTCACTCAGGGCATCGGTATAACTCTGATTGGCGGCATCTTTGCCTTCTTTGAGACTCTCAGAAAGATCATTCATCGCATTTTCGATCTGATCTTTCGCTTTTTCTTCGGCAGATTTTTCAGTTTCGGTAGCGCAACCAAATAATAGGAGGACAAAAAAACTGGCAGCAAGAGTAATTGATTTCATTGTTTTCAAAGGTTTGTTTGTGTCAAATTTAGAGATTCTCGGATAAAAAAAGAGCCATTCCAAAAATGGAACGGCTACTATTTCATGTTTTATAATCTTCTTGATGCAGATTTACTCTTCAACTGGATTATCTTCGACGACCTTATTTTCCGCTTTCATCTGAGGGAAAAACAAGACTTCCTGAATACTATGCTGATTGGTCAACATCATTGTCAGGCGGTCAATACCGATACCTAATCCTGAAGTAGGCGGCATCCCATATTCAAGCGCGCGCAAGAAATCTTCGTCCAAGGCCATTGCCTCTTCATCACCACGCTTGGCCAATTCGAGCTGTTCTTCAAAGCGCTCACGTTGATCGATAGGGTCGTTCAACTCGGAATAAGCATTGGCAATTTCTTTACCATTGACAAATAATTCAAAGCGTTCTACCAAGCCTGCTTTGCTACGGTGTTTTTTAGCCAATGGCGTCATCTCGATCGGATAATCGGTAATGTAAGTCGGCTGAATCAAATGCGCCTCCACTTTTTCTCCGAAAATTTCATCGACCAACTTTCCTTTCCCCATCGTATTATCCACTGGGATATGGAGTTGTTTACAGACTTCTCGTAAGCCCGCCTCATCCATTTCAGAAATATCGATTCCTGTGTATTCCTTAATCGAATCGTACATCGATAGTCGACGGTACGGCCCGGCAAAATCAATCATTTTACCTTCGTACTCTACTTTGGTATCACCCGTTACTTCCCGCGCTACTTTTTCGAGTAATTGTTCCACCATTTCCATCATCCAAACGTAGTCCTTGTAGGCCACGTAAATCTCCATAGAGGTGAACTCAGGATTGTGCGTACGATCCATTCCTTCGTTACGGAACATTTTACCAAACTCGTATACGCCATCAAAACCACCGACAATTAAACGCTTGAGATACAACTCATTAGCAATCCGCAAAAACAGCGGCATATCAAGGGTATTATGGTGTGTTTTAAAGGGTCGTGCAGCTGCCCCACCGTGAACTGGCTGTAAAACAGGCGTTTCCACTTCTAACCACCCCTGGGCGTCAAAATAAGATCGCATGGAGGTGATAATTCGACTACGTTTCAGAAAGATATCGCGCACGTGTGGATTGACCGAAAGGTCGACGTAGCGCATGCGGTAACGCTGCTCAGGGTCGGTGAAAGCATCATAGACATTGCCTTCCTTGTCCCGTTTCACAATCGGTAGATTACGCAATGCCTTGCCAAGAAAGGTTAATTCTTCGACGTGGATCGTCACCTCTCCGGTTTGGGTGGCAAACAAATAGCCTTTGATCCCAATGAAATCTCCAATGTGTAGGAGTTTTACTAACTCAATATTGCGGGCTTTGGTCTCTTCATCATCACCAATTCCTTTCTTATGAATATACAACTGGATTGTACCGTAACCATCTTGCAGTTTGGCAAAAGGGCCACGCTGTCCCATAAAACGCCCTGCAAGACTGACTTTACCCCGATGCTCCTCGCTGTATTCTCCAATTGCAGCTTGTCGGAGTCCTCCCAAATATTCCGTCAAATCGGTAGACTCTGTTTCTACACCCTCATCAAAAACCAATGGATCACTTAATCCAAACGCCTGGAAATCAGGCGTTTCCAAAACCTGATTGACACGAAATTTATTCGCCAACAGAAAATCGCGGATTTCTTCCGCCTTTTTAGGTCCAACACCTTTGATCTTTTCAATGGCCGCAGCCAAGCGTTGTTTATAACGTGGCGTGGTCAACTCATCAGAACGATAATTCACTTCAAAACGGGCAGCGGGAAAAGGGTCGATCCCCAAATCGCGAATCGCCTGCAGGGCTTCCCGGCGTACGATTTCCTGTTCACTTAATTGCATATAATTGGGTTGTTTTTGAAGGTGCAAAAATAGACTTTCTTACCAAAAAATAATAAAGCACACGCGAGACTTTCTCTAACACCAAATCTGTCAAAAAAGTTGAAAGCAAACACGCAAGTTTATGGCAAGTGGAGAATTTACGCTAACTTAAAGTAAATCAGGCTAAAAATGGTTTTAAAAAGTCGTATTTTTGTCTTCATCTTGATTGAGACTTGCCCTAAATCTATTTCCTTTTTAAGACATGCAAAAACTGAACAAACTAACTGCTCTCAGGGGATCGCTATATGATGGCATCACCTCATTAGGTTCTGATTGGGCCCGAACACTCTTCCTCCTTGGTGGATTGTTGCTCTGCTTGACAGTGCTTCCAGCCCAAACCCAGCTCGAACCCGGCGATATTGCTGTTGTGGGCGTTAATGCCAACAATAGCGCTTGTGGTGGTGGAAGTGGTCAAGACGTTATCAGCTTTGTGGCCTTCAAGGATATCACGACAGGCACCGAAATCGACATTACGGACAATGGCTGGGAACGTGTACAGCCAGGCCGATTTGGTGATTCAGAAGGTACTTATCGTTTTACCTATAACGGGATTACGATCCCCGCTGGAACGACTTTCTCCTTTATTCTTCCTAATAACTTTGGAGGGGTAGCGGCACTTAATCCTAACTGGACCGTTACTAACCTGAACGATCCAATTACTAGCATCAATATGAATAGCGGAGGGGATCAGATTTTTGTGATGCAGAATGGTACTTGGAATTACAATGGCTCAATTGGTGATCACGATGCCACTTATGATGGTCGGATTCTTTACGGTTTCAATACACGAATCACTTGGGCCGCCAATGGCACCTCGCAGCAATCCAATTTGCATCCAGATATTGACCCTTGCTTCCATATGGAGCCAACGAGTGGAACGACTGATTTTGTTAGTTATCAAAGCCCCACAACGGCTACAACTCAGTTAGAATGGATTGATCGAATTGGAGATGCTTCGAATTGGGTCACCTACACGAGTTGTGGCACCTATGTACCGCCGCCCGCTTTTTTCCCAATCAGCCCTAGTGGTATTTCAGTAGCGTGTATTAATAACTGCACAGGATGCGGCAATCTTAATTCGACTCTTGAATTCAGCCTTCCACTGAGTGGGGGGCCATTTAACGTTCAATACACTGATGGTACGAATACTTTTAATCTAAATGGCATTTCTAACGGTCACACCGAAATCGTTTCTGTCAGTAGCACCACGACCTTCTCCGTTGTTTCGATTACAGATGCTAGTGGTTGCCCTATTTTCTCTAATTTCGATGGAGATGCTTTGGTTTCAATCACCTCGGGAGATGCCAGCGCCGCATTGAGTGGAAATCCAATTTGTGCCGGTGATTGTACGGACATTGGGTTTAACATCATGGGGAGTCAGCCTACCTTTGATGTTGGAATCGTTCTCGATGTGCCACCTTTTTTCAATAATATTCCCGTTAATTTCCCCAGCGTTAATATTGGCTTTGGCCTAACGATTTGTGCACAAGGGTCCACTTTTGGCCTTAACGGCTCCACCTTGACGGTTCCAGAAACCTTTGGTGGTTCAATCACCATGACGTTGACCAGTATTACAGATAATGCTGGTTGTCCAGGCACGGTTGATCCAACCCCGCTTACATTTAGTGTTACCCAAGGTCCAAACGCCAATGCAGCGGGCCCTTTGGAAGCTTGTGATCCGGGTACAGGACAAGCCACTTTTGATCTGACCAGTTTAAATAGTACTGTAAACGGCAACACTGGAAATACTGTAACCTGGTTTAGCGATGCCGCAACTAATAATCCTATTCTTACACCGGGGAATTATATTACTGGTTCCACTACTGTATATGCTGTAGTCAGTGATGGAAGTAGCTGTGATTCTCCTCCGGAGGCTGTCAACTTGGTCGTGTCACCTTCTCCTTCTGCCTTTCCTGCTGTCGCCAGCGAATGTGGTACGGCAGGACAAGCGATATTCGATCTAACGAGCCTGAACAACACTATTAACGGCAATAGCGGACTGATTGTAAATTGGTTTTCTGACCCTGGAGGTAATTTTGCCATTAATAATCCTACAAATTATCTTTCATCTTCCGGGACGGTCTACGCCAGTGTCACGCAAGGCAATTGCTCATCGCCTTTGGTAGCAGTAGTGCTTAATGTCATTCCCGGCCCAACGGCTATTTCGAGTAGTCTGGATGCGTGTGGTAATAATGGCCAAGCTGTGTTTGATTTAACGACTATTGAAAGTGTCATTAACGGCAACTCAGGCTTTGCCGTTTCCTGGTTTCAAGATATCACCACCAACAATCCTATTCTCACGCCCAACAGTTTTCTCAGCGGCACCACGACCGTTTATGCAGTCGTGTCTGATGGTACTTGTAGCTCTACGCCAGCACCGATTTTCCTCAACGTTTTGAACCAACCGCAAGCGGTTACGACTGCTGCTAGTCTTTGTGATGAAGGCACAGGAAGTGCGACCTTTGATTTAACCAGTCTCAATGAACAAATTAATCTTAATACAGGTCTAACGGTCAATTGGTTTTTTGATCTTAACGGGACAACCGGAATTCCAAATCCCACAAATTTCGTAACGGGTAGTACGGTTGTTTATGCTAGTGTTAGTAACGGCACTTGTGCTTCTGCCATCGTCGGTATACCGCTCACGGTAAATCCGGTACCTAATGGCAATCCAGCTACCCTATCTGCTTGTGATCAAGGTAATGGCTTGGCAGTATTTGATCTGACTCAAGCCAATACCATTGTAAATGGAAGCAGCGGAGCTGCTGTACTTTGGTATTTCGATCAAACGACAACCACGAATATTCCTAATCCAACGAGCTTCCTGAGTGACGGTAGTGCCCCCGTCTACGCTACTGTCTTTAATGGGCAATGCACCTCCCCGCCTCAAGAAGTGACACTTCTAGTGTTAGCTGCGCCAAGTGCTACACCTACTGCAGCTAGTGCTTGTGATGAAGGCAATGGCAGCGCAATTTTTGATCTGACGACACTCGATAATATTGTCAACGGTAACAATGGGCAAGCTGTCAGTTGGTTCCTGGATATGAATGGTAATGTACTGATCAATGACCCTGCAAATCACAGCAGCGGATCAGCAAGTGTATACGCCTCGGTCTCGAATGGTGTATGTACCTCTACTTTAGTGGAAATCCCCCTAACTGTAACACCGGCACCAACGGCTTCAAACACCAACCTCTCTGCTTGTAACGAAGGGAATGGCAGTGCCACTTTTGATTTGACAACAATAGAAAATGTTGTTAATAACGGCACTGGTTTTACTGTCAATTGGTACAGCGATGTCAATGCCACGCTCCCGGCTAATTCGCCTTATGTTGGTCCTGATGTCACCCTTTTTGCACAGGTTGATAATGGTAATTGTAGCTCGCAAATTGTCCCAGTCATATTGGACGTTCTCGATACGCCAACAGCGATTGATGCTTCTGCCAACGCTTGTGATGAAGGGAATGGCTCTGCTACTTTTGATCTAACCGCACTCAATTCGACTGTAAATGGAGGAAATGGATGGATAGTGAATTGGTACTTAGATAATTCAGCAACTACAACGATTAACGATCCTGCTAATTTTACAGCAGCATCACTTACCGTTTATGCAACTACTTTCAACGGCAATTGCGAAAGTACGGTGGCGAGTATTACGTTAACCGTTGATGCTGTACCTACAGCCCAAAGTGCGAGCTTAAATAACTGCGATGACGGCAATGGAACGGCTAGTTTTGATCTGACAAGTATTGAAAATGTAATCAATAACGGAAGTGGTTTAAATGTATTATGGTTTGAAGATTTCCTCACTACTATCCCGATAAGCTCACCTTATCTCACGGTCAGTAATACAATCTATGCCATAACTGACAATGGTAATTGCACCTCAGAACCAGTTCCAGTGACACTTAATGTCTTGCCCGTTGCCCAGGCGACTAGCACCTCGGCTGATGCATGTGATGAAGGCAATGGAGAAGCCACTTTCGATCTCACTACACTGGAAAACACCGTTAATAATGGCACCGTAAATCCAGTCATCTGGTTCGAAGATGCCAATGCGACGATTCCAATTACTTCGCCTTATAGTACAGGTACTACCACTATTTATGCTGTGGTTGGTGATACCGATTGTCCTTCTCAGCCAGTTGCAGTTAATTTAAATGTAACCGATGCGCCAGTTGCCGTCAGCACTTCCGCTGATGCTTGTGATGAAGGCAATAGCGAAGCCACTTTTGATCTAGCTGCCTTGGAAAGCACCGTCAATAACGGCACCGCAAATACCGTCAGTTGGTTTGAAGATGCGGCCACAACAATCCCAGTCACTTCGCCGATTAGCACCGCCACTACAACCATTTATGCGGTCGTCGGAGATGGAAACTGTACCTCCGCAGCCGTCACCGTCGACCTTAATGTAACCGATGCGCCAGTTGCCATAAGCACTTCTGCTGATGCTTGTGATGAAGGCAACGGCGAAGCTACTTTTGATCTTAATACGCTGGAAAGCACCGTTAATAATGGCACTGCAAATCCGGTCAATTGGTTCGAAGATGCGGCCGCAACGATTCCAGTCACTTCTCCAATTAGCACGGCTACAACCACCATTTATGCGGTCGTCGGAGATGGCAACTGTATTTCAACAGCCGTCGCAGTCGATCTTAATGTATCCGATGCACCGGTCGCTGTCAGTACTTCTGCGGATGCTTGTGATGAAGGCAACGGCGAAGCC
>JANQQI010000135.1 GCA_028285085.1 Saprospiraceae bacterium | reverse complement strand
AAAATGGTCGTCACATCCGGTGAATCAAAAAGGCGCTGTGGAATTAGAATCATCTCTTATTTTTCTGCAAGTTGAGGATAAATTCAATTGAAAAATAGTCCAAATCAACCAAAACTAGGCCTTATCCGGCAAAAACTGGTTTTAGAGATTTGATAGACCCATACAGGCCGAGACCTAGCAAAACAATGCCGTAAATCTGGGACGATCTTTGTAGAAGAAACATGGAATATTTTACAAAATGAAGCGTTTGAAACAGAACTAAGATCTGTCTTGCGTGTTCCCTTAATAAAATCAGAAGCCTATTGACTAGAAAATGTACCTAACCTTTTAAAACCCAAGATTCATGGAGATCAATGTGCAAAATGGAACAGATCTGCCGAATAAGTATATCCGGTATATCAAGTGGAAAATCTACCAGCTCAAAGAGAAATTTGATCATCTCATATACGCCGAAATTTTTCTAAAAACGGAAGGTAACCTACCTAAAAAGTACCAAGTTAGTATTCGTCTGGGTGTCCCCGGTAACGATATTTTTATCAAAAATCGCTCGGAAAATGTTCGCCGGCTGATGTACGCCTCTCATCGAGATGCTTATCGTTATTTGGCCAAATTTAAATCGATGGACAACTAATCTGGTTGCTATCGCCAATTTTTCTTGTTTTAGCGTATTCACTTCGTCTGTATTCGGGCTATCAAGTACAAAAAAAGAACTTAGGATAGCATAGTATTCAAGTGAATGATTAGTTTTATGCTTTTGTAACCTCAAGCATAATGGGGCTTTTGCAAGAACTATTTGGCAAATCAGATAAAGTGGTTCGTCGAGAGGAATTGTTGGAAACTCAGAGATACCTCGATGGTAGAGGAAAGCAAGAGCATGACCAACAATTCGGTGCATTTGTCGAAAGTGATATCATTGGTATTTAGATAATAACCGATGGTAATGTATTAGTATTCCCAATGCGTAAGGAATAATCAAGTATTCGTAGATAACTTGGGATAACTGCTATGGCCTTTGCATTAAATATTCCCTTTTTAACGGTAAAACTGCACCTGTCATCCGGTGGAACGGTATTGAACCCTCTATTGGACCTACCACGACTGTCTATTAACGAAAAAACAGCTCAAATTGCTGGTCATTTTCGGCATTTATTCCAGAGCAATCAGCTGAACAAGGGGGCATACACAGATTTATTGCACTACTATCAGCAAGGGGACTATTATCAATCCGAGGTGTCCTTAGGCATTGCTGCGTCCAAGGATGGTGTTTCTTTTCCACAGTTTCAGCTTGATTTTGAATACTTCTTTCAACTGCGTAAAGGCGGCGCCTGGGTGGTCGTTCCGGCTTTGGGATTGGAGACCTTTACTGCTGATCCTGATTATTTGGATGAGCATTTACGCGATGTGATCTATTTGGATTTTGTGCGCCGTCGCCGCTTGTCGGATTTGAAAAAAATTGTGGCTGTACTTTGGTATCAAAAGGTAGAGTTGATTGCGCACGAAATCGATTTGGTATTCCCGGGGCTCAAAGAACTGGATAAGCTGGCCGAAGAAACGCAGGAGCAATTGTTGCCTAAAGTCGCTCGTCCGTTGGTTATTCAACAGCAGGTGGCGTTTGGCCGAAAAGCGGAATTGGATCAATTGGTGCGGATGGTTAAAGGGAAATTTAACCGCAATGTCATCCTCGTTGGTCCCTCCGGGGTCGGGAAGACGGTGCTGGTTTGGGAACTAGTCCGACAAAAGCGTAAGCGCCGCATCAGTGGTAAATTTTGGGAGACCACTGCGTCGATCTTGATCAAGGAATTATCTGATGATACCGGCTGGGAAAATAATCTGGCTTCACTATGCCAGGAATTATCACGAAGTGGTGACTTACTTTTCATTCGAAACTTCCTAGAACTTTTCGAAGTCGGTAAATACGTTGGTAATGAAGTCAGTATGGCCGAATTCATACGTAGTTATGTCAGTCGTGGTGAGATCAACCTGATCACAGAGTGTACCGAAGAGGAACTAGCACGCATTCAACTGCATCACCCTAATTACATCAGTTATTTTCAGATTTTAACGCTGACGGAACCAAAGGATGAGCTGGAGACCATCATTATTGAAAAGGTGGAAAGCATTGCTAAGGCCCGTTCGATTCAAATTATGCCGGAAGCCATTCGCGAAACGATTCGCTTGAATCGCCGCTTTACACCTTATGCGGGTTTTCCTGGCAAACCCATTCGGTTTTTAGAAAGCTTACTGATTAATGCACCAAAGCAACTGGGGATTCTCGATCAGGCAGCAGTGATTAAAAGTTTCTGTGAGGAGACAGGCATGCCTCAATTTATGATCGATCCGGTTATTCCGATGCGACTGAGTGAGGTACAACAGCACTTTAGTGAGAATATCTTTGGCCAACCGCAAGCAATCCATGAAGTCAGCAGTTTGCTAGCTTCCGTTAAAACGGCCTTGACACGAACCGGTAAACCCATCGCATCATTGCTCTTTGTGGGGCCGACGGGAGTCGGAAAAACGGAAATGGCGAAGGTATTAGCCGGTTTTATGTTTGGCAATCGCGATCGGATGCTGCGTTTTGACATGAGTGAATTTGCTGATCCTTATTCGGTGATGCGATTAACGGGAGAGAGTTACTTCTCAGACGGGGTGTTAACCTCTGCGGTACGTCGCGATCCATTCTCGGTGTTGTTATTCGATGAAATCGAAAAAGCGCATCCTGATTTTTATGATCTCCTGCTGCAAATTCTAAGTGAAGGTCGATTAACGGATAGTAGTGGTAAGTTGGTCAATTTTTGCAGCACGATTATTATTATGACTTCAAATATCGGTGCGGATAACTTACAGCAGCATCGCATCGGCTGGTCGAAAGTGCAAGATACGGAAGCCATTAACGCGCATTTTATGAGCGCAGTACAAAAGCATTTCCGACCGGAGTTGTACAACCGAATCGATCAGGTTATTCCTTTCGAGCCCTTACAAGCGGCGACGATGCGGCATGTGGTCGAAAGGGAAATCAAAGAATTTCGGCGGCGTGAAGGGGTGAATTTTCGTAAGCTGGACATTCTGATTGCCGATCCGGTGCTTGACTTTTTGGCCCGGGCCGGCTACGAGTCTAAATACGGGGCCCGGCAATTGCAGCGGACCATTCGCGAGCTATTGGTGCTTCCTTTGGCCCGTGTACTGAATCATTACGAATACGATGATCAGTTGATTGTGCGGGTAGAGTTGGTAGGTGAGGAGATTCAATTAGATGTAGAAGCGGACCCCTTAGCCATTGAGCTATTATTGGAAGAATTAGATAAAATTAATTACGCCGATCATGCCTCTGAGCTGCGGCGCCAAGTCTTTCGTCTACGTGAAAGCCATTCCTTTGTGCGCATGCTCAGTCAACTGGACTTGTTGGAACGGCGTAAGCGCCAACTCGGTGAACGCTTCTGGAAAGAAGGTCAGCAAGCTACGCAGTATACCTATTATTTGGAATTGAAAGATGAGTTGGAGGAACTATTAGGAGTCGTTGAAGATTACGAAATGAATCTTTCCTTGGCTTGTATGGGTATGCAGGTCTATAAGGTGGATTTGACGGAACAGTTAAAAGAATGGGAGAAAACATTCTTCGCTTACAAAGTAAAGCTGTATTCTCGTTTGTATCCCGAGGCTAGTCATTGTCAATTGGTCATCTACGGTAAAGTAGCAGATCCCATCTTGGATTTTTATATGCAGCTTTTTGAACGTTTTGAGCTGAACGTTACCGCAGAATCTATTTGGTTTAATGAAAACCTTTATTCACAAACGGAACAACATCCTGCGGATGAGCAAGGTAATCTTTTGCCGCGATATCATTTGCAGTCTTGGCCATTAGGAGCGGAGTTTGTTCCGCCGGAGAAAGGGGATATCTTATGCGGCGTCGCTTTTAAGTTGCAAGGTCCGGGCGTCGCGTTGCGCTTTGAAGATGAAGCCGGTTTGCAGCGCTGGAAACAAAATGAGGGCCCCGCTCAGGTATTTATGCTCGCCGTTGGTGGTGTAGATTATATTCACCCGGATAACATTCACCGCCGTGAATTCTACAAAGCAACGGTTCGACGTGTCTTTAGCCCCGGGCATTTCAAGGACACCCGCTTGAAGATCAACCGCGAGATCAATTCACCCCAAATCATCAATCTGCTGGAAGAACAACTACGCCAGCAGTTTAAGATCCATATCCAACAGGCATTAGGCTAAGTACTCAATAGTACCCTTGTTCCTCGTCCGACAACTTCAATTGTTTTCAGTGGTCGTAGACCCAGCTTTTCCAAGACCCGTAAGGATGCTTTATTATCGGGGCTGGCGGTGGCTAGTAGTCGCTCGTAGCCTAATTGGTGTGCCCACTTGATCGTCGCTTGTCCAATTTCGGTGGCGTAGCCTTTTCCCCAGCTAGCCTTTGCCAAGATAAAACCAAATTCTACATCCGCTTTGTCCAGATAGTTGCAACTGAGCAGTCCCGCAAACCCGATCACGTCCTGTGTCTTCTTTTCAATAATCACCACAAAACCTAAATGTTGGTTGATATCAAAAATAAAGTGATCCGCCAAGAAACGCGCAAAGTCTGCACCGGTAATAGGATGACCATTTAGGGCCAATTGCATGACCTCTTCATCCGCAAAAATAGCTGCTAATGGGGCAAAATATTCAACTCGGAAGGCGTGCATACTTAGTTGATGGCTTTCAAAAAGAGGGGGCTGTTTCATGAAAAAGCGTTTTGAACGACAATTTTGTTGAAATTTTAATTAAAAAAAGGGATGATTTGTTAAACACGGCAGAATGTTGTATGTTTGTAATGATAGTAATACTATTGTATAAAAAAGTAAAATTATAAAACATGTCAGCATTACAATTCAATCAGCAATTAGAGCACTATTCTGCTTACCTCAAAGCCTTTGCGTTGAACTTGACTCGTGACGTTGAAAATGCTAATGATCTCTTTCAAGAAACCGCTTATCGCGCTTTGAAGCACCAATCTAAATTTCGTCCCGGCACCAACCTCAAAGCTTGGCTCGCGACGATCATGAAAAATATTTTCATCAATAATTATCGTCGTAGTAAGCGCCAAGGGGTGACCTTAGATGGTTCTGACAACGCCTTTTTGTTGGATAGCCCGGATCGCGTCGTCGAAAACTCCGGTGAAGCCAATTTGCTCATGCAGGAACTCTCGGTGGCTATCGACAAGCTCAACGAAGATTTGCGTATGCCATTTTTGATGCACTATCAAGGCTATAAATACGAAGAAATTGCGGATAAATTGGTTTTACCTTTGGGTACCGTAAAAAGTCGCATTCACTTCGCACGCAAAAATCTACGTGCTCAGATCACCAAGCGCTACCAAAATATGGCGATTGGAGAACTAGCGGCCTAAATAACTGAAGTTTTTGAATGGGGCAGCACTAAAAAGCGGGCTGTTGTTATTCAACAATGTTCAAATGGTGTAGCAAACTGTCTTTCCGAGAACTAGAGACTTCGAGCTGTGTACCGTCCGTAAGCTTTATGATTGGGGCTTTACCGCGGATAAATTGACTGATCTTCCTGAGGTTGACCACAAAAGAGCGATGAATGCGCAAAAACTGTTGTCCATCCAGAAGACGTTCAAATTTACCTAGGTTTTTTGAAGCCACAATGCGTTCGCCGGACTCAAGTTTCACGATCGTATAATTACGTTCAGCCTGACAGTACAGAATGTCTTTCATGGCGATGATTTTGAATCCATTTAGCGTAGGAATCGCCATACGATCCGGTGTCGCTCTAACTGATTGCCGTTGGCGATGTTCAGACACCCGCCGCACCGCACGGGCCAAGCGCTCAATATCGAGCGGCTTAAGCAAATAATCGATGGCGGCATATTCGAACGCTTTCAAAGCGTGCTGGTGATAAGCCGTGACGAAAATGACGTCAAAACTAAAGTTGGGAAAATGCTGGAACAATTGAAACCCGTTCTCTTCCGGCATTTCGATATCTAAAAATACTAAGTCTGGTGATTGCGCCCGGATAATATGGGCCGCCTTTTGAACCGTTTCGGCTTCATCTAGCTTCGTTATTTGTGGGCAATAAGCGATGATTAACTCACGGAGTAGTTTTCTGCTTTTAACTTCATCATCGATGATAATGGCACGCATGCAAATGAGGTTTATCGGTGTTCAAAAAAAGCGTTCTCGTCCTGCAATGCTGGGACCTTCCTACAGAGATTGATTTTGAGTTTTATCAATTCTTTTAATCCTGTTGGGATTATCAGTTACGTAGTGCTTAGGGCAGCGAAAAGTGTATCAAATGAAGGGTTCGCTTGAGAAGTATTGTGATTATAACGTTTTGTTGCCGTAATATTGAATGGGAGAGGGTGAAAATCAGATGAACATCGCTATTTCATAGATGAAATCATTTTATTGGCAGTGTAATGTTAATTCTAGTGCCCGTTGTTTGATGTGTAGAGGATGTTAATTCGATCATTTCCAGCTTTATTTTACGTCCATCTTTTCTGCGATCATTCAATAATTTGATTCGATCCTTAATAATACTGACACTGGATTGTCGATGCATTTGGCCGTAATTATTTCGTTCACTGATTTGTTGAGCCGCTGCCAGACCGATGCCGTTATCTTCAATCGTAATGTCTAAATCTTCACCGTTTTTTTTGCAGATAAATAAGACCCGTCCTTTCTCCTTTTTATGTAACAAGCCATGTTTGAAGGCGTTTTCTAAAAATGGTTGAATAAGTAAGGTAGGGATAGAGATTTTTTTAATATCTAATTCGGGATCAATTCTTATAATCACTTCGACTTCTTCTTCCAAACGCATTTTCTCCATCGATAAGTAATTTCGAATAAATTGTAATTCCTCTTCTAAACTAATTTCAAGCTGCTGGGACAACTGAAATATGCCACGAATCATGTCCGAGAAGCGGCTGAGGTAGCGCATGGACATCTCTTTTTCTTCATTGTATAAATGGTATTGAATACTGTTGAGTGTATTGAAAATAAAATGAGGGTTCATTTGTGATAAAAAGGACTTGATCTTAAGTTGTTCGATTTGATAATTTAAATGTTTGAGATGCTCACGCCGCCGCCGAATATAAGTGAAACTGCCAATGATTATCCCGGAAAGACTGAGGATTAGCACGGCATTGAACCAAAGCGTGCGCCAAAAAGGCTGGGCCACCGAAAAACTAATGCGATCCGGCTGCGTACTTTCAACGCCGTCTTCATTGACGGCTTTGACTTCGAAAACATATTTCCCCGCCGCCAACTGAGGAAAGCGGACCACATTGCTCCCAGCTCCCAACTCCACCCAACTGCTATCAATACCCAACATTCGATAGCGATAACGGTGTTGATTCATACTACGGTAGGAGAGGGCCTGAAACTGAATGGTCAAATTATTATCCTCATAAGAGAGATCAAAGTGCTCCTGTAAACTAGTATCTCGATCCCAGATTGACAGGCCAGTGATATAGCAGGCGGGGGCAATCTGGTTGTGTACTTCCATTTGTGTAGGCAGTCGGAATAGCCCCTTTGGAGTACCTACCCAGAGAAAATCACCGACTTCAGCCATGCAGCTAATGAAGGGATGGCTCAGGCCTTCACTTTTGTTGATGACATCAACTTGCTCACTTTGTGGATTAAAGCGAGCCAGCCCATTATTAGTGCCCAGCCAAATCTGATTGCGTTGATCAACTAGTATAGCTTGTCCGATATTGCTGGGGAGTCCTTCCTTTGTGGTCCAATGTCCTGTGATCTGTTTGTTTTTATAACGCACCAAACCATTTTGTACTGTCGCGATCCACAGTGTAGAATCACGATCTTGCGCCAGTGCATTAATCGAATAGGGAAAAGGATGCTCAACAAATTCTAAGGTGTCTTGAAAGTCGTCCGAAAAACGGAAAAATGCCAAACGCCGCTCTAAATCAACAACCCAGATCCGTTTTTCAAATCGATCAAGAAACATGGACTTAATGCCTGGAATGTCTGATATTTTGGCTTCCGACTTTAAAAATAAGTTTTTGGGAAAACTATTATTACGGGCTTGTGGATCAAAACTTGGTAAAAGGCGCTCTTTAGGAATACTTAAGAGGGAGCTATATTTTCTTCCAAATAGATACTGATCAGAGGAGATAAAAGAAATACCATAGCTTGAGACATCCCCAAAAACCTTCCAGGGGGCTTTTGCCTGCAACACCGTAGTGTGATGTTTAAATCCATGGGCCAAGATATACTGCTTGGTAAGATTAATGCTGGTAATAAAATCTTGCGACTTCATCTGGTGAGAGAAGATGAGCTGATCGTCTTTAAAGATGAATAACTCCCCGTAAGATGTTCCAACAATTAGTTGCTCTTCGCTCGTTGTTTGTAAGGCGGAAATAGACGCCTCATTAAAAAACTGAATAGTGGCTCGTGGTAAATAAAGAATTCCCTCTCGATCGAGCATTATCCAGTAAGCGCCTTCCTGATCTTGATAGCAGTAATTGACGATTTTATCTGGTGTAATTTGAGCGTGCTGTAAAGAAGCGTCGGGGTTTTGTGGGTCAAAAAAATGTAAGCCTTTTCGACTGCTAATGAAATATGTTCCATCTTCCTGTCTTTCAATATTCCTGACTTCGCCAAATCGATAATCTAAGGCAAAAGCCTGTGGGCTATAGTATTGTCTGGTTTTGATATTAAAAGGGACAAGTAAATCCTGATGGAGCAGGAAGATAAAATCACCACCGTGGCGATGATTCCCCATGCGAAATTTTGCTGACTCTATAGTTTGCGAAGAAGTTAATAGCGTTTTAGGAGGATCAATGCTGTAATACTGATAATCATCTACCGTTAGCTGAATTTCGACTTGCGGTAGAGCATAGATCCCCCCCTTTGCAATCTTGCTGCAAATCCCAATGTAATTGAGCTGATTTGAATGCGCAATTTTCCGGTGTACGCTATTTTTAGCTTGGATTTCATACCAGCTATCAACCGTAGCAACATAAATGAGCTGCCCATCCTCACTTTGGGAAATTCGCTGGACCTTGATTTTATTTGGTCCAAAATCAGGATGGATATGAAACTTATTTTGGTGAAAACGGATGAGTTGTCCGACCCCGTTATGAAACCAAAGCTGACCGTGTGCATCCCGATCGAGGCCGTATACTTCAGGGTGCTGGATCGCGCTATCTTGAAAAGCGACAAACTGCTGATAGCCATCACAGCGATATAACCCATTATCAGTACCGATCCACATATAGCCTAAAGAGTCCTGAACAGCTTCATAGGCTGAGGAAGCGCCAAAAGTGGGCGTATCACTTGCCGGGTAATAGCTGATTTGTTGAGCAGCAACCACTCCTGGCAAGATCACCATCACTGGCCACAGAAAGCATAATCTCCACTGTTGAATAGAACGCTTGGATAGCATAGTCGAAAAATAAATAATCATTGGGAAATTCCCGGATATCCGGATCATTCATTTTACGAGTTAGTCCCCTAATCTACCCAAATGGTACATCGCGCATTGTTGTTTCTGTGATTCGAGTGCATCTTGCTACCGACAACACTTTTAATTATCACATTAAATAAAAGGTATGAAAACACTTAAATTCCTTCCCTTTCTATTATTATTTTCCTTATTAATCTATTCCTCGACAGCTTATGCCCAGCCAGGCTGTCAACCCCTTTTTCAAATTCAGGTGCCTGCTTGCAGCAACTTGATTGATTTGAGCAATGCTACTTTTGAATATCCTGAGGGCGTAGGCAATGAAGACCCTGGAGATGCTGAAGGCTTTGCCACTATTGAAGCACTTGTGAATGAACAGAACCTGATCAACGGATTGATTGATGGAACATCAAATGTGTATCCAGATGGAAATGATTCTCGATGGACTGATGGCAACGAGGTCGGGATCATGGACATTGGAGAAGAGGTCATCATAGATCGAATCTATTTTACCGTGAAATGCTATCCCGCGGGTGTGTTTCGAGTAACTGCAGGTCAAATTGGAACCCCGGGCTATGACCCTACGCAAGTATTAGCAGAAATTCAATTTCCAGCAGTTCAGCATCACAATATCGTTAGCGTAGCGGTAAATAGTGTGACGACGCGCTATCTGACTTTTGAACGTCTTGCTGCTCCTGGAGGTGGTTCTGTTATGAATGATGTTACTGAGATTGCCCTCTGTGGTACTTCCGCCAATACTGGTGTTTCCGTTAGCGGATGTGTGGCTACACCTTGCGGTACCCCCGTTCCCAATGCTACCGTGCGTCTGATTGATGTCACTAATGGGGTAAGCGGGATTTTTATTGAACAAACGGATGCTACGGGATGCTACAGTTTTGATAATCTTACTTCTGGTCGCGACTGGTATTTGGAGATCATTAAAATTGAGGCTTCCGACTGTGGTGTTGATTCGGATGATGTTGGCTTAGTCGAAAGACACGCCGCTAGTATTACCTTGATCACCGATCCCTACAGCTTAATTGCGGCCGATGTCAACGATAACGATGCGGTCAATGTCGGAGATGTTGTTTATATGAATCAATTAATCGTTGGGGATATTATTAGCTTTGGAGAAGTAGGTGGTGAAGATTGGGTCTTTATTGAGGAAGGCTTTGTCTTTCTTGATCCAAGTGACCCTTTTGATACCGAGTTTCTTAATGATCAGATTTTTATGAATTTAACTTCTGCCGCGGTTCAGAATTTCACTGGAATCAAAATTGGTGATGTCGACTGTTCTTACGATCCCAGTTGTGATGGTCAAAGTTCACCGCGCCGCGAAAGCCACCCGACCACGCGTCCCGAGGCATCAACACCTAAGGTTGCATTCCAGCCCAATCCGTTCCGCGATCAACTACAAATGGAAGTCAACTTGCCGGAGGATAGCCCCGTGGTGTTAAGCTTGTATGATGCACAAGGACGGCTCCTCTTCCAGGAACGTTACCAAATGCAGGCTGGCTACAATCAGCTACAACTAACCAATGTGGTTTCAGCAAAATACCAAGGAATACTTTTCTATGCCTTGGAGTCTAATCAACACACGGCACAAGGACGGTTGATGAAGTTCTAAACCATTCACCCCTGTAATTGGCCCGGCTATCAGAGATGGCTGGGCCATTTTATATCCAGTTTGCTGTTTTCTGGATTTTGTCAGGACTTGGAGACTACTTAACTTCGTGCTTAGCATGAAACGAATCGTTTTTACCAATACCTTTTATTACTACTTCCTTTTATTTGGTCTTACTGGAATGCTGTTATGGCACCTTTTCGTTGGAATGGCTACGGGCCTCATTCTAAATATCGGTTGGATTCCCATCGCCATTGAGTTTGTTTTGCTCTATTTGGTGAGTGAAAAATTAGCCATTGCTCGTATTGGTGTGATTGCGTGGGCTGTAGTATTTCTGATTTTAGCATCGCTGATTAAAATTGGAGGTTCAGTATTGGAGAACTGGGCAACAAACTTCGTGCATCTGTTCAATGGCGGTTTTTTATTTCATCTCATCAAGTGTCTTTCAGGAGCTTATATCCTATTTGGTACCAGGCATTTTATTGTTGAAGCTAGCGACTGAACTAATGCATTGAATAAAGCGATAAACAGATAGTAAAATTAACTTATGCAATATTTACCCTTCTTATGGTATTGGGAGGAATAGATAAAACATTTAACTTTGTCATATCAATTTTACTCCCATATTAATCTAAGAGGAAATTCAACAATTAAGAATACCTTCTTCCCCTTTCCCCTCTTTCCCCCCGTACTGAGTAGAAACCCATAACCGACGAAAATATTGACATTGCAAGTTTTTGCTACCACATTCCGGGGGATTGTTCTCGTTCTTTTTCTGTTACCGACGCTTTTGTCGGCGCAGCAAAGCCAACGAAAGTACTGGGTAGAATTTACCGACAAAACGAATAGTCCATACCAACTTGAAGCACCGGAGGCCTTTTTGTCCGAACGTGCGTTGGCTCGGCGACAGCGTCAGGGTATCGCCTTGAGTAATGCTGATCTGCCGGTGAACCCGCAATATCTGGAGCGCATTCGTCAGACTGGCTCAAGTGTCGAGCAGCCATCACGCTGGTTCAATGCTGTGACCGTCATCGCGACTGCTCGACAGGTAAATGCGATTCGTCGCCTGGAATTTGTCAAACGCATTAGTTTTTTAGGACACTACTGGCCTAAGCAAATAAGCAACACATCGCGTCGCAAAAGTGCGGCGCAAGCTCACGAAACTTTTGGTGAGCATTACGGACGCAGTGATTTACAAATCAAACAAATGCAGGGACATCACCTGCATCAAGCCGGCCATCGGGGAAAGGGGATTCTGATAGCTGTTCTGGATGGCGGCTTTGATGGTGTACACGACAGTCCGTTTTTTGAACATTTACGCAAAACGAATCGATTGTGGTTCAGCCCGGACTTTACCGGAAATGAACATCAGGTAGCGACCAACGATCAGCACGGAGCAAAGGTGTTGTCGGTAATGGCTGCCGATGCACCCGGTGAGATGATGGGCACGGCTTCCGCAGCGACTTATGTTTGCATTCGTACCGAGGATCGTACCTATGAAGCACGCTATGAAATGTGTAATTGGGTAATTGGTGCCGAGTATGCCGACAGCATTGGGGCGGATATTATTACCTCTTCGCTAGGATATCGTGAATTCGATGAACCCTGGCTAAGTTACTCTGCTGCGCAGATGGACGGTCAGCAAGCATTGGCTAGCCGGGCAGCGGACATGGCATTCGAGCGAGGTATGCTCGTAGTAACGAGTGCCGGTAATGATGGTCAGACGGCTCGATCCGTGATCAATAGCCCGGCCGACGCACATCATGTGATTGCGGTCGGAGCAAGCGATCAAAGTGGAAGAGTCGCCGCTTTTAGTAGTGAAGGGCGAACGGCCGATGGTCGTTTCAAACCCGAAGTACTTGCTCCGGGGACACAAGTTGCTGTAGTCGCAGACCAAGGTGATCGAGTGACTTACGCTAGCGGCACTTCCTACGCCGCGCCCATTGTCGCAGGTTTAGCTGCGGCGCTGTGGAGCGCCTACCCGGAAGCAACGAATCGAGAGCTTCGCCAAGCGATACTCCGTTCTGCTGTCAAATCGCATCCGCAAGCTGCAGGGCGACCGAATTTCAGGTGGGCTTATGGCTTTTTGAAAGCGGACGAGTTAATAAGAAATGAAATCAGAGGCTTTGGCCTTCATGATAAAGATGCAAGATTTTAGGGTTTTTTCATTGTTTTTAATTGCTTTGAACACCACCGAAAAGGTGGTGTTTTTTTTTTGCCCTAATTTAATTGAAGTAAAGCGGTAACGGCCGCCGCAGGCTGGATAAGTGGTCCCGTTTCTACTCCCGAGGAAGTCGGCTTACCGGTGCTATTCAGAATATCATAAGCTTGCTTAGTGGTCAACTCTGGTCGGATACTCTTCATCAATCCCAGCAGGCCGGCCACATAAGGCGTTGCCATCGACGTGCCATTCAAAAAGGCGTAATCATTACCAGGGATCGTAGAATAGATGGCGACACCCGGAGCAGCGATACCCATTTTTATATCCTGCACATAATTGGAGAAAGAAGCCCGCTGTTGTAAGGTATCCAAAGCAGTGACGGAAATGACGCCGGGCGCATTAGCTGGCGTATAGTCCTTAGCGTTCATATTGCTGTTACCGGCGGCAACAACGACAATTGCGCCCCGCGAATTAGCATATTTTACCGCCTTGGCGTAGGCGCGTTGGCGCTTCTGCTTAGAAGGGGCGCCCAGTGATAGAGAAATGACATCGGCACCATTATCGGCTGCTTTGAGAATACCGTTGATGATGCGTCTTTGGGTGCCCATTCCCTCATCACCTAGCACTTTGATGCTACTCACTTTAACGAAACCATCTTTAGGGGCAAAAGAAGCGATGCCCAATCCATTATCGGATACGGCTGCGGCAATACCTGCACAGTGGGTGCCGTGTCGGTTGCGATCACGATCACCCTGGCGCTCGGTCGAGAAGTAGCGTCCACGCAAGTCTTCATGCTTGGCGTCCACGCCGGTATCAAGGATAAAGATTTTGGCCGGACGTTGGGGTTGAATTTGCTGTTGTTCCAATACTTTGTAAAGCTGATCTACTCCCATGGCTTCAAAGCCCCAAAGCTTGTCCAGATGCGGATCGTTGAGGCCATAAGGATTATTTGGACTAGGTCGACGGCGGGTCGTTTCTATTGGTTTTAGCATCATTTGCTCATTGATCTCTACCCAGTCAACCAATCCACTTTCTACAAACGCGGATTCAATAGTTTCCCATTCGTGAGCCCGAGTAGGGGGGATGTTAATCGCTACATAGTCATCCAGATCGGTACGATCGGTTTGTGTTAAAAAGAAGGCGGGCTCGGCATCTAGTTGGTACTTCGTGAGTACATCTTGTAATTCAGTGAGTTGGTGGCCGTCACTGATTTCAACTAATAGCTCCCACTGCTCATCCCATTGCTCCGAGACGGTGCTGTTGGTTGGGAATGTGTATTGTAAAACAGATTTATATTTGAATTGAAAGGTGGCCACCAAAACGACCAGCATAATAAAAAAGACCAGCTTATTGTCCCGAAAGAACCTAAAGAACTGGGCAATTACCCCCATCACGAGTAAATCTCGGAATAAAGTAAAGAGTTTGAACGGTAAAAGCCCCGGTGCAAGGAGCAAGGCCAACAGGTAAACACCCAGACTGGCAAAGAACAAATTGCGCATCGTTCGTCCCCAACTGCGATTATCTCGAAAGTAAAACCACATGATCAGTCCCAGCATACTAGCGAAGTAGCTAAAAGGATATAAAAAGCTTAACATTTTGGGTGGAATTTGATGAACGATTGTTGGAACATGTTTAAAAAGTAAACGTTATTACAACACATTACCGAATTAGTCGACAGAATGTGATTTCGCAAAGATTAAGAGCCGGATTTCGGACAATTTATAAAGCATTTTTAAGAGACCCGGTAAAATTTTTATTTTTGCACAAATTTTAAACTACACATTTAAATTACCACTTTTTCAACAAGTCGAATTTCGTCATTTTGGAACGACTTGCTTTATAGCATAAACTTATAATAACACATGTCAGATTCAATAGAAAAAATAAAATGCCTGATTATCGGCTCTGGACCTGCCGGTTATACAGCTGCCGTTTACGCCGCACGAGCTAACCTCAGCCCTGTGCTTTATACCGGAAAAGAACCCGGTGGACAATTGATGATTACTACCGATGTGGAGAACTATCCGGGCTATCCGGACGGGATCATGGGGCCACAAATGATGGAAGACTTCCGTAAGCAAGCCGAGCGTTTCGGAACGGATGTGCGCATGGAGATGATCACTAAAGTGAATTTCGAGGGGCCAGTACACAAAGTATGGACCGAATCCGGTACGGAAATACACGCTGATACTATTATAATTGCTACCGGAGCAAGTGCCAAGTGGCTTGGTTTAGAGTCAGAACAGCGCTTGGCCAACAAAGGTGTGAGTGCTTGTGCGGTTTGTGATGGCTTCTTTTACCGTGGGATGGAGGTCGCTGTTGTCGGTGGAGGTGATACTGCTGCAGAAGAGGCGTCTTACCTGGCGAAACTTTGTCCTAAAGTACATTTGCTGGTCCGTCGCGATGAGATGCGAGCCTCAAAGATTATGCAGCAACGGGTCATGAATACCGAGAACATTGAGATTCACTGGAATACCGAAACGGATGAGATCTTGGGTGATGAAGCAGTGGAAGGTGTGCGTGTTTATAATAACAAATCAGGTGAAAAATCAGTCATGCCCGTTAAAGGATTTTTCGTGGCTATTGGTCATAAGCCGAATACAGATATCTTCAAAGATTGGTTGGAGATGGACGAAACGGGCTACTTAATCACTAAGGCGGACAGCACCAAAACTAATGTAGAGGGTGTATTCGCCAGTGGTGATGCACAAGATAATGTTTATCGCCAAGCGGTAACGGCAGCGGGTACAGGATGTATGGCTGCACTGGATGCTGAACGTTATCTAGTAGCTAATGAAATCGTCTGATTACCAGTTGATAACGCATTATAATTAAAACATACTTTAAAATGGTTTGGGAGCCTGTATTTCCCAAACCATTTTTTGTACCTTTGCGGTCTGAAACCCAATTTACTTGACAAAATTTGTACAAAAATGTCTGTAGCAACCCGTTTTCGTCCTGGTGTTTTATGGGGCGACGAAGTAACCGAGCTGTTCAATTACGCCAATGAAAACAACTTTGCTTTACCTGCCGTCAATGTCGTTGGTACCAACTCCATTAATGCAGTTATGGAAACGGCCCGTGAGGTACAATCGCCGGTTATCATTCAATTTTCAAACGGCGGGGCATCTTTCAACGCTGGTAAAGGTTTGTCCAATGATGGCCAACGTGCTTCGGTCATGGGAGCAATTGCGGGAGCTACACACGTACATGCTTTAGCGAAAGAATATGGTGTAACAGTTATTTTGCATACCGACCACTGTGCTAAGAAGTTGTTGCCTTGGATAGATGGTTTGCTCGATGCTGGTGAGCGCTTTTTTGCTACACGTGGTTATCCGTTGTTTAGCTCACATATGTTGGACTTATCCGAAGAATCACTCGAAGAAAATATTGAGACCTGTGTGCGTTATCACGAGCGGATGAGCAAAATCGGGATGACTCTCGAAATCGAATTGGGCGTGACCGGTGGTGAAGAAGATGGTGTTGATAATACCGATGTAGATAGCTCACGTTTGTACACCCAACCGGAAGAAGTAGCATACGCTTACGAATCATTGATTAAGATCAGCGATAAGTTTACTGTAGCAGCGGCCTTTGGTAATGTACACGGTGTTTACAAACCAGGTAATGTAGAGTTGAAGCCAATCATCTTGAAGAATTCTCAAGAATACATACAGGAGAAATTTAATACTGGTGTTAACCCTATCAATTTTGTTTTCCACGGTGGTTCTGGTTCTTCACGTGAGGAAATTCGCGAAGCAATTGAGTATGGTGCCATCAAAATGAACATTGATACAGATATGCAATGGGCGTTCTGGAACGGTGTCCGTGAATATTATGAAGGAAAACGCGATTACTTGCAAAACCAGATTGGTAATCCTGATGGTGATGATGTGCCAAATAAGAAATTCTATGATCCGCGTAAATGGCTCCGCGCTGCTGAGCAAAGCTTTGTAGAGCGCTTGAAAGGGGCTTTCGAAGATTTGAACTGTGTGAATCGCAATGCCTAAGCAAAGGATTTAAGAACATAAAAAAGGGGCCGAAAGTCATACTTTCGGCCCCTTTTCGTTGGTAGAAGTTTTACTTGGTCAACGTAACATCCCCTGAGAACACTTCGGTTGTGCCATTACGTAGACGCACCTTGAAGAGATACACAAATACGGCTGGATTCATGGGTTTACCACGTAGCGTTCCGTCCCAACCGTAGCTAGGATCATTGGGCTGGAAGTTCTGATTTTGGAAAACAACTTCTCCCCAACGGTCAAAAATTAGCAGCTCTTCGATTACTTCAACTTGTTCGTTCGCAAAGAGGGTGAAATCATCATTATTGCCATCTCCATTGGGCGAGAAGATATTCGGAATGAAGATTTGTAGATCAGGTCTTACGATTAAGCGTAAACTCGCCTCAGCGAAGCAACCATTGTTGTGCACGACTGTTAGAATGTATTCTTCATCATCGATGGCCAATACAGTCGTTGTCAAACAAGTATCACAAGATAGTTGGTCTTCCGGTGTCCATTGAATAAGGCTGAGATCTTCTACCGGCACGTTGACAATCGCTTCGATCAAGCCATTTTCACCCTCCATTAATTCCAGAATTTCGGGTAAGAATAATCCTAGGTCAACCCCTTCTGCAATGGTGAATACGGTATCCAACTGACAACCATTAGCATCAGTAATCGCCAAATCATAAGTACCGGGTGCCAAATTAGTGAATACCCCACTGCTATTTTCAGTTTGATTATTGATGGTATAATTATAAGGCGGAGTACCGCCACTCACGTTATTGACAAACAATTGTCCGTTGTTATCATCCACACAACTCTCATCACTAATACCCAACCAGGCAAATTCTGGTATATCGGGATTATTGGTCACTAAAACACTATCAAAGCTACTACAACCACTCAACGGATCGAGAATACTGACGTAGTAGCTACCGGTCCCATTGACTTCCGGGGTAGTCGTAGTAGCGCCGTCTAGAATGACACCGGCATCAGAAGACCAATTGATTTCCAAAGTGTTTGGTGAGCCTAGCACAATGAGTTCTAGGCTGGTTTGGGTCTCATCGCAAGGTAAATCAACGTCCTCTGTATCTTCTGCCAGAGGAACATCTTGCAAACTTTCTATTAAAACCGTATCAATATTTTCACATCCATTCACCGTATCGATGAGTTGTAAATAATAAAAACCACCATCCATAACCAGTAGCGTATCACCATTTTGGTTAGGAATCAATTCATTTTGACCGTTGTACCAATTAAAAACGACATCAGGGCCCGCTTGCGACCCCGAAGCATCGATAACGACTGCTTCCTGAATACAAGTCAAAAGACCGGGGGGATCCAAATTGATAGAAGGATACTCCGAAAAGTCTTCGATGACAATACTATCCGTATTTTCGCAACCGGTGATGGTATCCACCGCAACTAGATTCCAGGTTCCAGGTGCATCTACCTCCAGCTGAGGCGCGGAAATGATCTCATTCCAAGTATAAACGACGTGCTCTTCCTCTTCTGCGGACAACAAAATACTACTAACCACACAGTCCAAAATGTTGTTTGGGTCAGCGTAGATAATAGCCGCGGGTAGGGCAGTGCTATCTATCACTTCTATCGTCTCTAGATTAGAGTCACAGTCGTTGAGGGTGTTGATCAGTTGTAGTGAGTATATACCTGCCTGATCGACCGTAATTGAAGTTTCATTACTAATCTCCACTCCATTTTCATCTGTCCAAATATAAGTGATGTTCGGACCGCTACTACTTTGTGAACCGTCTAAGGTGACTTCGGAGACATCACAACTTAAGAATTCATCGGGCCCGAGAACAGCTGTTGGAATCGTATTGTTTTGGAATACTTGAACACTATCTACGGCGATACAATTACCTGAAAATACCCCCGTGAGATAATACCATCCGGCTTCAGAAGCAGTTGTGCTCAGAGTCGTTGCGGTAAAACCATTTGGTCCCACCCAAGAATACATTCCTGGTTCTGAGCTACTACCAATAAGTTGAAGGCTGGTATTGCTACAAGTCAAAGTACCTCCTACACCGGCATCGATGCTTTGTGGACAATCAGAGCAAGACGGTGGCGCAGTCACGCTAATCGAAGTATTACAATCCGCATTATTGGCATCTTGGATCAAGAAACTCAAATCGCCGTTGCTAATGAGATAAGGTCCAAAGGTACTGCTGGTCCCATAAGTACCACTGAGGCTACCATCATCGGACACCCAGCTCCCCGAGGTGTTCTGCCCGTTGACGAGCAATTCAAAGGTGAAGGTATCATCGCTGGCATCATTACCGGTGCCTTGGTCATCGCAAAGGATATTGCTAACGCTGGCACTGATCGTACAAGCTTCATTACACGGCTCAAGCGGTCCAATGTTTTGACTGGCACTGCAATCGGGATCGTTTATATCTTCAATGGTAATAGTCGGTGAACTACCATCTGCCGGCAAGGTGAAATTCGCCCCAATACCGTAGGTGAAAGTGCCAATCAACTGCCCATCGGCGAAGAGATTGAACTCGTCACTGCCATTTGAAACGGAAGCATCTACAAAGATATCGTAGAAGTCATCGCTTTGAACGGCGATGGTGCCATTATCATTACAAGTGAATTGCAGACTAGCAAAGCTGATTGTACAAGGCTCGGGCACTGAGCAAGGTGGTGGTGCGATAACGCTAATCGAAGTATTACAATCCACATTATTAGCATCTTGGATCAAGAAACTCAGATCGCCATCGCTAATGAGATAAGGTCCAAAGGTACTGCTGGTCCCATAAGTACCACTGAGGCTACCAC
>JANQQI010000128.1 GCA_028285085.1 Saprospiraceae bacterium | reverse complement strand
CTTTGGGTTGATACAAGACGGGTTTAAATCCTAGTTGTTGAAAGTAATTACTCTCTGTAACACGATAATATATTTTGAAAAAATCCCGAATGGGTTTCGGTACCGCATAATTGAATAGGCAATTACCTACAATATAGCCGGGAATCGCGATAGCAATGGCTTCATAACCATTGTCTTGATACCAATTCATATTGGGTAGTTCTCCTTTAATCAGGGACTGAACCCGTTCAAATTCGATTGGCTTGGTGATCCCAAAGGTAGTATGGACCTGATACATCTCTTTGTAAAAATCTTCCCGCGATCGATCTAATAGGGCTTCCAAGTCTTTTCGAAGCACTTGATTTTTTTGTGCGGTGTTATTGTTTTCCTGACCAAAATACTGTCGATTCATCCGTTCCAGCATTTCCATCATAAATCCTTCCGGTTTGGTCAGAAAGTCTAAGCGGTAGCACAAGTCCAGCAATAAATAAGCTACGCCCCCGGGATATTGATCCATACGGCGTTGACTATTATCTATAGTACCCAGTATCGATTCAATCTTCGTTCGAATGAATTTATACTTTACCTCTTTTTCCAGTTGAGGAAGATCAACGAGGTGGCTGGTTTGAATCGCTTCTAACTCTGCGAACTCATCAAGTAATAGGTCATCCTGCTTATCGGCATTAATGGCCAATTCACGCAGTGCAAAATAAAGTTTATAGGGCGACCCATCCAAGGTGAAGCTATCGAAAACGATGGTGATGTTATCATCAGGATCCAGAGCAAAGCGGCTGTATTCAAGACTGAAGTTGCGATTCACCAATTGATGCATAAAGCCCATATTGAGTTGCTGGGCGTGCGCAATTTTGGCTTCAGCTTTAATTTTTTCTGGGGTAGCAACACCTTCTATTTTTTTGGAACCTTGGAGAATCGCAAAGGTGATCTGCTCGTCTTTGACTTCCCAATGCACATTATTCTCTCCTTCATCTCGCAAATACTCAAAAAAAGCAACGTAGGAATCGAGATAAGCCTTCTTCTCGAACAAATCCAGTGCACGGTCCCATGCGTCGTATTGCCGTTGATCTTTGTAGGCATCGCTGTACCGCCCGAAACACACCGGAGGAGCGGATGCCAGATCGGTAGATTTATTACCAAATATGCGATCAAATAATCCCATAGTCAAATTGCTCGTGGCTAGGATTGATGGCTACTAAAAGCGCAAGCAAAGCTAAGACAATGTTTGAACACATTGCACCATTAGCTTTTGTTTTACTTATCAATTGAAGTAGCACACCTTCTGCCCGACGTCATGCAAATTTATACTTTTATACTCAAAAGGGGGTAGTTAAATGTCTTTTGTTCGTAAACTATTTCCCACCTTAATGACACGCTTAATTCGAAGAGAAATCAAGATAAGTTATCTTATAATTATCCCGAAGAAAGGAAAAACACTCTAGAAATAGAAGACGCTTTGCATTTACCCAAACTTAGGTAATTTTAAACCCTCCTTTTCAATAGACCCTCAGCTTATGTCCGTATTTAGAACGACCTTAAAACCTACTCCGTTCCCTCATCCGATGAGTCATGACGACCAATGCTTGCTTTTAGGATCCTGTTTTGCGGAACATCTGGGAAAGAAACTAGAACGCTACAAATTCAAGGTTTGTCGTAACCCATTTGGTATTATTTATCACCCTATGGCCATAGCCAAAAGTTTGGATTACCTCAGCGGCCTACAGGATTTTAATTCCGATCAGTTAGTAGAGCATCAGGGACTTTGGCATAGCTTTGATCACCATAGTCGCTTTTCTCATCCTGAACGACAGTTTGCCGAGCGAAATATTCAATTAAGCTTAGACGAAGGCAGAAAAAGTTTAGCCTCAGCCACTTGGCTGATATTGACCTTAGGCACCGCCAATATTTTTGTGCATCAGGCTAAGGAAGAAATTGTTGCCAATTGTCATAAATTTCCGTCTACTACTTTCCGGCGAGAACGACTTTCAGTAGCTGCCATAGTGGATCGTTTACAAAATACAATAACCACACTCCACCAGCGATGGCCACAACTTCAAATCCTGCTGTCCGTTAGCCCAGTGCGCCACCTTCGTGATGGGCTCATTGATAACCAAAGGAGTAAAGCCACGCTACTGCTCGCCACAGAGCAACTCTCGGAGGCATTCGATTTTGTTCACTATTTCCCAGCTTATGAATTGCTGATGGACGACCTCCGGGATTACCGCTTTTACGCCACAGACCTAGCCCACCCTAGTGCGCCGGCAGTAGATTATGTGTGGGATTTCTTCCAAGCTAGTTTTTTCTCAGAAGCCACCCTACAGCTACAGCAAAAGATCGAAAAGATTGTCCAGGCGAGTGAGCATCTGCCTTTTCACCCCCAGCAGTCAGTTCACCAGCAATTTCTAAGGCAACAGTTAGAAAAAATTGCGGTACTTGAAGCGGCTTATCCAGCGCTTGATTTTTCAAGAGAGCGGGAGATTTTTGAGCGGCAGAGGATAGACTAAACCAAGCGACGCACTTGCGTTTCCGCCCCCACTGTACCATTCTCATCCAGATTCAAGAGATTCAATCCCGGCGTCTTACCGACTTCCAGGCTGCCGAGGGCGTCGTCGAAGCCCAGTGCCTCGGCTCCATTGAGCGTAGCCCAGCGTAGTAAGGTTTCGAAAGGTACGTACGATTGGTACTTCGCAATGGTGCGTAGTTCTTCGAGCACAGAGAGCTGCCAATTGGAGGTGAGGCTATCAGTGCCAATCGTCATACGCGCGTTGGTATCCAAAAAATGCTGATAATTCGGCAAGCGATTTTCGATGTACAGATTAGCATTAGCACAAGTCGCCCAATAAACGCGATCACTCCAGGCTTGAGCCGCCTCAATATCCGCACGAGTAGTCATGGTATTGTGGACAAATAACGTTCGCGCACGTGGATTCATGTTTGCTAAAGCATATTGAATCGATGGTTGACCCGTGGCCGAAAAAGCATCCAAAGAGATATTGAAGGACCTATAAAAATCCAGAAAAGCGCCCGATTTGGACAAAAACAGCTCATTTTCGGCTGGCGTCTCCTGATTATGGATACTCACAGTGACCTCATCAGAATTCACACCATCAAGCAAAGCATAAAGGTTTTTCGAAACCGTGTAAGGGGCATGTGGCACCACACTCACTCGGTTTTGACCATCCGTCGGATGTTGATCGTAAACTGCTTTGTACTTTCCAAACTCATTATCAGCCCAGCTATCTTGCATAAAATCAAACATTTCCACGAAAGTGTAATAGCGAATCTTGCTCTTCGCCTTTTGTGGAAAAGTATCAGCTTTATTCGAAATATCACCTACTGCTACAATCCCACCATCGTACATCTCCTGATCTGCCACCTCTATAGCTGCATCAATTACTTCCTGCGGAAAATCTCGGTAGGCGACCACACTTTGGAGGAAAGGCAATAAAGTTGTCCCCGTATCAACCTTCCCCTTCATATGTGAAAGCTCCAGATGACAATGCGTATTGATAAACCCCGGAACAATTACTCCTGAATGCGCTTCTAAACTGGTTGGATCATGTTGATCTCGTGTATTGATTTGTAGAATTTTTCCAGCATCATCTACAATGACAACGCCTTGCTCAATCGGCGCACTATTGATAGGGTAAATTTTATCAGCGGTAATTTTTCGCATGGGGTATGAGATTTTGGGCAAAAATAAAAATTCCTATGCGACCGGCAAGAAAATAGAAGAGGCTAAGGCAAAGAATGAAGACAAATTGTATTAGGCTGAACGTTTAGGAGGGCACATAGATTGAGCCACCCTGAGAGGGTGGGCCCTCCCACAAGCCTCCGCCGCCGACCACCATTTGGTCGCAAAAATATTGCCCATAGCTCTCCAGCCTTTACCAGTGATCGTTGCTACGGACAAAGTATTGATGTAAATCGATTGACGTATACGTACATATCTTAAGATGCCGTTTTCCAGAAATTCCACAACATAAATTATCGTATACGAAATAAACAGCAGACACACCATCTAACAATCAACACTTTAGCCGCAATATTTTTTTCAAAAAAAATTGAACTTCAAATAAAAAAATCCCAAAAATCGGATCAAATTTCCTGAACAATGACCCCATTTTTGATCCGGGGTTCAAACCAAGTAGACTTGGGCGGCATCGCCTCGCCTCGATCTGCTACAGTGATTAAGTCTGATAAGTCAACAGGATACAAACAAAAACCAACGCGATTTTCGCGCTTATTGGTTTTGATCCGCACGGTATCGATACCTTTACGGCCTTCGACGTAGGTGATACGATCGTCCGAGCGAGTATCCGTGATTCCGAGGATATTATCAAGCACTTTTTCGTTGAGCAGATTCGCATCAAGTACAACTTCTTGATCCGCATATTCAGCCAGAATACTTGCTTTCCAACGAAGCGAGTAGCATTCCCGATTCAGAAACATCACTAGCTCATGCTTGGCCTGAGGCTTTCGAATATCCTTCAGAATATCAATGTCAAATAAGGAAGACAAACGCGCCATGAAATTGGTCAATGAAATATCATCAAGCGCCGAAACTACGCGATTAAAATCGTGAATTTCCAATTCAGAGACTGGAAAAAAAGCGCTGAGTAGATGGCTGTAAGGAGCTGCCTCCCCCTTTGTTTTCATTCGCTCGTACATCAAGGCAAAAGTTGACGTCCGATGGTGACCGTCGGCGATGTAGGTTTTAGCGACTTCTTGCTCGAATAGCTCTTGCAAGCGTTGAATTTGCTCTCCATCCTTCACTTCCCAAAATCGATGCGTGGTCTTGTCGGAGGCAAAGGTGGTTTCAAACAGTAAGGGTAAATCCTTTTTTGCCACCTCTAACTGCTGCTCAATTTTGGAAACATTGTGATACGTCAGCAATACGGGCTTTACAATAGCACCCCGACTCAACATCAACTGCATTTGCTGTTGTTCTTTCACCGCGAGTGTATTCTCGTGCTTTTTAATATTTCCGTTCAAATATTCTTGAATATCGACGCAAGCAATCAATCCATTGTAGGTACGCTGTGGATTTTCAATTTGATAGATGTAGAGGGCTTCTTGTGCTGCCTTGTGGAAAAAATCGTTTTTCTTAAACTCGGGATATTCATACTTAACCCGATCAAAAAACGCATCAGCGGAAGTCACATAATCGAAATTAGGGAACACAGCCTGGAAAGGTCTGATAATCATTCGGTTCGTTGGTTAAACTTGGTTGGTAGAGGTTTAAAATTGTCGGCAAGTTAAAGAAAAGATATAAATATTCCGAAAATGTTTAATACCTAATCTTAGTGTAAAGTGAAGAAGGTTTTCGAACTACAATTGTGGATCAAAAAGAACAGATTGTCTATTCTCTAGAGAGAGAATCATCGTTTTTGACACCAAACTTTAGATTACGATTTGAACTAACGTACCATTTTCAAAAAAGTCCCCATAAACCAATTCGAATCCGCTTTGACTAGTTTATCTAAGGTGGAATCAGCCTTGTTGGAAAACAGCTTAATATCTCGGATAACTTTGACGAACTCTTCCGACTTTTCGTCATCTGGTTCGACACTGGAAATTTCATCCAGAATCTTCAACATGGGTTCCAGCTCCTTTTTCTTGCGATGGATGATAATTTGTTTTACAACCTGCCACATATCCTTCTCCGCAACAAAGTATTCTTTGCGTTCTCCCGGTTTGAGCTCTTTGTATACCAGGCCCCAATCGATAAGTGCCCGAATATTCATATTCGCATTTCCGCGGCTAATCTTTAAATCAGCCATAATCTCATCGGCGGTTAAAGCCTCCGGTGAGATTAAAAGTAAGGCATGTACCTGAGCCATCGTTCGGTTGATTCCCCAGCTTGATCCCAGAGCCCCCCAAGATTGAATAAAGCGATCTTTTCCGTGTTGCAGATCCATAGTAGTCTACAGTTTTGACCTATAGTTTTTAAATTTTCAAAAGTGATTGAAAATTACATAAATACAGATGTACAATCAAAATAAAGCTGAATTGTTCGACAGCTCTGCTAATTTTCGGTCGTTTTTTTGAAAAATGGTGGTTTTACCACTGTTGCATTAAGGCGTTTTTTACCCGCTACAATGGCTAGCTTGGTGCCTTCCGCGATGTACGGTAAATCAACGTAGCCCATTCCAATAGGAGTGCCTAATGAAGGTGACAAAGTTCCTGAAGTAACATGTCCAATGTTCTCGCCAGCCTCGTTTTCGATCGGATAGTGATGGCGAGGCACCCGACGATCTTCCACCTTAAAGCCTACCAATTTGCGCTGCACGCCCTCGGCACGCTGTCGCTGCAGAATTTCCACAGAATTGAAATCGCCCTTCTTCGTCTTTGTAATCCAACCTAAACCAGCTTCCAGCGGAGAGGTCGTATCATCAATATCGTTGCCATATAAGCAATAGCCCATTTCCAGGCGAAGGGTATCCCGTGCACCAAGACCAATTGGTTGTAAATCGAAAGCCTTACCGGCCTCGAACAACGCATTCCAAAGATTTGCTAACTGATCACTTTGTACGTATAGTTCAAGTCCACCGGCACCAGTATAGCCCGTCGCAGAAATCAAAACATTATCAACCCCGGCTACAGTACCCTTGGTAAAAGTGTAATAAGCCAGTGACGAAAGATCTACATCCGTCAATTGTTGAACCAGAGCCGTTGCTTCTGGTCCCTGAACCGCTAATAAGCCTGTTTGATCCGAGATATTGATCATCTTCGTATCAAAGGTATTGTGCTCTGCGATCCAGTTCCAGTCTTTTTCGATATTCGAGGCATTAACGACTAGCATAAAAGCCTGTTCGCCTTCTGAACATTGATCTTCATCGAGGCGATACACTAGTAAATCGTCAACAATTCCACCGTTGTGGTTCGGCAGACATGAATATTGCGCTTGGCCTATGGCTAGCTTCGAGGCATTATTCGAGGTAACTTTCTGCACTAATTGCAGCGCTTCTTTACCACGTACAATGAACTCTCCCATGTGCGAAACATCAAAGACGCCGACTTTATTTCGAACGGCAAGGTGTTCTTCCCGAATACCAGCATAAGAGATAGGCATATTATAACCCGCAAACTCGGCCATTTTAGCACCAAGCGAGATATGTATTGGCGTCAAAGGTGTTGTCTTCATGAATCAGAGAGGTTAAATTTGGTTAGAGTTGGTTTAAAAATTGAATTATTTAGGAAGATTATTTTTGGCTATTTGGAGATAAAAATCTTATCAATAGAATCCCCTACTTGCAGTTGGTCTACGGCATCCATTCCATCAACGACTTCCGCAAAAATAGTATATCGCCCGTCGAGATGCATAGTTGGGGAATGGGTGATAAACCATTGTGTACATTCTGTATCTGGCCCGGCAGAGGCCATGCCAACGTATCCGCCACGATTGTAATAGCGCATATCGAATTCCGAACGAATGGAGTAATTTAAACTGCCATACCCATCGCCCCGCGGGCATCCTGCTTGTACGACAAAGTTAGGCACCACACGATGGAATCGTTTCCCATCGTAAAAGCCATTTTTAGCCAACTGTAGGAAATTGGCTACACTAGCTGGTGCTTCATCTTTGAAAAAACGTAAGGTGATATTACCCCGATTGGTTCGAATTACTGCCCGGGTTTTGTCAGACACTTCGTTTACATTGAACCAATCAATAGGATGATTATAAGTTGGTCTTTCTAATTCTCGTGCCGGCCGGCCGTTGAAGTAATCAATAGCTTGCTGTAAAGCATAAGCCGTCTCCATTTCCTGTGGAAGCTTAAGATTAGACAGCGCTGCTTCTAAAAACTGGGTACTGTCGATCACCGAACGATAATCTAGTTGGGGATCGCCGATCACACCCGCGGCAATAGCCATCATGCCAATGTCACCACTGCGAATTGCATCTACGAAATAGGCAGCCAATTCACGCTTCGCACGCCGATGTCCCAAGCCGAAAGCTTTTTCAAACTCGGGATAACGAGCAATATTTGCCATTGCTTCGGCGCTGGCCGTCCGAATCACAGGTACTGTCGAGGATAAACCCTGCTCTCGAATATAGCGATAATTCCAGCCAAACTCGCTCAAGCCAACTAAGGCTTGCCCCTTTTCGTAGGTATTATTGGATTCCGCAAAACGACGGCGTAACTCTTGATTAATTCGGCCCTTAGTACCTTCGAAATAGGGCGGTAAATGCTTATTGGCAGCACGATAAAGGGCCATTTGTAAAGACCAATGTAAGCTGGTGTCTTTTGCCAATTGCCAAATTTCTACCGCCTTAGCTGGGAGGCCGACACCGAGTAAATGCTGAACGGCGGCCGCGGCAACGTTAGGGTTCGGATCTTTGACCGCTTCCATCACGAGTTGTTGGACTTCCGGCTCGCGGAAGTTGGCCAACGCACGCAGAATATTGCAACGCACGCGATAATCGCGCTCATTACGGAAGGCCGTGATCAGGGTTTGCCGACCGGCAGCCTCGCGGGATTTCCCCAGCGCCAGAGCCAGGGCCATGCGTGTCTCAGAATCATTGGTATTGTCGTAAGCTTTGATCAGCGGGAGCGATAAGCTATCCAAGCGCACTTGAGGAAAACGAGCCAGATAATTAGCCGCAACGAGCCGTACTTCATCGGGATACCCCGGTTCAACCAGAATCTCCATCATGCGCTCGGTGCCTTCGGGCTGAATAATGCCCCGCAATCCATAGCGATAGATGCCCAGGGTTTGCCCCATCAACAAGGCCGTGTCCGTACGTAAATAGGACTTAACCGTACTCAGTAAGGTCAAATACTGTGGGCTAGCTGATTTTCCAACGGCTTCCAATACCGTTTTATAAAATAAATCGGACTTGCCGAGCGAATCCTCCATACCAAAGGCAGAGATCAATGCTTGTTCGCTGCTGGCGTCGCCAATCTGGCCTATCGCAAATGCAGCAGCCGATCGGACTCTTTCAACTTTATCGTCTAATAATTTAGTAAGCCCCTCTAAAGCTAATTGATCTTGTACTGAGCCCATCGCCAAAGCCGCAGCGTAGCGATAAGTTGGATCTTTATGTTGAAAAAAGACGACCAAGCTATCCGTCTGTCTTTGATCACGGAAATTCAACATCTTTTGCAGCAACTCGTCTTTCAGATCATAATTGATCTCGGTGAGATTTTCTTCCTGCACTGGCATACAGTGACCTAAAAGGAGAACGGGCAAGAATAGGAGTAGTAGGTTTTTTCTCATCTGATGAAAGTTCGCAGTGCTTATCGAATGCAAAAATAGGCGCTTTGTTTATTTATCAAAGCCGCATCAATCCTAAATAGTGATAAATAAGATGAGATAGGGAATCTAAATAGAAAAATGGGAACGATTTATCGTTTTATTTTAAAATAATCCTCTACTCTCTAATTATTTTTATTTACCCCGCAATAGGTCCAAAGCAAGTCAATAGCAATAGAATACAGTTGCTCTATCTCTCAAATCAATCCCAGGAAAATAACGGATAATTTTTACCCTTCAGCCGCTTTTCGGGCACGGCGCACCTCAATAAAGCTACGGATAAAGATGATCATGGCAAATACACAGCTCGCCATCATCAGACAGACACGCACAACCGCCATCGTATTATCATTATCTAAAGCTCTTAAAAGTGGCTTTATTAACGCAAAGATCAATAAGAATGTGAGTAACACGACGATATGCGCCACGACCTTATTGTCTTTTTTAAATAAAGGGGTTGAAAAGGCGAATATCATCCCAAAGCCAACCGGGATTAGCGCAGTATTGGAAGTGGCTGAAAAGTAGCCCCACAAGCCGATGAGGATGAGCAAGATAGCATTGATAAGGTTTGCCTGATAAGGTTTCATATTTTCGTTTCCTGTTTTGTTAAGTTATGCGCGTAGTGCGTGCATTTAGTATCTTAATTCATAAAGCAACAAATAGTTCAGCAAATTGCTTAATCAAGACGCTAAAATTCTTCGTTTTCTTCTTGGTTGGTTGAATCGGGCTGTACCTCTTCGTCTCCCCAACGCGGGCCGCCGAAATCTTCATTCTCTTCGCCTTCCTCAAAAGCCCCAAATGGACCATGATCTTGATTGTACACCTCACAATCCAATTCTATCCCGATATCACCCGTAGGTCGATAAAAACGTTTAGTGAAATCATAATCCGCCGTTTCATCTTTTTCCAGACGTTGCATCAGCTTCGCAAAGAAAGGTCGGGCCATTTTCGCACCAATACCGTACTGTATGCTGCGGAAACGAATCCAGCGGTCATCCCCCCCAACCCAGGTACCGACCACCAGGTCGGGCGTCAATCCCATAAACCAGCCATCGACATAATCATTAGTGGTTCCGGTTTTTCCACCCATTTCACTTTTCAAACCACCAAATCCCGGTAAGCCTTGGCTCACTACAGATTTAAGCATCTGTACCATCACGAAATTCGGGCTAGGATTGAGGGCCTGTCGATCTTCCGCGGCGGATACATAGATTTTATTCCCGTTCTTATCCTCAATTCGGCTAATAAAGGTGGGTTTATTGTAATAACCATTATTCGCAAAAGTAGTGTACGCACCGGTCATTTCCATCACGGTCAAATCACTTGCTCCCAAACAAATAGAAGGCTGTTTCGGAATTTTCAAGGTTCCATTACTACGCTTATAATCAACGTCGATTCCCATTCCGCTAGCCAACGAACGCACCGCTTTGGTATCGCCCAGTTGTTTCATTAAGTAAACCGAAACGGTATTTTTCGACCATTGTAGTCCTTTAAATAGCGTATATGGCTCTCCGGTGTACTTTCCATTGGCATTGGCGGGTGTCCAGTCATCGAGCAATTGGAAATTACCTTCGTCTTTGTGGATCGTTTGCGGTAAATCGTATACCACATAGCAAGGCGAAATCCCCTGCTCAGAAATGGCCGTAGCGTAAACAAATGGCTTAAAAGTCGATCCTACTTGTCGTTCGGACGTAACGTGATCGTATTGGAAATATTTGTGATTGATACCTCCCACCCAAGCTTTTACATAACCGGTAAGCGGATCAACGGCCATAGAGCCGATTTGCAGAAACATTCTATGGTACTTGATCGAATCCAATGGCGACATAATCGTATCTTTCTCCATTTGATCATTATAAGCAAATACCTTCATGGCAACCGGTGCTTCAAAAACTCCACGCACCTTTTCTTGCAATAGCGCCCATTGGCCTTTCAGTTTATTGAAATTGGGGCTCTTGAGTACCTTGCGATAAGCCTTCGCTAAATTCGCATCAATGGTTTTACGGGATACCAGCCGGGCAATGACGCCGTCCTTTTCACTGGCTTGGATGATCCGTTCGATCTCATGATCTTTCAGCTTGTGACCGTTGATCTCATCCGCAACCTTTTCGATGATTTCATCCAGAAATTTAGCCCGTAGATTTTGATAGCGATCCGTTTCTCGCACGGCTCGTTTCAAATTGCGCTTACGCGCGATATCTTCGGCATCGAGTTCAGCTTTTTCTTTCAGCGGATCGCGATAAGTCCAGGGGTCTTTCCCCTTCCAATGCTTCCAGAAGGTCTTTTGCAGTTTCGACATGTGCTCTACCATGGCTTCTTCTGCGTGTTTTTGCATTACAGGGTCGAGCGTTGTATAGATTTTTAGACCATCCTTGAAAATATTGTAAGCCGTACCATCCGACTTCAAACACTCTTTACTGTTTAGGATACGGAATAGCTCTTTTCGCAGCTCCATCCGAAAATACGGCGCTAAGCCATCGGCATGTGTCTTTCGATTGAAGCGAGACATATCCATTGGCAATTGCCGCAAAGAGTCGTATTCAGTCTCTTTGATGAAATCATTCTTCATCATTTGATTAAACACTACCATCCGACGATGGCGTACGGTGTCCGGTCGGCGAATCGGATTGAATAAAGCAGGGTTCTTGAGCATGCCGACCAAAACAGCAGCTTCCTCTATTTTAAGTGAATCTTGTCCTTTGCCAAAGTAAATCTCAGAAGCGGCTTTGATCCCGTAAGCACCATTGATGAAGTTAAACTTGTTGAGATACATCGCCATGATTTCTTGCTTGGTGTAGCTACGTTCCAGTTTCAACGCGATGATCCATTCCTTTAACTTTTGAACGACCCGCTCCATTCCCGAGCCAGGCTTCTCGGTAAACAGCATTTTGGCTAATTGCTGAGTGATGGTACTCGCACCACCTGCACTCCGTTGCTGCAACAAGCCCGTTTTAATAGCCACACGGATCAAACCTTCAAAGTCGATCCCGGAATGCTGATAATAACGTTCATCCTCAGTCGCTACCAAGGCTTGCTCAATGTACGGTGACATTTCATCGAACGTCACAGGAATACGGTTTTCGTAATAGTAGCGTCCTAAGACTTCACCGTTAGCAGCGTAAACCTCCGAGGCGAGATTATTTTTTGGATTTTCTAACTCTTCAAAGGTGGGCAAATCCTGATAAGAAAGAACCACAAATAGCAGCGCTATACTCAGGATACCAACTCCGGTCAGTATCCACATCCATTTCACAATCTTGCGATAGATGGGCAGGCGTTGCGCGCGCAATTCGTTGGGCGTAGGTGACTTTGGCGTGCTTTCTTGCATATCATCCAGGATTTATAATCGAACCGAAGTCCGATGAATCGGTTAGGAATGAGGTTTGACGCTCAGTCCGTAGGGTATTATTGAATTGAATGGTGTCAAATTCTTTTATTCAGCCCCCAACCGTAGTTAGTTTAGTATGTTTAATTTATTCGTACAAATATACAATCTTTATACATTAGACTTCACAGGAATCCATCTCAAACGTATTCCTGTTCTTCGCATCAGATCTAACGCTCCAGATAATAGGTCAAACTTTGTTCAATATCTTGATCCGTACAACTTTGATTAATCAAAGGCGTACCGATAGCTTGCAGCATCGTGAAGTTAATTTGCCCATCTTGATTTTTCTTATCGTTCTTCATCAACTCGATCAAGGTTGGGAAAGAAGCCGGATCGAAGCGTTGTTTATTGTAAATACGCAAAATGAAATCGCTAATCGCTTCCACCTCGTGTCGATCAAGTCCACTGACGGTCCCCGATAAGTAGGTTTCACAGAGCATTCCCGCGGCCACAGCTTCGCCGTGCAATAGTGGCTGCGGGGTTGCCAAAGCCCAACTTTCCAGGGCATGACCGATCGTATGACCAAAATTGAGGGTCTTCCGCCAGCTTTTTTCTAACGGATCACTTTCCACCACCCGCTTTTTAACCTCCAATGAAGGGACTAGCAAACTCGCCCAATCTACCGCGTTAAGCTGATGAATCGATTGCAACTTCTGCCACAATTCACTATCCGCAATCAAGCTGTGTTTCACAATTTCGGCCAGCCCACTGCGGATTTCACGCTCGGGAAGGGTTTCCAGAAATTCTGGGCTGATGAATACCTTTTGGGGATTCGTAAACAGACCTACACTATTTTTTACATCTCCAAAATCAATCCCCAACTTCCCGCCAATCGAAGAGTCTACCTGAGCAAGTAGGGTCGTTGGAATCTGAATGAAGTCAATACCACGCTTATATGTTGCCGCGCAAAACCCACCCATATCACCAATCACACCGCCACCCAAATTGATAAAGAGGGCATTGCGATCCGCTTTTTCATCCATCAACTGCTTCCAGATATAGGTACAGGTATGGATATTTTTATGCTGTTCACCGGAGCGAATCTCAATGATTTGTGGATTGGGCAGGTTTACCTTTTGTTGTAATAAAGGCCAGCAGTAAGCGCGGGTGTTTTCATCCACTAAAATAATGTAACGACTGTAAGACTGCGCTTGCAACCAGTTCTCTAGTTCGCCCCAGATATTCCCGACGTGGATTTGATAACTTGCCAGTTCAATAGTCGTCATAATATTCGTTTTATTACTAACAAACACCACATCATCAATCATGATGAATCATCATGATGATTTGGGGTGCTTAAAAAATAGATCGTTTAAGTTGTTGCAGTAGAAGTGACGTCTCAGTATTTTACATCCATCCTCCTCTTTTCATTCATACGTAACAAAGATAAAAGTAGGTTCTATAACGTAGAGGAAAGTTCAATTATTCGTTAGCAATTAATGAAAAAACGTTGTAAAATCGCAATTATCAGCTTTCAAAAGTAACATCCAAGCTCCAAGCTTGTGGCTTATCACCAAACAATTGCTTTGTTTTTTGCCAAGTATTGCGAAATAAATCCGAATGCCGATAGTCCTCAAGGGCTTGCTCACTTTCCCAGATACTGTAGGTAAAAAATACATGAGGCTGTTGTCGATCTTGTAATAGCTCCAGGTGATGACAGCCGGGAAAATGCCGAATTTGGTTCCGTGTTTCGGCAAACAATGCTAAGAATGATTCTACTTTTTCAGGAACAAAGGTCAATTTTACAAATCGTTTGAACATAATAACTCTTATTCAGTAAAGTCAATTTGTATCGCATCATCAGGTCGCAACCCCAGTAGACTACTGGCTTTCCCAGAATTTACAGCAATCTCTAGTAAGCCTGCCGAATTAAAACGACACAAAGTCTCTCCTACTTCAACTTCCGCATAGCTGCGACTAATCCGTTGGATAGGTCCAAAACGTTTAAAATAAATCGAAAAGGGTCGCTTTGCTCTCGTTTTTTCAAAAAGGACACGAGAAATATTAGTAATAACATTTTCGTAATTATCAATATAGACCACACTCCCTTTAATCTGGAATTGACTGATCACGGGCTGAAAACTGATCTTCTGCTCGATATTATCCAGTGGGATCCCAATCTCATTAATCGGTAAACCATTCGCCAGATGAGCTACCGCCCGGGCAAAAAGCTGTTCGATATCTAGTGCAGAATCGGTTTGCTCCAGTTCATAGACTTTACCAGATAGGTCCGGAAAGGCTAATGAGAACACGCCATTATCGGGCCCAATAAAGTAATGATCTTCCCATTTGAAAATGAGAAAACAGGGCTTTTGACTATAGGCCGTATTCACACTGACCAAATGGATCGTCCCGGTGGGAAAACTGCGATAAGCATTTTTCAAAACAAATGCAGCCTGAACTATATCAAAGTTCTTGACGTTGTGGCTAATATCAACGATATTGATATCCTGACGTTGACTCAATAAGCTACCTTTCATGACAGCGAGGTAATAATCGCGGACCCCGAAATCGGTAGTAAGGGAGACAATGGGCATAAAGATTGATGTTTACAAAAAAGTAATATTTCTAATATATGCAATCTGCCAGAAAGCGTTATTTTTAGCGCTAAATTAAAAGTTGCATCAATAAAAATAGTACATATTGAGTGAAATAATTCTGACCATCGACGGCATTGATCCTGTCGAACTCTACGGTGAAAAAAATGTAAAACTAAACCTGATCCGTCAGGCCTTCCCAGACGTAACGATTACATCGCGAGGTAATAACGTTAAAATTTCCGGCGAAAAGAAGCATACTCAGAAAGTTAAAGCCAAGTTTGAACTTATGGTACGTATGCTGCGTGAGCAACATGATCTGTCCATTGAGACGATCAAAGATTTGCTCAACGGTAATAATCCCTTCGCATCCAAACTAAGCAATAGCTCTAATAACACCACCTTATTACACGGTCGAGGTGGCAAGGCGATTAAAGCTAAAACGCGTAATCAAAAATTACTCATTGATACGTCCGAAGCCAACGATATTGTGTTTGCGCTCGGCCCTGCCGGTACCGGAAAGACTTATACCGCAGTAGCTTTAGCAGTGCGTGCATTAAAAAATCGTCTGGTCAAAAAAATCATTCTTACCCGTCCGGCAGTAGAGGCAGGAGAGAGCCTGGGATTCCTTCCCGGTGATTTGAAAGACAAAGTTGATCCTTATTTGCGTCCACTTTATGACGCTCTCGACGATATGCTTCCAGTGGAGAAACTCAATTACTTCATGACCAATCGCGTCATTGAAGTTGCTCCATTAGCTTTCATGCGGGGTCGAACGTTAGATAATGCTTTCATCATTTTGGATGAGGCGCAAAACGCCACGACAACGCAACTGAAGATGTTCCTGACCCGGATTGGTCCTACGGCCAAGGCTATCATTACGGGTGACTTATCACAGATTGATTTGCCTTACAACCAAAAATCTGGTTTGCGCCACGCGATGGAGATTCTGGGGGATTTGGATGGTATCGGCACCGTTTGGTTGACTACAGACGATGTGGTCCGTCACCGCCTGGTCAAGGAGATCATCAAAGCCTACAACAAGTCAGACGAAGTGCGCAAAGCTAAGCGTGAAGCCGAAAAGGCAGCACGCGCGGAAGCCAATCAGCAACCTTCAGCAAATCAATCACCGGAAAAAAATCAAAAAGAAGCATGACGACTTCGATCGTTTATCAAGGTGAGTTGCGGACCCAAGCAGTACATCTACGCTCGGGAGATCGCATCACTACCGATGCACCGCCAGATAATCGCGGCAAAGGGGAAGCTTTTTCGCCAACCGATCTCGTGGCCACAGCTTTAGGGACTTGCATTCTAACCATCATGGGGATTAAGGCCAGAGATGCCGAAATCGATATGACTGGTGCAAAGGCTGAAGTATTAAAAGTGATGGCCTCCAATCCGCGGCGTATCACACGGTTGGAAGTCAAGGTAACCATGCCCAATCATACCTATACGCCAAAGGAGCGCAAGATTCTGGAAGCTGCGGCACACCATTGTCCGGTGGCGAATAGCTTACATCCCGATCTGGAAGAAGTGATTGAATTTGTGTGGCCCCAAGATGCCACCGTAACTAGCTAGTGAGCCATGTTGTACCGCATCAGCAAAGCCAATCTGCATATTAACGGCACCATTCACTTAGATGGCTCTAAGAGTATAAGCAACCGCGCTTTGATCATTCGTGCACTCTGCGGGGAAGACTTTGCCATTTCACATCTTTCTACTTCAAAGGACACGGTGACCATGCAGCAATTATTGGCTGCGAAGGATGCGCCAATGCTCGATACCGGAGCGGCGGGCACGACTTTTCGCTTTTTGACCGCTTTTTTGGCTTTGCAGGAAGGGACTCAAGTGCTCACGGGTTCCGCTCGTATGAAGCAGCGTCCAATTGGGGTGCTCGTAGACGCCCTACGTCAACTCGGCGCTTCGATAGATTATGTGGAAAAAGAAGGCTACCCGCCCCTTAAGATCAATTCACCGAACATCGGTACCACCAATCAGCTACAAATTGCTGCTAATGTCAGTAGCCAGTATATCTCAGCATTGTTGATGATTGCGCCTTACCTACCTAACGGTTTGCAACTTCATCTGGAAGAGCATATCGTCTCTCGGCCCTACATTGAGATGACCTTGCGATTGATGCAATATTTTGGGGTTGAGCATACTTGGGATGCGCAGGGTATTACCGTGCTGCCACAAACTTATCAGGCTAAACCCTTTCGGGTAGAGGCCGATTGGTCGGCTGCTTCTTATTACTACAGTATGGCCGCGATGGCGGATCAACTGGATTTGCAGCTCGATGGTTTATGGCCCGACAGTGCTCAGGGAGATGCTGTGCTTACCGAGATGATGGAACACTTCGGCGTTAAAACAACTTTTAACGAAACAGGCGTCCATCTTAGCAAAAATACTGCCCCTTCAGAAGGGGCTTTTGAATGGGACTTTATCAGATGCCCGGATGTGGCGCAAACACTCGCAGTAGTCTGTGGAGCGACCGGACGACAAGGTATTTTCACCGGCCTGGAGACACTGCGTATCAAAGAGACAGATCGCATTGCCGCTTTGCAAAAAGAATTAGCTAAAGTCCATGTGCAGTTCTCGCCCTTACCCATTCGCCTCGCTCCGGACAAGCAAAAAGAATATTTCATGGTAGAAGGGGAAGCTCATCCTGATCAACCATCTTTTGCGACCTACGAGGATCACCGCATGGCCATGGCTTTTGCTCCCTTAGCGATGCTCGGCCCTATTCAGATCGAACATCCTATGGTCGTCGAAAAATCCTATCCTAGATTCTGGGAAGATCTACAGCACTTGGGGTTTGTGGTCGAAAAAATGTGATTATCCTACTCTAAACTTCATCAAGTAGCTCTTGGAATCGTTTGATGCCTAATACTTCCAGAATACCTTTGGCTTTGAGTAAACATTCCTCGTATTCTAATTCCGGTACAGAATCATAAACGATAGCTCCTCCCACTTGAAAAGACAAGTATTCACGAGTGGCATCGTAGAGAATACTTCTAATCACCACGTTAAAGTCAAAATCACCCGCAGGGGTGAAATAACCAACCGCTCCGGAGTAGAGTCCACGTCGACTACGCTCGTACTGCTCAATGAGTTGCATACTGCGAATTTTCGGCGCACCAGTCATCGATCCCATCGGAAAAGCAAAGCGAATGGCATCAATAACATTGATTTCATTCCGCAGTTGACCACTCACCGTCGAAATCATTTGATGAACTTGTTCAAAACTGTAAATACCAAATAATTCATCAACTTGTATGCTCCCCGGTTGGCAAGAACGCGCCAAATCATTACGTACCAAATCAACAATCATCACATTCTCAGATCGATCCTTGGCGCTATTGGCCAATTGATGTTTTAGACGAATATCTTCGGCAAGATCATCACCTCGTTTGATCGTCCCTTTGATGGGCTGAGAGATAAGTTGATTCCCTTTTTTATATAAAAACCGCTCCGGGCTAGCGGATAGAAGGTAACGATCATCCAAGCGATAAAGAGTCGAGAAGGGTGCTTTCCCTACTGAATTAAGCGCCTGGAAAGTATGATATGGGTTAAGCGTTTGCTGTTCTAAAAAGAATTCCTGGCAGAAATTCATCTCATAAATATCTCCAGCAATAATGTGCTCGCGAATACGAGCTACGGTTTGACAATACTCCTCTTTTGAGAATCGACTTTTTAACGTATTTCTCCCTTTTGCCAGAGCATTATTTTCTTCTGCCAAAGGCTGAGTATGTAAAATAGCTTTAAAAACCAATTCCGGTGGAAGGCGATCACTGTGAATACGAACGGCCTGAGCATCTATTTCCAAAACAATTTCGGGTTCAAAGAAGTGCATATCCGGCATTCCGACCCCATCCGGTAAGTTGGACGCTAATTGTTCCACCTCATTTTTCAAATCATATCCCAAAAAACCGAATAACCAAGAAGGGCGCTCCTCCCGCATAGCTTGTAATTGTTGAAAGGCCGTTCCGGCTTCTGCAATTAACTCTCGCACCACGCCAACGGCTAACAAGGCTTCATAACGACTGGGCTGAACTTCAGGATAACCATTGCTATCCAGATAGGCCACTCGCTCAAAGCGCATTGACCAAGCTAACGCACGTTGCTTGAATTCCGACTGAGATGTGAAGCGGAAAGATTGAGTTGTTGCGTGCCGTAAAGCGGCGTTGTTCATGTTATTCGATTGAGTTTGTAAAGTTATCACCTTCTTCGACAAATTCCGTAGCTAAATGAAAAAGCCTGACTGCTTTACAGAAAAAAGTTCACCCCAGATTTGAATCGCACAGTTCAACTTATCTGAGGATCAGCTACTAATAAGACGTAAAAAAAGAACCGTGAAGTCACACTCCACGGTTCTTTAAAGTCTTTTTACAGGATAAAGTTCATTAAATGACGCTACCCATCCAGACTTAATATCTTGATTTCTACGCGTTGATTCCGTTTTCGACCGGATTTGGTGGTATTACTAGCCACCGGGTCACTCTTACCGTACCCCCTGGAGCGTAATCGCCGGGAAGGAATGCCTTTTTGCTGGAGGAAGTAAGACACGGCCAGCGCTCGTTTTTCAGAGAGTTCATTACAGAACACATCTTCACAACGGTTATTGGTATGCCCGGCAATTTCAATCACAATCCCCGGGTTTTTCCTTAAGAAATAATAAATCTCGTTGAGTACCGGATAGGAAGCTGTATTAAGATTCGAAGAATCGGCGGCAAAATAAAGCCGTTCAATACGAATGACTTGTCCTTCGGCAATTTCTTTATCTTCTAACTTGAGAATATTCGTTGAGGGTTTACTATATTCTTCCGGTATACGCTCATCTTCATTCACCGAAGTGCTGCCTCCTGGATCTGGAGAAGGATCCGTTCTTGGTCGACTACGTTCGGGAGGAGTGGGTGTAGGCGAAACATCAGCTATAGATGGATCATCTGGTTGTTCGACCTCTACAACTTCTGGCTCTTCTGCCTCATCACACGGTATCAATTCAATCACGGAAGCATCATCGACCAGAATATTCCCATTGTAGGGCACAATCGTAGGGGTACGATAAAAAGCTTCGATAATAAAGTAACTAAAGCTGCGCTTAGGTTTAAAACGGAAATTGTACTGTTTCCATTCTGTGTTAGAAATCAACGGTGTTTCATCGAGCAATTCACTACGATTACAATAGCCATTGCCTCCCCAAATACGCACCTTGATTGGTGTATCGTACTTCACATTGACGCGGCGGACGCGACTTTGGCTAATCAAATTATCGCTATAGGCAATTTTCAAACTAAAGGTGTAACATTGACCACTCATTAAAGGGCGGGGCAAGCGTTGTGAGATCGATTCCCAAGTATCATTATCTCGTGTCACCATTCCTACATAAGTCAAACCATTGACCGCGGGCAGGTTAACATCAAAAGACCCCGGTTGAATATCTGGAGTACCCAATTCAGAGCCACCACAGGCATACCAGCCATTGGGAGGTACACAACATCGTGGAAAATCCTCGAAGGAGGCATTACGTAATTTGATATCGCCTTGTGCAAAAGTGGCTTGAGCACAGAATAGCAGACTAAACACCAAGAATAGATTAGGCATGCGGAAAGTCATGTATGCAAACTATTTTTCTTCCTATGTAACAGTCATGAAATAAGTTCCGCATTCTGAAGTCGTTCCTCTACAACAAAGCCCAACGAAACAGAAGTGGTACTAATATCGACCATTTTTTCATACAGTTGTGCTCCAATAGAGTCCTTCAAAAATCGAGAGGTTCTTATTTGACTGTTACTAAAATAAAGGTTTTAAACGTGCAGGCCCCCTCGTTTTGTTTTGGACAGCTTACAGAAATTTACGATAAATATATAAAACAATAAAGGTTTAAGACTTCATTAACGAAATCTTAAACCCTTATTATATCAACGTTGTGCAATGGTCGACGAACGTTTATTTAAATGCATTTAAACCGGTGACGTCCATTCCAGTAATGAGCAAATGAATATCATGTGTGCCTTCGTAAGTCAGTACTGTTTCGAGGTTCATCATATGGCGCATGATCGGGTATTCATTAGTAATTCCCATTCCACCGTGGATTTGTCGGGCTTCTCGGGCGATCTCCAGAGCCATATGTACATTATTACGCTTGGCCATTGAAATCTGGGCGGGCGTGGCTTTGCCTTCATTAGCTAGCGTACCGAGGCGCCACGCCAGAAGTTGTGCCTTAGTGATCTCCGTGATCATCTCCGCCAATTTCTTTTGGGTCAACTGAAATTGACCAATGGGCTTTCCGAATTGTTCCCGCTCCAAGGAATAACGGAGTGCAGAATCGTAGCAATCCATAGCGGCTCCAATGGCGCCCCAAGCAATACCGTAGCGTGCTTTAGACAAGCAAGTCAATGGACCTTTCAAACCTTTGACATTAGGCAATAAATTGGATTTAGGGACACGAACATCTTCAAACACCAATTCACCTGTGATGGAAGCACGCAGTGACCATTTGCCATGAATCTCCGGGGCGGAGAAGCCAGGCATATCTTTTTCTACGATCACACCGCGGATCACCCCTTCTTCGTCTTTAGCCCAAACCACCGCAATATCGGCTACCGGTGAATTGGTAATCCACATTTTCGAGCCGTTCAGAATATAATGATCGCCATCTTCTTTGATATTGGTAATCATCCCGCCGGGATTAGAACCGTGATCCGGCTCGGTCAAACCGAAGCAACCAATCAGTTCACCATTGGCCAGTTTAGGCAAATATTTACGGCGCTGCTCTTCTGACCCAAATTTATAAATTGGATACATCACCAAAGACCCCTGGACCGAGGCCATGGAGCGGATACCAGAATCACCACGCTCTAGTTCTTGCATAATGATACCGTAAGCGATTTCATCCATACCACCACAGCCATATTCGGCGGGCAGGCTAGGACCGAAAGCACCAATCTCTGCCAGACCTTTAAACAAGTGTGTTGGACATTCAGCGCGGTTTGAATAATCTTCAATAATCGGGCTGACTTCCTGTTTTACCCAAGTCCGTACCGAATCCCGCGCGAGGAGGTGATCGTCGTTGAGCAATTCGTCAATATTGTAGTAATCATGCCCTTGAAAGCGGTCTTCTTTGGCCGTTATTGTACCGTTAGCACCGCTCAAATTTCCAGTATCTTGCATAATCAATTTTTTTTCAGACCTCTTCCGTCCGTTTTAGGTTAATGGTTAGGTAAATCTAATCACCGCAAAATTACACATTAATCGTTAATCAGGCTACGACGTCCCCCCTCTTGCGACAATTTTATGACACAATCATCTCCCCTATTTCAGCTCTCACTCTTTTTTGTACTTTTAACCTCACTAATAAGTTACATTTGTTACCAAACAAAACATGATATGGGTCTTATTGCCTTAGAAGGTATGCAGTTTTACGCCTATCACGGGGTCTACGAGGAAGAACAAATCATTGGCAACCATTTCGTGGTCGATGTGTACATCGAGACGCTGTATGACAAAGCTGCCATGACGGACGATCTTTTCAATACGATCAATTATGAATTGGTATATTTGATTTGTCAGGCAGAGATGCGTAAAAAGTATAAATTGCTAGAAAAATTGGCGGTAGAAATCGTCAATCGGTTGAAGCAACAGTTCAATAATATCCACGAAGTCAAAGTCCGCATCACCAAGAAAAATCCACTCCCAGCAGCTCGCGCAGCGCAAGCAGTCATTGAACTGGAAGATGATTTTCTGCAAAAATGTCCACGCTGCGGGCGGCCTTTCATCTGTTATAAAGATGGTAGTTGTTGGTGTCACGAACTGCGTGTTCACCCCAAGACCAGAGAATCAATTCAGCAGGAATTTAGAGGTTGTTTGTGTCGGGATTGTCTGAGTTTTTATGCAGGCTAGGCTACTTTGATGCAAAAGATTTAAATATTTGATAACGATCATCAAACGTGACTTTTCGTTTATCCAATAGTCAAAAGCATAAATTGATAACCTCCATTTTCCACCAAAGTGGTTTAATCATTCAAAGATGGATTAAGAGCAAGTTATTTTTCCTCCTCAGCATCTAGTATTTTGAAAGATGGAAAAGGTAAAAGTGACAATAACTGCTAACAGATCTTTAAGACGTTTTTAAACAAAAAAATAATTACACGATCATGTTGAAAAAAATCGGTTTTCTCTTCCTTATTCTCCAATTCACCGCTTGCGCCGAACTTAATCAAATTGCCGGTACTCTAGCGGAAGGCGGTGCTTTGACGAATGCAGATATTGCCAATGGCTTGAAGCAAGCACTCGAAATCGGTGTCGGTAAAGGTTCTGATGCCTTATCACTAAAAGATGGCTATTTCAAAAGCCAATATAAGATCTTACTCCCACCCGAAGCGCGCAAGGTGACGGACAAGCTGCAAAACATTCCCGGTTTTTCTCAGGTAGAGGATGTTATTCTGGAAAAAATCAATCGCGGTGCAGAAGATGCCGCTAAAAAGGCCAAGCCGATCTTCGTCGATGCGATCAAAGCGATGACATTTACCGATGCCATGGATATTTTGATGGGCACGGATGACGCAGCTACAAACTACCTGAATCGCACAACTCATGATCGCCTCTACGGTGAATTTCAACCAGTAATTGTAAACTCACTCAACAAATTTAACGCGATTGAGTACTGGGCAGATGCCGTCAACGCGTACAATAAAATCCCATTTGTAGAAAAGATGAACCCAAGTTTGGATGACTACGTGACTAATCAGGCCCTGAATGGTTTGTTTAGTATGGTTGAAAAAGAGGAGTTGAATATTCGAAAGAATGTATCCAGCCGAACGACTGATTTGTTGAAACGTGTTTTCGCGAAGCAGGATAATCGAGCCGGTAATTAATCTAAACACCTCTTTCCTACTCTAGCTTGAAAGCCACTTTGGTTACCAGACTAAAGTGGCTTTTATTCTTCTTCGGCCATCCTCCCCGTCAATTTTTGGACGATTTTAAACTCACTCAAGAACGAGCGCGCAATCACCCGCAAGACCGTGTAGACCGGAATCGCTAAGATCATTCCCACAATCCCATTGACTTGGGCCCCCATCAAGATAATGATGAAAATTTCGAGAGGATGGGCCAGTACACTATTGGAAAAAATATAGGGCTGTAGTAAGAAGTTGTCTAACATTTGCATGGCGGCAAATACACAAATCACTTTAATCAGCAGCGGTAGCATCGCATTGTAAAACTCTAAGTCAAGATTAGAGGAGATAGTGATAAAAAGTCCAAAGCTCGCCCCAATAATCGGCCCTAGATAAGGGATAACGTTGATCAAAGCCGCAAAAAAGCCAATCAATAAAGCATTTTTCACCCCTAATATGCCCAGCAGTACCGAGACAAAAATGGTAATGATTGTCATCTGCGCTAGCACCCCACCAAAGTAACGCGTCAGTAGACGAGTGATGGTATCCAGTACGCCACGGATTTCCTTTTCGTATTTGTTGGGGCTAAGCGCCACGATGAAATTGCCGAATAGGCTATGTTCTTTGAGAAAGAAAAAGGCAATAAATACGATTGTAAATAGTGAAAACAGAAAGTTACCCGCCGCCCCTAAAATCGATCCAAAAAAGTCTCCAACTTTTGCGGGCTCAAACCATTCCTTTAGCGTTAAGGCCAGCTGATCCTCAGAACTTCCACCGGGTTCAATAAGGCCAAGCCTTACGAGTTGAGTGTTGATTTGGCTAATGGGTTCGCTCAAGGCAGAGCCGAAGGCTTCGTAGTCGATAGATGACAAATTACGGGCCTGCTCAACGACCAAAGGCACAAACATCCAGATCAGCAGAATGAAAACAATGAAATAACAAACCAGGGTCAGGATAGCACTCATTGACGGCCCGGCTTTGAAGCGACCGATTCGAATTTTCGCTTGGAAAAAGCGCATCATTGGCTGGCCGATTAAGGCCAGTACCCAGGCGATTAAGACCGAGGCCACGATGTTGCTAAAGAAATATAGTAAGGCCCCTAATACCAGTAAGGTGAAACCAATGGCAATGTATCTGCTCAGATTCTTCATAGCGTATTAAGACTTGGCGTGTAACTTGTCCAGTAAAGCATTCAATTGCTGCGCCTCCTCCAGGCTAAGCGTCTGAGTAACCGCATCTAGTTGTTTCGACTGGTTGTCAATTTTCCTTAGTAATTGCTGGCCGGATTTCGAGATGTAAATGCGGGTCGCTCGCTTGTCCATCGTACAAGGCTTTTTTTCGATGAGTTCTTTTTGGTGGAGTCGATCAATAATCCGTGAGGCATCCGACATTTTATCGACCATGCGATTGCGAATATCCAAAATAGACAATGGAATATCCGCATCGTGGCATCGAAGAATACGTAAAATGTTATACTGCTTTTGAGTGATCCCAAAAGGTGCCAGAAAGGCGCGTATCTCGTTATTCAACCAATTCACCGAAAATTGTAAGTTGTGGCGTAGGCGTTGCCACTCGTTGTCCGCATCTGTTTTCTTTAGATTCGGTTCAGGGGCCATGATACAATTATTTGTTTCAACATCTAATTTAGACATTTTTTATAAAAGCTCAGAAAGTCCCGGATATTCATTTCTTACAGCATTCCACTCAAAACGGTCCAGATATTTTCTGCTACAATCTCATGCCCTTCGGGCGTTGGATGGATACCATCGGGAAGGTTTAACTCGGGAATTCCGCCCACCCCTTCCAGCAAAAAGGGAATCAAAGCGGCATCGTTCTCGCGAGCGAGGCGAGGAAAAATACCACTGAAGGCCTGGGTAAAGTCTGGTCCCATATTGGGTGGCGCCTGCATACCTGCGATGACTAGCTTTACTTCGGGATACTTGTCTTTGACCTGATCAATAATCGCTTGCAGATTGGTATAGGTGGCATCC
>JANQQI010000125.1 GCA_028285085.1 Saprospiraceae bacterium | reverse complement strand
CTGCGGCCGATTTGCAGCGTATCCTGCGCGTTGGCCTCATCACCGACGACAAAAAAGCGGGGCCTTTCCAGCTGGATATCGATGCCATTTGGTTTGAGTAATTTGCTCAGGAGATATTACTTATCTTCGCGCCATGAGCACGCAGCAGCTATTCACGAATGCCCGTATTTTTGATGGCACTTCTTGGCGCCCAGAGCCACATCTCCTGCTCAGTGACGGCCGCGTGGCGGCCTTCCTCCACGATGTTGAGTCGATAGATAGTGAAAGGATCGACCTGGAGGGCCAGATCCTCACCCCCGGCTTTGTGGACCTCCAGGTGAACGGCGGTGGCGAAGCCTTTTTTTCCATTGATCAAACCATGGCCGCGCTGCAAGAAATAGCCCGCGTTCATCGCGAAAGCGGTACAACGGCCTTGCTCGCCACCCAGGTCACTGCACCCTGGTCCAATATCTTGCGTGCAATTGAGCTGGTGCGTGACGCGATGCAAGTACCTGAGCTGGGCATTGTTGGTTTACACCTCGAAGGCCCTTTCCTCAATCCCGAAAAGCGTGGTGCTCACTTACCCCAATATTTACTTGAACCTGAGGATGCACTCCTGGATGAATTGATCGAGAAGGGAGCCGCCGTTATTAAGCTATTGACCATTGCACCCGAATTATTTAGCGATGCCCAAATCGAGCGCTTGATGGCGGCGGGGATTCGCTTGTCCGCCGGGCATAGCATGGCCACCGCGGCAGCGGCGCAACGCGCTTTTGGATTAGGGGTAGACAAGGTTACGCACCTCTTCAACGCCATGTCTCCCTGGGAGAGTCGCGCCCCGGGATTGGTCGGTGCCTGTTTGGGGGCACCCGAAGTTTGGGCTGGCATTATCGCCGATGGGATTCATCTGGATTATTTAAGCCTGGAATTATCCGATCGACTCAAGCCGGAGCGCTTATTTTTGGTGTCCGACGCTTACTTGGTACGTACCAAACGGCGAGATATCTATTACGATGATCGACATATTATCTTTACCGGAGATCGCTTTCTTACCCCCAGTAATCAACTAGCCGGAGCGGCCATCACCCAATCTGATGGGCTGTATAATTGTATTCACCACGCCAATATCTCCCCGGACCGTGCCTTGCAAATGGTCACCTCCCGACCGGCGGAGTATCTCGGATTATCCCCTGAATATGGCCGAATGGTGCCCGGGCATCCCACTCATCTGGTTATTCTGGATCAGGATTTTCGATTCGTTCGAACCTTGTCTTAGAGTTGTTACCAAGTCTGTTTTTCTATTATCACTTTCAAGTCGATTGTTATTTTCAACCCTATTCATAAAGGTATCACGATTAAGTAGGATAATATCGGCTTTAAAAAGGCGGTAGGCCTATATTTTAGTTGATTCTATTTATTTTTATGAGGCAACTGAAACAATATTTCGAAAAAAGACCTTTGATGATTTTATCCTTTCGTTTCTGCTGGCTGGCCGGACTGCTGTTTTGCCTATTCTCTTGTGGTGATACGACTACAGATTTGCGGAATGAGCAACGCATTTTGCTCGTAACTGCTTCCAAAAATTTACGCTCAGCAACAACAGAGAGCCCTTGGACCAAACTTCAGGATTGGTCTACTGCACAAACCATTTCCATCGATACGGCTTCTCATATGGATATTTTGCGAGAAGATAGCCTGGCTCGGTATAGCACTGTGATGCTTTTCGATCTGGATTTGAACGACCTACAACCCTGGCACCATTCTGACTTGGAACGCTACGTGCAAGCGGGAGGTGGCTTAATGGCCATGAATTGTAAGTCGCCATTGGCTTACGGTTGGCATTGGTACCAACAGGCTCAGAAGCAATCCGCTGGAGATTCTCCTTTTCAACAATTGGACTATGATGGTGGTCGTGTGATGTTGGCTGCGGTAGACAGTACTGATTGGAAAGGTGGAGGCTGGGAAGCTGCTTTGGAGCAAAGCCTCGTTTTTGGGATAGGGGAGAATCGCTATGATTTGTCTAAAGCACATAGCCCACGCGCGCCTCACTTCAATCGTTTCACCAAATTAGTATTGGATGATGACATTAACGAACCGATGGAGTTGGCGGTCTTACCAAATAATAAAGTGATTTTTATTGAAAGAAGGGGATTGATGAAGATGTACGATCCTAATACGAACGCCACTAGCGTCATTTCAACTTTCGATGTTTGTACCGAAGGGAATTATGAGGATGGTCTTTTAGGATTAGCGCTCGATCCGGCCTACGGTAAAGAGAATAACTGGTTGTATTTATACTATTCCCCACCTTGTGCCGAGCCTCATCAATATTTATCGCGCTTTGAATTTTCTAATGATACTATTTCTCGGGCTTCTGAGGTGGTGATGCTCAAGGTATTGGTCCAACGCGAAACGTGCTGCCACTCCGGTGGTTCAGTTGCCTTTGGCCCGGATGGTTTACTTTACTTATCCACGGGAGATAATACGAGCTCTAAGGAATCCGATGGGTTTACACCCACTGATGAGCGACCGGGACGTGGGCCGTTTGATGCGCAAAAATCTAGTGGCAATACGCACGATTTACGTGGTAAGATACTACGCATCCAACCCTTGGCGGATGGAACTTATGCTATCCCTGAAGGAAATTTATTCCCGGCCGATGGATCTGGTGGGCGTCCCGAAATCTATGTCATGGGCGCACGTAATCCTTTCCGCATTTCGGTTGATGCGGAGACAAACTATGTCTACTGGGGAGATGTAGGGCCGGATGGTGGAGCGGATGGGCGTTATGGCCCGCAGAGTTACGATGAATGGAACCAGGCACGTTCGGCGGGAAATTATGGTTGGCCTTATTTCGTAGCCGATAATAAAGGCTATCCCTATCGAGATTTTAATACCGGGGCAGTCGGCGCACTACCTGACCCTGCTCGCCCGGTTAATCGCTCGCCTTACAATACCGGGGATTCTATTTTGCCGCCCGCTCGCCCGGCGATGATCTGGTATCCCTACGGTGCTTCGCCTGAGTTTCCCTTGCTAGGAGAAGGCTCGCGTTCGTCGATGGCGGGACCTGTTTATCGCCGCCAGTTGACCTATTCAAAATTTGTGCGCTTCCCGGAGTATTATGAAGGCAAGTTATTTATCTACGAATGGGCGCGCTCTTGGGTCAAAGTTCTGGAAATGGATTCTATTGGCAACTTGGTACAAATGGAAGATTTTATGCCGGACACCGAGTTTGTAAAACCCATCGAAATGGAGTTTGGGCCGGATGGCGCTTTGTACGTTTTAGAATACGGTAATCAATATTTCCTCAATAATCCCGAAGCAAAATTATCTCGGATTGAGTTTTCGGCCTTCAATCGAGCACCAGTTGCCCGTATGTTGGTGGATCAAACGGAGGGCGCTGCACCACATCGTATTCAGTGTGATGCCTCTGCCTCTTTTGATCACGATGATGGAGATGGGAATGCGTTGCGCTATGAATGGTTTTTTACTGGTGCCTCTCAGCCGGAAGCGGAAGGCAAGACTGCGGAATTTACCTTTGAAAAGAATGGCGTCTACGACGTGACCCTTCGCGTCATTGATTCGAATGGTGCCAGCGAAACAACTACGACGCAAGTTCGGGTAGGTAATGCGCCTCCAAAAGTAGAGCTTGCTTGCCAAGGCAATCAAACGTTTTATTTTCCTTCACAGCCTTTGCGCTACGAGGTACAAATTGATGATAAAGAGAATACAAATCCCGATCTGTCTGCGGCTTCGGTGAGCTTATCCTTTTTGGGTGATCCCGAATATGTCAATGCATTACGTAGTGGGAAAGCAGATTTGCCGGAAGGCCCTTTGAATTACATTGCCGGCAAGCAACAAATTGATCAAAGTGACTGCCGCACCTGCCACCATGAAGTTAATCCTTCTATTGGGCCAACCTATACCCAAGTGGCATTGCGCTATCAGGATCGCTACGATGCGGTTGAGTATCTCAGTGAAAAAGTGATCAAAGGAGGGAATGGCAATTGGGGGAAAAGTATGATGGCTGCCCATCCACAATTGAGTAAAGAGCAAGCTTCGGAAATGATCCGTTATATTTTGTCCTTGAGTGGAAACGATCTGCTGCCGTTGACTGGCGAACTGACTTTTGATGATCATTTTGATTCTCCTGGAGGCGGTTATTTGTTGGCGGCCAGTTTTCAGGATGAAGGCGCTAATGGTATTGGCCCGTTATCCGGCCGAGCGACTCGCTTGCTGCGTAGCCCCCAGGTGCAGGTCGAGCATTGTGATGAGCGTAAAGAAGTCTGGGTGAGCCGTTTTGGTTCGGGTTTGACCCAAACCCAAGCGGCTGCTTTCCACGAAGGCTTTTTGAAGTTTGCACAAATTGACCTGAACGGCATTGATCGCTTATCGGTGCGAGTCAAACCACGTCGCGGCGGCCGCATCGATATTCGACTGGATCAACCGAACGGCCCCACGGTGGGTAGCATCAGCATCGCGAGCGGCCCTAGTGGCAAGCAAGAGCGCCGCTGGCAGGAATCCGGTACTAAACTGAATCCAACGAAAGGCATACACGATTTATATCTCGTATTTGTTGACCCCGGAGGTGGACAGCAAGGTGTGCTGTTCGATCTGGACTGGATGCGATTTATTCCACAAAGTGGATTAATTAGTTCTTTGAAATAGGTATTTATTTTACAATTAATTTCTCAACCCAAACCCCATTATCGCTTTGGACTTTTAGCAAGTACAGCCCCGGGGATAAACCTTCGAGAGAGAGGCTGGATGGCATGTTCGTATGACTTTGTAATACCTGTCCATTGAGCTGGTAGAGTTCCAATCGATTGACTTGAGCCGCGGTGCGTTCAAATTGAATGTTCACTTCTCGCTGCGCAGGATTAGGAATGAGCCGAAAGGCTAGCTCAGGATCAGGAGAGCTAATAGCATCCAGCATATCCACTTGTTGGTACCCTCCAAAAAATAGATAAGCTGCGGTGACGGCAGGAGTGATACAACCACCGTGATCTTCATCTGAAGCCACATCAATCGCCTCCAAATCAGGAGCGTTAAGCGCTAGCATCTCTGTTTCAGCAACTACAGAGTTCATAAAGGGGACTTGATCGTCGGCCATACAGTAATACATCCGGGTTGGCGCCTGCGGCGCCCAACTGGTTAAATCATTATCCGCCAGAGCTTGATTAATGGGATGATCTGGATCAGATTCGATTTCCATGAGAATTTCGTCCGTAAACATGTAACGCGTGACCGAAGATCCATGATTGGAAATGAGCCAAGTGATGATGTTTTGATTGAAGGTGCCCAGGTCAATGCTATAGGTGGAAAACTGGCTGACCCAGTTGGCAATCTGAGGTTGGAAAACCTCATTTGGATCGTCAAAAAGATCAAATTCGAGATTGTAAGATAGCAAGGTGTAGGGTGCGTAAGCTGGAAAGAAGTAAGGCGTTTCACTCAAAATGAAGTCCCGCATCACGCCTGCAATGCTATAAGGACCAGACATGGGGGCAGAAGCGGTGACGCTAATGCCATTGGGCGCTTCAGCTTCAATATATTGTTGTACGGCCGCGGCAGCGTGACCACCTTGCGAATAGCCTGTAACAAAGAGCTGATCATTGGTGAAGAATCCATTTTCGGTGATGAAGTCTCGCACAGCAAAGTATAGATCAATGGCGGCGGAAGCCTCCGTACGAGTGTGAACATAGGGATGGAAGCCCCGTGCTTCGCCCAGCCCCAGAAAATCTGCTGCACTGGTGGCGTAACCAACACTGGCCCAAAAAAGCGCCAGCTCATAACCGCCAGCCAAATTGGAGGGCACATCATCAGGACTGCCGACCGTACCGTGTTGGTAAATCAAATGAGGGAAGGCTAGTAATTCATCTTCCCGGCTCGGCAAACAAAACAGGCCGGAGGCCGTATCGAGATCACCGTAAATGTCAGGCGTTTCGTAAGTGATTTTGTATAGATCCACATCGAATTGGGAAAATAGACCAAACTCATCCTGCAAGCTTTCTTTACTGCGTGTGGTGAGGTAAGTGGACTCGACTAATTGTTGAGCCGATAAACATTGAACACAAAATAGACAAAGCAAGAGAAAATGTAAACGCATCTGCATCATTTCGGTAGTTCCTTTTTATATTAAGAAAATATTCTAAATGTGATTGAAAATAGTGAAATTGTAGGATAAAGCTTTTATAGTTCAATTAAAATACTCTTGAACATACAATTGTTCTCTAATCAGGCTTATGAAAAGGTAGAGAGGAGAGCAGGGGAATGGAAACCCTCTGACGGTTTCAGAAAACACCTGTATCCATTTTAATACAAACAAACAATGAAATTCTAAAAATCATACACATGAAAAGAACAAGACGAAAATTCATCAAACAATCCGGGCGTATCGCTCTTGGCCTTGGGGTCTTGGGCTGGACAGCCTGTGGTACGGAAAACAATTCAGAGACAACGAATAATGAGGATACTGCGGCTACTACGACAACAACTCCGGAGACGACGGCGGAGATGTTTTTCAAAATTTCCTTAGCCCAATGGTCGCTGCATAAAGCCCATGGGTTTGGTGCCAAGCCAACGATGGATAATCTGGACTTCGCTTATAAAGCCAAGAATGATTACGGTATTGAAGCTATTGAATACGTCAGCCAATTCTTTAAGGATAAAGCCAAGGATATGGAGTATCTTAAGGAGATGAATAAGCGCGCGGCGGATAATGGCGTTAAGCAATTACTGATCATGATTGACCGAGAAGGTAATCTGGCGGAAACGGACGATAAAACACGGAAAGAGGCAGTCGAAAACCATTACAAGTGGGTGGAAGCGGCTAAATTCCTTGGTTGTCATTCGATTCGTGTCAACGCTGCGACCAATAGTGATAGCATGGAAGACGCGGCAAAGGCTGCAGTGGATGGCTTGGGAAGTTTAGCTACCTTTGCCAAGCAGGCGGGGCTGAATGTAATCGTTGAAAATCACGGTGGCTTTTCGTCTAACGGTGCTTGGCTGGCTGGCGTAATGAGCCAAATCAATATGGACAACTGTGGTACGCTACCTGATTTTGGTAACTTCTGCATCGAACGTACGGATGATGGCTGTGCCAATGAATATGATCGCTACACAGGGATTACCGAGTTGATGCCTTTCGCCAAAGCGGTGAGTGCCAAATCTCACGATTTTAATGCAGATGGCGATGAAATCCATTCCGATTATACACGTATTCTAAAAATTGTCAAGGATGCGGGTTACAAAGGATACATTGGTATAGAGTATGAAGGAAGTAGTATGACAGAAGCTGAAGGGATCATGGCCACGAAACGCCTTCTCGAGAAAGTTGGCAAAGCCATGGGATAACCAAGATAAAAAGATCGCCAAGCTCAATTTTGAGCTTGGCATTTCTATAAAATTTTAAATAATTCTTTAAGTCCCTCGTTTTAATATTAAAACCAACTATTCAATGACTTTATTACCACCCAATAATCTTAGCTCTCGTTACGAAAAATTACCTATCCGAATTTATGAAAGTTCAGCGGATGCCTCTCAGGCTGTCGCTCACGAAATTGCTGACCTGATTCGTCATAAAGCTAGTCTGGGGGAGAACTGTGTGCTGGGTTTGGCCACTGGCTCGACGCCTACGGCAGTGTACAGTGAACTCGTGCGCTTGCATCAGGAAGAGGGGTTGAGCTTCCAGAATGTCTATACGTTTAATTTGGACGAATATTATCCCATTCAGCCAGATGCTTTGCAGAGCTATGTTCGCTTCATGAACGAGCATCTATTTGACCATATCGATATCAATCGGGATCACGTCAATATTCCTGATGGCATGCTGAAGAAGGACCAAGTGCAGGCTTTTTGCGAAACTTACGAAAAGAAAATCCAAGAGTTGGGTGGCTTGGATTTGCAGATCTTAGGTATTGGGCGGACTGGACACATCGGATTTAATGAACCAGGCTCCGGTATTGAATCTCGCACACGACTAATTACACTTGATCATATTACCGTTGTGGATGCTGCTTCTGATTTCTTTGGTGAAGAGAATGTGCCTCGTAAGGCCATTACCATGGGAGTAGGTACCATTCTGAATGCCCGCCGGGTAATTTTGATGGCCTGGGGAGAAGGTAAAGCAAATATTATCCGCGAAGCAGTAGAAGGACCAATTACAGATTCCGTGCCGGCGACTTACCTGCAAAAGCATCCAAACGTGACCGTGATTTTGGACCAGGCGTCAAGTGCAGAAGTAACGAGAGTGAAGACGCCATGGCTCGTTGGGGACTGTGATTGGGATGAGAAACTGATTAAGAAAGCAGTGATTTGGTTAAGTCTGAAGTTGAGTAAGCCTATTTTAAAACTTACTAATCGAGACTATAGTGATAATGGAATGGGAGATATTGTAACCGAGTACGATTCGGCTTACAATATCAATATCAAAGTCTTCAAATCGTTACAACGAACCATTACCGGCTGGCCCGGTGGAAAACCTAACGCTGATTACGCCCACAAACCGGTGAGTTCTTTCCCGGCTCAAAAACGCGTGATTATTTTCAGTCCACATCCCGATGATGATGTGATTTCGATGGGAGGTACTTTTATTCGTTTACATGACCAAGGACACGACGTCCATGTCGCCTACCAAACGAGTGGAAACATCGCCGTTTTTGATGATGATGTTGTTCGCTTTTTGGATTTTGTCAACGATTTTCACGATTCTTTTGGCCTGTCCAAAGAGGTCACTAAAATTATGCTGTCCTCGGTCCGTAATAGTTTGAATAGTAAAGAGCCTGGCTCCGTTGATTCGTCGGAAGTACAAAAAATTAAAGGGCTTATCCGTCGCGGGGAGGCTAAAGCGGGCTGCCGCTACGTCGGCATTAAAGATGAGAATATGCATTTTCTCGATCTGCCGTTTTACGAAACAGGTCTTGTCAAGAAAAAACCTTTAGGCGAAGAGGATGTGCAAATTGTGGTTAATCTCTTGCGCGAAGTGAAACCACACCAAATTTATGCCGCTGGCGATTTATCTGATCCGCACGGTACGCACCGAGTTTGTCTGCAAGCTATTTTCGAAGCCATTGAGATCGTCAAGGCGGAAGAATGGATGAAAGACTGCTATCTATGGTTGTATCGCGGGGCTTGGCAAGAGTGGGATATCGATGATATTGATATGGCCGTACCATTGAGCCCGGAGGAACTATTGCGAAAACGCCGCGCTATTTTTAAACATCAATCTCAAAAAGATCGGCCATTGTTTCCCGGTCATGATATACGTGAGTTCTGGCAACGTGCGGAGGCGCGTAATCGCCATACAGCTCTAAGTTTCGACCAGCTTGGACTTCCCGAGTACGAAGCAATAGAAGCTTTTAAACGCTATTACTTTTAAGCGAAAGTAAACTGTAATGTATTCGATAAGGCTGGATTAGCAAAAGGAAAGTCTCGTGCTTTCTCTCTTTTGCTATTGCTTGTTGCTCACTAAGTTGTCATTATTAGCACTGATCTGGAAAATGTTGAACTCAGAACGGAAAACCGAATCTCTATCGCTTGGCCGCCGCGATGGCATCTCGGACGCTACCGTATTTGAGTAATTGCTCGTGGGCCGTTTCGTAGCTAAGGTCTAAGACTTGCATCAGCATGCGGGTGCCACGATCGAGGAGTTTGTTATTGCTGAGTTGCATATCAACCATCTTGTTATCCTCTACCCGGCCGAGCTGAATCATAACCGAAGTACTGATCATATTAAGGACCAGCTTTTGGGCGGTGCCGGCTTTCATGCGGGTGCTGCCGGTCACAAACTCTGGTCCGACAATGACTTCGATGGGGTAGTCGGCATTGGCTGCTAAAGGTGATTCGGGATTGCAGGTAATCCCTCCGGTTACAATGCCATTTGCTCGGCAGGTCTTAAGGCCATATACAACATAAGGCGTCGTGCCCGAAGCCGCAATGCCTACGACGACATCTTGCGCATTGACGAAATAAGCGCTTAGATCTTTCCAGGCTAATTCATGGTCATCTTCCGCAAATTCAACTGCTTTACGAATAGCTTGATCGCCACCGGCAATAATCCCGATCACCCAATCATCGGGTACACCGTAGGTGGGAGGGCACTCGGAGGCATCAAGAATGCCGAGCCGCCCACTGGTGCCGGCACCAATATAGAATAAGCGCCCGCCGTCTCGCATTTTTTCGGCAATGACTTTGACCAGTTGCTCGATCTGAGGAATCACGGCTTGAATTGCAAGCGGTACTTTTTGATCTTCGTGATTGATATGTTTCAGTAATTCGCGTACCGACATTTTTTCCAAATGCCGGTACAGTGAATTTGCTTCGGTAACTTTCTTGGGTTGCATTAGAAGCGGTTAGACTTTTATAAAGATTTTGCGGCGATATAGCACCCAGGCAATCACAAATAGCAACAAAACATTGGATAAAGCAAACGCAAAGGAAGCATTAATTGGTGAAAGCCACGACGAATAAAAGCCTTCGTACAGCCACTGTTTTAAGCTCACACTCTCACCGTCCGCGCCTGTCCACTTGATGAGATACAACAAACGGGCAATAAAACCGGAGAGGAAATAAATGATCAGGGCATTCATGCCAAAAATGACAAAAGGTTTGCTGCCCTGTTTATAACCTAATACATCAACCAGCCAGTAAATGACCCCCAGAAAAAGTAAGGCTACACCGCTGGTATAGAGTACGTAAGAACTGGTCCATAGATTTTTGTTTAACGGAAATACCAGTGACCAGACAAAACCAACTCCTATCAGAATGGCCCCCATGCCCAAAATTCCCGTTAATTTTTTGTACACCTCCATTTTCTTTCTAATCCATAATCCAGTGAGCACCCCACTCAGACAAGTTGCGACGGAGGGAATGGTACTGAGCAAACCCTCCGGATCCCAGGTTTTTTGCCATAGCCGGCCAGGCACCAAATGTCGATCGAAATAGGCTTCGAGGTTGACACCGCGCTGCAGATTTGCGCTGATGAAGGAATCGGACAGGCGATTTATAGGTTCCAAATCGTGTAGCCCTCCCGCAGTCATGATCTGCCCCGTGGCTAAGGCTTCGCGGATAACGGCATCAATCGGTACCGGAATTAGGGCCAGCATTAGCCAATAACCCAGCAGACAACCCGCCGTGACCCAAAGTACACGCCGCCAATCGGCGTACAAAAAGATGATGGCAGAGATACCGTATACAATGGCAATCCGGGTAAGTACACCCGCAACGCGCAGCGTATCCAGTTTGAAAAAGGGAAAACCGCTCAGAAAAATCCCTAGCAAGAAAATGATAAGCGTTCGCCGTAAGATTTTGCGGATGATCGCGCGCTTATCATCACCCCGGGCTTTGCGCTTGGAAATGGCCAGCGCAATGGACACCCCGACAATAAAAAGAAAGAACGGAAATACCCAATCGGTGGGCGTACAACCGTGCCAGTCGGCGTGGAGTAGGGGAGCGTAGACGTTGCCCCAATCACCGGCATTATTCACGAGAATCATAAATGCAATAGTCATTCCCCGGAAGATGTCAAGGGAAAGGAGACGTTTGGCCGTATCCATGGTTTTCGTTTTGCTGGTACATCTAATTCGACGGGCGAAGAAATAATCTCTATTTCATCAATCGAAGTAGCGTACGGATTATAAAAAGCCTGTGATGACCCTTGGCCATCATCAGTGATCATTGACATCTATTGCATCGCAGCTGGATCTTCCTGGAATAGCGTCGCTTTCATTTCATCATTATTGCTAGCACTGAGGATGACTAATCCTTTTGGCGTTTGTATCATAGCCATCTCTTTCGTGTCATACTTCAAGAAAAAGCCATTTTTGGAATATGGGACGGCCGTGAAGTTACCTTTTCCATCACCTTGTAATAAGCTACCATAGGAAGCATCATTACGTGGCGTTTCTACCTCGGAGCTAAAGAGATTACCGGCAATTAAAAGATCAAGATGACCATCCCGATTGAAATCTCTGGAGATGATACTATTGATACTGGAAATCTGTGCCTGATTTGGCAATTGCTTGATCGCGAAGCCATCTTCGCCTTGGTTTTCGAAATAACTGCTGGCAAAAGTCCAGGCTTGATAATGAATGGAATTATCTAAATCCTGACGGGTATAAATATCCTCCAAAGAGGCGCTCGCAAAGGAGTTGTAATCTTTAAACTTGTATTTAATGGTTGGAATTTGCTCGGAAGAACACTGCCGCCCGCGCACCGGATATTGCACCCCATCGTTGTAATAACCTAGTACAATGTCGAGCTTGCCGTTACGATCGTAATCATTAGCGTAAACATCGAAAGAAGCGTCGGGATCGGCTTGGTATTTATAGTTCAGGCCAAGATTACCGGCCACAAAATCCAAATCGCCGTCACCGTCGAAATCGTCTGCGTGGATGCTGTACCACCAACCAGTACTTTGGGCGAGCCCGAGAGCTTCGGTTTGATTAACAAAGCCTGCTGTCGTGTTTTCCAAAAATGTGGGAGCGATCCATTCGCCCACTATAATTAGATCGAGGCGTTGGTCGCCGTTGAAATCCGCCCAAATCGCATCGGTCACTAAGCCGGCTTCCATTAAATCGGGCGCAAGATCAGAAGTGACATCGGTAAAGCTAAGCTTTCCGCTTTCTACAAAATCATTGCGCAGAATGGTGCTTTTGGCGGGCGTTGGGTAGGAGCGTGGGACAATACGTCCTCCCACAAAGAGGTCCATATCTCCATCGCCGTCATAATCAGCTGCTCGGACTTTGGAGCCACTGATCATCATTTCGGGCAATACATTTTGGGTTGGACTGAAATTACCACGGCCATCATTGAGGTAAAAACGATCCTGGAGATTGGGAGCACCCTCTTTGAATTCATTGCCGCCACTGACGATGTACAGATCGAGATCACCATCTTGATCGGCATCAAAAAATGTAGCGCCCAGGTCCTCATGTTTTTTATCTCCGGCAAAACTGGCAGTCGAAGCCTCTGTGAAGCGCCCCGTTGCATCCTGCACATAGAGGCGTCCTGTACTGCCGGCGGCGGCACCAATATAAAAATCTTCACGTTGATCCCCGTTTACATCTCCAACGGCCAGTCCGGGACCATTGGTCGAGTAGCGATGTGGAAGAAGAATCTCGTGTTGATAATCATCAAAATTGTTTTCTTGGTGTCGATAGTTGATGCCCAGCTCAGCCGTGATATCGATGAATGATTTAGGAGCGGCAGCAACTGTAGTAGTGGTTTTGGTCGCTGTACTTTGCTGCACGGTGAAGAGCTGATTGCACGGCACATCTTGCCATTGTTGGGTGCGGCCATCGGGCCAAACCACTTTGACCAGATCAACCGTTTTCGCTTTACCCAGGCCGAAGTGCAGGATAGGTTCCACCGACGATTGGAATCCACGGGTCATGGTCAATTCCTGATACTGCATTTGACCATTGTGCTCGATGGTGACCTTGGTCCCTAGCCCAAATTTATTATTTGTCTCTCCTTCGCACTTGATGCGTAGATAATTGGCCAGGCCTTGATCACTGCTTTGATTCTGATATACTACGGCCGGCGCATCGATATTATTGATAACCAAATCGAGGTCGCCATCGTTATCGAAATCCGCGTAGGCGGCGCCATTAGAAAAACCCTCAAAGCTAAGTCCCCATTCACTAATGACAGGTTCAAAAGTAAGATCGCCATTGTTTTTAAAGACATAATTATCGACGGCTTCGGAAGGGATATTGAGACTTAGGCCAATTTTCGTAAAGCTTTGTTTTTCCTGATAGGTCGCTTTTTCAATTTTATTAAAGTAATCTTTATTATTAATATCCCGGCGCGTACCGTTGGTGATAAATATATCTTTCCAACCGTCATTGTCGAGGTCTGCCAGGAGGCTGGCCCAACTCCAATCGGTCGAAGACATACCTGCGAGTCGGGCGATATCACTAAAATGAGGCAGCCCATCCGGGGTAATACCATTATTGAGCTGCAACGCATTTTGCATATACTGGTAGTGCATACCCAAGTTGACGATCTCCCAAAACGACGGGATATTCATACTTGCCATATTCGCTTTATTGCGTCGATTATCCTCCGGGGTCATATCCATCTGCACAATATCCAACAGCCCATCGTTATTAAAATCTCCGACATCGGTTCCCATGCCGAAGTATGCGGTATGCTGCGTTGAGGCTTGAAGGGTTTCCTTGAATGTCCCATCACCATTATTGAGGTACAACCAGTCGGGCGTCGCAAAATCGTTGGAAATGTAGAGGTCTTCCCATCCATCCTGATTGAAATCACCGGCGGTAGCACTTAGCGACAAGCCAAAGCTGATCAGGCCTGCTTCAGCGGTGACATCTTCAAAGTAACCTTCACCATTATTGCGATAAAGTTTATCCGAATGTTCGGGGTCTTTTTTGTCAATAAAATATCGGTAAGAGTAGTTCGGGGTTTTAAAACTAGCGGGTGGGTAATTGGCAACGTAAAGATCGAGATCGCCGTCCTTGTCATAGTCAAAAAAAGTACCTTGTGTGCTGCTCCCTTCATCGGCAATACCTCGTTCCTCCGCACTTTCTGTAAAGTGTGGAACGCCATCTTTCAACTGGCCATCGTTGAGATAGAGTAGATTCTTCTTCGTAGCAAATTTACCGGAGACACTGACATAAATATCAAGCCAACCATCTCCGTTGACATCGGCCATGGTGACGCCAGTGACCCAGCGATCATCACCTCCAACCCCAGCTGTGGTTGTCACATCAGTAAATGCCGGTTGTCCTTTTATACCTTGGTTGAGATACAACTTATTTTCGACCATATTTCCGGTCAGAAAAAGATCAGCAAAACCGTCATTGTTGAGATCGCCGGTGGCCACGCCACCTCCCATATAAATATAAGGGTAGGTGAAATAATTGATGATAGAGTCTTCTTTCAAATCATTAGAAAAACCAACACCGCTTTGCTCAACGGACAAGGATTTGAAAATAGGACCAGTTGAATGATCATCTTGTTGTTCCTGCGGAGGTGGTGTGCACCTCATCAACCCCAAACCCATTGCGAATAAAATGAAAAATAGTCTACTCATAAGTTTTTTAAAATTGACCCTGAAATCCCTGAGGAGGAAACACCCGCTACCAAAAAGGTTACAGGAGTGGTACTGAATTCATCTCAGTACACTATTTACATCAAGGGTAGTTGCCACTACCTGGCAATGCTACCAAAGAACATATTCTAAAATAAGGATAAGGGAATAACTAATGAAAACAAAAGGCAAGAAAATGAATTCTTGCCTTTCGTTTTATAGGTAAGCGTTAGCTAGGATTAGTATCCAGGATTTTGAATCAAAATATCTGAACCTAAGAGATCGATTTCATCCTGTGGAATCGGGAGGAATTCGTCCTGATTAGCAGAGAAACTCGCTCCTGCGAATGGAGAAGCTAATCTTGCATCTTCGTAAGACAGATAGAAATTCAATACAGATTCCGCGATGCCCCAACGTACGAGGTCATATTTGCGGTGACCTTCACCGGACAACTCCAATTTGCGCTCCATGCGCAATGCAGTTCTAGCTGCATCAGCGTCTGCAAAAGAAGCATAATTATTGATAACGTAGTTCGCTGCATCAGTACCACCGTCGGTCTGTACTGGAGAGTTTGCAGCGCGAGTACGTACTTGGTTGATGTAATCCAGTGCATTGTCTATAGAACCTGCCTCAATTTCTGCTTCCGCAGCCATCAATAGTACATCCGCAAAACGAATAATAACATAATTCAAAGCGGTGTAACCAGGTGTCCAAGAACTACCATCATTCTCAGTTCCGATACCACCAGAAGAGTAAATAAACTTCTTAGGAGAGTAAGGACCACCGTAAGGCTGATCACGAATCCACTCAACACCAGGGTGTGGCCCCCAATCTAGATAAGGAATACCGCGACGACCAATAGAGTGATCGATACGAGGATCGAGATTACCTTGGTCCGGTGTAAATGCATCTGTTGGTCCTACGCCCATATCTGTAACCAAAGCGTTACCGTCATCATTGTAAGAACCATCAAGCAATGGCAAACCGTCTCCGTCTGTACGGAATGAGTTCGCCAACTCGAAGCTAGGCTGGAAGAATCCGCAGCAACCACCTGGACGTTCAGGACCTGAAGAACCGTGTGGGAAATTCAGTACCAAACCAGGGTTGGCGTTATTGATCGTTCCAGTATTAGCTGCTGCTTGTACCGCAAAGATAGACTCAGAGTTATTATCGTTTGCTGAAGAGAACAAGTCACCGTAGTTAGCAACCAAAGCGTAAGGGGTACCATTTGGGGTAACACCATCGTTGATTACATCGGTCAACATGTCCAGAGCATCACTGTATTTACCTTGGAATAGGTAAGTTTTACCGAGGTAAGCACCAGCGGCCCACTTATTAGCGCGGCCAATATCACCTTGTGTTTCTGGAAGATTGTCGAAAGCAAACTGGAAGTCCGCTTCGATACGTGGCCACAGGTCTTCACGGTTACCGATTGGTGTAACTTCGTCCCAGTTCTCATCAACATAAGGCGTGTCATCGAAGTTTTTCTTCAAACCGAAGTAGTAATGCGCACGCAAGAAACGTGTTTCTGCTGCAATGCGCGTTTTATCTTCATCCGATACCGTTTCTGCCGTTTGCATCAATCGTAAGGTTGCATTACAACGTGCAATCCCTTCGTACAAAGCGGCATACTTCTGTAGAATAGAAGCATTGTTGGTTTGAGCAGAATAAGCCTGAATTTCATTGACTTGAGACTGGTCACCGGCGTTGGTTCCTTTGTTGGCATCACCACCAAGTACACTGCCCCAGAACCAGTTGGTTGCATCCGAGTAAAAGCCCGAACGACCCAACAGCATACTGTAGGCACCAATAAGTGTTCCTTCCAAACCGGCCAGAGTAGACAATTCCGTCGTACCCAGTGATCCTTGTGGAGCAACATCGAGGAATTCGTCTTTACACGCAGTGATAGTAAGCATCACGATCACCAGCGGTAAGAGGATATATTTAATTTTTTTCATCTTTTAAAATTTAAAATTCAACAATGTAGTTGTTTTAAATTGATAATTTAAAGGTACTAACAAAGCTTAGAAGCCAAGATTAACACCCAATGTATAGCTGCGCGTGATTGGGAAGTTACCCAAGTCAACACCAAAGTTGGTATCGGCTGCACCACCTACACTTGGATCTAGTCCATCATAACCTGTAATGGTCACCAAGTTATTAGCTCCTGCGAATACACGGAATTTAGACAAATTCCAGCGATTCAGCAATCTCTGTGGCAAATTATAACCTATTGTGAAGTTTTGCAGACGGAAATAAGAGCCATCCTCTACGTAGTAAGAGTTAGATTGTGTATTCGTACTGAAGTTAGAGATATTCTCGAAAATTGGAATTTCACCGGATGGATCAGCAAATGTCCATGTGTCTTTTACACGATCGCTGATGGCAGCACCGGGGAAAAGTGGGTAGAAATCCGTAAACAATTTCGAGATATTGTAAATCTCATTACCAATTGATACAAATGAGTACAACTCGAAATCGAAGTTTTGGTAAGTTACCTTAATGACCAAACCACCGGTGAAGTCAGGTACTGGATTACCAAGATTAGTACGGTCATCGATATCAATAACACCATCGTTATTCAAATCACGGAAGCGGAAGCGACCGGGTGCGGCACCTTCCTGAACAGCAGCAGCATCAACCTCAGCCTGGTCGGCAAAAAGGCCTTGTACCTCGTAACCGAAGAAAGCCGAAATTGGCTGACCTACTTGGTTCAATACAGGTGTAATACCACGATAAGCAGAACTACGGTTAGGCAAGTTCTCGATACCAGGTGCTAATTCTACGATTTCGTTGTTCAAGAAACCACCCGTCAAGGTAATTTCATACCCTACCGTATTGATTTTGTCTTTGTAGATAACGTTGATATCAAAACCAGTGTTTTTCATCTTACCAACATTACGGAAAGGTGCATCGGCGAAGTTACCTGTCATTACCGTTACCGGAACTTGGAAGAGCAGATCCTCAGTATCTTTTCTCCAGACTTCCAAACCGATGTCCAATTTACCGTCTAACATGATCGCATCGATACCGAAGTTAGAGGTAATCGCGCGCTCCCATACTGCATCTGGGTTGCCAATTCGGTTACGGTAGAAACCAGCAATAGCACTACCATTAGTACCACCAATATCGTAACTGGAGTTATCGAGGTTCGTGGTAAAGAGGCTAAACTGGTTGAGTGGATCAACGTTATTAGAATTACCCATGACACCGTATCCACCACGGATTTTCAAATCGTCGAACAAGTCAACACCATCCATGAAATCTTCGCCGGTCAAACGCCAAGCCACAGAAACAGCTGGGAATGTACCGTATCGATCATCAGAACCAAAACGAGAAGACCCATCACGACGTAAGATCGCAGAAAGGATATACTTGTCTTGATAGATGTAATTCACGCGACCGAAGAAGGAAGCAAAAGTTACCTCATTACCAACGAATTCGTTCACGACCTGATTATTAACGGTCGATAGATTCACGAAATCTGTGCTCTGAGAGAATGGGTCAATACCCGAACTGATAACCGTACGTCCGATACCACCACTAAGTGCTTCCTGACCAACCAATACATCGATATCGTGGTCACCGAATTTCTTCTTGTAGTTAGCGGTGTTGGTCCAAATCCAGTTATAGCCATTAGATAGATTACGAGCATAACCAAATGAAGAATTGTTCTCAGAGTTCTCGTATTGACGACGGGTATAAAACTGACCATTGAAGTTACCATATTGGCCACCAAAGCTGGTACGGAAAGTCAGTCCATCAATAACCTCATACTTGAGGTAGACATTACCAAATATTTGCGTACTTACCGCCGTGTTGTTTTGTTGACCATCGAGAGCCGCAACCGGGTTACGTGGGTTGTTAAAACCTGGAGCTGCAGTACCCGCATAGCCACCGAATTCGTCGTAAACGGGAATGATTGGTGACATCCGGCTGGCATCCAAGATAAAGTTCTCATCATCCGAAGAACCAGCACCACCATTATCACCCAAGATAATGGGGACCGCGCGGTAGGTCAACTGAAGATTTTCTCCAATGCTCAAACCTGGCATTAGATCAAACTCAGAGTTAGCCCGGAACGTGTAACGAGACAGACGCTGGTGCAACAAGATACCTTCTTGCTCCTGCAAACCGAGACCGAAGTAGTAGCGACCATTTTCAACACCACCAGAAAATCCTAAGGTGTGACGATTGAGCAGTGCATTACGCGTGATCTCATCGTACCAATCGGTACCTTCCTGATTCGCTTTAATGACCTGATAGATAGAACCGGCTGCTGGATCTACATTGTAGTTGGCAGCTTCCGCCGCAAGATCTACATTACCAGTAACTCCTGCATTAGTACCTACCAATAGATAATCAGGAATAATAGGCGTTTCACCCGTTCCATACTGTGGATGGCTGAATTCAGGATCTTCACCATTTTGGATCGCCGCATTACGGATCGCATTCCACGTCCATTCTGCTTGATCCTGAGGATTCAGAACAGAGATACCCTGGCCTGGTGTTGTGACACCCACCATACCGTCGTAAGTAACGGTCATTTTGCGTTTGCCTTTTTTACCTTGCTTGGTTGTGTAAACGATTACACCACCGGCCGCACGAGCACCGTAGATAGAAGCTGCAGTAGCATCTTTCAGTACAGTGGTTGTTTCAATATCATCCGGTGAAAGGAAATCGATTGATCCTACCGGTACCCCATCCACAACGTAAAGCGGTTCGTTACCACCGAGGGCACCGAATCCACGTACACGCACCTGACTGGTGGTACCTGGCTGACCGTTAGTAATTACCGTTACCCCGGCTACCCGTCCTTGCAGTTGCTGCTCGACGTTACCCGAAGGAGAGACCCGTAAGTCTTGAGCCTTAACGGTGGAAACTGAACCCGGTGTCTGACGACGATTGTCAACGGAGTAACCCGTGACAACGAGTGTTTCCAGTGTCACCCCTGAGGAAAGGCGAATCACCATGTTGTCTTCTGCGCCTACAGTGAAGTCTTTGGTTTCGTAACCTGTGTAGGATACCGTCAAGACATCATCCGTATTAGCAGAAATTGTAAAATTGCCATCAATATCCGTTACAACACCTTGGCCTGATCCTTTGACCAGTACGGAAGCGCCGATCAGTGGATCGTCATTTCCCTCATCCAGTACAGTACCGGATATCTGCCGTTGTGCAAACAGACTTGATGAACAAATTACTCCCAGAAACAGGAGTAACCCCAAACGAATAAACCTCTTGGAGAGGCTCCTTGGTAGTGCTTGTTTCATAAGTTGATTATTTTGTCAATTAAAAATATTGGTAGTATAAAGTCGTTTCTGATTTTTGAAAAAGTCGTTTTGTTTTGATTTAGGAGTGATTGGCCATATTAAAAATATCGTTTAAGTGAATTAACGAAATTTTGTTTTCGCTGCAAAATTTTACTTAATGTTTTTTGTACACTTATTGGTTGACGCAGCACTTCGCTATGTTTATCGTTATACTTATTCATACCTAAATTAATTCGAATGTATTTTGCTGGTCACCGACCATCACTGTGAAGCTGCCCTTTTCCATAATCCACTCCAATTGATGACCTACGAAACATAAGTCTTCGGGGTAGAGTGTGAAGCTAATAACCTCTTTTTGACCGGCTTCCAAATGAATCTTTCGAAACCGTTTGAGGCGCTTAAAGGCAGGCGTAATGCTGGCATATTCATCTCGCAGATAAAGTTGGACAATCTCCTGTCCGGCACGTTGTCCGGTATTACTTACTTCAACCCGTATCTCCAAGGTATCTGTCGCCTGTATTTGGGGCTGACTTAGCCATAGATTACGGTAAGCAAAGCTGGTATAGCTTAACCCACTACCAAACTCAAACTGCGGATCGTAGCAGGTTCTTGAGTTCTGAATGGGGCTTATTTCTGAAAATTTACGATCATAAGTGACCAGGGCGTTGGCATAACGGGGATAGGTAAACGGTAAACGTCCACTGGGATTTACCGCTCCGTAGAGAACATCAGCAATGGCATTGCCACCTTCATTCCCTGGGAGGTAAGCCAGTAAAACACTTTCCAAATCATCAACAAAAGAGCTAATGATGCGGGGGCGGCCCTGTAGCATTAACAAAGTCACGGGTTTACCAGTAGCAATAACTGCGCGGGCTAATTCGACCTGAGCAGCCGGCAAATTAAGGTCATCCATATTGCCGTGGAATTCCGTATAGGTTTCCTCACCTAGGCAAAGCAAAATATGGTCTACTTGTGCTGCGGCTTGGCGGACTTCATCCAGGTCCAGTACCTGATCATAAGTACAACCCGGTACATAGCTGACGAGCGCTTCACCGCTGTGGGCGCGCAGCGCATTGAGGACATTAAGTTCGCCCTTGGTATAAGTATCCGTTTCCTGACCTTGCCAAGTATACGACCAACCACCGTTGAGGTGACGCATACTATTGGCGGTGCAGCCGGTCACGAGCAATTTAGTATCAGCGGCCAGTGGTAGGCGCGCATTTTCGTTCTTGAGCAAAGTGATGGATTCCCCGGCCAACTGTCGAGCGGTTTGACGATGCGCTTGACTGCCAAAGGCGTCATAGTTAGCATCGTCACGCAAAACGGGATGGTCGAACAATCCTAATTCAAATTTGAGGCGCAGAATGCGGCGCACGGACTCATCGAGGCGACTCTCGGGGATTTGTCCCTCTTCAACCAATTCGATGAGATGGTCCGTAAAACTGAAATCATCCGGGACCATGCTCATATCGATACCGGCCTTGATGGCGATACGAACCGCTTCTTTATGATCGGCCGCGACCCGATGCCGGGTATGCAAGAATTTGATGTCTTCCCAATCGGTGACGACCAGGCCTTCGAAGCCTAATTCATCCCGTAAGATGTCCTTAAGGATATAATCGTTGGCGTGAGTCGGGATGCCGTTGATTTCGCCCGAACTGACCATAAGCGTTCTGGCTCCACTAGCAACCGCTTGCTCGAAGGGAGGCAGATAATACTCGCGCAGGAAACGTTCCGGTATCCAGGCCGGCGTACGATCTTTACCGTTGAGCGGCATGCCGTAGCCAATATAGTGCTTGAGACATGAGCTAACTTGGTAAGGACTGCTGAGGTCATCGCCTTCGTAGCCTTCGACCATCGCTTGGCCCATGATGGCATTGAGATAAGTATCCTCGCCAAAAGATTCCCAGAATCGAGGCCAAAGGGGCTGGCGGCTAACGTCCAGCGCCGGCGAAAAATTCCAGGGGATGCCGCAGGCTCTGGTTTCGTAGGCCGTAATCGCTGCGGCTGCTTTGACCAAAGCAGGATTCCAACTGGCGGCCATCCCAATTTCCTGTGGAAAAAGGGTAGTACCAGTGGTATAATTCGTGCCGTGTACCGCATCAATCCCGTACAATACGGGGATGCCGAGTCGGCTGGTATTAATACTGGTGGTTTGGATATGTGAGATGACGTCCAGCCATTCATCGCGAGAATAAGGCTTGCCCGCAATATTGAGCACTGAACCGACCTGATAATCAATCAGGGCCGTTTTGACTTTTTGCTCATCAAAGCGATGAGGTTCTTCGACTTGATACATCTCTCCTACGAGCAGCATATCAAGTGTGATTTGAGTCATTTGTCCCGCCTTCTCGCGCACGGACATGCGCGCGAGCAATACATCAACCATTTGATCGGTATGAGCGTTGATGGTTTTTTCCATTGTAATTCGAGGGCGGTTGGTTAATGATCTCCTATGACTATTGGGATTTCCCCTTTGCTTTCTGTGAAAAGAACCTACTCAAGACCCGATAAAGATCGTAAGTAGGTTCATAGATGATAGATAGTGTATGAAACTTAGGATTTGGCTTGACTATTACCAAATCCTAAGTAGGTGAAGCAATTCCGAACGAAATATCTGTCTGAAATGGCCTCTAAAAACTAAATTAAATCATTTAGATCACAATCTGATGTAAATTCAGAATAGTGCAGTTTTTTAACAGGAAAGTACAAAGTCTGATTCTACCAACAGGATTTAGACAAATCGACGCTCTTCGTTTTCAAGATTATTGTAGGTAAGTTCTATCTGACGTCGAAACTGATGAGGGGTCGTATTCTTATATTTTTTAAACAGTCGATTGAAATTCGACACATTATTAAAACCACATTGAAAGCAAATCTGACTGATCGTATCGCGGGTTTCAACGAGTAATTTGCAAGCCAGTCCAATACGGAGTTCTACCACAAACTGAGTAAAACTTTTATTAGTACATTTTTTAAAAAAATGACTAAAAGCAGATTCGCTCATATTCGCAATTTCGGCGGCTTTGCCCACCTGAATTTTCGCGGTATAATTTTTCAAAATAAAATCATACACCTCATTGATTCGTCGGCTATGCGTATTTTCGGGATGCACCGCAAAACCTTCGCTGGCCAAGAGGTGTTGCTCGGGAGAATGAGCCAGATCGTTGAGTAATTCCAGGAAAGCAAGCGTGGCGCTTAAGCCACTTTTTTCGGACAGCTCGATAATGCTTTTCCAGCCACGCTCCAGTGTTTTTCCATAAAATTCTACGCCGCGCAAAGATCGACTCAGTAGTAGACGAATAGGGTAGAACACATCTTTGGAAAGTAGCTGAGAGGAAAAGAGATCCTCTCCAAATTGAATGACAATTACTGTAGCGTGTTTTTGCTGCGAAGCGGGAAGGTCGGCATCGTCCCAACGATGATAGACATACGGGCCGATTAATACCAAATCCAGCCGGTCGTACTTCGCTACAGAATCACCAACAATCCGGTTGCCACAGCTATTTAACGTCAGGCAGAGTTCATACTCTGGATGGTTGTGGAGCGGATAGGTGAAACTGGCTTCGGGGTAAACATTTAATACATAAATGTCTTCCTTCTTGAGCGGCGTTATTTCCCGATAAATTTTCATATTTGGTAGCTAGAATTAGCTAAAGATAGTAAATTTCAAAAAAACACATACATTTTGATAAATCTTAATATCCTCCCCATCCGATTTTGTGGGATAGCTGTGCTGCTGGTTTTGATTTCCAGTTCGTGTGCTAATTATCGCTTGAATTATCGTGATACTCCCCAAGCGTGGACCGAGCGAGATACCGAGAAGGGAGAACAGCCGGAACATACCGTATTTCTAATCGGAGATAGTGGTTATTCGCCAAAAGACGGCATGGCTCCCGCTTTGGAATTACTGCAAACTAAGTTATCCCGCGCGGGTGCCAATAGCAGTGTGGTTTTTTTGGGCGATAATATTTATCCCGTTGGATTGCCCCCCAAATCCAAGCCCGAGGATCGGGCTGTAGCCGAACATCGTCTGGATGCTCAGCTGGAAGCTTTGCAGGGTTATCCGGGAAAGCCAATCTTCCTGCCGGGCAATCACGACTGGAGTCGCTATGGACTGAAGGGTGTCAGACGGCAAGAAAAATATATCCAAAAAAAGCTGAACGCCGGGATTGAGGACGAAGACGAATGGGAAAAATACTTTCTGCCCGAAGATGGTTGCGGCGGGCCGGAAGTCGTAGAAATTAATGAGCGCTTGGTGATCATTGTCGTAGATACGCAATGGTGGCTAACGAATTGGGATAAACAACCCGAAATCAATGATGGCTGCGAAGCCAAGAGCCGAAAAGTGTTTGCCTTTTTATTTGAGGAAGCCGTGCGGAAGCACCGGAACAAGAATATTATCATCGCGGTGCATCATCCGGTGTACACCTACGGCCCGCACGGCGGTTATTTCACGCCTTACCAACATCTTTTTCCGTTGGCCGAAATTGATGATGGCTTGAAAATTCCCTTGCCGGTATTGGGCTCTGTACTGGCTTTCTTGCGAGGTACCATTGGCAGCAAGCAGGATATTGTCCATCAGGAATATAAAAATCTACGCAAAACGCTACTGGACGCGGCCAAGAAAAATGGCCAGTTCATTTTTGCCTCCGGTCACGAGCACAGCTTGCAATATATCGAGCGTGAGGGACAATTTTTCATCGTCAGCGGGAATGGCTCGAAAAGCACACCGACCCGTTTGGGGAAAGGCTCAGAGTTTTCTTACGGTGGCAGCAATGGTTTTGCAAAAATTGATTTTTACGCCGATGGCTCCGCCTGGATTACGTATTACGCTGTGGATGAAGAAGGTCAAAAACCGGAGGGAAAGATCGTTTTTCAAAAAAAGATGAAGGATGCCTTATCCGTTGATCAGTCCACTCCAACTTTCGATTTTTCGGAATACAGAGCGCAACGCGATTCGGTACAGGCGGTATCTCTCCTGAAAAAGCCAGTGAAACGGAAAGGTGGTTTTCACAAGTTGACGCTCGGTGCACACTACCGAGATTTATACGCTGAGGGCTATGATCTGCCCGTGCTGGATTTGGAAGAATTTCGGGGTGGACTCACGCCCATCAAGCGTGGTGGCGGCAATCAAACGAATTCCCTGCGATTGCGCGATCCGCAAGGCCAGCAATACGTGATGCGCTCCATGACCAAAGATGCCTCGCGTTTTATTCCTTATCCATTCAATAAAATTACCCCTTCCGAATTTATTGTCGAAGATAATTTTCTGTCCACACACCCTTTCGCGGCGATCGTGGTGCCCCATTTAGCGGAAGCAGTCGAGGTCTATCATACGAATCCCACCATTTATTATGTCCCGAAGCAACCCGCTTTGGCAGAACATAATGATGTCTTTGGCGGTGAAGTGTATCTGGTCGAAGAGCGGCCCGCCAAGGATTGGAGCGAATTGGCCAGCTTCGGAAATTCCAGCAAGATCATTTCAACCAACGACGTCACGACTAAAATTTTTAAAAATCACAAACACAAGATCGATCAAAACTGGACCGTTCGATCCCGCTTGTTAGACTTGGTAATCGGCGATTGGGATCGGCACGGTGACCAGTGGCGCTGGGCAATGTTCGAAGATGGTGAGCAAAAAACGTATCGCCCAATTCCTCGCGATCGCGATCAGCCTTTTGCGAAATACGATGGCTTATTGACCAAATGTATCAGAGTCACGGTCCCTTTTCTCAAGCAATTGCAAGTATACGATCAGAATGTGAAAAATATAAAATGGGTGACTTACGGCGCCCGGAGTTTTGATCGAACGTTTTTAAATGCTCTGAGCTGGGAAGAATGGGAAGCAGAAGCCAAATTTATTCAGGAAAATCTGACGGATGAGGCCATTGAAAATGCTTTTCGGGTATTGCCAGATTATGCCTATGAGAATAGCGGCATCCGTTTAATCGAAATTGTGAAAAAGCGGCGGAATGATTTGTTGAAAACGGCACGAAGGCATTACGACTTTGTGTCAAAAGCGGTAGATGTATATGGGACCGAGAAAAAAGAATTATTCGAGGTTAAACGAATGGACGATGAGCGGACAAGGGTGCGGGTGTACCAACTCAAAAAAGGAGAGAAATTTAAAAAAGTGTACGAGCGGATCTTTTTGCGCAGCGAAACCGAGGAGATTCGACTTTATGGTTTAGGCGGCGAAGATCGCTTTGAAATTAGCGGGAAGGTCAACAAAGGTATTCTCATACGCGCAGTGGGTGGCTTGGATGACGATGTTTTTGTGGATAGATCAAAGGTGAAGGGGCGTTCGAAAAAAACACTGATTTATGACGCGGAGGAAGGCAATACTATTCAGTCTTCTGCGGAGACTAAGGATTTGACCTCCGAATCGCGGGAGCTCAATATTTATAACAACCGGGATTACCACTATGAATACGATTTTGTATTGCCGACGCCCTTGGCGAGTTACAATCCCGATGATGGCGTATCGTTAGGGGCGCAATTCATCTTTACCGACTACCGCTACAAAAAATCGCCCTACGGCGCGAAGCATACGGTGCGTGGGCAGTATGCCTTTGCGACTTCGGCTTACAATATTGGCTACGACGGTGAATTTATTGGTGTACTGGGCAAGGCAGATTTTGTATTATCGGCCAGATTTCAAGCCCCGATGTTTACGGTCAATTACTTTGGCTCGGGTAATGAGACGGTGAATAATGCGGATAATTTTGATTTCAATCGGGTGCGCCAGAGCTTGTGGCAGATTCACCCGGCCTGGCGCAAGCGTTTTGGGGGCAATAATGGGTCGCTGACCATTGGAGCCTTGGCCGAGCGGATTGAAATTGAACGGACCCCGGATCGCTTTTTATTTTTTGAAGAATTATTAACGGAACAGGCTTTTGAGGCTAAATTCTTCGCAGGCTCTACGCTGAATTTTAGCTACGAAAATGTCAATGATGCTCAAATGCCAACTCGGGGGATTCGTTTTAGACTCGGCTCCGAATTCAAATGGAATGTCGAAGATACAGAGCGTTTTTTGGTACCATTTCGTACCGAAATGACGATCTATCAAAACTTGACCGATAACGAAGGGCTTATCCTGGCCTCCCGCATTGGTACACAGCATATTTTTGGTGACTTTGAGTTTTTTCAATCTGCAATTATTGGTGGAAACAGCAACTTGCGTGGTTATCGGGCGGATCGCTTTTATGGCCGCACCAGCTTTTACCACAACAATGATTTGCGACTTCGTCTGTTTCGTACCGAAAATGGGGTGATTCCTTTTTCATTTGGTATTACCGGTGGTTTTGATTACGGTCGCGTTTGGTTGGACGATGAGAGTTCTGATACTTGGCATTATGGCTACGGTGGTGGCTTGTGGATCGCACCGGTTGATTTTTTGGTTTTACACAGCGAATTATTTTTGTCGGAGGAGGATCGACGTTTTACCTTTCGTGTAGGATATACTTTTTAAAATATGAAGTGTATTTAGATAGTCAAGATATAGGTTGGTAAACTAAAAAAAATAGTAACTGTATCAATGTTGAATAATCAATATTGATTGAATTTTTTTAGATAAAAAAGAAATTTATTAAAAATGAGAGAAGCATTAATTCCCGATGATCTCTGTGAAGAATATGACGAAATTTGTCTGATTGATTATGAAAATCCAGAAGGGTTAAATAAATCAAAAGTCGATTTTTCGCATTATGTATTTAGTTTTATTTTGGAAGGGGAAAAAGAAATTTTTGCTTCGGATGGACACGTGCGATTAAGTGATCGTGAGTTTACTTTGATCGGTGCTTCGGCTTGCTTGATGACAGAAAAGCGGTCACAAATTTCCAGTCTTTATAAAAGTGTTTTACTTACTTTTAGTAAGAAAGTACTGAAGGATTTTAAATTTAAATATTGGGAAAAAATTCAAGGTGTCTTAACTGAAGATCATTTTAATGTCTTAGAGTTTGGGCACGATCCTTTCACTTTAAATTTTGTCAATTCTTTAAAAATTATTTTAAAAAATAATAATCAACAGTTTCTGGAAATTAAAATCCAGGAAATATTATTGTATTTGTTTGAAAAATACCCTCAACAATTAATGGCATTTTTCAATGCGCATCAACTCAATCGAGATATTACGTTTAGAAAAATTATTGAAAATAATATCAGCAATAATTTACGACTCGACGAATTAGCTTTTTTGTGCAATATGAGTCTATCTACTTTTAAGCGTTATTTTACAAAAGTATATCAGGATACACCTCAGAAGTGGATGCAAAAAAAGCGTTTGGAAATAGCAGAGTATTGGCTCAAAGAAGGAAAGCGCCCTAAAGAAATCTACGCTAATTTAGGTTATGCCTCACTCTCCAATTTTCTCCGAGCCTATAAGAATCATTTTGGCGTAAGTGCCCGCCAGCACCAAAATGAACTTTTATGAATACTTTTTTGACCGAATTGGAAAAATAAGCGATGCACCTTTGTGGTATTGTTTAACTCAAATTCACGACCATGAAAAAGGTGCTTTTTATTTTCATTTATAGTTGTTTCGCAATTTTTAGTCAAGCTCAAAATTTTACCCTGAAAAGTGATGTTCTGGGAGGGCAGGCAACCAAGGCCCAAGTTTTTAACGGCTTTGGCTGTACCGGGGAAAATGTATCGCCAGAACTTCATTGGGAAAATGCGCCCGAGGGTACCAAGAGTTTTGCCATCACCATGTATGATCCTGATGCACCCACCGGAAGTGGCTGGTGGCACTGGCTGGTTTTTGATCTGCCTAATTCCGTTATGAAGCTGGAAAGTGGTGCCGGAGCGGTAGACAGTAAACACTTGCCCGAAAAAGCAATCCAAAGCCGAACAGATTATGGTTCTAATGGTTATGGTGGTCCATGCCCGCCCGAAGGACACGGTTTCCACAAGTATATTATTACGGTCTATGCTTTGGATGTAGATACGTTGGGATTAGATGAAAACGCATCCCCGGCCTTAGTCGGCTATATGCTTAATAGCCACACTATTCAGAAGGCTTCGATGGTGAGCTACTACCAGCGATAGGTTTTAATTTAAAGAAAAGCTAACGAGCCGCAGTGGAGGAATGTCCGCTGCGGTTTTTTGTGGAAAGGTTTTACTATTTTAATTCAAAAGTACCCGTCAATCCGACATCCGAACTCGTTCCAACCATCACTCCAAATTCCCCCGGCTCTACCACGTATTCGTAAGCATTATTGTAGAACCCTAGCTCTGCCTCGGTCAGCGTAAATTCAACCACCTTCGCCTCGCCGGGGGCCAAATAAAACTTCTCAAAACCTTTCAACTCTTTGACGGGGCGTACGATACTTGCGACCTTATCGTGGATGTATAACTGACAGACTTCCTCACCACCCACTGCACCGGTATTCGTCACCTTAACCTGAACTTTCACCGCTTTCTGATCCGAGGCATCAATCACTAAATCGCTATAATCAAAATGGGTATAACTCAAGCCATGACCAAAAGCGTAGAGTGGGGCATTACTTTCATCGATATAATGCGACCAAAATACCAGATCCAAAGGACCGGGACGGCCAGTACGAAAATGATTGTAGTAAAGCGGGCATTGCCCAACGTGGCGTGGGAAGGTCATCGGCAATTTTCCGCTTGGGTTGTGGTCACCGAATAGGGTAGCGGCAATGGCGTGACCACTCTGAGAACCGAGATGCCAACATTCGAGAATCGCTGGGATGTGATCGTCGGCCCAAGGCAAAGCCAGCGGGCGTCCGTTCATCAAGACGAGGACAATATTCGGATTAACCGCGTAGACGGCTTCTAGTAATTCTTGTTGTACCCCGGGTAGGTCGAGATTAGCCCGGCTACGCCCTTCGCCGCTCTGATAACCGTGTTCGCCCAATACCATGATCACCACCTCTGAGGATTCCGCTAGGGCGATGGCCTCGGCAAAGCCACTTTTATCTGTTTCGTTGATCTGTATTTCCTCGATGAAGGTTTCTGGCCCAATAGACACATCAGCGCCTTTGGCGTAGGTGAAGGGAACCGAGAGCGCTTCGATACCTTCCAAAACGGAGATGGCCGAATGATCATCTGCTCCTAACCGCCAACTACCCAACGGGCTATTTTTATCGTCAGCTAGTGCACCGATAACGGCAATCTTGGATTGATCTTTTTTCAACGGCAGCAACTGGCCATCATTTTTGAGCAAAACGATCGATTTTTTCGCCATATCCAGAGCTGTAGCGAGGTGATCGGGATGCAGGATATACGTTTTTTCCCGTTCGGCATCACAATAGCGATACGGATCATCAAATAAGCCCAATTCAAATTTGACGCGTAAAATGCGGCGGACAGCATCGTCCACCACTTCCATTTTTACCTTCCCACTTTCCACCAAGCCTTCCAGGTGACTAGCGTAGGCATCGGATTCCATGTCCATGTCTGAGCCGGCATTGGCGGCGATTTCGGCGACGTGTTCCAGATCACGGGCAAAGCCGTGTGCAATCATTTCGATGCCTGATCCCCAATCTGAAATGACGAAGCCCTCAAAATTCCAGGTGCCTTTCAGAATATCTCGTTGTAGGAAGTGATTACCGGTGGCGGGAATCCCGTTTACGACATTAAATGAGTTCATGACCGTACAAACTTTCTCGGCGATGGCCGCCTGGAAAGGCGGAAACAGGACGTTGTAAAGCGTCGAGGTGCCTACATCTACGGTATTGTAATCGCGGCCGGCTTCGGCAAAGCCGTAGCCCACGAGGTGCTTTGCGGTCGCGGCAATGGTATCCCATTGCGATAGGTCGTCGCCCTGAAAGCCGCGTACGCGGGCCGCTCCGATTTTTGAGACGAGGAAAGGATCTTCCCCGGCGCCTTCCATCACACGACCCCAGCGGGCATCGCGCGAAATATCGATCATGGGCGCGAAGGTCCAGTTGATACCCAGCGCCGCCGCTTCGACGGCGGCTACCCGAGCAGATTGCTCCAGGGCCGCGAGGTCCCAGCTGGCAGATTCGCCGAGCGGAATAGGAGTGATGGTTTTTTGCCCGTGGATCACATCAAAGCCAAAGATCAGTGGAATCCCAAGCCGAGATTCGTTGACGACAAGCTCTTGGATTTTGCGGACATCTTCCACGCCTTTGACGTTGAGCATGGAGCCGACGAGCCCTTGTCGGAGATATTCATATTTGCGTTTGCTATCACCTTGCTCTGGAGTGGGGCCGGTGATATCCCAAAAGCCATTGTATTGATTCATTTGGCCGACTTTTTCGGCCACGGTCATTTTACTGAGTAGCGCTTCAATTTGCGCATCGTACTTGTTGGATGGTGTTAACATAGGGTTCGTTAGTCTTTGCTTTTCTCACACTATTGGAGAAGTGTTTGTTTCTCGCGTATTAGGGTTGGTCTAATTGGTAGGTAGTTGCAGTTGCGAATATAGGCATTTACTGCATTTCGAAAGGTATTCGAATTGAAATCAGCAGTCAAAGTTTAAATATGGTTATACCCAAAATAGTCCTCAACGGAAATAAACACTTTACTACTCGGTCTTCGCGAATCGAACGAAAGTACTCCAACCGAAAGGATCGTCATATAATTCGAGTAGGTAAATACCTGCCGGTAAATTATTGAGATCGATGATAGAACGCTGTTGAGGGTGAAAACTCAGCCACAATTGTCCGGTGGAATTAAAGATGCGGGCTTGCTCAAATTGTTGTCCAGCGGCAGTTAGTTGCAATTGGGATTGTACTGGATTCGGAAAAATAAAAGTCGGCTGCTTGAATTGAATATGCACTACGGGCGAATAGCTGAATTGTCCATTCCAGTCTTCTTGCCGCAGCCGGTAATAATTATGACCTTCCAGAGGCGTCTTATCGAAAAAAGCGTAATGCTGGGAAGTGCCCGCAGGGACTTGGCCAATATCTTCAAACTGTCCTGCATTAGCGGAGCGTTGTACGACAAAGCGGCGATGGTGCTCTTCCTGACTGGTTGCCCAACTTAGGCGAACACCTTCTTGGAAGGGCTCTGCCCGGAGCGGTGCTAAATATTCAACCGGTAAGGGATTATCGTTTTGGGCATTAAGTCGAATCTCTAAAAGATTTTGACAGCCTAAATACAGATCAGGATGCTGCCAGATCTGCAGATAAGCAATTTCTGGAGCTACTTGATCACCAAGTAGGTTATCGATTTGAATCCACTTGCTACTCTCTCCTGGATTAAAGGTTACCGTCAGCTGGTCTGCGATCCAGTCGCTAGTGTAACGTCCATTGCGGTCAATAGGGAATAAGCTGACCGTTAATATCTGGCTCGCCGCTTCGGAAAGTATTAGATTAATGTCCGCACTGCCATTATTGGGAATATTGACGGTATCGGCGGCGAACGCAATTTCGGGGCGGTCCCCATTGGTATCCCAAGCTTCTCCGCCACTATCGGTTCCACTGTAGAATACAGGCAATCCGGTGGCGTTGGTATTTTGAAAGTAGGCGCCTTGGGTCAAATTATGGCCATTATTATGCATGTTATAGGCCAACAGATTATTATTGTTGAGGATGGTATTGCAAGAAAATTGTACATCTTGTACTGTATCGTTCAAAAAGAAAGCATCGCGGAATCCAGCCCAGAGATTGGCCGCACTATTACCTGCATTCTCAATCGTATTATTGGCAATCAGACTCTGCGTGACCTTATTTTCGAAGTAGATGCCAGGGCCATTACTATTAGTGATTGTATTTTTTTGTAAATAAAAATTGGAAATGAATATGTTCGCGGGTTGTTGATTTAGACCACAAACAACTCCAGAAGAATATCGACTTTCATCGAGTAAATTGAGTGCCGGACCAGTGAAATTAAATGTATTATTAAAAACGAGCAAGGTATCTACATCTCTATCGCGAAAACCTCTTTCGAAAACAATTCCACCACCACCGCCAAAAAAGGTCCAGTCTTTCCAACCATCAGCATTGATGTTTACCGTATTCTCAAAAATGAAAATACGATCTAAACCATTTGCAAAGTCAGGATCACTGAGCAAGCCAGACCAGAGGACAAAACCGTCCATGACGTCATTAAACGTATTACCGTAGTAAAGCTGATTGCGTGAGAGATAGAAATCAGAATAGCCGGTGACATTAATGCCGTAGTTAAATCCATCGATGATATTATTACGGATGATTTGGTTGCTGCCATGGATTTCGATGGCGGTCCGTGCACCTAAAGTACCAGCACCAAAAAGACTGGAAAAAGTATTGTTTTCTAATAAAAAATCATCGCCGTTGGTGTAAATAGTCGAATGATCCCAGTCGATATTGGCGTCTCCAATATTGTCAAAAAGATTATTGCGGATAATAACGCGCTCGGTGATCCCATTGAACACAATATTCCAGACGCCTTTGTGATTGGTGAAATGACAATCTTCGATCAGAAAATTAGTACCCAAATAAATCCGAAATATGCTTCGCTTGCTATTTTCTAAAACGATTTCACTAGCTACCGGATTATTGGCGCCGTTAGCATCCAGCTGCAAATTAGTCATCGTAACATTATCAATCGACTCGAAGCTAGGGTAGTGTCCCAGCATCGCATCAAAATCGCCAACATTATCCGCTAATTTAATTACTGAAAGATCACTTCCTTCGCCGTTTAAGGTAATGTCGCTGGGCAAATTAAGGCAAATCACTTGGTTGGGATTGGGATCAGCAACCGGGCGAATGAGATAGGTGCCTTCCGGAAAAAAGACTTCTCCGCCCCCTTCGGCGGCGACTGCATCGATCGTATTTTGAATCGCATCGGTATCATCGGTGATGCCATCACCAACGGCGCCGCCATCAACTTTTACATCTAAGGTAATTTGAGCAGAAAGGGGATAAAAGCTAATAATAAATAAGAGAAGCAAGAATCGCTGCATGGGTAATTGAGGGAGAATTTAAAAGTGAAACTATATGCTTGAATTTAGGCGTTGTGCAATAGATTATGTAATATATTTGACATTTGTTTTGACGTCCATTAGCCATTTACATGTTCGTCGGTTAATCCAGTTTAATGATTTAAATATGACTATCTGCATTTGTCTTAAAAATAGTGTCCATACTAACCTTATCCATTTATTGACTTGTGCTTTTTTACTAATTACACTAAGTCATTGCAATCCCACGCCTCCCTCTAATATGCCTAATCCATCAGAGTCGACGACAACAGCGACGGTTGAATTACCCAAGGGACACTTATTTATCATCGGAGGTGGAAAACGTCCCCCGGAATTGGTCCAGGAAATTGCGGATTTAGCCCAGCTCGCCGAAGGCGGCTACGGGATCATTTTACCTATGGCGAGTTCAGAGCCGGATACCGCTGCATTCTATGCACAAAAACAATTCGTTGATCTGGGCTTGCCCGCGGAGCAGTTGATCAGCTATCCCTTTCAGAAAGGTGAATATCCTGCTGCACGCCTTGATTCCGTCCGCCGCGCCCGATTAATTTACCTTACCGGCGGCGACCAAGAACGCTTAATGCAAGTGATCCTCAATTCACCGCTCCACGAAGCTATTCAAACGGCTTACTTAGAAGGCGCCGTTATTGCTGGAACCAGCGCCGGAGCGGCCGTCATGGGGCAAAAGATGATCACCGGCAATGAATATAAGCATCCTGAATACACGGGGGATTTCCGCACCATCGAAGCGGAGAATCTGGAAATTAAAACTGGCTTAGGCTTGCTACCCAATGCCATTATCGATCAACATTTTGTGTATCGCATGCGTATGAATCGGCTGATGACGGTGGCGATAGAATACCCTGATCAACTTTGCTTGGGGATTGATGAATCCACGGCGGTGGTGATTTCTGGAGATCAGGTACGCGTGACGGGGATCGGGCAAGTGATAAAGTTAACCAATCCAAATGCTTCTCAGCGGGTACAGAAAGGTCTGTTGGGGGGGCAAGATTTGCAACTCAGTGTTCATCTGCCCGGGGATCATTTTCCACTTCATGGTCATTTTACCAAACGTCAAAATACAAAGGAATAACGAGTAAAATCATGGCTAAGGCAGTAAGGACTAGGAAAAGCGGAAGCATCCATTTGAGCCAAACTTGGTAGGGGATTTTGGCAATTGACAGCACACCCATGGTCACACCGCTGGTGGGAATCACCATATTCGAAAGGCCATCACCAAATTGAAAAGCGAGCACTGCCGTTTGACGACTAATGGATAAAATATCACTCAGCGGTGCCATGATCGGCATGGTCAACGCGGCCTGCCCTGAACCTGAAGGCACAAAGAAATTCAGGCCGCTTTGTAGCAAAAACATAATCTCTACCGAAGCCATGCGCGGTAATCCATCGGCCGCTCCGGCAATCGCATGCAGTAAGGTGTCGATGATTTTGCCGTCGCTCGCAATCACGATTAGCCCTTTGGCCAAAGCAATAACCAAAGCTGGAGTAAGCATATCCCGGGCGCCTTCCTTGAACGCATCAAGAGCCTCCTCTGTGGATAGTCGTCCAATAATGGCGCTGACGATGCCCAGCGCGATAAACAGCCCCGTGATTTCATTGATGTACCATTGCCACTGATTGACGCCATAAATCAAGATGCCCAGGGTCAGAAATAAACATAGCAAAAGTAGTTGACGGGCTCTGGTGAGTTGAAGTTGCTCCGTTTTAAGCTCGCTTTGCTCGCGCTTTTGATCTAGTACATACACAGGGCTTAGGCTCGGATCACGATGGATTTTGGCCGCGTAATACATCACAAAAATGATGGCTACGGTTGTCATCATCACCCAGGCCAGGAGTCGATATTCTAAGCCACTAAAGGTGGGCAATTCTGCAATCCCCTGAGCCACCCCAATCGTGAATGGATTCACAAAAGCGCCGGCGAAGCCGGCTCCCGCGCCGACAAAAGAAATAGCGACCCCTACGAGTGAATCATAGCCCATCGCCAGGCTCAAGGGGATGGTAATCAGCACGAAAACGAGCACTTCTTCGCTCATTCCAAAAGTAGCACCGCACAGGGAAAACAACAACATGACGAGCGGGATGACCCATTTGCGCAGAGCTGGTCGTGCTTCGCTTCGCCGAATGATATGCTGGAGGCCGGCGTCTACAGCCCCGGTTCGGTTGAGCATCGCGAAAGCCCCACCTACCAAAAATACAAAGGCAATGATCTGTGCTGCCCCCACAAACCCTTTGATCGGCGCCATCAAGAAATCACCTAGCCCCTGTGGCTGCGCCTCCACCGTTTGATAGGTGCCGGGGACAACCACTTCTCGATTATTGAGTTCGACCCGTTCAAAGCTTCCGGCAGGTAATATCCAGGTAAGGCCTACAAAAATGGCCATAATGATCAGAAGAATGATCAGAGTATCTGGAAACTTTTTGAAAAGGCGCACGGGGAATCGTTATGGTTGTTTGACAAAAGCAATGGTAGTCAGTTGTTCCGCCTGCTGGATGAGTAGGCGATAACTACCGGCTGGCCAATCTGGGGTAGAAATACGATGTTGGTTAACAGATCCTACCTGACTGCTATAAACAACTTGCCCTAGCGTATTAATGACTTGCAGTTGCGCCTGCTGCACAGTATTGGTCCACTTGATTTCTAAATAATTTGCCACAGGATTGGGTGAAAGATTGACTTTGTGTGGAGCTGTATTTAGCTCCGAAGTGCTAGTGATTACGCTGGCACAATCCCCATCCGGGGCGGCCTCTTGAAAAAAGTTACCCTCCGTGACGTACCAATTTTCCCATTCGCCATCGGCGCCACCCGTCCAGGTAGTCAGGTCAAAAGGAGTACTGCCAGAAGTGGTACCCGGCAAGCGAAAAGCTTTGATAGCCGATTGGGAGCGATCCCAGGTCAAAGGACTGCCTTCACTCATTACTTCGGCCTGTGGTATGGCTTGACAATTGGTTTGCAGAAAGTAAGCATAATCAGGGTATTCGGGAGATTCACCGTAGACGACAGCCTGTCCTTCGGTATCAATGCAAACGGCAGTGTATTCATTACAGGCAATACCAAAGGTGGGAGTGCCAAAATCGTTGAGCGCTCGTGCCAGAAATGCCAGATGGCGGCCCGGGCGATCCCGTTGGTCGTAGTGGGTATCCGTAATGATATTTTCCATGAATGGCGCCTGCAGGAAATCATCTTTTCCGAGAATATCAAAATCAGGATGAAAAGGGTCCCCTAAGGCCTCTTCCGTATCCAGTGCACTACCGGATGGGGTATAATACAAATGCCCCAAAATGGCCATGCCGGCACTGGTGCCGCCCACGGTAATGCCTTTGGTATTCAATAAGGCATTGATGGTGGTTTCTACCGGACTGTCTTTCCAAAGCTGGTAGTAGTCGAATTGGTCGCCACCGGCGATGAAAAGTATCTCGGCCTCCGCCAGCCGGCGGAGGACATAGGGATCGGTAGCGGCCTCCGCATCGTCGAAGCGAATGGTTTCGACGGAGTTGACCGGGATATCCAATCCGCTAAAGAAATAGTCATTGTAGCCGTCGCTATTGGAGGCGCGGATCACGAGCACATCGCCGCCGCCCGCGCGTTGGAGCATCCATTGCATGGCATCATCATTATCGCCTGCGCCGCCGGCCAGTACCAGGCCGCCCTGATAGGTTGAGCTGACAAAATCCGCAGTATCACCGACCACCCAATTCGTGTAGCCTTGTGCGGGCAATACTTGAGCGATGATGGAGAGTAGTACTAAGAGTGTATATTTTAGCTTCATCTGTTTACGCATTAAAAAGAAAGAATTGGGATACGGTTAATATAGCGTACCCCCAATGCTTCCATAAAAATAGCCTAATAATAATTCTCTCGTCGGAGTAAAAGGTGTTTATTGGTTTGGAGCTACGACGAGTCGTAAGCTGCTGACTTTATCCTCGGCCCGGAATTGTACCGTGTAAGTGCCGCTTTGTAAGTTGTTAACTGGTAAACTGAATTGATGTTCTCCGGCGATCTGTTGTCCAAGTTGCTGTGTGGATACTTGTTGTCCCAATGCGTTGAAAACATTGATTTGGACTCGGCTAGTCTGGTTTAGGGTATATTGTAAAATACTCTCTAAATGGGCTGGATTGGGTTGTAAGCTGGCTTTAAAATAGGCAGGTTCTACATTTTCGGTTGAAGTAGCGTTAGGATCTCCTACAAAAATATTATCAATCCAAAGGCCGTAACCATCCCCATTGGTGACATTGCGGAAAGCAATATACACTTCCTGACCAGCGTAATCCGCTAAATCGATTTCCTCGGTGCGGAAATTCATAGACTCCTCATCATCGATTTGTAAAAGAATAGCCCCATCGCTTTCAAAACTTTCGGGTGTAGCATCGGCCGTATTGATCAGTACCCAGTAATCATCCGGAAAATCCCCGGTTGAAGTAGCGGATCTAGCATCAAATCGTAATACGGCATTATCATCGATTGTGAGTTTGGGTAGGATCAACCAATCATCTGCGGGACCAACATCATTTTCATTTTCATCCCAGTACCAGGAAATGCTCAAAGCGGCAGAACCTTCGAAAAGGGTACTTCCAAGGACAATCCAAGCCGTATCTTGCCAGGAAATATCATCTTCTAAAGCCGGGATTAATCCATCAACATTAAATAAGGTGAATCCGGCAGGCATTTCTCCTGCTTCAAAATCTTCGGAGAAATTTTGGGCTTGTGATATATTGACATTAAGTGTGAATAAAATGAGGAATGTGAATAGTTGTAGAAATCGCTTTTTCATAATAAAGTGATTTTAAAAAGGTATTGAAATCTGTTTTGAAAATGTTTTCCCCACTCCAATTCTTATAAGACCAAAATGGCTTTTAAGCCTATTTAATAGAATTTAAGAATGAAATAATAGAGAAAAACGAAGCTATTTAATAGCGATGCGCATCTACGTGGAAAGCACGTGATTCACTAATTAGAATATGGCATCAAACAGAAAACTAGCAGTCGAAAATGGGCTGCAACCCCTGCAGGTGGCGGGGTTTGTGGGAGAGAAGACTCCGGTAAATACGCGTACGATAAGGAATACTGGACATCTGTTTTTGTCGATTTTTTAGTGGAAACGACTTTGTAATTTTAGTAAAAAAAAGTGTTGCGGGAAAATATCTTGACGATTATTTTGTCATTCTGTGGCTTATTTACAATAAAAAATAGAGGAAAATTATGGGGCAACTATTTTGAGTTGTAGCAACGGTAGGGTATCAATATTTCTGCCAAATTACACCAATCTTTTAAGAGGAAATGGTGGAAAATATTAGCATCGATTAGGGTTTGTTTCAGCATTCAACACTAAATAAAGTATCATCTTAATTTTTGCAATTTTTAAAAAACTTCCTATTATTGAGTATAATTTTAAGTGCATGTTATCCATTTACACCTCTAAAATTCGCATTTCCAGAGTGCTATCTTTCAAAGCACTTAGCCTGCGTGGACTCCAACCTATCTTCGACTGCTAGGCATTTCTTTTTCCATTTTTGATCTTTTCTAAGATACTATTTGAGGTATCTACCATTCTTTTTTTGATCAGCATAAACAGTTAAAACGAACTGTTCAAAATGCCTATGCAATGAAATTGTATTCTATTTTTTCGCTAGTACTTTTATTGATACTAGCTAGTGTATCGGCCTTCGGCCAGCGTATGATCAGTGGGCAGGTTATGGAAGGAGATGGTACGCCAATGATTGGTGTTAGTGTCTACGTGGATGGCGATCAGGGTGTTGGTACAACTACGGATTTGGATGGAAATTATCAGTTACTCGTCCCCGAGACCGCCGAGCGATTAGTCTTTTCCTACCTCGGCTACGATCCACAGATTATCAGCATTGGCGATCGACTCCGCATCGATTTGAATCTCAGCGAGGCCGCTTCGCTGCTGGATGAAGTGGTGATTTCCGCCATTGGAATCCAAAAAGAAAAAAAGGCGATTGGCTATGCCGTGCAAGAAGTCGACGAAGCGACTCTGGAGAATGCCCGCGAAACGAATCTGGTCAATGCACTAAGTTCGAAGGTAGCGGGGGTAGAAGTGGTGAGTACCTCTGGTAGTCCCGGTGCTTCGGCAAATATCGTGATTCGTGGGCGCGCGTCGTTGAATAATAATGCGCCCCTCTTTGTCGTCGATGGCGTCCCTATCGATAATAGCTTCGCTGGCTCCAATTTTGTCGATCATTCTAATCGAGGCATCGACCTTAATCCGAACGATATTGCGAGCCTGACGGTGCTCAAAGGCCCCGCCGCCACCGCTTTGTACGGCGTTCGCGCCGCCAACGGAGCCATTGTGATTAAAACCAAACGCGGTGGCCCCAATCAACGCTCCATTTCGCTGACACAATCTTTGACTTTCGACCAAGTCAATAAATTGCCAAAACAGCAACAACTCTTCGCTCAAGGCGAAGTGATCAGTGGGCAACCTACCTATTTCGGTCCCCTCGAATCAAACCGCAGCTGGGGCCCACGGCTCGATACTTTGCGCTACGATGGTGACTCGGATTATCGCTTCAACGCGCTGGGGCGGATTGTTGGCCAAAGTGATCCCAGCGCCAGTGGACAAGCCGTGACACCCTTTGATAATCCCAACGATTTTTTCCAAACCGGCGTCACTTCCAATACGCACTTGAGTTGGTCGGGCGGAAGTGAGCATACGACCTATTATTTTTCTGGTGGCTATTTACGGCAGAGTGGAGTGATACCCAATTCCGACTTCGAGCGGGTTAGCTTGCGTGTAGCGGGCGACACCAAGCTCAGTGAACAGCTGAAAGTATCTGGTTCTGCCAACTACATTCAGTCGGGCGGTGATCGCACCCAGCGTGGTAGTAATTTGTCAGGCGTAATGTTGGGCTTGCTAAGAACGCCGAACACTTTTGATTTGACCAATGGGACCTCCGATCCAGTAGACGACCCCGCGGCCTATACTTTTTCGGATGGTAGCCCCCGCACCTACTGGGCAGCTTACGACAATCCCTACTGGTCCGTTAATCGAAACCGTAGCCGTGATCAGGTGGATCGTATCATTGGTAATGTACAGGCGGAATATCAGATTCTGCCTCGCCTAAAAGCGATGTACCGACTGGGGCTAGATTATTATTTTGAAGAGCGAAGCACCTTTTGGGATAATCAATCCAACGAGTTTGGAACCGGGGTGATTTTTAATGATCTGTTTTCTTTCCGCAGCATTAACTCGGATTTTCTTTTGACTTACGAGCAAACGATTCGTTCGGATTGGGAGCTCAAAGTTGGCCTTGGGCATAACTATCTTACCGAACGAAGCTTGAATAGTATTACCGAAGGGGAAACCTTTATTATCCCTGGCTTCTACGATATTTCCAACGTGGCGGCGGTTACTTTTGCGGACGACAATTTACGGCGTCGGCGCATTGCCGGTACCTTTTACGATGCTCAGTTAGCTTTCCGTAATTACCTCTATTTGGGGATCACTGGTCGCTGGGACTGGTCTTCAACCTTACCTGTCGATCAGGTACCTTTTTTCTACGATTCGTACAATTTAGGCTTTGTGTTTAGCGAAGCATTGGGATTGTCGACCAATAAATGGTTGCCTTACGGCAAACTCCGCTTGTCTTTTGCGCGCGTTGGAGGGGATGCAACGCCTTATGCGCTGAGTACTTTTTATAACTTAACGGAGCCGGTAAAAGGGCAAACTTCTTTCTTACGGCAAACGACCATTGGGAACGCTGAACTCCGCCCGGAAGAAACTGAAAGTATTGAGGCGGGACTTGATCTACGCTTTTTAAATAATCGCGTTGGATTGGATTTTACCTACTATCGGTCTACTAGCCGTGATCAAATTATCGAGGTACCAGTGGCTTTTTCTTCCGGCTTCTCATTTGCCATTGCTAATGCGGGGTCGATCAAAAATGAAGGGATCGAACTGCAGGTTCGGGCGGTACCCATCCGCAAAGGCGATTTCGAATGGGAAGTTACGGTCAATTTCTCCGCCAACGAGAATACGGTCGAGTCACTAGCACCGGGTGTCAACGACATTCGTTTTTCTGGCGCTGGGGTGACCTCGACTTCCAATCGCGCTATCCCCGGCGAGCCTTACGGTGTGATTTATGGCACACGCTGGCTCCGCAATGACGTTGGCGATATTTTGGTCGATGATGAAGGCTATCCCTTGTTTGATCCGCAGGAGCCGGGCATTATTGGTGACCCCAACCCCGATTGGCTAATGGGACTGCGGAATAGCTGGAGTTACAAAGGCTTTTTCCTATCTGCATTGCTCGATATTCGGCAGGGAGGAGATATTTTCAATGGTACGGTTGGGGTGATGAAAAATCTCGGCATTCACGAGAGTACAGAAGGCCGTGAAGATGAAATTGTTTTCGAAGGTGTCCGTGCCAGTGATGGTGGTGCGAATATGACGCCGATTCGTCTGGATTCAGATTTTTATAGCCGTTATCCTTTTGCCGGAGTGTCCGAGGCGAGCGTCGAAGACGGTTCGTGGATTCGTCTACGCGAGTTGACTTTCAGTTATCAATTACCGACTAACTGGCTAGATGGTACTGGGCTGAAGAGTGCTAGTTTGGGATTGAGCGCCCGCAATGTATTCTTGATTACGGATTACTCTGGAGTAGATCCCGAGACCAATCTAGCGGGCGCGAGTAATAGCTTTGGTCGCGAATGGTTCAATTCTCCGAATACGCGTAGTTACGGGGTGAATTTGAAAGTGGGCTTTTAGAAAAAGAGAAATGCAGGATAGAAATTAGCTGTAAGGTTGATTTTTTATTTTGAAACTCAACTTTTTTTAAAATTTTTTCTCGTTGGCAGTCAGTTGATTAGATGGTCATCTTAAAATAGTTTTAATATGATTTTATGGAATTTTAGAGAAATGGAATCTATAGATAGTAGAGATATTTCTAAATCTATTGGTTTTGACCTCTTGTCCATAAAATGTTCTTGGCAAAGGCTGGGAATAATATGCCCAAAAAATATTGCGGCCGAAAGTGGCCGGCGGTGGCGGCTGAGGGAGGGTCCCACCCTCAAAGCCCCAAGCTCTACGCTCAATTTTTAAAACAGCCATTTTCTATGCTTTTAGTATCAAAGAATGCATAGCGAATGTCAAACGATAATATCATGCAACGATTATTGAAATCTTATTCCTTCTTTTTACTCCTACTCGTGTTGAGTAGCTGTGATTTGGAGGAAACCAATATCAATCCGAATGATCCTTTAGATGTCCCAGTTGAATTGTTATTACCACCGGCGCTGGAGGCTGCAACGGGAGAAATGGCAGAAGATGCGGCCGTATACGCGGGTATTTTTAGCCAATATTTTACCGGAGTGGACAATCAGGCTTTACCCGTAGAGCGCTATCTGCTCGATGAGTCCTTCAATATGAATCCGCTCTGGCAGGACTTTTATAATACCCCCTTGTCTACTTTCGATCAAATTATCCAACAAGCGGAAGCTGCTGACGCGCCGCATTATGTCGGTGTGGCTAAGATCATGCAGGCTTTTACGATAGGAACAGTTACCTCCCTTTGGGGGGATGTGCCATTTTCTACTGCTTTTTCCGGGAGTGATAACTTGAATCCCGGTTACGATCAACAAGACGATATTTATGTAGCGATCCAACGGTTGCTGGACGAGGGAATTAATGATCTCTCGGAGGCGGAGAGTGTTTTTTCTCCAGGCGCCGATGATGTCATTTACAATGGTGATTTAGGGCAATGGATTAAAGCGGCCTATGCTTTCAAAGCGCGTTTTTTAATGCACATAATCAAGCAACGCCCCGAAGCGGCTAGCTTAGCCTTGGAGGCCATCGAGCAAGCTTTTTTGAGCAGTGAGGATGATCTGATTTTTACTTTTGGATTTAACGAAGCAGAGCAAAACCCTTGGTACATCTATTTTCAAAATACGCCTTATGTAGAAGTCGACGATTATTTTGTGGACTTATTGGATGGCCAAGAAGATCCTAGAAAGAGCCAACTAATCAAGCGTTCATTTGGTGTGAATCGGGTAGGCCCTTACCTCGCAGATGAATTTGCGCCGATTCGGGTGATTTCTTACGTTGAGATGAAGTTTTTGGAAGCGGAGGCGCGCTTGCGTAGTGGCGAAGGCGATGCAGAAGCTAGCTTGCAAGACGCCATGCGCGAACATCTGTTACTGGCCACTACGGATGAAATTACAGCAGATAGTATTGAGCAATTTATCAGCTTACACGCTAGTCTCAGCGGTGATTTTGAAAATGATCTGGAGGCAATTATCACTCAAAAGTACATCAGCCAATTCACGCACATTGAGAGTTGGACCGATTATCGCCGTACAGGATATCCGGTGCTACCGGTCAATGCCGATGGCGAGCATCCCCAAAATCCCGGTGGCGACATTCCACGTCGGTTTATCTATCCACAGAACGAGCGGCTGTTTAATACAAATTTCCCGGAGAGTAATCCCAACTTGCAAGATCGCTTTTGGTGGGACGAAGAATAGACAATTAAACCAATATTGATAAACAACAGATGTCCGCAAGCTTAAGAGAATTGGCTTTCGGAATGCTATAAAAATGATTAGTATGAGGACATATAGCTTGGCCATCCACGGTGGCGCGGGGACTATTCGAAAAGCAGAGATGACCCCGGATTTGGAGCAAGCTTATCAGATTGGATTGGAAACTGCGCTTCTCGCGGGCCATACGATATTGGAAAAACAAGGCACCGCGCTTGATGCTGTAGAAGCGGCCGTTCGGGTGCTGGAAGATAATCCATTATTTAATGCCGGGCGAGGTTCTGTATACGCGACCAATGGGCGTCACGAGATGGAGGCGTCGATTATGTGTGGCCAGCAATTGGACGCCGGAGCGGTAGCGATGATTCAACGGGTACGGCATCCGATTAGCCTGGCGAGGACTGTGCTAAAAGCTTCGCCGCATGTGTTGCTGGTTGGAGCGGGGGCTGAGACCTTTGCACGCGAGCACGGCTTACGTTTTGAGGCGGCCAATTGGTTTGATGATCCGAAGCGCTGGGCACAATTGCAAGAAGCACGGCAGGCCCAGCGCGTGCAGTTGGACCACGCCGCTCGCAAAATGGGCACCGTAGGCGCCGTTGCCCTGGATCTACACGGTAATCTGGCCGCAGCGACTTCCACTGGAGGGATGACTAACAAAATGTCTGGTCGGATTGGTGATAGCCCGCTCATTGGCAGTGGCACCTATGCTAATAATGCCACTTGTGCGGTGTCCTGTACGGGAATCGGTGAATTCATGATTCGAGGCGTTAGTGCTTACGATGTTTCCTGCCTGATGGCTTATCGTGGATTGGACTTGGCGGCGGCCTGTCACGAAGTGATTCAGGTCAAGCAGACAGACTTGGGAGGCGAAGGTGGTCTGATCGCCGTCGATGCTAAAGGTGAGGTCGCTTTGGTTTTTAATTCGGAAGGCATGTATCGAGCCTGGATTCAACAAGGTTATAGCCCAGAGGTTTGGATTTATGCCTAGGCCATAAGCTTGATTTGTAAAACATATAAAAAGGGAGTCGCCGCTCCAGACAACTCCCTGACAATTTCTCGGGAGGATATTCCTACCAGAGAAAGGGTTGTACACAATTAGTCTTTTGATCTTAATCTTTTTGTTTTTTGCGCTGATCCGGTCGCTGGTTATATTTAATCAAGGACCAAATATGCCGACTACTGAGATTAAAGAGATCGGCGAGTGCGTCTACAGTTTGGCTTTTGTGAAAATTGTGTTTGGGATAAAGACGTTCGAATTCCCGCAATATCGTGTACTTGCGGATGGTCGCACCATTGACCAAGCCGCGATCAATTAAGTAAGTGATAAAGTGTTGTATATTTTGCTCGAAACCGTGCTTATGGCAATATTGGTCATAACCTTCACCCAAGTATTTTTGGAACGTGTCCATCAGTTGCTTGCGTGGTTCTTCTGCCATAAATCTTCAAGTAGGTTTAAGTGCTATCTTGAAGTCTAATTTGGATTGTTTTATTATATTTGAAAAATACGTTTTTTGTGTTTTTCAAAACGTAAAACAAGCGTTATGAAGTGGTTTGGAATAAGTGATTGTATTGTAAAGTGTTTATAATGAATATTTTGTGAAATAAATGGTGAAGTGGAGTAACCGGATTTTTTCACTACAAAAAAGGAGGAAATGCAGAGGAATAAGTTATTGAAAATGCTGGCGCGTTTGCCGGAGCCAGAATTCAAAGCTTTCCGACTTTACATGAAAAAGCAGCATAGCCGCCAGCATAACCTCCTTCGCTTACTCGATTACCTTAAAGATCATCATCCCAAATTTGATTCCCCTCGTCTGGATCGACAGGTCGCTTTTCCCAGCATTTTTGGTAAAGACACACCTTACCACGAAAAGAATCTGCTCAACTTGCTGAGTAAACTGCGCGGCTTTCTCGAAGATTTTTTGCTCAATAAGACCCTGGATGTGGAGGCACACTGGCGCGACCTGTTGTTGATGCGAACCTACAAGCGCTATCGAATGGATGAGTTGTATCGCCAAAAGTTGGACAAAATGCAGGCGGCTTATCAAACCGAACCAGAAAGTATATGGACTACCCTGTATCGACTTGAATTATTACACGAACAGTATTTTTCCAATCTACACGATCGCCTACAGGTCGATGATGACTCCATTTTCCGCTTAATGGAAATGCTTGATGAGTTCTTTATGATCGCCAAATTGAATTACGCTACGGAATTATATACGCGTTCAAATGTGGTACAATTTGATATGCCGAATATCTGGGCCATGGATGCCATTCAAGAACACGTTGGTTCTAAAAAGCAAATTCTACTGCAAGCCTATTCGATGCTCTTGAACTTACTGCGTACGCCCTCCGATGAGCTATTTTTTAAATTTAAAGCGCTGGTCTTACAAAACCTCAAGCAGATTGAGACGCGAACAGCTTCGGTGTTGCTCAATCATTTGCTCAATTATACGGCCCTACAACTGCGGCACAACCGTTGGGCCTTTATCACCGAAGCGAATGAGTTGTACAATTACGCCGTGCCCCTTAAATTATTCATCAACGATAATCATTACTTCAAAGCTTCACACTTTCTCAATATCGTCAACACCCGCAGTAAGTGCCGAGAGTTTGATCTAGCCAAGCAGTTTATTGAAGACTGGTCATCCTACCTTAATCCGGTGATTAAGACGAGTATTCTTGGCTTAAGCTGGGCGGTGATCCACCTGGAAGAAAAGGAATTTAATAAAGCGGCAGAGCAATTGGCATTAGTACAGCAAAGCGAAAATTACAACGATTTACAAGTACTACACAAAATATGGCTGCGGGCAATCGAATTGGCTATCGCCTATGAGCTCAAGGATGATGAGTATCTCAGCTCACGTTGTAATGCCTTCGAGCAATTTTTACGCCGTGATGTCGCCGTCAATGATGGCATTCGGCGTAGTGCCTCAAACTATATCAGCTTTATCAAAAAACTGAAGGCTACTCCGCGAGACCCCTCTAAGTTGCTCAAGGAACTGCGCGCTACTGAACCTGTTTATTGCAAGCATTGGTTAGAACAAAAAGTAGAATCCTTGTTAGCCAATTCATGATTAATACCTCCACACTGTTGTGATAAAAAAAATGGCCCGATCTGATGATGCAGACCGGGCTTTATGCTTGAGATTGGATTCATCTACTATCCGCCGTGTCCGTCAGGATCTGGATCATTATGCGGTAAGATGATGTCTGTTGTACCAATATTATTGTCACCACTATCCGTCGTATCACCGGTACCACCTTTAATATGATGTAAGCATGCGGAGTCCATTTGGACATGGGCGTACTGGCCCAGTCCATGCTGAAGCTTTTTCATTTTGTCGAAATTTTAGTTGAACAAATGGTTGATATCGCAGTGCGTCCATTTGCTCGTGTCTGCAGCCACTAGCGGTTAGGAGCGAAATGCCAGTTTTGCGACCGGGAAATAAGAGCCGATTAAGATTTTATTAGGCTGTCGTTTTTCCCGATGTGCTGAGACAAAATTGCGTTGAAAAAGCGTGTGGATTTATTGTAAAATACTGATTATCAAAATTTTATGTATTCAGTTGGATTTACGTGAATTTACGAGAAGGCCAATCCCAAAGCATTGCTAAGAGAGTTGACCAGAGAAACTAAAAGTTGGAAAGTTTTAGACGATTTGGATTAGTTGTGGGGGGCGGGTGAGCGATTGCACTGACCGCCAATAGCGCTGGTACAAGCGCAGTTGTTGGCGGCGATTGACTTCAATGACGGGGGAGTTGGCTCGGGATACACCGTACAAATAAGGCGTGATGAGGATACGTGCATTGTCGGTAGTGTTGCCATCGGTTACACAAGCATGATAATAGGGGATATGATCGTATTGATAAAGACTCATCCGTCCGGGAAACCCCATGCGGTTGAGTTGGACAAACTCTTGTCTGAGTTCGTCGGTGAAATGCGGAATTTCCTTGAGCAGATTCGCTTCGTTGGCTTGTACCAATTGCCGATCTTCGATGTAGCGACGCGCGCAATTGCCTTGAGGGTTGAGCACAAAGCACTTAAAGTTGACACCATTTTCCAGTAAATGACAAATCGGCTCACGGAAGGCGCTTTCGCGGGTTTCCAGAAAGTAATTGCGAAAGTTTTTGAGGCGAATCCCGACCTCTATGATCTCATTTTTAGCCTTTTGATAGAACGCGACCTTGTCCGCTACATTTAGACGCCCGTCGTGAAGTTGAAAGGGGAGAGGCGGCGGCGGTGGTGGCGGTGGAAGCAACACCGTCAATGGACGGGGTTTGCAGTTGGGAATGGGGAGGTAATCCTGTATTTCGGGATCAAATTCAAGGCAAAACTCTCGTTGTAGAATATACTGAATACCTCGCGCCGCCTTACGGATTGTTCCAATGCTTACTGAAGGCTTTTTGCGCCAAAGGTTACTGATCGTAGCCTTGCTAAGATTGATCTCAAGGCTCTGAAATTTTCGATACAAATCAACTTGAAGTATTGCTTGCTCATCTATTAGAATTTGTAACCCTCGATCGATAATTCGGTGGAGCAAAGCTGGATTATTCGCCATGTTGCTAGAATTGGGGACGTACACCTAGAGCCAATACACATCATCGTGTTGGCAATCACATTATTCAACTTACCTATCTCGGGAGATTCCATGACTAAATTACAACACAAAAAAACGTTCGCCAATCCAATTTTTCTAATGCTGTTCAGTAAAATGAAAGGAAGAGAGGAGGAATGAAAATATGGGCTTGACGTTAGATGGATTGTTGGGGAAAAGGAATACTTGTGTAGATGTAGTGAAATGAACTTTTAAAGCTACTAATCAATGAGTTGTATTTGTTGTGTTAAATAAATGTATGTGAAGCTGATGGTAGATAGTAGTGGTGGAAGGGAATGAAAGAAGATTAAATCAAATGTTAATTTTTTTCAAACTGAGTTCAGTAACAAAAAATATTCATGAATTCATAGGAAACATATCGTGCTATTGTCCTATTAAAATAAAAAATCAATACCCAATTTATTGAACGAACTTCAACCAATTGCCCATGTGGCCCTTTGAATGGATCATGAATGTTGCCATAAGCCTCGGCTGGATTATAGGAATTCTTATTCTGCTTATACTGCTCATCTTATTGCTGTCTCTCTTGGGACGGATTTCACCATCTTTAGCCATATGGATATGTTTAGTAATTATTTTAATACTGTTGCTGATTCACGCAGGGGCGTGTCAGGCACCCTCGGATAAGAGGGACAGAGAGCAACCGGAGCAGGTGATTACCAACCCCGTTCCAAGGCTTGAATCACCGCCATCAGATTTTTGACGTAGTCATTAAATGCAGCCGATGCCGCTTTGGCTGTTGATGGCAATAAGCCGGTGCAACTATTCGACTAAAGCTGGATAAAGCCTGGAACAGCGATCGACTCCCTCCGGTCCAGTTATTCCAGCCGGGGAGGAGACCATCGCTGGCCAAATAAATAATCCGTAGTTGTTCCTCTGCCCAAAAGTGGAGCGCAATCCAGTTTTTGGCCAAGTCACCGGGCATACGCATGTATTCTATGCGCTGGATATTGGTAATGTTGAGCTGTTGCTCCGCGCTGATTAATTGTAAAAGGGCGGGATTGAAGCGGAGTTGTCCGCGTTTTATCGTTCGAATTTGATAGGCACGCTTCTTTTCGAAAGTATATTGAACAGCGAAGGCGGTGTCTTGCTCGTGCGTTGTAGGAAGCGGAAGTCTTAGAATGAGCTGTTGGAGGAAGGTTGCTGCTCTTTGAGCGGCCATTTGCTGACTACCGGCGGCGTCCGCCTCGGATTTACCGTCCAGCAGATCGGAGATGCCCCGGATATTGAGATAGGGCACTTTGGCTCTGGACGCCACCAGCGCAAAATTGTAAGCTTCCATTTCCACGGCTTGGGTATCATTGTAATGTTGCTTAATGAGCTGATCGTAAAGCCTCTTGCGCGCGGAGAGAATTTTATGCCCTGAGGCAATCGGGCCGAAGATAATTCGAGGGTTTCCTTGTGGTCCGGCTTGGCGTTTTAATTCACGGGCCAGTCGTCGTGCGATCGTCATCAAAAGCGATGAGGTGTTTACTAGCGCGCGTGGACGCGCCACGAAGCCTTCGGGCGTCTCTTTGCCAAATTCATAGTCGTAGGCTGTCGTGCCAATAACAAGGTCGCCGATTTTTGCGTCCTTGACGCCACCGGCAATGCCTACGAGGATAAGAAAACGTGGATTGAGTATTTGAATGACTTCGCTGGTGTTGAGCCAGATAGGGTGAGCCAAATTGGGTTCAATCAAGGCAATGTTCCAGCTGCCATGCGCTTGATGGATTTGTCCAAGCTCATAGGAGAACTGGTAATTGGGAGTAGTCATCGCCCGGGGAGCAGAAATGATTTGGCGTACCGCTTCGAATTCTACTTCGACGGGGCAGAGGATAGCAATATCAACGACCATATCTTGTTGTTTTTAGGGGAGTAGATTCAGCGATCTACACATCACGTTCAACTTCCTAAATTAAAAGTAAATCATAACTTCAACCTGCTATCTTTTGTGGAAATCATGCTACTCATTTGTGAGTACTATGATTTCCCCCTTTCTGCGTAGTTCAAAAAGCCAATTTTAGATTGAAGGAGGGTAATGAAAAGAGTGGTGTTATAAAAAATGGGGTAAACGCATTGTTTTTTATATGTGGCGAAAGATTTATATTTGAGCGTTTTACAATCGCTCTCGACGATTCTTACTTTTTCACGATATAAAAATTAGTGAAAACTCTTCGGATAAGTAATGCTGACTGTTTATAAAAAACAGTTAAGAGTTTGTTTCTAGACCAACTGGTAAATTCCAAACAAACTTTAAGTCTTATAAGACTAATTTTCAAGCAATCAAATTTCATCCAATCGGATATACACGATTTTTTTCTGGAATGAACGTTCAATCACTTATTTTAACTCCTTAATCTGCCTTGTACTTTGTTAGATTATGAGTTGTTCCCTTTCATAGTCTTGAACGCACCAGATTAATTTAGACACCCTTAGGCATCTGCTCATTTCAAGAGCAGGATAAGATATCAAGTCGATGTCAAGACCATTCTTGACACAATATTTCTATGCTTATTTTTTAACCTCAATAAAACCTTAAACCTGATGGCAACAAGTAAAAAAGGCCCCAAGGTAGCGTTCGATGCGTTTGTAAAAGCGGTTCGACCTGATCCCAAGTCAATTGATCCATTGGTGATCCTGCGTGGATACGTCGGTGCATCTTCTGTGGAAGACCACGTTCGTGTTTACACTGATTTGGAGTTGAACAACTTTATGGAAATTCCCGAATCAGCGGTCGTTTACAGTGTTTCTTCACCCATTGATGGCGGTTCATTGACCGAAAGCACCTTATGGTTGAAACAAGACACCGTTTACACCTACGGTGATCCACAACAAGCGCAACGTCCTAAGGGCAGTTTCTTGCAAGGAGACCTAATGGAAGCCTACAGCGGAAGCGCTAATGTGAGTGCTTCGCCAGGTGCACTTTGTCAAGGACGTACCGTTTGTACTGGCGGCACGATTTGTTCAACGGGTACGATTTGCAAACTCCCAACCAACTGTGCCGGTGGCACGATCTGCCAATTCCCAACCGAATGTGGCGCGGGTACTATTTGCAAATTCCCGACTGAATGTACTAGTGGTACCATTTGTCAACTGCCTACGGATTGTGCTGGTGGTACGATTTGTAAATTCCCAACGGAATGTAACAATGGTACGATCTGTCAATTGCCTACAAATTGCACCAATGGTACGATTTGTCAATTCCCAACCGAATGTACCGGTGGCACGATTTGCAAATTCCCAACCGATTGTACGAATGGCACCATTTGTAAATTGCCGACGGATTGCACTGGCGGTACCATTTGCAAATTGCCAACAAACTGTACCAACGGTACGATTTGTAAGTTCCCAACGGAATGTACCGGCGGTACGATTTGCAAATTCCCAACGGAGTGCAACAATGGCACGATCTGTCAATTCCCAACCAGTTGTACTGGTGGCACGATCTGCAAATTCCCAACCGATTGTAGCAATGGTACGATTGGCTGCGTGAACCGTACTATCGTTTGTGAAGGACGCTCCGTTATTTGTGAAGGTGGCACGATCAACTGTGGCGGTGGAACGCTCGGTTGCTACGGCACACTTTACCAGGAAGGTCCAATGGGTGGCTACAGAACGTTTAATCCTTATCGTGGCTAGTCACTACTATTCAGAATCTGTACACTACGGTGTGCAGATTCTGTTTTTTTTAAAATATTGATTCAAACGATCTAAGCGTTTGAATAGGTTCTAAGAGAAAATGTCTAACTTCAAGGAATACATTTGAGAACGTTTTTGCGTGTATTTTCTTGTCATCAATACTTAACCTCCCATGTTATTGACGCCCCAAAACATTGTGCATTATCTGCTCTACCGAAATTATCTGCAGATTGAAAACGTGGTAAATAATGAGTTTACCGTCCGCATGTCCATGAGTCGTAATCATAACTTCGTGGTCAATAAGGAGCAAGAGACAGCTTATTTCGTGAAACAACCAGTGAGTTTTGAAGCCGAAAAGATTAACAGCCTGCGCACCGAAGCGACGGTGTACTGGCTGGCAGAAAATGAACCAGAATATGCGCCATTACGTGAATTCCTACCGCCTTTTCATGAATATGACCAAAAGAATCATATCCTAACGCTTGGCTATCTGCATCGCCAGTTGGATTTAGAAGTTTTTTATCATCAAAACAGAGTCTTTCCGCTGGCGATTGCTCAAGCCCAGGCGGAACTTTTACATCGTGTGCACCATCAAATCTTTGATGCCGTTGGTAACGAAGGTAAAAGTCGAAAATTATTTCGACAGGGCCTTCCTATGGTCTTTTATATCGTTGGACCGGGGAGCGATAGCTGGATGCAGGATAAGACGCCTCGGGTTCAGCAGATGATGCAATTGATCTTGCGGGATGAAACTTTCGTACGTTTAATCGAGACGGTGAAAAACGAATGGGAGATGAGCAGTTTGATTCATGGTGATATTAAGAACTCGAATTTTTTAATCAATGCAGATTGCCTTGAAAAGGACGATTATCAACTGCGACTATTGGACTGGGAAATTGCCGATATGGGGGATCCACTTTGGGATATTGCTGCGGTCTTGCAAAGCTATTTGTTGCCTTGGGTTTTCAAGGAAACGGTGGGCCAGCAGCCTGCCTACGTCCAATCCGGTCAAAAAATTGGTTTTGACTTGGTTGAGATGCAACCTTCCGTCCAAATCTTCTGGCAGCATTATAGCCATTTAATGGGTTTCAGTGCGGAAGAAGAGGGCCAGAAACTGCTCAAAGCAACGCGCTTTTGTGCCCTGAAATTGATCCACAGTTGTCTGGAGGCCGCGCAATACTCTTCGGAACTCCCACCCCAGAGCGCGACCATGCTCCAACTAAGTCTGAATATCCTTAAAGATCCCGAGGCTGCTGTACAAGGTCTTTTTAACCTCGAATTATCAAATGCTACCGCATGAAATCAGTTTATCTCCAACAAATCGAACGAATCATCGAAGGTCTTGACTTTCAGGACAACCGCTTGAGTGTGAAGCAGGGAAAGATGGTTTACGAGCTTCCAATAGAAGAACAAACTGCCTTAATCCAAGGCTTAACCAATATTATCTACAGCGAATTTTACTGTGAGGGGACTGTGCAAGCCGTCGATCAACTACTGCAACAAACCACGTTGGACCAGGACAAATGGTCAGCGGACAGTGATGATTTTACTCGGACTTTACGCCAAGCCAATCGTAGCCAGGAGCGCCTGGATCGCGGCTGGCAAGTAGAGCGCAACCTGCCCGATGGCAGTGTCTACGCCCGAAAAGGGCATTATCGAGACATCATGGCGCCAGGCGCGTACTTGCGAGCACTGCCACCGAGCAGCGACGGGCAAAGTGCTGGAGAAGTGATGGTCTATCGACGGCCATCCTACCAAGCGCCTCAGGACCAATTTTACTATATCTACGGCACGGCCGTCGGTGAATCCACCGTACCAGGCCTCGCTAGGCTATATTTTAATCTTAAACCTAGCGGTGCACTGCTCTTAGTGGAGCAACTATCGACGGCCTTTAACGATTATCAAATTCCATTTCAATTCAAGTGCCTCAATCGGGTAGCCTATTATCAGCGTTCTGACTCTGCGGTCTTGTATATCAATCAATGCTACCTCAGTTTTGCGCTCGAGGTGTTTCAATCTTTTTATGCGGATTTAAAATCCCACTTGCGGCCCGGGGTACCGCTTTTTGCACTCGAAGTTGCTCCGGGAATTGCCTTTGCGGAGGAGCCACCCGTAGAAAACGAAAGCTTCGGCATGAGCCGTTCGCGTATGATCGCCGAAGGGATATGGCAGGCCATGCAGCAGCAATTACCTAAATCGGGCTGGCGCCAGTCGATTCTGAATGTTTTCAAATCTTATCGCCTCGATGTGGAGCAACCTTATCTCAACCCGGATAGCCATTATCCGATTCATTTTCCAAATTTCAACTAACCCCTAGCATGCTAGTTACAACCGATATTGCCACTTTTGAAGCCACTGCCCTGCGAATAGGTCGTCAAATTTGTCGTGATGCCATCTGGCACGAAGATCAATGCACTTGGTTGACCGTGACCCACGAAACGGGATCCAGCCAGACCTACACACGTACTTTGTACAATGAGTTTTACATCGGTACGGCCGGTGTGGCTTATTTCTTGGCCGCACTCCATCGATTGCGTCCCGATCCCATTTTGCGCAAAACCGCACTCGGAGCGATTCGACATTCCCTTGCGCAGCGAAATCAAACCGAGCCACAAAATCGCTTGGGTTTTTATCGGGGCTGGCCCGGTATCGCCTTCGTGGCTTGCTATGCCGCTGAACACCTCAAGGCACCCCGATTACTGAAGCGGGCCAAAGAATTGATTCGTGAGATTTGCAAAATCGAGATTCGTCAGGCTAAGTTGGATATTGTGGAAGGGGTCGCCAGTGCGATTCCGGCCTTAATCAAAATCCAGCAGATGTATCCCACCAAGCAACTGGGGGTTTATCTATTGGCTTTGGGTGAGGATCTGCTGGAACGCGCCCATCGCACCGATCGGGGCTGGTCTTGGAAAACAATTGATCAGGGCGCTCATCATCTGACGGGCTACGCGCATGGATCGGCGGGCTTTAGCCACGCCCTGCTGGAGTTATTTGTTTTCACAGGCGAAGAACGCTTCAGAGAGGCGGCTAGCGAATCCATTCGCTACGAAAACTCTTGGTATAACGAAAAGGAATGCAACTGGCCGGACTTCCGTAGTAATGGTGGGATGGAACAGCCTCCTGACGATTTTGAATATCCTTGCGTGAGTGCCTGGTGTCACGGTGCGCCCGGCATTGGCTTGTCTCGTCTGCGCGCCTACGAGGTCCTGGGTGATACCGCGCTTGCCGAAGAGGCACGTACTGCCATTGAGACCACGCGCCGCCAAACGCCGATGACCGAGGCTTATAATCTCTCGCTTTGCCACGGGATCTGTGGAAATGTGGAAGTAATTCTCAATGCGAGTAAGAGTTTTCAGGATGATAGCTATCTGGAAGAAGCACGCGATTTCGGTCGTCGGGCGCTGGAGTTATTTGCAGATCGAGCTTGGCCAAATGGTATTGGCACCAACCATCAAATCCCCGACTTCATGCTGGGCTTATCCGGTATGGGCTATTTCTTCCTGCGGCTGATTGATCCGGTGCGTTTTGAGTCGATGTTGCTGTTGCAGGGACAGGAAGCCGGTAATGGTTAGTCTAAATAAGGTGATTGAATCTACGAATGATCAACTTGTTTAGAATATAAAAACTACTAAAAGTGTTCTAAGAAATAAACCCCTTAAAAGCTTGCCGATAATTCTTCCCTAACGGCAAGCTTTTTTTATTTTTCATTACGACCATATTCCCTTCCAGATAAGCCACTTGGTTTTTATTAACGATATATGATTTATGGATACGGATAAATTGGGTTTCGTCTAATTGAGTGGTGAAACTGGTCAAGGTACGTGGAGTAAGGTGAAATTGTTCGGCGAGCCATACTTTGACGTAATTACCGAAGCTTTCCAGGAAATAAATATCTGAAAAAGCGACTTGGATAAATCTTTTCTCGGATTTAATGAAAAGTTGTTTTGGTGGTGAATCTTGGGTTGTTGTTTCATGATTTGATAATGTTGATTGTTGTTTGAGTTGAACTAATTCGTGTGCTTTATTTACTGCTTTGAGGAAACGATCAAAGCGAAAAGGTTTTAATAAATAATCACAAACATCCAGTTCAAAACTTTTTAAAGCGTATTCCTCGTAGGCGGAAGTGATAATCACTTGAGGCTTATTGTCTAATATTTTTAATAAATCTAACCCTTTTAGTTTGGGCATGCGAATATCCAAAAATAGAAGGTCGACAGTTTGGGTTTTTAAAAATGAAAGCGCTTCTGTAGCTAAGTAACATTGGCCAACGATTTCCAAAAAGGGAACAGCTTCGGCGTAGCCTAAGATAATGTCGTGTGCCAAGGGTTCGTCGTCAATGATGAGTGCTTTTAACTTCATGGGAGCGAAATTTTTAGCGTCGCTTTAAAAGTGTTATGTGTTCGTTCAACCTGGAACGTATGGCGGTCTGGATACCGTAGTAATAAACGTCTTCGGAGGTTGTTCAGGCCAATGCCTTCCGCTGCTTCATCACTTTCCTCGAAAGAATTTTCGCATTGAAAAATGAATTCTTCTGCGTCGCTTCGAATATTGATATTTATAAAACAGGCTTGTTCGGCTGGTTCAATGCCGTGTTTAAATGCATTTTCCACTAAAATAATTAAAAGCAAAGGTGGAGTTAAAATATCGTTTTTATCAATTTGTTTATCTAGCTTAAATGCAAAAGATTTATGCAAACGAATTTGCTGTAAATTGATGTAATCCTGAATATAGTTAACTTCCTCGGAGAGTGGGACCAGCTGTTCTTTTCCTTTGTAAATCACGTAGCGCATCAATTCTGAGAGCTGTAAAATAACCTCGGGTGTGTCATTCGATTTTTTTAAACTAAGGGCATAAAGATTATTAAGTGTGTTGAAAAAGAAGTGAGGATTAATTTGCTGTTTTAGAAACCCTAATTCGACCGTCGCTTTTTCTTTTTCCAGAGTAGTGATTTTGTTATTCTGTTGGAACCATTGTATGACTAAAATGATAGGGACACTAAAGATCATAATGCAAAAAGGGATCAAACCGTTGATGGGGTCAAAGACGAGATGATTATCGCTAGGTAAGAGCGACATGATATTTTGACTGATCGGTAAAAATAAGAGTAGTTGTGCTAAAATGGGATAAAATAAAACGGTACACAGAATGACACTACACAAATAAATCAAAATACCCTTGGGGCGTAAAAGTATCGGAACCAGAAAGTTTTTATTAATAAAATAAAAAAAGTATCCCGCTAAATAAGTAAAAAGGAATTGCCAGGTAAAATGAAGCAGTAATATCGGATGAGAAATGATAGCGGTGAAGTCAAGGCTGGGATAAATTAAACCTTCATCCCGGAATTGCTCAAGATTGGAGACAGCCATTGCTGAGAGTAATAAAGACATGCCCAATAAAATAATGAGAATGGCTTTGTCTAAATTGAGTTGTTGTATCCACTTAACCTTTGGTAGTTTTTTTATCAAATAAGTATTTGCTTCCACCCCAGCGGCCAACCAAAAAATAATCAAGCTAATCACTGGGAAGAATTCGTGATGCGGTATTTCCGGTAGGAGAGCGGCCTGACCTCTGGTTTGCATAATGAGAGCGGCCAGAAAAAGATAGACGAGATAGACACTTATCCAAATACCGATAAACGACCAGCTACTTAACCTATTTTTTAACTTAGGTTTTTGGTATTCGAAAACTAAGACGGGGAGTAAATAAAGGCCAACGATGAACATGTAATACAAATACTTTCCCCAACTGTAAGGGAGCGCAAAAGTATTTTGGAATAAGCTAATTAGCAGGATAGCGCCAATAAATATCCATACGTCATTTTTTAAAGTAAATGTCTCGATTTTTTGGACTAACCACTTCATTCGAGTAAATAATAAAATTCTACTCGTATCCCCAAACTTTCGGGATGAAAGGGAAAAGAATCGTGATGAAAGTCCGTTTTTCCCTTGGTAACGCAAAAAGTACCTTTTAACACGATCCGTGAGACCTTGATCATTAAGAATTGGAGTTGAAAATATGAGGCTACATCTTTCGACTAAAATGCTTTATGAATCAGCTTACGATCAGTCAACTTTCGAAGACTTACCCTAACGGCGTCAAAGCGCTAGACGACGTATCCCTAAATATCACTAATGGCATGTTTGGCTTGTTGGGGCCCAATGGCGCGGGCAAATCCACCTTGATGCGTACCATTGCAGCGCTACAAGAACCAGATGCGGGGCGCATTGAATTCAATGGTATTGATGTGCTGAAAGATCCCCAGTCGATTCGTCGACAGCTAGGCTATTTGCCTCAGGAATTTGGTGTTTATCCTAAGATATCAGCTTACCAACTGCTGAACCATATGGCCATCCTGAAAGGCCTCTTAGGGAAAAAAGAGCGCAAAGAACAAGTCTTGGCATTACTCCAGCAAGTGAACCTCTATGCGGATCGCAAAAAAGCGGTGAGTCAATTTTCGGGCGGGATGCGACAACGCTTCGGCATTGCGCAGGCACTACTAGGGAATCCAAAGCTGATCATTGTTGATGAACCAACGGCTGGCCTGGACCCCGAGGAGCGCAATCGATTCCACAACCTACTGAGTGAAATTGGTGAGCAGGTTATCGTTCTGCTCTCCACGCATATCGTTGAGGATGTGCGGGATTTGTGTACCAAGATGGCCATTCTGGCTCAGGGACGACTGGTTTTAGAGGGGCAGCCCCGGCAGTTGATGGATGATCTGCGCGGGAAAATCTGGCATAAAAGCATCCTTAAATCTGAGCTGGCAAATTATCAGGAAGCTTTTCAGGTATTATCAACCCGTCTCTTTGCCGGAGCAACCCAGTTGCACATCCTCGCCGATAGTGATCCCGGGAATGGCTTTCAAATGCTGGAACCGGGCTTGGAGGATGTGTACTTCTCAGTCTTATCCCAGCAAGCATCGATGCCCATTGCTCAATGATAGAGCTGATGCCTTCTTTAACCCTATTCCTTGGCAATCGAACTTTATAAACATGTTTTTAGAATTATTGAAATTTGAATGGCGGTATCATGCTCGAAAGCCCGTCTTTTTTTTGGCAGTGGCTGCCTTTATGTTCTTCGGGGCAATGCTCTCTCTCAACGGGATGCGCTTACCAGTGGTCCACATGAATTCGCCCTACATGATTGGCTACAACTTGGGCATTTTGTCCATGGGGATCATTTTTATCGTGACCATTTTTGGGGCCAGTGGTCTATTGCGAGATGTAGATTATAAGATGCAGGAAATGATTTATGCTTCACCTGTCGATAAATTTAATTATTTATTTAGCCGCTTTGTAGGTGTATTTCTAATCAGCCTGTTAGCTTTTGGTGGAGGTGCCTTAGGCATTTTAGTGAGTAGTTTTATGCCGGGCTTGGATATCGCTGACTTAGGGCCAATGACATTTGGGAAATACATTTGGCATTTTCTGGTACTGGGTGTTCCTAATGTTTTACTGTGCGTCAGTATCATTTTTACTCTGGCAATTTTAACGCGAAATAAAATAGCGATTTACATCGGTGGACTTTTTGTTTATGTCCTCTATGTGATGGGGTCCGCTTATTCCAATGCCCCCTGGTTTGCTAATGCAACGCCGGCCACTGCGGAAGCGATGGCCCTGGCTGCGAAATTAGATCCTTTAGGTATTTCGGCTTATTTCGAGCAAACACGATATTGGACCGCCGAGGAGCGCAATGCTAATTTAACCAGTCTTGAAGGCAATTTTTTATTCAATCGAGTATTTTGGACAGCTCTTGCATTACTGTTATGGCTAGGAGTGTATCAATTATTCTCGTTTAGAACAATTCGCCAAAAAGTAAAAAAACAGAAAAAGCAAAATCTTGAAACAACGCCTGTCTTGGTTTACCAACCTCAGCCTGTAAAAACCGATACTAGTAGCTATCGTTGGCGTACCTTTTTGACTCTGGTGAAAATTGAATTATCTACGATTATTCGTAGCTTACCCTTTTTAATTCTCATGCTACTGTGGATTATTGTAGTTGGTTCGGAGATTTTTAATGCGGTCAGTGAGACGGCTCGTTCTCCGGCAACTTACCCGCTGACTGGTAGAATCATCGCTTATATTATGGATGCTATTCCGTTTTTTGGTATCCTGGTTATTTTGTTTTACAGCAGTGAACAGATTTGGCGGAATCGAAGCTTGCAATTTGATGAGTTGGAAAATACAACGCCGGTTAAAAATTTAATTGTATTTCTTGCAAAATACTTTACCTTGGCGATTATTCCGATGCTTTTAATTTTAATGAGCATTGTCATTGGAATCATTATACAAATCTCCAAAGGGTATTTTGATTTTGAAATCCCCCTTTATCTTTCCCTTTTCTATTATTCGGGACTCCCTTTTTTATTAATTGCTGTATTAGCTTTATGCCTACAGTCTTTAGTCCCGCATAAATATCTGGGCTTAACGCTAACTGCTTTGGTTCTTCTTTTTTTTAGTTCTCGCCTTGGTGGACTTGTTGGCATTCGGCATACCTTACTGCGCTTCGCACAGCCTTTATTAGAAGTAGAATATTCTTACATGAATGGCTTTGGTGCATATGCGCAAGCTTTTAATTGGCGGATGCTATACTGGAGTGCTTTGGCAGGTTGTTTGGCTTTATTGACTTATGGACTGTGGCAGAGAGGAAAAACAACTAAATTGTCAGAACGCTTTCGTCTATTAAATTATCATCTTGGAAAGCAAGGACTATTTTTATTGCTTCTATTTTTTATCCTTTTTATTGGAAGTGGTAGCTATATTTTTTATCAAACTAATATTCTAAATGTTTACACGACCTCAGAGCAACGGGAAAACTGGCGGCAAGAATATGAATTAAAATACAAACAATTTGAAACCTTAACTCAGCCTACCATTATTGATGTTATCGCCCACGTAGATTTATTTCCAAAAGAAAATCGCTACACCGTAAAGGGGCAATATAAAATTGAAAATCAATCAAACCGACCAATTGATAGCGTATTAATATTTCTAAGTCAAGTCTCAAATCTGGAATCTGTAGCAATCGTCAATGCTGAGATAGTTGAATCTGACGAACACTTTGGGCATTATTGGTTGAAATTCACAAAACCACTTGAAGCAGATGCTACGACTTCTATGGACTTTGAATTTTCGTCGCAGTGGTCAGGATTTTCTGGACATACCCCTTTTAATTCGATTATTGATAATGGTAGTTTTATGCGGATAAGCCGCTATTTTCCTGTCTTCGGTTATCAAGAAGCACTGGAACTAAGTAATACGGAAACTCGTCGCAGAAGAAAACTACCAGTACAAGGAAATGATGTAGTAAGCTTGGAGGAATGGCAACGGGAAAGGGAAGACAGTGTAGCTTACACTTATCCTTTTATTAATTTTGAAACCGTTGTATCTACGCATGAAGACCAGGTTGTTGTTGCTCCGGGAAATTTAATTAAAAATTGGACAGAGCATAATCGCAACTATTTTCATTATAAAATGGATCGCCCCATTCCATTTCGTTTTGCTTTTGCCTCCGCTGACTTTAGTATAAAAAAAGAGCATTACCGAGGCATTGATGTTGAGCTATATTATCATCCCCGACATGATTTTAATATTGACTATATGCTTCAAAGTATCAAAAATGCTTTTGATTATTGTATAGATGAATTTGGCCTTTATCCTTACACTCATTTTCGCTTCGTGGAAGTATCACAGTTTACGCAAGGATTTGCAGCAACGGCTTATCCCAATACGATTTTTACGATTGAGAATTGGGGCTTTATTGCGGATTTGAGATATAGAAAACACCGGATGGTACAAGAATTAATTGCCCACGAATTATCGCATCAATGGTGGGGTGGACAAATTCGCCCAGAAAATATAGAAGGTGCAACTGTTTTAACGGAAACCTTGGCGCAGTATACTGAATTTATGGTTTTGGAAAAAGCACTTGGAAAACATCACGTCGTCCAGGGATTAAATACGGAGATGGATTTATATTTAAGTCAGCGTGGTTTTGAAAAAGAGAACCCCTTGCATCGCGTTAATTTTCAACCCCATGTTGCGTATAATAAAGGCTCTAAAATTATGTATGCCTTGAAGGATTTGATCGGGGAGGAGGCCATTAATTTGGCGTTACGTCATTTAATTAGAGATTTTGCTTATCCTAAAACGCCGCCTAGTACGGATGACCTTTTGCAGGCATTATATCGAGTCAGTGCAACAGAATATCATGAGTTGATTAATGATTGGATGAAAAAAATAATTGTGTATGATTTAAAAATGGAAGCGGTCGATATTCAACCTTTGAAGGATGGTCGTTATCAATTGAATTTAAAAATACACACTAAAAAAATAGAAGATGATGGCTGGGGTAAAGAAACATTAATGCCGATAAATGAAAAATTTACTATTGGTGTTTTTACCGGGCATCCAAATCGAAGTTTTAATCAAGAAAATATACTTTATTTAGAGAAGCATCATTTTTCTCAAGAGACAACTTCATTATCGATCACTGTAGATCAGAAACCTGCTTATGTGGGTATTGATCCCTATATCGTTATGATCGATAAAGACCGAATGGATAATAGCGTTAAAGTGGAGGTTGCTTCGGGTGAATAGAAACAAAGCGACCGTTGTAGTTTGTGATTACAACGGTCGTTTTATTTATTAGCTAGGGATATGTTTTTTAATTCGCCCAGGGAATTTGTTTCGAGCGATAAAAATCAATTTCCATCGTGCTCATACGTGGACCATGTTGCCCTAAGCGTTGTTTATAAGTATCCCAATTTCGGCTGGCCGCCGGCGTCCAACCAATTTCCGCGAGACCGGGCAAGCGTGGAAAAACCATATATTCAATTTCATCCATTTTCGTAACCGTCTCTGACCATAATGGCGCTTCGATACCAATAATCTGATCCTTACCAACTCCGGGAATATAAGTCGCCGGATCCCAAATATAGCTGCTGTCAATCTCGATATAAGCAGCCCAGTGGAGTCCGAGGGTAGTGGTTGAATCGTATTGCATATCGAGATAAACCTTGCGGGCGGGCGACATGAGGATTTTGGTATTTTGCTCGACCGCTAGTTTCGCATTGTCAACGCTGGCCCATACTTGGGCAATAGAATTAGGCTTCAAGCTGGCCGTTGCGATCTCATCCCAACCAATCATCTGCTTACCGTGCTTATTGACGATGTCTTGGACTTGGTTGACGAAAGGAATATAATCTTCTTTCTTGGTGGCATGGGATTCATCACCACCGATGTGGATATATGGCCCTGGAGTCATGGCCGCCAATTCTCGGATGACATCATCGATAAACTGGTAGGTGATTGGCTTGTCGGTACAAAGCGTGCTGAAACCTACTTCGGTCCCGGTGTAGAGCTCTCTGGCTTTACCATCGCAATTCAGCTCAGCGTAAGCGGCAAGTGCAGCATTGGTGTGACCTGGCATATCGATTTCAGGGATGACCGTAATATGGCGCGCTTGCGCGTAGGCTACGAGCTCTTTGTATTGTTCTTGAGTAAAGAAGCCCCCTTCGCCACCACCAACTTCGGTGCTACCACCGTGTGTGGTGAGCTTAGGCCAAGACTTGATCTCGATCCGCCAGCCTTGATCGTCAGTCAAGTGCAAGTGCATCACATTCATTTTATAAAAAGCCAGAAAATCGATATAGCGCTTCACATCTTCTACACCAAAAAAGTGGCGAGAAACATCCAGCATTGATCCGCGGTGTGCATAGCTCGGATAATCTTTGATATTACCCGTAGGGATAATCCAATCGGCCGTTTGTGCTGTCGAGGCCTCTATCTTTGCCGGCAACAATTGACGAATCGTCTGAACACCTCGGAATAATCCCGCAGCTTCATTAGCTGTTAGGTGCACGCGCTCTTCAGTGACTTCCAGAAGGTAACCCTCTGAACCCAATTCAGCATCATTGGCGCCGAGCGCTAAATGAATGACATCTTTCTCGGCGGTTCCCACTTCGACTGTCAAAGGTAGGCCTGTAGCCGGGCGTAGTTTATCAGCCAAATATTCACCGACGGCTTTCACGCCAGCATCGTCGGCCACCTGGATTTTTGTGCTCGCCTTCAGGGCAAAAGAGCTACCCGTAGCAGTCAAAGCAACCGGATAGGGGATCAGATCTGCCTTCGCCATATCAGCCGGGATGGCCGGTGGTTCCTGAGTGCAACTATTAAAAAGGAAAAAGAGAGTGGTAAAGAAAATGTAATAGAATCGGTTTGCTAAAGCCATAGGTTGTTGTTTTTCGTGTGATAAGGTCAGCGGGTGACCAACAAATTCCGTTATCGAAACTTACGATTTAATTCAGGCAAGTTGTAGGTTAACGACCGGAAATTTGGTGGATTTTGGTTGAAAAGATGGGATTTAGGGATGATGAGTTAGCGCTCTAGTATATAATTATATCTGTTTTTGTTGTAATTGAGATAAGAATAGGCTTACAATGATGGTTTGAAAATAAAGAATTCCAAACTGAAGAGTGATGCGATACTAAGATTTCATACGACAGTACTTTCTAAAGTCACTATGACGAGGTCTAAAGTGTCGTTTGTAAGACATATTGGGCGGTGGTTTCAAAAATTCTCCCCTTGATTTATGGAATTTGCTGTTTTCCGGAATCTATAGATAGTGACGTACTAATTCCCTTTTGGCCAAAACGAACAAAACGTTGCTAATTACCATAAAAAGTCACTGGTAAAGACTGGTGAGCTATTTGTCCAAGCAATTTGCGACCTGTTGGGTCGGCGGCGGCGGAACAGCGGGTGGGTCCCACCCTCAAAGCCCCAATTACATTTTCTTCATAATATAAGCCTAATGTTTACCCCATTGCTTCATTACGTATTATTCGCTTGGTTAGCCACTATTTAATCTCTTTAGGAACCTTTAATACCCAGCGCATTCACAGTCAAAAACCGCTCACTGCTGCGCCAAATACTTCTCCACCCCCTGCGTTACCTTCCGAAAACTATTTGGAATCATTTTGCCCATCACACTTTCAATCGTTTTAGATATCATGCCATCCATGATTCCGAGAGAGCGAAATGGACTGCCTTCCCATTCAATGCGACCAGCAAAGGTCAGGCGACAGCCCCGCCCGCCAAGGGCGGGCTCGAAGCGTGTGCTACCCGTACAATCCATCTGCTCGCGAAAATAATGGGATTCGATACGCCACTGACAAATTTGCTCCTGCTCATTCCAGCGGGCGATATCGGTCCAACTCATCATTTCGGGTTTGATGTACTGGGTGATGAAATCGGGAATTTTTGGGGCGGCCTTCCAGTGGTTAACAACTTCTAGGATGTCGTTGGCTTGGGGTGTGACGGATTGGACTTTTATGTATTCCAGATCGTCGATCAATTCGCCGATTTGGGGAAAATGATCGCGCATATTGGCCCAAACGGTTTCGGTAGGATGCTTAACGATGCTAATGCTCTTGAATTCCATGTCGGTAGTCGTAAATTTCTGGAGATAAATTCATTTCAGCGCGGAGCGCATTCGGTAGATGGTCACTGGTGACGAGCCAGGAAAGGGCTTCAATTAGCGCCTGGCGGGTGGAGCGTGGCTGATAATCTAGCTCGGCGGCCTTGTCGTGCGCGTACCAATAATATTGCCCGACCATACGGGCTTGTTCGCGAGTAGTTGGTGGCGTTTTGCCAGTAAAGTTGCTCCACAGTTCTTCGAAGGCAGCCACCAAATAGGCGGAAGTATGATAGGCTTTTAGATAAGGGCCGGGCAGACCCGTTAGCTCAGAAATCAAACGGTGGACGTCTTGCCACTCTAGGTTTTCACTGCCCAAAAGATATTTTTCACCGGCTTGACCATCCTTCGCGACTAGCAGGTGGCCTTGGGCGATATCCTTTACGGAGACCATATTGCAGCCACCAATCCAGCTCGATTTATAAGGATCTTTTAAATAGCTTAAAATGCTGTGATTGCTTTCGGTCAGGCCATAATCCGGGCCACCAATGGTCAGGGTTGGACATACGGCCACCAAATCCATATCGTATTGCTGAGCGAGGGCAAAGGCCATCTTTTCTTGCTCGCATTTTGAAAGGACGTAAGCTGGGGGACGATCAAAAGTCCCCGGTTCGCTTTCACGGATTACTGTAGGCTGAGTATTCGCGCCGCAGGTCACGGAAGAAGAAGTCAAAATGATGCGCTCGACTCCTGCTTGCCGGGCGGCTCCGAGAACATGCTCCATGCCCGCCCGGGCGTTGTGGATTAATGCATCGGGGGCGTGGCCCCAATAAGCAAAAATCCCCGCCACATGAAATACCCATTGGCAACCCACCATAGCTTTGGCCAAAGAATCTGGATCTAGAATATCGCCGATAACACGTTCGACCTCAATGCCCTCTAAGCTTCGCAAATCACTCGTTGCTCTGACCATAGCCCGTACACTATATCCTTCCCGGAGTAGTAGGCGAACAAGTTGTGCGCCGATAAATCCATTAGCACCGGTGACTAGAACCTTCATGTTTTATCGTTTTGTGTGCCTGATCGAAGCAGGCGCATATCTTTTTGAATGGCATCGGAGAGATCGCCGAAGAATGAACGGACGACATTTCGCTTAGGAGTATGAGAAGGTTTAAAATGTCGGTATCCCGATTCGTCGGTTGGTTGCTGCGGAGTTGCATCTGATTTATTCGACCATTTCTTAACAAAACCGGATACCAGACCGAAAATATTTTTGAGCTGTTCGATTTCGATGGGGGGCTTGAGATCACCTTCTTGGCCGTATTCCTGATTCCATCGTTGGCCAAGACGAGGATCGCGTCCTTCACAAACGGCTTCAAAGTTGGCCATCGTTCGGGTGAAGAAACGAACGTAGGCATCAGACACCAGTGTATCTTTCATTTCCGGGAAGTAGTCCATATTCACGACTTTCCAGAATGTGGGCAAGGCAAATTCCTGCCGGGCAACAATTTCTACCAAGGTACCACCCGCCACACGTTTAAAAGTAACCATGCCATCGTCGTAGGTGGCCGATTGATTGGCACTAGTGACTGTTCGCCAGAAGATTTGCTGTTGATTTTGGGTGTAGCGTAGCCGCTCAATTTTACCCACATCGATATAATCGCCGCCAAACAAAACCATCCAATTCGGCTGAGGCAGATAAACGTCGCGTTCGGCCTGTTCAATGATGCGTCCCTTTGAGTCTCGGCGTAAAGGCAGTCTGGCACCACCGATATTATCGTACATCATTTGTACGGCTTGGGCGATGTCGACTTTGCTGACAAATTCTTTATAGGTGATCGGGAGGATGCGTTTGAAAATAAATACGACCGAGCCATCAAGATAGCGCCATTGCAGACCATTGTGATCGGATGGGCTATGCTGTACGATTTGCCGTAAAGGCAGAATGTAATCATCAATGGAGGTGAATTCTCTAGCTTTAAAAGTATTTGGATCAAATCCTAAATCCAGCTCTTTTCGGTACAAACGGTCTTTGTCGAAAAGAATTTGCCAGGACTCCTGTAGGCGTGAAAGATTAGACAAGCTATAATTTAATCCCACTGTAATCCAGTACACCAATGGATGATCATCAATATCTTTTAGCATCGGCGTCAGAAAACCATTGACCTGTTCGTCGAAGACATTTTTGAATGGAAATAACTCGACATCTACAGTTTGTAGCCAAGGTCGTGTGAGCTTGTAAAGCGCCGCGTTGCTGTTGCGAAGCTGTGTGGATTCCCGTAAGAGAGGTGCCGGGTTTTTCCAACCCGGATAAGGTTGTAGGTCACCTGTGATGCGATAGCCCCGAGGCAAACCAATGGTACGC
>JANQQI010000095.1 GCA_028285085.1 Saprospiraceae bacterium | reverse complement strand
ATGACAGCCTGCGTACCTTACTGGCCTATCACGATGTACGTGTTTTTAAAAGTGATTTGCAGGCCGTTTGTGATTCAATGGCCTATAGCACGGCAGATTCTATGTTCCGCTTTTACCAAGATCCGATCATTTGGTCGGATACCTCACAATTTTCGGCAGATACTGTCCATATTCAAATGGCGAATCAACAGATTGATCGTATTTTTATGCATAATAAGGCATTCATTATCAATTCGCCCGACGAGATCTTCTTTAATCAGATCAAAGGGCGGGAGATTGTTGCCAAGTTTATTGACAGTGACTTGCGTCGAATGTTGGTGGAAGGTAATGCTGAAACCATTTACTATATGCTGGATGAAGAGGATGCGTACTTAGGGGTAGATAAGACGGTTTGTAGTAAAATGTTGATTTTTTTTGGAGATAATAAACTCGATAATATTCGCTATTATAATAAGCCAACGGGCAATTTGACGCCAATGCAAAAGGCTGACCACAATGCTTTTCGACTGGAAGGCTTTCGTTGGGAGACGAAGCGACGTCCCCGCTCACTGGCAGATTTATTCTAAGAGACGCTTGCTATGACCGGCAGAAATATTTTACTGATCCTTTGTTTGCTCATGCTTGGAGTGACCGCTTGGTGCGGTGAATCCCCTGAATCACGTTTCGCGGATGGCAACGCAGCTTATCAAGCGGGAAAACATACCGAAGCCATTCAACTTTATGAGCAACTCCTCACAGAAGGGTGGCAGTCGGAAGAACTGCATTACAATCTAGCGAACGCTTATCAGCAAAATCAGCAATTGGGTAAAGCGATCTTACATTATGAAAAGACCTTGCTGCTTGATCCTGATCATACGGATGCACGCTATAATCTCCAATTGGTCAAGACCCAGCTGCCGGATCAATTCGAAGCTGTTCCTGTTCTATTTCTCAAGCGTTGGTGGGCCTCGGCCCGCGATCTGTTAGGTTCTGGGGCCTGGGGAGTGGTGACCTTGCTTTTGCTTTGGGGCGGCATTATCGGTGTGATTGTTTGGTTGATGGCTAAACAGCGGCGGACCAAAAAGCGTGGGTTTGTACTTGGAACCATTGCGCTGATGTTGATGCTGCTGCCTTTTATGCTGGGCCGCAGCCGTTTGGCCTTCGAGCGAGACAGTGGCAAAGCGGTTATTCAGGCCGAAGCGCAGGGATTGCACCCGGCGCCCGATCAATTGAGCCAGGCGCTGCGTGAGCTCCACGCTGGTACCGTGGTGGACATTCTGGATGAGTTTGAGGATTGGTACAAGGTGCGCTTGGTCAACGGTGAAGAAGGATGGCTACCCAAAAAAGAGCTCGAAAAAATCTAGCACTTACGGAATCTTCTCCATTACTTTTGGGTTGAAATAATACGCTAAGTTCGGAATTCGTTTTCCGTCTAATCCACACATTTTACCCTACTTGCTTTTCAGGCAGCATTTTTGCTTTAGTAAATCAAATAGCTATTAACATCTTGGCTATTTTCAGAGCAAGCCTGCCTATTCCAGAAATTCCGTCAACCGCTAAGTTTTTAGAAATGAGTAAGCAAACGACTATTCAAGAGCAACTGACAGAACTGTTGCAAGATGCAGAGTATGTTCAATTAAGTCTGGATACCAAGGAAGGGCCAAATGAAATGGCGTATCTGATTCGTTCGGATAAATTACGGGAGCTGGCTAATCATCTGCCGCAACTTCCGGGCCTCAAGCATATTCAATTGTCTGCGTCCTTTTTGGAGTCACAGGCGTCGATCATGTTGGAAAATGGGAAGGCCTTAGTTATTCGGTTTGTGCACAAAATGATGTTCAAAACTTTGCGCCTGCTGCAGGAGGAGGAGGTCTTAAGAAGTCGGGTGAAGAATGAACGTGGGGTGTATATTCCTTCGGTAGAAAATCACTTTTCGTATTTACTCCTGAGCCGTTTACTGAATCGGAGTGGCCTGAGTAAACGAGAATTCGACTACTTCAGTGATTTTCACGTGCTGGTACAAGAAGACCTATTGGAGTACTTTAATGCGCGCTACGGGACGACCTATTCTAGCTTTTATCAATTAACAGATTATTCCGAAGACCAGCGCCAGAGCGTTATTCGATATCTTAAGCGTTCACCGGCTAATCGATTCTTCGATAAAGTTAATATTCGCTGGCATAGCTTTTTAGGCTATGTTCGACAAGCAAGAATTATTTAGTAAAGTGCTCATATGAGCACAATATCATCAAAGTAAATTTCCCAAAACCGTTTTTAACGATTAAAAGCGTCAGCTCGAAACCGAGCTGGCGTTTTTTAGTATACTGTAGGAATGTAAAAGCTTAAATGCAGGCATAAAAAAGCCCTATCTGGGAGATAGGGCTAACAACAAAAAATATAAAGCTATGAAAACTAAAACTATTTTATTCTTCCTCTGTGGACGCACTGACTACTTTTCCTCCATCTAGCTCATCTTGCCATGCTTTGAGCTTATCCCATTCACCTGATGCTGCCATTTCTGCTTGGGCAGGCCAAGTGGTAGGATCGTGCGCCGTGTAACGACTTCCAGCTGCTGCCAGAATGTCTTTAATTTTATTAACATCCGTTTTTGCCAAATCAGCAAAGGTCATAATACCTGCCTCATTAAGCAATCCAGCAATTTTTGGACCGATGCCTTCAACTTTTCTCAGATCATCAGCCTCTGCTGTAGCAACTGTAGATTCAGTTTTAGGTGCTTCAGCTTTTGCCTTTGGAGCAGAAGCAGCTGGCTTAGCCAATTTTTCTTCTACTTCGTTAAACGGAATAATATTTACAAAAGTTCTTCCTAACCTTCTTTTTTTGAAGGCCACCCGACCATCTGTCAGGGCGAAAAGGGTGAAATCTTTACCCATTCCCACGTTTGCACCGGGATGGAATTTGGTACCGCGTTGGCGAACAATGATATTTCCTGATTTAGCAACCTGGCCTCCGAAGAGTTTTACGCCAAGTCTTTTACTTATACTATCACGGCCATTATCGGTACTACCAACACCTTTTTTATGTGCCATCTGTCAAAGATTTACAGTGATTAAAAATAAGATGTAATAATGAAAATTGAAAGCGAAAAGGCAAAAAAATAAAAATTAAGCCTTAATTGAATCGATTTTAATCTTAGTGAATCGTTGGCGGTGGCCATTTTTCACTCGATAACCTTTTCTTCGCTTTTTCTTGAAGACGATCACTTTATCGCCTTTTTGGTGTCCGAGTACCGTGGCACCCACGGAAGCGGCACTAATAATCGGCTTGCCCACTGAAACGTCGCCGTCTTTGTCAACCAAGTGTACTTGATCAAAAGAGACATTGTCGCCTTCGTTGGCTTCTAGCTGGTGGACGAAGATCTCTTGACCTTCCTCTACTTTAAACTGCTGACCAGCTATGGTTACGATTGCGTACATGTAAATGATTTTTAATTCAAAAAATGAATCAGAAAACGATCGTCTTCCGAAACGGACTGCAAAGATACAACTATTCCCAAATAATTCAAAACAGAATTGAGGATTAGACTTTATGGTTAAAACAGCGAAATGATGGAGGATTATTTAGAATAGATCGCGGAGGCGGAAGCGCATTTTCATTTTCTTACCATCTCGACGCAAAACGACTTTCATACGCTTACCAATTTTGCCCTGAAAGCGTCGAGTGATGCCCCGCAGGGTATAAAATGAAGCTGGAATACCGTTGATCCGAATAATCCGGTCGCCTTCCCGGATACCAGCCTCATAAGCCGGCGATCCTTCGATGACCCGGTTGACGTAAAACTGATTCAACTGTGCGCCACCGGCCATCAGACTCATACCACTGCGGTCGTAGCGGAATCGCTTCTTGTAATAGCGATTAGTGCGGAGATACATCCGCTCTCTGGGATAATCAATGATCATGTGAAAACGCTTTAGCGCAATATTTCCAATGATCCCATTGCGTCCATTCAGGTAACTGGTGTCCAATGAGGCATTGATATCCTGGAAATTCGACACGATATTATTCAGCCGATATTTGCCCATCTGAGCTTGATGAATACGCCCCATCGATCCCTCAATGATTCCGCCGAGCCCTTTTCCAATGTTCCCGGGGATGGTGGTCTCCGGGAGTCGGAGCTGTGGATGAGTATTATTGTGGAGGAGCAGAGCGATGCTTGCACCGGTATCAATGAGCATTCGTACCCGAATTGCAGGATCAGAGCCATTGAGCTTGACAGAGGTGTTGAGATAGGGTTTATTATTATAAATTTCTATGGGAACACTTAGGTATTTCTCATCATTGGGCCGATCAAAGTAGATAGGGTGGATGAGCGATAAGACACGTTTTTGATAATCGATTTTGACAACATAACTCCCAAATAAATTAGCGCCTATAATACCGTGTACTTCTACTCCGGTAAACTCTTCGAAACGAAAGTAGTCCTCCTGTAAGACCAACATATCGTGCCTGGGGAGTGAGAATTTGCCCATATTGATCTGAATATTGCGAGCAAGGTAGGCTTTGAGTGGTGTTGACATATCGGCTCCCATAATGTTGACTTCTCTGGAGTACTCGATGCCAAGTAAATCCGAAAATTCACGTTTGGTGAGTATGGTGAATTCTGCTCCTGTATCGAAGATGAAACGGAGCGGAAGCATTTGGTTGAATGTAATTTTTATGACAATTAAGTCATTTTCCAGTTCAAACGGGATGTCGATGCGTTGACGTTTCTCACTGAGAGGCTGGGTCTGTCCGACTTTAGCTAAACAAAGTGCGAGAAATAGAAGCAGGACGGCATTTTTCATCGGCAAATTCATTCAAAAAATAAGGTAGTAAAAAATCGTGGCAATCAATGTTTTTTGAAAAAATATTGATTGCAATAAAAATTTTTACACTATATTTGAACAATCATTCCTAGTTACAGACTACCAATCTGAATTCCTAATTTTATTTTGAATAGCACTAGAAGAAAGAATTTCTAGGCAGCTATTTTGGTTTTTTCGTACTTATTTAGGAGTTTTGCGCTCCAAGTTAGTGTGAGAAATACACAGTAAGAGAGGATTAATCAGAGACTATACTACCTATCATTTCCCTGAGATGTTCCAGATCGTGCCGTCATAGGCTGACTGATACAGCAATTGTATCTGGCGGCACTTAATAGTTTTGAGCATTAATAAGCACAAAAGACATATTTCATTTTTAATAATCAAACCCTAATAGTGTATGAAACTTAAAATTGACCTTTTTAAACATGCATTGTTACTAATGGGATTAGTAATGATGGGGAACTTCGCAATGGCCCAGCGTACCATTACCGGTACGGTGACCGATGCGGAGACCAAGGAGCCGCTGATCGGGGCTTCGGTGGTCGTAGATGGTACGACTACGGGGGCGATTACCGATTTTGACGGTAAATATTCCCTGGATGTTCCTGAGGGGGCGACCGCACTTAAGTTTTCTTACACTGGTTATACAACAACAACACAAGAGATTGGTGCATCCAATGTTATTGATATGGCTCTTTCTGCAGGTGCAGTACTAGAGGAGGTTGTTGTCGTCGGTTACGGTACGCGTAAAGCGAAAGAGGTAACCAGCGCCATTACCAGTGTGAAAGCAGAAGACTTTAACCAAGGTAACGTTGCTGACCCGGCACAGTTGCTTCAAGGTAAAGTTGCCGGTTTGAGTATCGCTCGTCCCGGTGGTGACCCTAACCAAGGGTTCAACATCCGTCTGCGTGGTCTGTCTACGATCGGTGCGAATACGCAACCGCTGATCGTAATTGACGGGGTACCAGGTGCTTCTTTGAACAGTGTAGATCCTAATGACATCGCTTCTATCGATGTACTTAAAGATGGTTCTGCAGCTGCGATTTACGGTACACGTGGTGCATCGGGTGTAATTTTGATTACCACTAAGCGTGGTGAACCAGGTGAGACTTCTGTAAGCTACAATGGTTTCGTAGCGGTAGAGTCTGTTGACCGTACCGTACCTGTTTTTTCTGCTACAGATTACAAAAACTTCGAAGGAAGTACTGATCTTGGCTCTGAAACGGACTGGTTTGAAGAGCTAACTCGTGATGCGGTGACTCAAGTCCACAATACCTCTTTGGCAGGTGGTACAGAGAAAACATCTTACCGTATTTCTTTCAACTTACGGGATGGTCAAGGGGTAGCGCTTAACACAGACTACACCTTCCTGAATGGTCGTATTAACCTAGAGCAGCGTGCGCTTAACGATCGCCTGAAATTGACAATGAATCTGGCTTCTACTTTGCGCCGGGCAAATTTCGGTTTCTCTGATGCTTTCCGTTACGCTACTATCTACAACCCAACGGCTCCTGTCTTCAGTGACAATCCAAACGATGAGAATGGTGGTTATTTCCAGCAGGACCTGTTTGATTACTTCAACCCAGTTGCTATTCTTGAGCAAAACTTCAATGAAGGTCAGCAGCGTCGTATCGTGATGAACTTGCGTGCTGACTACGAGTTGATTGATGGTTTGACTGCCAGCGTTTTTTATGCTTTACAGCGTGAGAATGATGAAGTCAACACATATTATGACAAGAACTCGTTCTGGATTGGTGCCGGTCGTAATGGTCTGGCAGAGCGTCGTAATGATGAGCGTGATTCTGAGCTTTTGGAAATCACAGCAAATTATAACTTCGAGGTTAATCCTGAATTAGAAATTAGTGTTTTGGGTGCGTACTCTTACCAGGAGTTCGTCAACAACGGTTTCAGCGCCTCTGGTGGTGATTTTGTAACCAATGCATTTACTTTCAACAACTTTGCGGGTGCATCTGACTTCGCGAATGGTTTAGGTTCTGTAAACAGCTACAAGAATAGCAACAAACTGGTCGCTTTCTTTGGTCGTGTGAATGTGAACTACGAAGACACCTACTATCTTACTGCGAGCTTGCGTCGTGAAGGATCAACCAAATTTGGTGATAACAACAAATGGGGATGGTTCTATGGTGTTAGTGGTGGTGTGACCTTGAGTAACCTATTCGATGTACAAGGAGTAGATAACTTGAAACTTCGTGTTGGTTATGGTGTTACAGGTAACCCACCAAACGATTCTTACTTGTCTCTACTACGTTTCGCACCATTGGTTGACGATGACGGAAACTCTATCTTTGCCTTGTTCAACGGTGGATACATTCCGGCTTATGGTCCTGCGAGTAACCCAAATCCAGATCTACAATGGGAGACCAAATCTGATATCAGTGTAGGTTTAGATTTCTCTTTATTGGATTACAAACTGAACGGTGCTTTGGATTTCTATTCAACGACTACCAAAGATTTGTTGTTGGACTTCCCGGTTGATGCTTCTACCAACTTGTTCCCAACTAAAATCGTTAACATCGGTGAGTTGCGTAACTCTGGTCTGGAGTTAGCTTTGGACTATCAAGCAATCGACAAGTCTGATTTCTCTTGGGCACCAGGTATCGCTTTGACTTACTTCCTCGAAACAAAATTGATTACGCTGTCTGATCCTGAAAGTGGACTAGACTTCGGTGGATTCCGTGATATTGCTAACCTGGGTGCTCCTGGTCAAAACCAAACACCTCTGGTACGTGTAGAAGAGGATGCTGATATCGGACAACTTTGGGGTCTGGTATACGAAGGTATCGACGAGGATGGTGAATGGATCTTTGCGGACGTAAACGGTGATGGAAACCCTGGTCAGAACGATGACCGTCAAGTTATTGGTAATGGTTTGCCAACCTTCCAGCTTGGTTTCAATAACTCCTTCACCTACAAGAACTTTGACTTCAATATCTTCTTCCGTGGAGTATTCGGTCATGATCTGGTTAATACCTTCCGTGCTTTCTACGAAGCACCTAGCGCGATTGTATCTTACAACGTATTGGAATCTACTGAGGATGTCGCCAACCTTACAGCTGGTGCGAAATTCTCTGATTTACACGTTGAGAATGCCTCTTTCGTTAAACTAGATAATATGACCATCGGTTATACTTTCGACTTACCAGAAAACAGTAGCTTTACTAAGATTCGTCTTTACGCTACTGGTCAAAACCTGCTAACAATTACCAACTATAAAGGTGTCGATCCCGAAGTTCGCTTTACTGATTCTGAAGGTGGAGCTTTGGCTCCAGGTATTGATCGTCGTAACACTTGGTTCCGTACGCGTACCATTGCTTTCGGTGTAAACCTCGGGTTTTAATCATTGAAAACCATTCAATTAAAAATTTTAGTATTATGAACTCATATTTCAAATACGGAAAGTACCTTTTAGTCGGTCTTTTCTTAACTGCTTTCAATCAGTCTTGTACTGATTTGGATGAGGAGTTATTTGGTGATTTGACACCAGACAACTTCTTGCAGACAGATGAGGAAATTGCGACTGCACTGGGTGCAGCATACACCAACCTCTACGGTTACGGTGGAAACGCAAATATTTTCTCTTTGCAGGAGGTGACTTCAGACGAAGTTGTTGTCCCTACTCGTGGTAATGACTGGGATGACGGTGGTAACTGGCGTCGTCTGCACCTGCACACCTACAACTCTGAAGACGATCGTATCCGCGATGGTTGGACATTTGGATTCGGAGGTGTAAATGCTTGTAATCGATTGTTATTCCAATTCTCAGAAGCCGGTATCACCGAGTACGACGCTGAGCTAAGAGTATTGCGCTCTTTGTTCTACCTCTTCCTATTGGATACTTACGGTAATGTACCGGTTATTGACCGTTTCGACTTGCCAGATGATTTCGTTTCAACTAATGCGACTCGTAAGGAAGTTTACGACTTTATCGAAACAACGATCCTGGATAACATCGATGGTTTGAGCAAAGAAGTAGATGCTACCACTTATGGCCGTATCAACTTCTACGCTGCACAAGCTATTCTTGCTAGCTTGTATCTGAACGCAGAGGTATATACCGGTGAGGCTCAATGGCAGAAATGTATTGATGCTTGCGATGCAATTATCGACTCTGGTAATTTCTCTTTGGCCGCTAACTACTACGATAACTTCGTAACTGAGAATAGTGGTTCTCCAGAATTTATCTTTGCTATTGCTTACGACGAAGTATTTGCACGTGGTTTCAACCTGGCGCAAATGACGCTACACTACGGTAGCCAGCGTACATACAAATTGGCTGAGCAGCCATGGAATGGTTTCTGCTCATTGCAGGAATTCTACGATTCATACGAAGATGATGATATCCGTAAGAATAACTTCTTGGTGGGACCTCAGTTTGATAGCGATGGGTCAACACCAATCGTTGATGATGCTTCTAGTGATCCAGATGGTCCAGAAATTATCTTCACACCTGAAATCAACGAATTGGGACCAAACGCTTATCGTCAAGCTGGTGCTCGTATCGGTAAATTTGAGTTTGCTCAAGGATCTACGCGTCACTTGAACAATGACTTCCCAATCTACCGTTATACAGAGATTTTGTTGAACAAAGCAGAAGCATTGTGGCGCCTAAACAATGGTGACGGTGACGCTCTGGCTTTGGTTAACTCTATCCGTGATCGTGCTGGTGTAGATGATTTCGGTGCTTTGGATGCTGATAATCTGTTGGCTGAACGTGGCCGCGAGATGTTTGCTGAAGCAAAACGTCGTACCGATTTGATCCGTTTCGGACGTTACAATGATGCTTGGTGGGCAAAAGATGCTGACCCAAGTGATCACGTAAACATCTTCCCAGTTCCAAAAGAACAACTCGATGCTAACCCTGCTCTGGAACAAAATCCAGGCTACTAATACCTAGCATTTCCTTAAGTTTTATATTGAGAAAGCAAGTAATTATTACTTGCTTTCTCTTTTTAATAAGTAGCTCGGTGGGAAAAGAAGTTGCGATTATTTTTAAAGAGAGGCCATTCATCTAATTTGTATCGCAAAATCAATGATTTTATATCAAATTTTCCTCGGATTCTCTCATCAATCGCCACTTAGGCTAATTATTCCCATCTCTTAGCTATTTTTGTATTATAAACTACACCCCCTCGGAGAGATGATTGAATGCGGGCGTTATATCATGTTTTTTAGTTGGTTGAGCCTCCTGATGGCCTCCTGCCAATCTCATTCATCGATTAATGAGAATTTACCACTCTTTTCGGAGCTGCCAGCCAAATATACCGGTATTGATTTCCGTAATGATCTTACCTATACTGAAGAATTCAATGTTTATACCTACCGTAATTTTTACAATGGGGGAGGCGTAGGGATTGGGGATATTAATAATGATGGACTTGCCGATATCTTCTTCTGCGGCAACCAGGCAGATAATCGACTATATCTAAATAAAGGCAATTTTAAGTTTGAAGACATTACGGAAAAAGCTGGTGTGGCTAGCTCGAATGTATGGTCGACCGGCGTAAGCTTTGCAGACGTAAACGGCGATGGTTGGTTGGATATCTATGTTTGCAAATCCGGTGATATACAAGGCGAAAATCGACACAACGAACTCTTTATCAACAATGGTGACCTGACCTTTAAAGAACAGGCGCATGACTATCGCATTGCTGATAAAGGCTTGTCGACACACGCTGCTTTTCTGGATTATGACCGTGATGGTGACCTGGATTGCTACCTGCTTAATAATTCCTTTCGACCGGTTGGAGGCTATGATATTCGGCCCGGTCAACGTGAAATCCGCGATACTCTCGGTGGGAATAAGCTCTATCGTAATGACGGGGATTACTTTACCGATGTCAGCGAAATGGCGGGTATTTACGGGAGTATGATTGGCTTTGGGTTAGGTGTAACGGTTGGTGATGTTAATCGAGATGGTTGGCCTGATATGTTTGTCTCCAACGATTTTTTTGAAAAGGACTATCTCTACATTAATCAACAGGATGGCACCTTTGCAGAAGTTTTGGAAAGCCAAATGCGTGAGATTAGTATGGGGTCAATGGGCGCCGATATGGCAGACATTAATAATGATGGCTATCCCGAAATCTACGTCACGGATATGCTCCCCGAAGATGATGCGCGCATGAAAACCAAAACCAATTTTGAAAATTGGGACAAGTACCAACTTAATGTCCGCAATGGCTTTTATCATCAGTTTACCCGGAATGTCTTACAACTCAATAATACCAACGGCACCTTTAGTGAGATCAGTCGATACGCCGATGTATACGCTACCGATTGGAGTTGGGGGGCACTCATGGCAGATTTTGATAATGATGGCCATAAAGACATCTTTGTAGCTAATGGTATTTACAAAGATCTCACCGATCAGGATTATATCAATTATATGGGTAACCCTGAGACAGTGCGTGCCATTTTGAAGCGTGAAAATGCGGTCATCAAGAAATTAGTAGATTCCATTCCTTCTGAACGCCTACCAAATTACATGTTTGTCAATCAAGGGGATTTGACCTTTGAAAATCAAGCTACGGCTTGGGGGCTCGGTACACCTAGTCACTCCAATGGATCAGCTTACGGCGATCTCGATAATGATGGCGATTTGGATTTGGTGATCAATAACGTCAACATGGCGCCGTTTGTTTATCGCAACAATACGGATAGCCTTTATCAGGATAGGCACTATTTGCAAGTGCAATTACTTGGCGATGCTCGAAACCCCTTTGCCGTAGGTGCGCAGGTGAGCCTACGCCACGAGGGGCAAGTATTCTATCAAGAGCTGGCCCCAATGCGTGGTTTTGAATCGACAGTAGACTATAAACTGACTTTTGGGCTCGGTGCGATCACTCGCATTGATACCTTAGAAGTTCGATGGTTGGGCGGGCAAACGACTTTGATGACTGATGTTCCAATTGATCAGCTGATTGAGCTGCGGCAAACGGAGGCTGGAGAAATTGGTGCCGCAGCGGTGGCTGCCAAGACGCCCGAAGCACCATTATTCCAAGCACAAACACAAGCGATTGGGCTGGATTTTGAGCATCGAGAAAATGATTTTATTGACTTTGATCGGGATCAGCTGTTATATCACATGCTATCTACTGCAGGACCTTGTTCTTGCCGAGGAGATGTGAATGGCGATCAGCGTGAAGATATTTATATCGGAGGGGCGAAAGATCAAGCAGGGCAATTATTCCTACAAGATCGCTCTGGCCAATTCCGCAACGCTGCGGAGGTAACGCTCAAGGCATCCGCAAAGGCTGAGGATACAGATTGTGCCTTCTTTGATGCAGATCAAGATGGCGATTTGGACTTATATGTAGCTAGTGGTGGTAATGAATTTTCCAGCGGTTCCTCGGCTTTACGAGATCGCCTGTATCTCAATGATGGTCGAGGTGAGTTGACACTTTCCGAGCAATTTTTACCGGTTTCACGCTACGAGAGTACGGCCTGTGTAAAACCTGCCGATTACGATGCAGACGGTGATATTGATTTGTTCGTAGGCATTCGCCTGCAGACCGTAGCCTATGGCTTTCCAAGCAATGGCTACCTCTTGGAAAATGATGGGGGGACCTTTACAGAAGTCAGCAAGCGCTCCGCACCGGATCTTACCAAAATAGGGATGATTACGGATGCCACTTGGCTGGATATCGACCAGGATCAAGATTTAGACTTGGTCGTCATTGGAGATTGGATGCCCATCACAATTTTTGTCAACGATCAAGGCTTTTTTACTAAGACGGAGTTACCCCAAAGTAATGGATTTTGGAACCGACTTGCGGTAGGAGATTTCAATAACGATGGTTTAGCCGATCTGGTTTTAGGGAATCATGGTAAAAACTCCCGACTCAAGGCCTCGATAGAGCAGCCGATGAGTATGTACGTGGCGGATTTTGATAAGAATGGAAAAGCAGAACCAATCGTCTGTGTCTACAACGGAGCAGATGCTTATCCTTTGGCATTGCGACATGACTTGGTCAAGCAAATTCCTGCGTTGAAGAAAAAATATTTATACTACAAAAATTATAGAGAGCAAACCATTACAGACATCTTTCCCGCCGAAGAGGTACAAAAGGCGATTCATCACCAAGTCTTTATTACGGAGTCGGTTGTACTAATGAACCAAGGCGATGGCAAATTTTCTATCCAAGCTTTACCTTATCCGGTTCAGTTCGCGCCGGTTTATGGTCTTTTAGTGGAAGATTTCACCGGAGATGGCCAGCAGGATATATTACTTGGAGGAAATTTTCATCATTCCAAACCGGAGCTCGGGATTTACGATGCGAGCTATGGAATGCTGCTCAAAGGAGACGGTAAAGGTGGATTTAACGCTCTATCAACTAAAAAATCGGGCATCTCCGTACGCGGTGAAGTACGAGATATTATTGCTTTACCGATTAAGGGAGAGCCTCATGTGATTTTTGCTAAGAATGACGATCAGCTGGAGATTTATAGCTATTGATACTGATAGTCAGAGAGATGATAAAATAGATAGTGTATGAAATTGTATTTAAAAATAGGAAGTGTCTTCTTATTACTACTCTTGATGGGTAGCTGTAAGAGCGAATACCAAAAGATGGTAGATCGGGAAAAGGCAAAAACAGAACGGGCTGACGACTTGTTTCTCGGCCTACAGTTGGGGATGACCCGCAAAGATTTTTTTGCACGCTGTTGGGAATTAAACAAAGACGGTGTACTGCGACAAGGGACAGAGAATACTACCGTGATGCAGGAAATGAAGGATTTTAGCCATCTGGCTTACATGAATTTCTATCCTGAATTTCATGAGGATAAGATTTACAAAATGCCAATTACTTTCGTCTACAGTGGCTGGGCACCATGGAATAAAGAACTCGGTTCGGATAAGCTACTGGTCGAAGTCCTAGACCTCCTAAAACAATGGCATGGGGAGGACTTTCTCGAAGTTAAACGCCCCGATGGCGATGGTGTTTTTCACGTCAAACAAGAAAGCAATAAACGCATTACCGTCTTTGCTAAAGACGAGCGATTTGTCAATGTGCTGTACACGGATACTTCGGTTGATGTGCCGCAACCAACGGCCAAAAATCAATAAGACAGGCTTATGATGAATAGAATTGGAAAAGAGTTAATTGGAAGCCTGGGAGGCATTTTGCTCTTGATCGGCGCCTGCCAGAATCCTGCAAATGAATCAACCGCTGATTCCACTACAAAGCAGCCGCCACTTTTCAGGATGGTTGAAGCCAGTGAGAGTGGCATCGCTTTTAACAACGAACTGATTTATAACGAAAAATTCAACATTTATACTTACCGAAATTTTTATAACGGTGGCGGTGTTGGCTTTGGTGATTTCGATCGTGATGGTCTGTTGGATATTTACTTCACGGCGAATATGCAGCCGAATCGTTTATATCGTAATCAAGGAGATTTTCGCTTCGAGGACATTACCGAAAAGGCAGGCGTCGCTGGAGAACGGGCCTGGTCGACGGGTGTGTCCGTGGCGGATGTCAACGGTGATGGTTGGCTGGATATTTACGTTTGTAATTCCGGTGATCTTGAGGGTGACAATAAGCAAAATGAATTGTTTATTAATAATGGTGATCTCACTTTTACCGAACAAGCACAAGCCTATGGCGTGGCCGATAAAGGATTCTCAACCCACGCTGCTTTTTTTGATTATGATCGTGATGGCGATCTCGATTTGTATCTCCTAAATAATTCTTATCAAGCCATTGGGAGTTTCAACTTACGCAAGAATATGCGTCCACAACGCGATTCGGTTGGTGGGGATAAATTATTACGCAACGATGGAGAAAGCTTTACGGACGTAAGTGAAGAAGCTGGCATCTATGGCAGTGTGATCGGATTTGGACTAGGCGTGACGGTAGGGGATGTGAATGGTGATGGCTGGCCCGATATATACGTTTCCAATGACTTTTTCGAACGTGATTATCTTTATCTCAATGAACAGGATGGCACTTTTGCCGAAGTATTGACCGAGCAAATTCGTTCGATCAGCGGGGCGTCGATGGGAGCGGATATGGCCGATATCAATAACGACGGTCACGCCGACATCTTTGTAACCGAGATGCTTCCCGGTAAGAATAAGCGTTTGAAAACCAAAACGACTTTCGAAAATTGGGATAAATACCAGTACAATCTTAAAAATGGGTATTACCATCAATTTACCCGGAATATGCTCCACCTCAATCACGGTGATGATCGTTTTAGCGAAATTGGTCGACTAGCCGGTGTTGAAGCAACCGATTGGAGCTGGGGCGCGATGATCGTTGATCTGGACAATGATGGCCGCAAAGATATTTTCGTAGCTAACGGTATCTTTCAGGATTTAACCGATCAGGATTACATCAACTTTGTATCGAACGAAGAAACGATGAAATCCATCATTCAAGGGGATGGGGTAGATTTTCAGCGTTTGATTGACTCGATTCCTTCGGAAGCGATCTCAAACTACGCTTTTCACAATGAAGGCGGGCTGCGCTTCACAGACCGAGCCGCCGAATGGGGACTGGATACACCGAGCTTTTCCAACGGTTCTGCTTATGGTGATTTGGATAATGATGGCGATTTGGATCTGGTGGTGAATAACATCAATATGCCCGCTTTTGTCTACGAAAATCAAACGAATAGCAGCCAGCAGCGCTATTTGAAGGTGGTGCTCGAAGGCGAAGGGAAAAACCCTTTTGGGGTGGGCACTCGATTGCAAATTCGCCATCAAGGGCAGCAGTTTTACCTGGAGCAGGTACCTGTACGTGGGTTCGAATCCACGGTAGATTTTCGCCCGAATTTTGGCTTGGGGAACTTGGAGCAAATAGATACGCTACTAATAACTTGGCCGGATGATCGTCAGGAAGTATTGACCCAAGTGGCTACAAATCAGACCTTAACGATCGCGCAACGCAATGCCCAAGAGCTTGGGATTCCGCTCTATCCTAAGACGCCCACCAAAACTATTTTTCAAGCAGATAATTTAGCACAGCGCATTGATTATCAACACCAAGAGAATCAATTTGTCGATTTTGACGTCGATCGTCTCATCTATCACATGCTGTCGACCGAAGGGCCACGTATGGCCAAAGGCGACGTCAACGGAGACGGCCTGGAAGACTTGTATCTCTGTGGTGCGCGTGATATGTCAGGAAAACTATTTGTGCAGCGTGCGGGCGGGCGTTTTGCGAGTATCAATGAGGACCTCTTTGCTGCTGATCTAAAAGCAGAGGACACTGACGCCCTCTTTTTTGACGCCGACGGCGATGGTGATCAGGACTTGTACGTGACCAGTGGAGGCAATGAATTTTCATCGGCTTCCTCAGCGTTGAAGGATCGCTTGTATTTTAATCAAGGCGACGGCACCATGGTGAAATCCGAGCAACTCCTACCCGCCAATCGCTTTGAGAGTAGTTCTTGCGTGGAAGCTGCCGATTTTGACCAAGACGGTGATCTGGATTTATTTATCGGTATTCGGGTGCACTTGCGTTATTACGGCCGATCAGCGAATGGTTATTTGTTAGAAAATGATGGAAAAGGAACCTTTAAAAACGTAACGAGGGAGCGGGCACCAGAGTTAAAGGAACTCGGCATGATTACCGATGTCAAATGGTTCGATCACGGCCAGGATGGCGATTTGGACTTGTTGGTTACCGGCGAGTGGATGCCGTTAAGCGTATTTGTCAATGATCAGGGGCAATTCACCAATCAGACCGAGGCACTTGGTTTAGCGCAGGCATCTGGTTGGTGGAACTGTGTGAAAGCCGCTGACTTTGATCGTGATGGCGATATGGATTTCGTCGTTGGTAACCACGGGTTGAACTCGCGTTTTCGCGCTACGGAAAACCAGCCAGTTGAATTACATCTCAGTGATTTTGATAAGAATGGTTCGGTAGAACAGATCATTAGTACTTACGAAGGGGGAGAGGCTTATCCTATGGTCCTCCGGCACGATCTAGTGATGCAAATTCCGAAGTTGAAGAAAAAGTATTTAAAATACGAAAGCTATCGCGACGAGCAGATTGACGATATCTTCACGGCTGAACAACTGGAGGGCGCTATTGTTAAAAAAGCACAGCGCTTGGAAAGTTCTTTGCTGATTGCGCAGGATGATGGCAGCTTTGAAATAGTAGCCTTACCGACTGAGGCACAAGTGGCACCAGTTTATGGTTTACTCATCGATGATTTTGATGGCGATGAGCACTTAGACATCATGTTGGGCGGAAATCTACACGGTGCCAAACCAGAAGTTGGGCGCTATGATGCTAGCTATGGTTTGCTTTTGCGCGGCGATGGACGAAACCAATTTACACCCGTCTCGGCTTCAACCTCTGGGATCAAGCTCGATGGCGAGGTACGCGATATTTTACAATTAGACATTAACGGGCAGCGCTATTTGCTCATCGCCCGTAATAACGACCACCTTTTAAGCTACCGTTATTAGACTTATGAATGACTTTCTCAGGACGATTGTAATACCTTTTTTAGGACTACTTTCGAATTTGTAGAAATTCCTCGTAGGTTCAAATTACCCGACTGCGATAGATTGCAGTGATTTGAAAATAGACTTACATTTTATCTTTTTGGGCTTCATCTTTTGGATTAGTCCTGCCCTGCTTCGTTGTCAAACCTTTCCCTGTAACGAACAGCTCTACCTCTTTTTGCCCGATTCTGATAGTGAGTTTACCAGTATTCAAGGTTTAGATGTGGATACGAATAATGGGGAGGCAGATTTTACGGAAATTCTGAATACTGAAGGGCAGCGATTTAGCTGTATTGCTTACAGTACACGGGATCAATATATCTACGCTCTGGATCGGGATAATTATCATCTATATCGGATTACGACTGATGGTCCAATTGATTTAGGTATTCCTAATGGATTGGATACCGTGAACTATATCTACCATGCGGGGACTTTTAGCCCAAGCGGTATTCGGTTTTACGTCGTAGGACGTTCGAAAAATGGAAATACCGATAAAGTGTTGTCCACTATTAGATTTGATACACCGGATTATTCTGTAGGTTCACTGGCTATTTTAGGTGCCGGGGTTCGTTTATCGGACTTGGCTTACGATCCGGTCTATGGTTCATTATATGGTTTCGACGAGTTGAACAAGCAATTAATTACACTAAGTGGCTTTTCTGGGATCATAACAAATTACGATTCTCCTACTTTGCACGAGATTGCTGGAATGAGTGCCTTGTTTTTTGACGAGCGTGGGGTCCTCTATGGTTATGGCAGTACAGGGGGAGAACAGAATACACTATTTGAGTTTAATAAATTTGAACGGGAGGTAGCTCGAAAAAGCTTTGGCCCCAATGGTGGGGATACGGATGGCTGCTCCTGTCCTTATCGCCTCGATTTCCGGCGCCGCTTTGATCAAAATCGGGTTCTACCGTGCAGCGAAGTGACGCTCACCTATGATTTCATCAGTAATCTGGGCAGTTCTTACACCCAGACTATTTTGCGAGACACCTTGCCCGAAGGCTTCACCATTACTGAAATTGTGAAAGGTCCCGGCTACGGTCAAATTGAAAGTGGAATAGGCAGTAATATTTTTGAGGTGACCGATATGGATTTGCTACTTCAAGATGATTCGATTGTACTTAAAATCGCGATTGACGAGACCGTTGCGCCTGGCATCTACGCACAACAAGCTTGGTTGAGTCGTTTACCCCAAGCACTTAGCGCAGATTTGTATTCTGACGATCCACAAACGGCGGCTCCAGATGATCCGACCAGTATTGAAGTTTTGGATGCTACGAATATTTTGCTGGATGAACAAATCGTGCTCTGTGCGGATACGGTCCTATTGCTGGATGCGGGGTTTGGGGGAGACAACTATTTATGGAGTGATGGTTCTACTGAAAATACGTTGGAAGTGTCATCGGATGGCTGGTATTGGGTAGAAGTTGAAAATGATTGTGTGCGTTTTCGAGACTCCATTCTTGTGGAAGCACAGGCGGTGCCCCTAAATGTGACCTTAGAAGCTGATGATGAGTTGGATGCAGGCGTGGCTAGTCTTTTGTCATTCACTAGTAATGCTACGACAACCCTATCGTTAGAATGGCAAGTCAATAATGGCGGGGCGTTAAGTTGCACAGATTGTAACCAACCCAATGTGATTCTGACCAACGATGCTGTAGTGCAGCTTTACGCTGAAGACGCTTTTGGTTGTGGTGCTTACGATAGCCGAGCCCTTCGGGTGCGTAATGAGCTACTCCTTTTTGCACCAAACATCTTTACGCCTAATTTTGATGGGAACAATGATTATTTCTTTTTGCAGGGCCGCGCCAACTTCCTGCTCCGCAGGCTGCAAATTTTTGATCGTTGGGGAAGCCAGGTTTATCAAGCCGTGGGAAGTCAGCTAAATGACCGGGGCCACGGCTGGGATGGTGAATTCAAAGGGCAGCCCGCCGGGGAAGGCGTCTATATTTGGCTGGCAGAAATTGAATTACCTAATGGCGAAGTCGTATTGCGTAATGGTGACTTTACTTTAATTCGACCATAAGCTCTTTTCTTGACCTCTGATGGTATCCTTCTATTCAAAGTTTTCCTGATCTCAATGCTGACCCTTATTTTTGTACTGATTAATGCCTCTATGTAATTGGGGTATTTGAGCAATGGGTTTTTAGATGAAATAATAGCTAGCTAGTAAGGTTGAAATGCATTTTTAACTCTAATAAGGAGTAGGGCAAGAAAGAGGAACGGAAAGAATGATAGATTGAGGATACTGATGATGATCTGGATAAGGTTTTGATATAAAATAGGGCTTTGAGGGTGGGACCCACCCGCTGTCCGCCGCCGCCGACCATTTCGGTCGCAAGTTGTCGAGGCATACTACTTACCAGTCTTTACCGGTAGCATTTATGGTAAATTGCAACGCATATTTCATTTTGGCCAAAAGACAATAATCGCGTCATTATCTATAGATTCCGGAGAAGGGCAAATTCCATAAATTGGGGTGGAAATTTTTTAAAAAATGTAAGTTAATGTCGGATTTTTATCATGAAACTGCTTCAGATTGCATTTTGCTCTCTTTTAGACGATAGTTTTGAGTGGCAAATAATATAAATACGTCTTTCAAAGGAATTGTAAGTTTGATTAGGCTATCGTAATTAGATATCACACATTAACAACCCAACAAGCAAGAGAAAAACAACATACATGAATCGTTTACCCTATTTTTTAGGTATTCTTTTTTTGCTGACCCATTGCCAGGAAAATCCACCTATCGATGAAGGTGGCTGGTTCAAAGAATTATCACCGAAGGAAACAGGCTTGGATTTTACCAACCAATTGCAAGAGACCGAGGATTTTAACATCATTGAGTATCTATACTATTACAACGGTGGGGGAGTGGCTGCTGGTGATCTCAACGGAGATAGTTTACCCGATTTGGTATTTACGGGAAACGAGGTAGACAATCAAATTTATTTTAATCAGGGGGATCTAACGTTCACGGCAGCAACTGAAACCGCAGGCTTACAGCAAAATGGAGGATGGACGACCGGGGTAAGCCTAGTAGATATCAACGCTGATGGGTGGCTTGATATTTATCTCTGCCAGTTGGGGGATTATAAAGGCAAAAAAGGACGAAATCAATTATACGTCAACCAAAAAAATGGAAAATTCTTGGAAGCGGCCGCGGCTTATGGCTTAGATTTTCAAGGTTTTGCGACGCAAGCTGCTTTTTTTGATTACGACCAGGATGGTGATTTGGATATGTACCTCTTGTGTCATTCGGTTCATGATCCTAGTGGTAGCCGCCCGGATACCAGTCAACGTCAAGAGATCGATGCCCGGGCCGGTGATCGACTCTTCCAAAATCAGGACGGCCAGTTTGTGGATGTCACGCAAGCGGCGGGTATCTTGTCCAGTAAAATTGGTTTTGGGCTGGGGGTGGCTTTGGGTGATCTCAACGGGGATGGTTGCGACGACATTTATGTCAGCAATGATTTCTACGAAAATGATTATTTGTACTACAACAATTGTGATGGCACTTTTCGGGAAGGTATGGTCAAGGCAATGGGACACAATAGCCAATTTTCGATGGGCAACGAACTAGCGGATATCAATAATGATGGCCAACCGGATGTCTTGACGCTTGATATGAAACCCGAATCAGAAGAAATTCTTAAAAACTCGGTAGGCGCTGATCCGTATGATGTGTTTCAATTCAAACACAGTTTTGGCTACCACTATCAATATCCGCGTAATATGCTGCATCTGAATATGGGACAAGCACCGGATGGAGATTTGCGCTTTAGCGAAATCGGCCAACTTGCAGGGCTGGCCGCTACCGATTGGAGTTGGTCGGTACTGGCAGCCGATTTTGATAATGATGGTCGAAAAGATGTGTTTATTAGCAACGGTATTTTAAGACGGCCAAATGACTTGGATTACCTCAAATTCATTTCTAATCAGAAAGTGCAAGCACAGGCTAAGGACTTAGAACTTGCCCAACAGATGCCGCCAGGTGAAATGACAAATTATCTATTTCGGAATGAAGGCGATCTAAAATTCTCTGATCAGAGCGCTTCTGCCAGTTTTACCCGGCCGGATTGTGCGACCGGGGCGGCCTATGCAGATTTTGATCGAGACGGCGATTTGGATCTCGTGCTCAATCGCCTCAATGCACCGGCATTGATCTATCAAAATCAATCGGAGGGCCATTTTCTGAGTTTATCCTTTCAACTGGATGGCGCCAATCCTTTTGGCTTTGGTACTAAAGTTACAGTGCTAGCTAATGGAGAGCGACAGTGGCAACAATTATATCCGATACGCGGCTTTCAATCTAGCTCTATGCCGACGCTGCATTTTGGATTGGGAACGGCAACTACCGTCGATTCGCTATTGATTGAGTGGCCCGATGGCCGAACGGAACAACTGACGGCCATCGCTGCGGATCAATACTTGGTTTTGCAGCCGCAGGCTCCGCACGCAAAAAAGACGGAAGAGGAGACAAGAGAACAACGCTTCCGAGAAGTGACAATTCCTGGCTTGAGTGATTTCCAGCATCGCGAAAATGGTTTTCTGGATATCAATCGCGAAAAGCTGATGCCCTATTTGCTCTCTACCCAAGGGCCCGCCTTGGCTGTAGGTGACGTCAATGGTGATGGCCTCGACGATGTCTTCATTGGTGGGGCGAAGCAGCAGAGTGCACGTTTGTTGCTGCAGGATGCCAAGGGGCAATTTAATGGAAGCAATCGGGCAGTCTGGGCAACGGATCGCTTTCATGAGGATGTCGACGCTTGCTTTGTTGATATTGATGGGGATCAGGACCTCGATTTATACGTGGTGAGTGGTGGCAATGAATACGGTGAGGGGTCACCTGCTTTACAGGATCGGTTATATCGCAACGATGGCCGGGGTCAATTCATTTTAATGGAAAATGCCCTACCTGGCCTAGTGAGCAACGGTAGTTGTGCACAGGCTTTGGATTTCGATGGCGATGGTGATCAAGATATTTTTGTTGGCGGGCGGAGTAGTGCGCGGGCCTTTGGTCAACCTGGCCGAAGTTTTCTCTTACAAAATGATGGCCAGGGGAATTTTGAGGAGGTGAGCGCGACCTTAGCGCCCGGATTAGCAGAGTTGGGGATGATCACCGATGCTTGCTGGCTTCCCGAAGCGTCTACCTTGGTGGTCGCCGGAGAGTGGATGCCGCTGACCTGTTTCCGTTGGTCTGAAGGACAATTGAAACAAAGCCGTATTCCGGCTTCCGCAGGCTGGTGGCAAAGTTTGGCGGCCGCCGACTTTGATGGTGATGGCGATATAGATATCCTCGCCGGAAACCTTGGTCTCAATTCAAACTTGCAAGCCAGTGCAGAAGAACCTCTCGAAATCTATGTCAAAGATTTTGATCAAAATACCAGTTCGGAAGCCATTATGACCTACTATCGGCAGGGACAGCCGTACATCTTTGCGAGCAAGGATGAGTTGACACAACAGCTGGTACGTTTACGCAAGCGCTATCCCGAGTACCGTAAATTTTCCGAAAGTACCTTCGAGCAAATATTTCCGGCGACGGAGCGTCAGGATGCTCGCCTAATTCACGCGACGCAACTGGCGTCTTGTTATTTAGAAAATGATGGGCGAGGACAATTTAGCGTGCACCCATTAGCTCGCGAATTACAATTTTCCACTATTAACACCTGGACGATCACCGATATTAATAACGATGGTTATTTGGATGCACTTGCTGGTGGGAATTTCTTTGAATTACAACCATCAATTGGTCGCTTCGACGCTAGCTACGGCTGGGGGCTTCAGGGGGATGGTCAAGGACAATTTAAACCTCAGCAAGCGCGTGAAAGTGGCCTTTGGCAAATGGGGCAGGTCCGTGAGCAGGCGCTGCTCCGTCTGGCGGACGGCCGTCAACTACTGCTTTGTGCACGGAATAATGCTGCTTTGCAAGTGTTTGAAATCAAATAATTGAGGTCCCAGATTTGAAGCACCTCAAAGCAGAAGTTGTTACATTTATACCTTAACAAAAAATATAAAGCAATGCGCATCGGATTCATCCCTGTTGCCAATATTAAAAAGTATCGGAAACAGTATATCTCTATTCATTTCTTTACGCTGGGATTGCCTTTATTTCCAACCAATACTTATTACGTCACCGAACGATTAGAACGATTTGAAATTCCTTCGCTAAAGGCGAAAGTATTGCACGTGTATTCTCGATTTTATCTCATTCCTGCCGGAATTGGATTGAAGGTATTAGGGAATAATGAATTTGGATTTGGAGAGAATAAAAATTTAGTAATTTGCTATCTATTGATTGCACTTGGCTTGGCCTTGATTGGGTTATCGATTTATTCTTGGGCGGTTTGGGGCGGTAACACCAAAGAAGAAAGTCTCTTTCGGCGGGTGGCTAGTCAAGTGTTTGATTACAATTTACCGCCAGAGTATTTATCTCCTGAATTACGACAGCGTTTTTTTACCCAACTGCAGATTATCAGTAAAAACGAGTATGGCATTACAGATTGGAAAACACAGATTCAATCGGGAAATGTGAATAAGCAAAATGCCAAAATCTTATACGTTCTGGCTTATTATAATCAAGTTATTCATTCAGGACAATCGCAAGCGGAACAATTATTTGCAGGCTTACGGCATAAATTGCAGCTAGATAAAAAGAGTGTAAATAAGTAAATCGCATTGTTGGGAAACTTCGCAATGTATAGGCATCTTACCCGAAGAAATTTATACCTTTCAGAAGTCAGGAGCTTTAATTGCAACTGGTAATCATAGAAGGCATCAACTATGCAGGCTGAACCAAAGGTGAAATATCTTCAATTGCCTTATCAATTTGATGAGTTACTCTTGGGAGAGGAGTTGGATAAAGTATTGAACTCTGGTTGGATTCCGCATTTCAATACAGAAGGCTACGATGGAGATTGGCAAGCTATTCCGTTATACGCACCGGGAGGAGATCCGAATAATATCTATGCCATATCCATAGAAGGCCAATTGCCGGAGCCGACGCCGCTGGTCAAAATGTGTCCCTATATTCAGTCAATCTTACAAAATTTCAAGTGTCCGTTGATTTCGGTACGCGTGTTACGCCTACGTCCCGGGAGTTATATCAAACCCCATCGCGATCATAAATTGGGCTACGAAGATGGTTGTTTTCGTATTCATGTGCCGATTAAAACGAATCCTCAGGTTGAATTTATGCTGGGTGGTGACTTACTACGGATGCAAGCGGGCGAATGCTGGTACACTAATGTCAACTGTGTCCACTCCGTAGTTAATAAGGGAACCACAGATCGCGTGCATCTGGTCTTTGATGGGCAAAGAAACGCGTGGAGCGATGAACTGTTTTTTAAGCTGGCGCCGGAGCAAGATTTTTCTGTGCCCAGCGAGCCGCAGTATGATGCTGCAACAATTGTTCAAATAATTTCAGAGTTGGAAAAAATAAATAGCGAAGCTACTCGTACAATAATTCAAGAGCTACAAATGCAATTGGCTCAGTTAAAAAGTCAGGCTCAATGAAATACCAATCGCTTTATCTTGTCGTTGTATAATGCGATGAGATGTTTTAAAGCGTATAAGGAAATATAAAATGCGAGGACTAACAATTATTGCGACACTATTCTTAACAGTCACCCTTACCTTTGGTCAAGATATTAAAAATTGTGGCTTGGACAATCAAGCGCTGATTTCTGAGCCAGAAGCTCAATTTTTAAATGATTTTTTAAAAGATCGCCGTGACGATTTTGATTTTACAGACAAAAAAATCCTTTTCATCACGGGTAATTCTGGACACATTATTAGCACTAAACCCGATTATTTTGATAGCATTCGCAATCGATTAGATACTGATTTATTTCCCGTTCCTTCACATTTGACTTTACTCACCGAAGAAGAAAAGAAAGCTACTGGCTATGATGCTATTTTGACTTATTGGGTGAAGCGGTTTACAAAACGCTCAAAAAGAAAGGCGCTTAAATATTTGCAAGAACAAAAAACGGATTAGTTAATTTAAAAGCTGAACACTCAATTAAATTCCCACTATTTTTATTGCTATTGAGCATAACTGTCATATTGCCTATCTGTGTGAAAAGTCGTAGATTTTGAATCATTCTAATCCCTGTCTATCCTTCCAATAATCCTACTCGGCCTACTCTCTTAACATTCTAACACGAAAAGACGGCATTGTCCCGTATACAGCAAATTCTACCATTCCTCCTCCCTGCTTCTGAGAACTAGCACCTGATTTATCAGCCCCACTGAGATTAATTACCTTTATAGATAGGGGATTGCCTGCTTTGTGTGGTCTGGGGTATAGTGAATACTCCTAACCTAGCTAAATCTAGACCATGCAGCAGAAGAGTAGAAAAATTCAGGGACGCGAGGCAACCCACCCCCGTTCGCTTTACGTAAGGGCAAATAAGCAAGCAAAGAAAATGACCACTGATCAGCAATTGGCCAAATTAATCGCCGGTTGTCTCCGGATGGACGAAGCCAGCCAGATGGGACTCTACCAACATTTCTATAGTTATGGTATGGGGATCTGTCTTCGCTATGCGCGTACCCGTGAGTCTGCTTTGGAAATGTTGAATGATGGTTTTTTGAAGGTGTTTCAAAAAATTGATCAATACAATATGGATATGCAGTTTAAGCCCTGGTTACGGAAAATTCTCGTCAATGCTGCGATCGACTATTATCGAAGATATGAACAAAAGCGTGAAACTTTATCCCCGACGGGAGCAATACCCCCTGCCACCTATAACGAAGCGCTTGATCAACTTGAGTTTGAAGATTTGCTCAATATTATGCAGCAGTTGCCACCGGCCTATCGAATGGTATTCAACCTCTATGTGGTCGAAGGCTTGAGTCATGCGGATATTGCAGCGCAATTAGGAATCAGCGTTGGGAGTTCTAAGTCAAATTTATCGAAAGCTCGACAGAAAATTAAAACCCTATTACGTCATACTTTGGGAATTCATTTGAAAACCTAATGAATATGGAGGACAATTACTTTGATAAAAAAATAAAAGGCATTCTCGAATCGCCACCGGAGTTTCAGCCCGATATTGAGGCGATGAATAATATGCGTGCTCGCTTGCGGTCAAGTCAAGGGCGTCGAAGAAATCGAAATTTATTGCCGTTTTTAATGGCCATGCTTTTAATTCCTATATTATTAGGTGCAGGCTTTTTTTATAAAAAATATAATGTTCTCAGTCAAGATATGGCTGCTCTTCAGCAGCAACTTTTGACTCTGGAACAACGGGATACGATCATTAAAAAAGAAATTATTTATCAAATTGATACGGTTTACAACATTATCTATCAGGAAAAATATGTTTACGCCGAACCGCCTTCAACACCACTAACAAACCACTACACCCACAAAGGAATTTTTCAATACGCTAGTCCACAGTTTTTTACACCTTTATCTAGTAATCGAACAATTACTGGCACGTACCAAGGCCTGAGAACTCATCAATTATCTTTGTTTGCACCAGTTCCACCGGGCTTTGGTATTTTTAAAACTGATTCATCTATATCCGACTCAAAGAATAGTAAGCCCTCCATTGTTTTAGGTAATATCAATCAACTCAATTTAAAGCAAAGTGAGCTTTCTCCGAATTTTAATATTCTGGATCGAGATGAGTTGATGACTGCTTTATTAGAAGATTTAGCACCGATCCCTGAAGCCAGGAAAAATCCACTGCATCAGTTTGTGCCGATTGGATTTAGTGTTGGTACACACGCTAGCCCGTTTGTTTTGCCGGTACAAGACTATGGCGGTACGGCTTTTTTAGTCGGACTAAATACTTCTGTTGCCTTTCCAGGGAATCGCAGTTTGTCCGTTGGTGCCGAATTTATGCAAATGAACTTCGAGCTAAAAGACCCGGCTCAATTTGCTGATTTCCCAGTACTTGATCCAGAAACCCCCTCTGATGTTTTACATGAATTAAAGGGCCGATTTAGCTATTTACAAATCCCTGTAATGCTGCACCAGCGATTCTCTTTATCTAAAAAAATGAAAGCTGGATTTGGCGCCGGGGTGGTAGCCTATCGACCGTTGGCGCAACGCTTATCTTATGAGTACATTGGCAATGGTGCTGAATATTATTTGCGCTCCACATTTAAAAATGGTGAATTTTCGATTGATAATTTACGCTTGGGACTGGATACAGAATATGCCTTTTGGCCTAAATTAGCACTGCGGGTAGAGTTGCAATATCAGCATGGCTTTAATTTAAATACTGCAGAGTATTTTCCACTGCGCCTATGGATGGCGAATATAGGCGTAAGCTATGATTTATAGCTAAAGAGAATTTATTGATCTTTATTTATTCGATATTCGCTGACGGGCATCAGTTTTTATTGAACTGATTTAGCGACTAATATATTCTTTAGCTATTAGGTTATAGAATGCTTCTCTCCTTACTATTTTTAATAGGCTACTATAAACTTATTGCAATTGTCTAAAAGCTTAAATCAATCAATGTTTAATACTAAGGTTTTTATTCGTTTTTTTTACAAAAAAATAACTTTAGGCAACCCCGCTATCTTTTCTGTTCGTATGGTCTGTAAAAGGTTAATAAATAAATGGAATTAATTTTCAATTATTTTATTGATCTAATAGTTTGAAACCACTTACTGCTGTTCGCTCATTTTGTTTTTTAAAATGAGTGATTAAAAAAAGAAAATAAAAACATTTTTTTCTTTTCTGTAAAAGCAGAATAAACGACCATAATTGTATGTTGAAATTCTGGATTGGACTTTTCGGTCTTAGTTTAATTTGGATTGCTGCACGCAGTCATCAATTGGAATTATGGAATCCTACTACTCCCCTCGAAAAGGTCCAGTATGCATTGGGTGAGGCACGTCCACCGCATTACCTGGCACCCGATCCTGAATTAATTAAAAAAGGGGAGGAACTGGTCAAAATCGGCCGCACTATTGGACCGGATGGCAAGCGATCTAAATATATCAGCAAATATTACGTTTGTACGACTTGCCATAATTTAGAAATTGAAGATCCCGATCTACGGATCAGCGATCCCGAAACACGCCTCAGCTTCGCTCGTGACAATAATTTACCCTTCCTGCAAGGAACCACTTTCAAAGGTATCGTGAACCGAGAAAGTTGGTACAACGATGATTATGTCAAAAAATACGGCGACGAAAAAATTGAGCGCGCGCATAAAAACTTGCGCGAAGCTATTCAGCTGTGCGCTATCGAATGCTCGCAAGGCCGTCCTATGGAGGATTGGGAAATTGAAGCCGTACTTGCTTATTACTGGAGTTTGCAATTTACGCTTGAGGATCTTGGTTTGACCGAAGCGGACATGCAGCGACTTAATATCGAGATGGGGGATCCAACGAAACAAGATTCATTAAGGACATGGCTACGC
>JANQQI010000080.1 GCA_028285085.1 Saprospiraceae bacterium | reverse complement strand
GAATCAAGATGGCCTTGGTACCGATAGTTTTCCCGAGGACACCTTTTGGCCAGCCCACGAAAAAATGTTGCAGGCATTTATGAACGAAGGGGTGACGTTTTCAAACGTGATCATCGATCGAACCCGCCCGGAAGATAATGCGCCGACTCGAAAACCAGGGACAGCTTTACTTGGAGAATACCTGAGCGGTGATTATGACTTAGCGAATTCTCTGGTGATTGGTGATCGCCAATCGGATATTGAACTGGCGCGGAATCTTGGCGCAAAAGGTATCCTGATTGCACCCGCCAAGGAGGTGGTTCGTCCTGACCTGGTCCCATCTTGTACTTTAGTCACTCAAAGCTGGGCAGAAATTTATGGTTTTCTGCGACGCAAACAACGGCAAGCTTATTTTGAGCGGAAGACCAATGAGACGGATATCACTATTGAACTAACCCTCGATGGAGAGGGGCAATCGGACAACCAGACCGGCATTGCCTTCTTTGACCATATGCTTGATCAGTTAGCTCGCCACTCAGGCTGTAATTTACGAGTACAAACCAAGGGAGATTTGGAAGTCGATGAGCACCACACCATTGAAGATACGGCTTTGGCTCTAGGTGAGACCTTCCGCTTGGCTTTAGGCAATAAGAAGGGGATTGAACGCTATGGCTTTTGCTTGCCGATGGATGATTGTCTGGCTCAAGTGGCTATTGATTTCGGTGGACGCCCCTGGATCGTTTGGGAGGCCGAATTCAAGAGAGAAATGGTAGGAAAAATGCCTACGGAGATGTTCTTTCACTTTTTTAAATCTTTTTCGGATGCGGCACGCTGTAATTTAAATATCAAAGTTGAAGGAACAAACGAGCACCACAAGATCGAAGCAGTTTTCAAGGCCTTTGCCCGAGCCATTAAAATGGCCATTCGCCAGGATGTCAATTCAAACGCATTGCCGTCTACGAAAGGGGTTTTGTGATCAATAGGATTTAAAATTATTGTTGTCATAATGAAAATTGTTATCATCGATTATAATGCGGGAAATGTCCAATCGGTGCGCTTTGCACTGGAACGATTGCATGTTAGTCCGATTCTAACGAATGATCCAGAGATCATCCAAAGTGCTGATAAAGTGATTTTTCCCGGGGTTGGAGAAGCCGGACGAACGATGGCCTGGTTGCGGGAAAGAGATTTGGACAAGGTCATCCGAAATCTGACCCAGCCGGTTCTGGGGATTTGCCTTGGTATGCAGCTATTGTGTGCATATTCTGAAGAAGCGGATACCACCTGCTTGGGAATCATCCCACAAAAGGTACGGCGATTTCAAGCGCGGGCAGGTGAAAAAGTGCCACACATGGGATGGAATCAAATTTATAATCTCAAAGGGGCTTTGTTTCCCTCGGAAGTCGAGCAGAAATATACCTACTTCGTGCATAGCTACTACGTTGAACCGGGGCCTTTCACGACCGCTACCACGGATTACATCCACCCGTTTAGCGCGGCCTTGCAAAAGGATAATTTTTACGCCACCCAGTTTCACCCGGAAAAATCCGGTGACCCCGGTAGCCTTATTTTACAAGAGTTTTTAAAGCTTCGTACTTAATCTAATACCATGAGAATTATTCCAGCGATTGATCTAATTGATGGCAAGTGCGTACGACTGACGAAAGGGGATTACGATACAAAAAAAGTGTATAACGAAGATCCCGTTGCGGTTGCACAGACATTTGAAAAACAAGGGTGTCGTTATCTCCACTTGGTTGATCTCGATGGGGCAAAGGCAGGCCGCGTGGTGAATCACGAAGTATTGGAAGCCATCTCTAATGCTACTGACCTAAAGATTGATTTCGGTGGTGGTTTACGTACCACAGCTGATGTAGAATTAGCCTTTGCCTGTGGCGCAAAACAAATTACGGCGGGTTCTGTGGCCGTAAAAGATCCAGATTTGGTTGCAGAATGGTTGGATACTTATGGCCCTGAACGTGTTATTCTGGGGGCGGATGTACGAGAGCGAACGATTGCCATACACGGCTGGCAAGCCTCCGGCGGAGTGGATGTTTTTGATTTTTTAGAAAAATATGTTCAACGTGGAATCCGCTACGTCGTGTGTACAGAGATTTCCAAAGATGGGATGCTCGCCGGCGCCGCTCACGACCTGTACCGTGATATTCTACAAGCTTTTCCCAGACTACGATTAATTGCCAGCGGCGGAGTTAGTCGAATTGAGGATATTGAACAGCTTGCTACGCTTGGCTGCGATGGAGCCATTATTGGCAAGGCGATTTATGAAGGGCATATTGATTTGGCGCATCTGATAGGATAAAATACAGCGATTTTGAAAAGCAAAACTTCCCAATAACCTCTTCGATTAAACGACATTTTGAGCTCAAAGAATCAAATTAACTTATGCTAGCTAAACGTATCATTCCTTGTCTTGACATAAAGGACGGCCGAACGGTAAAAGGCGTCAATTTTGTTGATTTGCGCGATGCGGGGGATCCGGTGGAACAAGCTCAAATTTATAGCGAACAAGGTGCTGATGAATTGGTTTTTCTGGATATCAGTGCGACGCACGAAAAACGCAAAACTTTAGCTGATTTGGTGCGGCGTGTAGCGGCTCAGGTCAATATCCCTTTTACGGTCGGTGGCGGTATCAGCACTGTGTCTGATGTGGCCTTGCTATTGGAGCATGGTGCCGATAAGGTCTCAATCAATTCCGCTGCTGTGCGAAACCCGGCGGTGATCGATGAATTGGCTAGCCATTTTGGAAGTCAATGTATTACGGTTACCGTTGACGCGCGACAAATTGATCAAGCGTGGTGGATTCACCTCAACGGCGGGCGCATTGCTACGGATCGGCGGCTCCAGGAATGGACCTTAGAGGCCGCCGATCGAGGGGCAGGCGAAATTCTGTTTACTTCGATGGACCACGATGGGACCAAAGGTGGCTTTGCCAATACCATCACCGCAGAACTAGCGCGCTTGTTGCCGATTCCCATCATTGCTTCAGGTGGTGCCGGAGAGATGCAACACTTTGCCGATGCCTTTGTGAAAGGACAAGCTGATGCGGCGCTCGCCGCCAGTGTATTCCACTTTAATGAAATCAGTATCCCCGATTTAAAAACATTTTTACACCAAAAAAATATACCCGTTAGAAGATGATCGACCAATTGGATTTTGCGAAAGGAGATGGCCTCCTTCCAGCCATTGTACAGGACAGTATGACGGACAAAGTGCTCATGCTGGGTTACATGAACCGAGAAGCACTACAAACTACGCTCGATATTAGACGTGTTACTTTCTTTAGCCGTTCAAAGCAACGACTCTGGACCAAAGGCGAGAGTAGTGGTCATTTTTTGGAGTTAGAGGATATTAAAATGGATTGCGATCGGGATACGCTTTTGGTACGCGCACGGCCTTTAGGTCCCGTTTGTCATACCGGTAGCGATACTTGTTTTGACCAAGAAAACACGAAATCTGATTTTATCGCTTACTTGGAATCGGTGATTCACGATCGGCGAGATAACCCTAATGACCGATCTTATACGGCGAGCTTATTTGCCAAGGGAATCAATAAAGTAGCCCAAAAAGTAGGGGAGGAGGCTGTAGAATTAGTCATTGAGGCAAAGGATGATAATCGTGACTTATTTTTGAATGAAGCCGCGGATTTAACCTATCACTTGTTAGTCCTACTGGCAGCCAAAGGGTGCCGTTGGTCCGAAGTATTGGAGGTGCTACAAGCACGACATCAAAAAAGTTAGCGATGACTTACCGTGCTCGATAAGTCATCGCTGGAAATGATAGCTTTAGCCCTGGCTATTAAATTGGGCCATGTCAAGTTGCATACCGGTAGCCACTTGCTGGAGCAAGGTCTTCTCCTCAGCCGAGACATTACCATCGGCTTGCGCAATGGCCAAAAGGTATTTGAAAATCAAGGCTTTGCCGTCCTGATCGAGCGCATCGCGTAAAATGATGGCCATATCCATCGGCGCAGGTAGGTTTTTCGAGCCACTTAGCAGTAAGTGAAGATTGGCTTCTTCGAAGTCACCAAAAATTTTCTCGCCAATTTCCTCGGCGATACGAATCTCCTGATCATCAACATCACCATCGGCCAGAATCATACTGGCGGCCAGAGCGCAGCCGGCATCGGTAATATTCACCGCCGAAGGATTTTCGGGGATACCCATCTCTCGGAGCTTCATTTTTACCTTGACCGGATTAGCTGAGATGGTCAAACCCTGAATGAGATTGTAGATAATCAAAAACGGATTGATGATCAGTGCCGTGATACTGAACCAGCCCAAAAGAGCCGAAAGACCAGCCTCGCCCAATACTTTCTTTTTGACACAAGACGTACATCCGATGTACGATTTTTTCCCAATTTGGTAAGCGAGTAAGAACCCACGAACGTAAGGTGCAGTAGCAGTAGTTTCTAGCTTTCTTTTGTTACAATAGGGGCAAGGATAGCTCCCCGTTGAAGTGTTAGACATGTTTTAGTTTTTTCGTTTAAAATAAAAAAGCATTAAAAGTACCTCTTTTCTGGCATTTCCCCAAAAGCTTTTTGGTTTTGACTAGACATTTAGTAGAGCTTGAAAACATTTTTCTCATAGAGACGCCAAGGTAAGGAAACTTGAAAATACAACATTTTTACTATCTTTCCGGGGCATATCTTGAGAAACCTGCCAGAAGGGACGCTCGACAGGCGCAACGGATCAAATCGGCCGTTCTTGGGACTTAATGCTCCCGCTCGCCCGCGTACACACGAAAACAGTTGTCGGAAATTTCGATTTATGCGCAAATACATCATTGGATTATTGCTATTCCTAGCCTATACGGCGGCTCTTGTCGCCCAGCCTTGCTATTCTACCTTTCGCGAAGCGGGCATTGCCGCTTATCAACGTTTTGAATTCGAGCGGGCCATTCGTCAGTTCGAAGCGGCACAGATCTGTGATGATCAACCCACTCAAACCGATATCGAAGATTGGCTCAGCAAAGCGCGCAATGGTTACATTGATCGCCTCAAAGGGGTGGCTGCGCGTTATTTGGGCTCTGAGGCGCAGCGCGCGCACGAGGCTTACGCGCATGGCTTGGCCTTCCGATTAAGTCAAGAAGCTACGCGCATTGATTCGACATTTTTGCCACCTTCGGAGCTCCAAGCTCAGTTGTTGAGTTATCTGGCTCCTTTTCAGGGTACTATCCCGTCAACCTTACATCATTTGCCATTATCCGATTTTTTGCTGCAAGATCAGCTCTTGGTGTTTAGCGAAAAGCCAGTAACGCGCATGAGACTTTATGCGCTCGACACGCAGCAAAAAACGTGGGAAGTGGAGTTAGCCGGCCAGATTTTAAACATTGCTAAAAGTGCTGATGATCAATGGCTGTTGGTGGAGACGATGTCCTCTTCGAGTAAGCGGTTTTTAACACTCTATCGCGCCAGGGATGGTGAAAAAGTCAGAGCCTTTGCGGATTTCGATGCTTTCTCCACCCAATTTAATTTCACGGCGGATAATCAGCGTTTATTCTTCAATTTTATTGCTAGGTTAGAAAAAGAAGAAAGTAGAAGTATTTTCTGCATTTATGATATCCCTTCAAATAGTTTAGTGTATCAAGATACCGCACGACAAATTTTTATCAGTAAAACGGAAAATAATCGCCCCTTACAAAGGAAAATCAAAGAACTATCTGCTCTGGATCAAGCTTTTTTTCAGAATATTGAGCGATTTGCAACTCATCATACCCAATTTGTACGCACGGGCGATGATGCATTGGGATTAGAGTCAAAAATGAAATATCTCTCCGCAAACGGGGAAATTATTGCCACCACTGGATTTGACGGTAGTGGGTCCAATTCAAATTTCTCAACTAGCTTCGGTAGTAATGATGATCAAGGGTTATTTAGTTCTACTACGTACAACTCAGCCTATAAGTGGAATTTTTACAATTGGAAAACGGGGGAGAAACAAGATATTTATCGGTTTACGCCAAGTACTTCAATTCGAAGTGAGAATAATGAGAAATACCTTCCCTTTGCCTTTGTCCCGGAACGAAACTGGCAAATCAATATCCATGAACATAAAAGTGTAGGGTTTGGACTTGAAAATAAAACACAGGTTTTTACCTCTTGTGATTTAGTCATTAAGGAAATTTGGACCGATAGTACCCTTTATACTTTTGATGATGTGTACGATTTCCGATTACTAAAAGATCGTTACCTATTTTTTATTTCTAATGGAACATACAATAAGCGATATTTATCCGTTTTTGATGTTCAAAAAGGAGAACTGCTCGCGACGACCTCCTTTTTTGATAAGATATCTAAATCTTTTCCTTACGCTTTTGATGTTCAATGGTATGACCAACAAATTTGGCTTTCTGTACTGAATCCTGCCGACGAGATGGTGCAAAGTGGAGAACGGGAAATGACGATTTTCCAATGGCAGTTTCTAGCGGATACCCTATACGAGCACCGCTTACCTTTTGCTACCGACTATGCTCGCGTACATCCTTCTACAGGCTTGCTGGCTTATCTTCAAGGGAATAAGAAAGTACTCCGAATAAAAAAGATAAATGAGGATAAAGAACTGGGAAAAATCGTATTTCTCAATCCAATTGCTGAAATTCAATTCTCAAAGGATGGCAAGTATCTTCTAGCGCGTGATGTCAATGGACTGACCAAGCTGCTTCCGACCAAGAACTTGCGCGATGCAGCGAGCTACTACGATAAAACCCTACCACTTTTAAGTGTAGAGCAATTAAAAACCTACGGCATCGATTGGAAAACCGACTGAAAAACCGAACTATGACCAACTTTGAATGGCGAAAACTGAAAAAAGACTTCGAGGAAGGCCGATGTGTGATTATGATTGGTCCCCATCTCGCGGGCTTACAACGCGATGGCGGCGAAGTCCCGCTCGTAGAAGAACTGTCGCTACATCTGGCCGAAGTCCTGGATGAAGAAAAAATTAAGTATGATAAAAAAGCCGTTCGTAGTTTATCCTACATCGCGCTTCGCTTTTTAAGCATTGAAGGCGCTCGTCGTGTGGATTTAGAAGATATGGCCAAGGATTTTATCCTGGATAACACAAAGACGGTCCCCGAGGTCTATAAAAGCTTAGCCCAATTACCGGCACAGCTTATCGTGAATACCAATCCCGATAATTTCATCGAACGGGCCCTGCGCGAGCAGGGCAAACAGGCGATGTCTTATTTCTATAATTTTCGCCGGGAGCAAGAATTGCAAATTGACATTGACAAACTAAGCATAGAACGGCCATTGGTATATAACCTCTTTGGTTCTCTGGATAAGCAAGAATCGTTGGTGCTAACGGAGGAAGATCAAGTGGATTTTATTCGCAATGTGGTCAAAGAAGTACCCCGTATTCCTACAGAGATCATGAGTCAGTTTGACGATCGAAAGACTTATTTATTTTTTGGATTTAATTTAGAAAACTGGCAATTCCGTTTATTATTAGATGGTTTACAACTCAAGGAAGGCAATACGACTTGGAGTCCACAGGAATCTCGTTTTCCATTATCCAGTATGACTAAAGCTTTTTACAAAGAGCGTTTCAGCTTCAAATTTATTGATCAGGATATCGACCAGTTTCTCGCTCTTTTGCTCAAGAAAGTGGGCGGCGATACATCAGAAAAAGAGCGTGAGCAAAAACGCCTCTTTATTCTATCTCATCCGGATGATGAAACCTATCGTGTCGAGCTAGAAAAGGCACTCAGTCCTTTACAAGACAATGGCGATATCGAACTGCAGTACCGGGAAAAATTCATCGGAGGAACCGATGATAGTGAGATTTGGGAGGCCTACGATAGCGCTCATATTGTATTGCCCATCCTCAGCCCAAATTTCCTCGCCGACGATAACTTGATCAAGGCCTGGCTGCCCCGCGCTGCCAAACGCTGTGATGGCGAATCGGCTTTTTTGCGGCCAGTTCTGGCGCGCTTGTGCGATTGGCGAGAAAATGAGCATCTCCGTACCCGGGAGCCCTTGCCCGAAGAAGGCGAGCCCATCGCTTCGAAATTCTGGAGTAGCCACGATGATGCCTACTTCTCTATTGTTCAGGCGATCAAAAAAATGCTGTAACCATGGAGAAGCAAACACGCCACAGCATGAGCCGCTATCCCGGGATTCGGGCCTTTGAAAAAAGTGAATACAAGGTCTTCTTTGGTCGACAAAAAGAGGCGAAAAAACTGTTTTCACTGGTTAAAGCAAAACCCTTAGTTGTACTCTTTTCTAAATCGGGGATAGGGAAGAGCTCTTTGATTAACGCTGGCTTATCGCCTTTACTAGAGGCAGATAGTTACGCCACAGTTAATATCCGTCTGCAAAACACAGGCTTAAACCCCATTGAGACGGTCAAAAATGAGTTGAAACCTTTTTTGAATGAAAGCTTGCTTCAAGAACAGGCACCCGATAGTGTTGGTCTGTGGGAGTATCTCCGAGCTTGTGAATTTAAGCAGAACGGCGAAAGCCGTGTTCCAGTTCTGGTATTCGACCAGTTCGAAGAGTTTTTTGAACACAAACGTGAAGTCCAGGATCAACTGACCCACGAGTTGTCGGATCTAGTGAGCGAACGCTTGCCGGAACGTATCCGGGAAAGCTTGCGAAAAATTCCCTTCCGTTCGCGTAGTAAGGAGCAACTGGCTTGGCACTCACCGATCCCCGTTAAGATTATCATGGCTATTCGTTCGGATCGGATCAGCTTGCTAGACGAAATGTCGACCAAGATCAATAGCATGCTGCATAATCGCTTCCACCTTAAGCCACTCGATGAGTCCTCGGCGCGGGAAGCGATCGAAGCACCGGCCAGTATGCCCGGTGATCACTTTGTCACCCCGGCCTTTACCTACGCACCAGAGGCACTACTTACGATTTTAGATTTTTTAAAAAATAAAGAAGGAGAAATTGAGTCTTTTCAACTCCAGTTACTTTGTCAAAAGATCGAGAAGACGATGCGGCGTAAAAACACTACGCCTTTGGTGGTTGAAAATTCGGATTTCGGTGGTTCAAAGGGGATCAATTCGATTCTGAATAACTATTATCTTGAAGAGATCGAAGAACTATCTTCGGAGGAGCAGAATCTGGCGCGTAAGTTTATCGAAGAGGGGCTCATTGTTGGTGGCCGGCGGGTTGGTGTGAGCGAAGGTGTGGAAGAGCAATCGTTTGGGATTACCCCTGAGCTGTTACGGAAACTGCTCGAAAGTCGTCTTATCCGGGCGGAAAACACCCACCTTGGCCGCAGCTTTGAACTTAGTCATGATACCTTGGTAGCACCTATTCTTGAGGCCTACGATATTCGTCGCGAAGCCGAGGAACGAGCTGCCGCTCAGAAACGCGAGCAAGAACAGGAACTACTTCTCGCTGCGGAGCGCAAAAAACGCAACCAAGCACGTCTGCTCGCCGCAGTAGGCTTTCTTTTGTTTTTCCTCGCGCTATTTGGCGGCTATTTTGCGTTTCAACAATCTAAAGTAGCCCAAAAAGCCAGGAATGAAGCGGAGCGCGCGCTCGATACCGCCAAGCGGGCCCGGGATCGGGCCCAACGCGCGCTTGATGATCTACAAGCCACCCAGCTACAGATGATCGAAAATTATTTGATCAGTGGACGGGACAAGATGGATTTATCAAAAAATGAAGCGGCCATCGAAGATTTTGATGTGGTGCTGGCATTGCGGGAAGCCTTGGGAGATACGGTCGCTACTGAGCTTTTTGTTACTGCAGATTCACTCAAGAAAGTAGCCATCGAGCGGGGTGATATACAAGGGCAGTACAATAAGCTGATGGAAGAAGGCGAGCGAAGCATGCAGAATGGCCAATACTACGAGGCGCTACGTCGCTTCCGGGAAGCTCGGGAATTGAGCAAAAATATTCCGGCCAATCGACAGCGTGCGCGCTTGCGCGCCGAAGCGGCGGAGTTACAATTGTTGCCCGAACTCAAAGACTTAATCAAGCAAGCCAGTCGTTTTGAAGCCGCCGATGCTTGTGAATTTGCTAAAACCCCATTGCGCAAGGCCGAACGCATCGCGCGTGTACTCAACAAAAGTGAGATTCGTCGGGAATTGGAAGAAATTACCCGTTTGAAGGCTGCTTGTCGCTAGTGGGTAGACCGTTTAAATGATCAAAGTTTTGAGTGATGAGGCCACAACGATCACTCTGGTGACCTTTTTGCAGCCTACATGTCTACTATCAAATGTTTAAACCCCCATCTATGCGTATCACTTGTCTATTTGTTGGACTTTTTATTCTGACAATATCCGTTCAAGCTCAAGATTGTTTCAAGACTTTCATGACCAAAGGCCAAGCCGCCTATCAGGCCTTTGACTTTGAAAAAGCCATTCGCCAATTTGAAGCGGCCAAGGTTTGCTCCGGGCTCAGTACCGCGCAAGAAGAAGAGGTGGACGAATGGTTGGACAAAACCCGGAACGGTTATATCCGCCGTCTGAAATCTGGCTTGCTGACCGTGCAATCGCTGATTAATCTGGAAATGCGAGGCGATGCTACGCGGGGGCTTCGTTTTGCCCAACATGCTTATGAGCTTGATCCGAATCTGGATGCGCAACGCATGCTATACCAAAATTATTACAGTACCGCCGAGTACCCCGCCAAGCGATTGTATCAAACGATCGGTCAGCTACCAAATGGCGTACGTCACCTGGATTTATCGGATGATGGTCAACTACTCGTGGCCATGGGAGCTTCTACTGCCACGATTTTTAATGCTGAGACGGGAGCATTGGTGCGGGAATTTAAATCTGATAATTGGGCCGTGAATTGGATGGAATTTATGCCCGATAATAAAAGTGTGATGATGGCTTGTTCGGATGGTCAAATTCGCTTTAATGCATTAGAGGATGGCCACGTATTGAAAGCTTTTCAACTGTCTCAAACTGCTGAAATATTCTTTGCTAAATGGTCGCCTTATCGAGATTATTATCTCGTAGCGGTGGAAGGTGAAGGCTTGAGAGCTTATAATGCCGAAGGTGATTTACTTTTCGAAAAGGAGATAACCGAAGCGCCAGTCTATACCGTCAATTACAGCCCCTCCGGAGATTATTTTATTAGCTTTTCTCTAGGCTTGTTTGGAAATAAAGCTTCGCTATGGAGTAAGGATGGCGAGTTGGTATGTGAGTTAGGCAAACCCGGTACCGGTGTCATGGACGCTATATTCTCGGAAACGAGCAATCAATTATTAGTGGCCTACGATGATGGCAGCGCTGCAGTGCTCGGTACGGATTGCCAACCTAAGGTGAGTGTTAAAAGCGGTAGTATTGCCAAGTTTGTTGCCTTTTCACCGGATAACCAACATTTTTTAACGGCCAATAGTGATTTAACTGTTCGACTCTGGCGAATGGATGGCCAGGAAGTAGCCGTTTTGGCTGGTCATGAGACCGATATAGCCAAGGCTTTTTTTCTCCACAATGGCTTGATTGTAACGACCACTTTTGATGGTCAAGTACGTATTTGGCATCCTTCGGGCACTTTACTAGCCTTGTTGGGTGGACATCAAAAAAGTGTGATTTCGGCGGCCTTCACGGCTGATAGTGGGGTATTATTTACCGGCTCAATGAGTGGGTTAGTGCGTCGCTGGCCACTGCGTCCTGGTTTAGTGCGGACCTTGAGTGGCCATACTGCGGCCTTGAATAGCATTGTCTTTTCGCCGAATAGTGAAATGGTGATGACCTCATCCTACGATGGTACTGCCCGGATTTGGGGGCGAAATGGCACCTTACTACGTATCGTTGCACCTGTTCAGGCCCAACCGATTCGTTATGCGGCTTTTGCCCCCCGGGGGGAGTATTTTGTCTTACAAGATCCTACGTTGTTGATGCTGTTTCGTGATCCGTTAGGAGAAGAAGGACCGGTAGCATCTTGGCCAATTTCTCCCGCTGGGAAGTTTAGCTTTTCCTCCGATGGGCAGCAAATCCTAAGTTTTAATGCTCAAAATAAAGGGCAATTGCATAATCTAAAGGGCGATCTCTTAAAAGAATATGATTTGTTCGGTCATCCTGCCAATAATGCTTGCTTTGATCCTACCGGCAATTATGTCTTGTTTTCAACGCAGGATAATAAGATACATTTGTACAAAAAGGATGGGACCTTTCTCAATACGATAGCGAGCCACGAGATGCCAATTCGCGAAATTCACTTTTCGCCCGACGGTACCCGAATTTTGTCCGCCTCCAACGATGGCACCGCTCGGTTATGGAATTTCAAAGGGGAAGAGCTGGTGCGCATGGAAGGGCATAAACAAGGTTGCTTTTTAGCTCGTTTTACACCCGATGGACAGCATATCATCACCAGCGGAGGTAGTTATAAAATCAAGCAATGGAATGCCGAAGGACAATTCGAAAAGTCATTGGAAGCACATGACTTTCTGGTGAAGGCCATCGATTTTACGGCCGATAGTCAGCATATGCTGACGGTCTCTGCGGATAATACTTGCCGGGTTTGGTCCTTGGCCGAAGGCGATATTATCGTTAGCTTCACGGGGCACATTATGTCTAATATTCTCGATAGCTTGGTCGATGGATGTATTTCGCCGGATGGCCGTTATCTGGCGACCTGCTCGTCTTCGGATGGGGGGCGAATTTATCCGCTTGATCCTAGTCTGATTTTAGAAATGCTGGAGTCTGTAACTATTGATGAATTACCTGTCGAGCAATTGCAAAAGTATGGTCTGGATACGGGAGAGGAGTAGTCCAATTTGGCTGAGGGGCAGGTTGAATTGAGGTTTTACTTGTGTAATGGTGATCTGTTTTGGCAATTTTTATTTCTAAAACCCAACTTTTTTTAAATTTTTTGTCTTTGTAAATCAGTTTGTTATAGTGTTTTTGTCGGGAAATGGCATAATTGATTTATGGAATTTTGAAAAAATGGAATCTATAGATAGTAGGAAATATTTCTAAAATTATTGGTTTTACCTTTTGTCTATAAAATACTTTTGGCAAAGGCTGGAAGTGATATGCCTAAAAAATATTGCGGCCAAAAATGGTCGGCGGTGGCGGCTGTGGGTGGGATCCCTCCCTCAAAGCCCGCCGCTGTGTTTCGTGTTTCCTTTAATTTGATAAACACACTCTGTCATTACTCATACTTTATCGGGTTTAAAAGACAGTATTCAATGCGACTACTATATTTTAAACTAAGAGTGAAAATCTGTAAAAGACTATTCGCTACTAAACGAACCACTTAGATCACCCTCTAATCAAAAATACATCTACCACGGTAACGCTAACCGGTTAATACAAATACCATGTCCCAATTTCGCTTTCTCCTTTTATTTGTTTGTTGCTTTTGCGTCTGCAGTTCAAGCACTCTTGCCCAATCCAACTGTTATCAAACCCTGCTTGAACGAGGACAAGCGGCCTACGAAGCGCTACAATTTGAAAAAGCCATTCAGCAGTTTGAGGCGGCAAGTGGCTGCCCCGAAGTGGATGAAACAGAGCTGGCCGCTTGGCTGAATAAAGCACAAAATGGTTATATCGAAACCATTAAGAAAGAGCGTAATCGCGCACGCTCCTTGGCTCTGACCGCGCGCTCGGTACTGGCGTTACAAAAAGATGATGACGCGGCCAAGGCCTATCAATTGGCGCGTTATGCCGTAGCGATGGATGACAATGATGATGCCCGGGGCGCCTTGTATTCTTCGGTCTATCATTTGGATGATGACGGTGAGCGACGTCTATTTTGCCACCGTACTGTGCCGATTGGTTGGCCGGATCATGTGGAAGTAGATGATCTGGATATTACCGCTGATGGCCGTTTCATCACCGCTTTTTCCAGAGGCGAAGGGCAGATCAAAATTTTTGACCACGAGGGGCAACTTCTGGCAGAAAGCCAGTCTAATGGCTATGAATTTGATCGTCGTAATTACAATCCTTTTGACTCTAGCTTCATTGTGATTAGTGAATTCACACCCCAAGTAATCCCTTTTCGCAATGGTAAACTAGCCGAAACGCCAAGGCTGACTTTTTCGACGGGTGATCTGATTCCGCGCTCGGTTCAGTTCTCACCGAACGGGCAGTATATTTTGGTTACGGGGACGATGGGCGCCGGTTGGCTCTATAATCTGGAGGGGGAGTTACTGGATACCCTTTCGGGGCTGAATGGAAGTGTTACCTATTGTAATTTCAGTCTCGATTCAGAATGGCTGATTGCTGCCGATCACGAGCGTCGGGTGGTGATTTACGAAATTGATGCGAATAAAAAGCTAAAAATGGTATTGACACACGCGGATAAAGCCATTTATGATCCCAGAGTGAGCTTGTCCCCAGACAAGCAGCATTTCATGTTGTCAAATGGTTATTCTCGAAGTATTTTATATGATTTGAACAGTAAGGTTATCGCAGAGGGTAGCTACACGAAAACCAGCCAAGCGAGCTTTTCAGAAGATGGTCTACAGTTTTTATTAGGAGATATTGTTTATGATTTGAAAGAGGGAGAGAATTATGGCAAATCCCTGTTTGATTTAAATCAAAGAGCCTCTCAGAGCATTTTTTTACCCGGTAATCGTGACCGCAAGCGTTTAGCTGCAGCTTCTTGGGAAAAGAAAGCACGTTTATGGGCCATCAATTATAATCAAGCTATTCCGGTGGGCCGTCTTGGTGGGCACACGGATGATATTCGAAAAATGATCTTCTTTCCAAACCAAGAGCGTTTATTGACGTACGGTTTTGATCAGCGGATGAGATTTTGGGATTTAGCCGGATCGATCGGGGCGTATGTCTTTGAAAGCAATCATCGGTTGTTGACCTCGCATTTTGCCGGGGATACGCTCACTATCGTTAGTGCCAAGGAAAACCAGATTTGCCATTGGTTTATGAATAGTAGTGATTATGGACGACGGTGGCTATCGGAATCTTTTGAAATTGTCGCTTCTTCCGCTGACGGACGTTACTTTTTGATACACGATAAAGAGGAGAAACAGGCTCAGGTTTGGCAACTTAATGATCAGGGGCGGCTGGCATATCTGGGAGGATATACTTTGGACGAAAATATAGTGCAAGCCGAGTTCCAGGGAGAACGCGTAGCGATGTTTATTGTTGGCAGTATCAATTTTGGCCTTGTTGTATGGGATTTTAAAAATGCTAAAACCCGTTATCTAAGTGGGTATAGAGAATTACTAGCGAGTCTCGCCTGGTCTCCCAATGGTGAAATATTGGCGGCGGGGGACCACAATGGTGAAATTTACGAATGGCGAGTCCCCGAAAACCTTGAAGAGAATGAATTAGTACGGAGCTGGTCGGGGCATAAACAATCGGTGTCAGCGCTGTGCTGGAGCCCCTCGGGAGATCGACTGGCGTCGGGTAGCTGGGATCATCGGATTATTATTTGGTCGGCCGAAGGCCAGCCCCTGCTTAATTTCAAAGCCCACAATATGGAAATCAACGACCTTGATTATTCCTCGGATGGCCGTTTCCTGGCTTCTGGCTCGGAAGATCAAACCGCCAAAATCTGGGGCACGGAAGGCCAATTGGTCGTTACGATTAGTGGAGGGAATTCGGATGTTAAAGCCATTCAGTTTTCACCCGATGATGCCCATCTGATTTTGGAGAATACTTACGGCAGTTTGCGTTCACTGCCTTTTGCACCTTACCTGGTCGAGCAACGCTTTGATTATTTACCGGATTTGTCAGCCGAGGAGAAGACCAAATATGGGGTGGAGTAGGGGTCGAATAAAATCGAAAGTGGATGACTTTCTTGTGTATTATAACTGTTTTCTATATTTTAAACTAAACTAAACTAAACTAAAATATTATCTAGAAAAGATATATTCAGTAATATGCTAGCAAGAATTAAAATTAGAAATTATAGGAATTTTAATGAAGGTTCTCCAATTGAAATAAAGGTTAATAAAGGAGTGACGTTTATCTTGGGCGTAAATAATGTGGGGAAAAGTAACTTAATCAAGTTGTTTTATGAATTCAGCGATATTTTTAGAAGTACAAAAATGGAGAATAATGATAATAATCCATTTTTGTTACAGGGAGCAACTGGAGATGTACGGTTTAGTGAACTACGCTCTCAGAATAATACTGAACGTTTCATTGAAATAATAATTAACGTGGGTAATGAATATAAAATTAAAATATTGCCATGGTCAAGATATACCGAAGATACTAACAAAGTTCAATTAGAGTTATACAAAAACTCTCAAAATGTTTCATTAATCGAGTATGATGAAATGCCAATCATATGGAGTCTCTTTAGAAAATCAATTTACATTGGAGCCCATAGAACACCATTTTTTAGTAATAAAAAAAAAGAAAGTGGCTTTCTAACTCAGTTGTATAATATGAGGAATTCAGACCAATTTGTTAACACATGGCATTCTTGGTCTACGGGGAGATTAGTTAAGAATAGAAAAAAAATACAACAACTTAAAAAAGAATTACAATTAATTTTAGGCTTTTCAGAGCTAAATATTTCGACTACTACAGATAATTTTATCATTGATAATGAATATGGCTCTTTTAGATTAGATGAACTCGGATCAGGTATTAGCCATCTGATAATATCTTTGGGAAATGCTGTTTTTAGTGAACCTGATTTTATTTTTATTGATGAGCCTGAAAACTCTCTTCATCCAAAACTTCAAGAAGCTTTTGTGAGATCACTTTCTTTAAGAGCAAGTTATGGGGTAATTGCCACAACTCATTCAATTGGATTAGCCAGAACAATGGGAGATTTTGTTTATACTTTGGTGAAAGAAGAAAATATTGAATTTCCAAAATTTAATCTTGTAGACTTTAGTGAGCAAAGTCATCTAGAAATTTCAAAAGCAGTAATTCAATTAGGATATAGTAAGTATTTAAACTTAGGAGGATCTCATATCTTATTAGTAGAAGGAAGAACAGATATAAAGGTTTTTAAAGAGTTGTTGGCGAAGTTCCATATTGAAAATGAAGTAATTGTAATTGATCTTGGGGGGGCTGAATATGTTACTGGAAAAACTGAAAGAATACAAACGGAACTTCAAGAGTATAAAAGATTAGGAGCTGAATCTTATTCTATTATTATAGATAGTGACTTGAATAGTTCAGAAGAAGAAGTTAGTGATACAAAGAAAAAATTTACTAAATTCTGCAAGATGTTAGGATTTGACGTATTTATTACAGAGTATAGATCGACTGAGAATTATATAAGTCAGAAAGCATTGGATAAAGTTTATGGCAAAAATGTAAAGCAGTCACTTGGAAAATTTCAGTCATTTAAAAACTTAGAGCCCGATAAGAAATGGGCGAAAGTTGATAATTGGAAACTTTTTAACATCATGGAAATTGAAGAGATAGAGGATACTAAGCTTTTTAAATTTATTGAAAAATTATCTATAGTAATCGGTGAAAATCGTTGAATTATAAATATAATTTTTTCTAATCAGAATTCTTTACTCCGTAATGATAAACTGGAGTAATAGATAAGTGGAGTTGTTAATCTTGTTAGTATGATTTGTATTAAATGTAAATATATGTGAATCAACTATGCGCTATTTCAGATGGTAAGTAATTGAGCTAACAGATGCAATTGAATATTAGCATTTATTAATGACGTTGTCTGACCTTGGTATTTTTTAATTATCATGATTAAACTTTTTAGCAAAAGACAAGTCCTATTATTAGAACGCCTGAAGATTTCTGAAACCACCACAAAGCATGCGCAAGTCGATACTCTTTTTCCTCCTTATCTATAATTTTTCCTTTGCTCAAACCGATTATAGCGATCTCACCAATTGGTATTATCATCCTGATAAACTCCTTAATTTGGTGGAGAATTATGACCTAGATATAGCGGTCATCAGCAAAGATCTTAGCATTGATTCCCTAATTGAGGTGGATAACCAATCGACCACCAATACCGGAGTAGATGTCTTTTGGGTGCACCCCACTCAATTGATTGATCCACCAAGTAATCCAACAGTGGTAGAGCTTAGTGATCAGCCTTTTGCTCTCATTTCAGCTACTATTCTTGTCCAGGGAGCACTCTTGGCAAAATATGGTCGCTTCTTTGCGCCGAGGTATCGACAAGCGAGCCCCGCTTCTTTTCTGAATCCCGTTTATTCCGATAGCACCCGAGCGGCGGCATTGATTTCGACTTATAGCGATATCAAAGCGGCATTTTTGCACTATCTCGATAGCCACAACAACGGTAATCGGATCATACTTGCTGGTCATTCTCAAGGTTCATTTTTACTGGCCATGCTCCTACGCGACCTCTTTGATAATAATCCCGATCTCAGATCCAGGTTAGTGACTGCAGCCTTAGGTGGTATGCCATACGTTCACGCCAGTTCTGGTAGTTACCTTGGTGGGCAATGGGAAAATATTCCGCTGTGCACCCAAAAAAATGAGTGCGGATGTATCCACAATTGGAGGAGTTTCAAGGAGGCACAGACCATCCCCGCGTTGGTTACGACACTTCCGGTCTTCAATCAAGTTTTAGCGGATAGTGGTCTTGTCTATCGGACCGTTAATCTGGCAGAAGATTGGTTTGTACATGACTCTCTGATATACAGTGCGGAGAGTGCTTATTTGCGTTATTACATCGCACCCGATGCCAATTATAATCTTGGTGGCGGCCCGAATTTCATTGCTTTCGATAGCCTGTATCTGGCAAGGAATAAAAGAACTTCCGCTACAAAGACGGTCTTAGCCATTGATTACATCGAAGATGCAACCGACCAACGTCCCAATGATCTGTTGCCATTAGAAGGTGGTCTTGAATTCCTTCTTTCGGGATTCCATACCAAAGATTATCACATTTATCTTTGGGCCTTGCTAAACCAAATTGATGCTAAACTAGACGCTTGTGCGACGACCAGTGTCGCAACGAGCAACATTAAGTCGACTACGGTTAATGTCTATCCTAACCCCAGCCACGGTACTTTTTATATCGAAACGGATGCTGCTTTGTCTAACGATGATGAGCTGACCATCGTAGATGTTTACGGTAGGGTAGTGAAAAAAATGCTCCTGGCTCAAAGTCAGGAAGTACAACTTGATCAAAAAGGAATTTATTTCCTCCTGTCAAAATATGGCCGCCAGACGATAGTCATTTATTAGTAGAAAAAAGAGAAGGAGCCACTGGCCATATGCTCTGGAAAAGCTTAATGGGCTATAGAGTAGAACAAGATAACGTCACGTGGCAATCGTTGATTATCTGATGTTCTACAGTAAAACTTTTCATAAAGCGTCGAAATACGACAGATTTAAAATTGAATACTGCGGTTTTTCTTTAATTTATTCCGATATTGACGTAAAATATCCTTTAAAGGGGTATTTCGCTATTCCTTACACTTCCGGGCTTTATTTTTTTTGAAAAAAATATAAAAAGCCAAATGATTCAATTCAAATCAAATCCCCGGATTACATTCTCTATTTTTTTATTCATTCTGATTATCCAGCCTGTTTTTAGTCAAACGGAAACTTACCCCGAAGCATTAGTGGATTGGGTAAAGGATAATGTGTATTCCATAAAATCAACAGATCCTGATACTTATAAAAAAGACTTACTTTTTTTAAATAAAGTCATTGACGATGAGAAACTCATCTTGCTGGGAGAAGGTACGCACGGCACTAAGGAGTTTTTTGAAATTAAAGATAAAATAGTCCGCTACTTACTCACCCAGAAAAAGTTTTCTAAGCTGGGCATTGAATACGATTTAGTAAAAGGCACCAAGGTGAATGAATATATCCACGGTGCGGAACTAGATTTATACGAAGCGTTAAATGAGCAAAGAGGCTGGGTATGGAATACCGAGGAAATTGCCAATATGATTAAGTGGATGCGAACGTATGCTGCAAAAGGTGGGAAAATCGAATATTCTGGAATTGATGTATTTAGATTAATAGAATCTGCAAATGAAGCTGTGATTTTTCTAGAAAAAAATAAAGTTGAAGATATTGACCTGGTTACGACTCACTGGTCAGGTTTATTTGAAAATGATATTGCCCATTTTGTCACAAATAGAAATGAATTTTACAAAAGACTAGAGGCACAATCTTTATCTACTTATTACGAGTTAGTAGAATTAATGCAATTACTTGTTGATTTGTACGATCAACATAAATCGGAACTTCTTAACACAAATGCAAAGCGGGTTTGGTTGAAAAAGAGGCAGTTAGCTAAAACGGCACTTAATAGAAGTAAACATATATTACAATTCAATTTAAACTATATTTTTTCCTGGGATGACTGGGAAACAGAAAATCAATTATACCGAAGCTTTGGAAATAAAGTTGATAGTCTAAATACCTTATTGGCAGCTACTGCAGATCAAGATTTATTAAACGATTTGTCTCCAATATTGGAAGCTATCAAAAATCCCTACAAAGGTCGAAAGTATTATTTGACTGAATTAAATTTTCAAGAGCGAAGCGACTGGAAAGACCAAGTACAATATGCCATCCAAAGAATCAAAATAAGAAAACCTCTTTTCTTGGCGCGAATGAATGAAAAGGAAATAGATAGGCTGCAAGTACTATTAATTGATGTCATCACTTTATTCGAAAGTTTTAATGGCTATTTTGATAAATCCCTAAAGCGGATTAATGCGCGCGAAATTGGACTCGCGGACAATGTAGAATACTTAGATCAATTGGATGAGTATGGTACAATTGCCTGGGTGCATAATTTACATGCGACGAAAACTCAAATGAACACCAAAAGCGATGGCGATAAGATGGGCACCTTTCTGAAGCAACGCTATCCAGATGATGTCTTGGTGATTGGTACTTTATTTGGAACCGGTACGGTGCAAGCCTGGGATTACAGCGGCCCGCAGCGAAAGCTCAATGTTTTTGAAGTGGAGGCACCTCCAGTGGGCACACTCGAAGGTCTATTTATGGAAGCAGGTTGTGGTATTTGTTTACTTGATCTAAGAGCGATTCCCGAAGAAGGAGCCGTTAGAGATTGGTTCGCTACCAATCAGCAGTTTAGAAGCATTGGTAATTATTACGATTCAACCCAGCCGAATGATTTTTTTATCAAAGGGATTATCCCGGACCATTTCGATATGATCATTTTTATCCGGGAGACCACCAGAGCACAACCCACGCCATTCGTTCAACAGAAATATTTTGATCAAGATTAAGTCCCTACCAATTTGAGTAGTAATTAATGCGGTCAAAGGAAGTTGGAGGCAAAATGATTGAAAGGCCCGATAGTTTTGTGTAAATTTATAGAGCACTTACGGGGACTCGACACATGTTTTTAGCTACCAAAAATGACCATGATGAAGCCCCTTTTACTATCCACTGTTCTTACACTATTTAGCTCACTTCTTATTGCTCAAACCTTTGCTGAGATTGACTCTGGCTTAGAGGTTGATTCGATTCAGGCCCGATCCATTGCTTACGCAGATATCGATGGAGACACTGATCTGGATTTAATTATTGTGGGGTTTGTCGCGGGGACAGGACGAGTCTCGCGGCTCTACACCAATGATGGCACTGGTCAGTTTAATGAAGTATCGGGAACTGCTTTTGAAGGCATCATGGGCAGCGTTGCTTTTTTTGACGTGGATAATGATGACGACGAGGATTTGTTCCTTACCGGGATTAATAGTGCCGATGTCCGTTTGGCTAAATTGTACCTTAATGATGGACTAGGCCAGTTTACAGAAGTGCCCAATACGCCTTTTGCAGGGGTGACCTCGGGCGTAAGAAATGAATCCATTGCAATTGCCGATATCGATGGGGATAATGATCTCGATTTGTTGATTTGCGGGAGAGATGATACCAATATGCTGGTTACTAAACTTTATACTAATAATGGAACTGGCCTTTTTACCGAAGTTGCAGCTAGTCCTTTTACAGATATGGCTGGTGCCGTCGAATTTGCAGATATTGATGGTGATGATGACCCGGATTTGTTGCTGTCCGGGATTATTAATAACAATAATTTTTTTGTAAAGCTCTATACGAATGATGGTGCCGGCAATTTTTCGGAAGTTCTGAATACGCCCTTTGAAGAACTCTTGTCTGAATCCATTGTGTTCTCAGATATCGATGGTGATAATGATCTGGATGTATTCATGACCGGAATGACTAGCTTCAATTCACCCTCATCAAAGCTTTATACCAATGATGGCACCGGTGTCTTTTATGAAGTGCTCAATAGCCCTATTGTTGATGTTTTCCATAGCTCCGCTGCCTTTGCCGATATTGATGGTGATAATGATCAAGATTTATTATTATCCGGCTACGTAGATGCGTTTACGCAAATCACAAAATTGTACGTTAATAACGGCATTGGAAATTTTACAGAATTACTAGACACGCCTTTCGAACAGGTGGCAGTAGGAACAGTTGCCTTTTTGGATGTTGATAATGACAATGATCAAGATGTACTGGTGGATGGTTTAAATAATACACCAGGTCTAGTCCTGAAACTGTACGCAAATAATGGTCTAATATCTTCAATAGAAAATCAATTTAATGCTTTAGACTTTGAAGTAGACTTATTTCCCAATCCGGTGATAGGAGATGAAGTAAAGGTTTGTTTTACCCTAGAACATAATGCTACTTTAAAATTCAGTCTATTTGATTTGAATGGTCGCCAATGGATGCAACGACAAGCGCATTTAAGTGCTGGCTTTCATACCTTTTCAATAGATATTGCAACGCTCACTACCGGAACTTATTTACTTCAAATAGAGGATGGAGAACAAAATGGTATTTTTAAAATTCAGGTGCCTGAATAAATCATGGAATCATTTTCCGTCATTGGAATGGAGTTTTTTAAAATAATACACAAATGCGATTTAGAATTGCGGCGCAAAAAGATTTGTCGACTCTTAATGCTATTAGCTTACGTTCGAAAGCACATTGGGGCTATCCGGCAGAATGGATCGAAACTTGGAAAAATGATCTCACTATTACGCCCGAGCAGTTTGCACATCAACAAATTCTGGTAGTTGAAATCAATGATAGAATCATTGGGTTTTCTTCTATCGTTGAAGATCAAGATAACTACGACATCCACCATCTCTGGGTACTACCAGAATTCATCGGGCAAGGTATTGGAAAAAAATTGCTACAAACGACCATCGACACTTTTGTTCAGATTGAGAAACCTATCATCGTTGAGGCAGACCCTAACGCTGAGCCGTTTTATCGTAGCCAGGGCTTTGAAACCTTTGATCAAATTGAGAGTTTTCCCAAAGGCAGGTTTTTGCCAGTGATGAGAAAGTTGGCTACTAAACATCATTCGACCATTTAAGAACTAACCCAAAAATTCCCCGTCTTAATTTTAGCAAGATTATCTACTTGTTTGAAATGTAAAGTAGTGCATTTTTATCTCTAAAAGGATTTGAAAATGCTGAAAGCGTCAAACAAAAACACTTCACCTTGCTACAAGGTGATGGTGTCAAATATTAAGCGACTTAGTTCGTTGTTTTTCTTGGTCTTGATTTACACTTCGAGTTTTGCACAATTAGATCCGCAAACAATTGAAGTGACTTTCATCAATTGGGTTAAAGTGCTTAATACCGGGAATACTGAAAAAATAGAGGCCTATACAGCGGACCACTTTGCACCGGGCTTTATTGAATTTATGACGACTGAGAAAATAACCAACATGCTATTGGATTTACATCAACGGTTGCCAGATATGCAAATCCAAAGTATTCAATACAATGATGGTTATAAAATTGCGGCATTAGTCAGGAGTGATGAAAACCAATCGGGATTAATGTTGAATTTTATGAAAAACCACAAAATTCAAGGTTGGAGCGAAACGGATATTGATTGGCAATGGAAAACGAACGATAAATCTGATCAACAAGTAGTAATTCATTTTATTGATTCCATCGTTACTAATTTGGATCATTTGAATCTTGCAATTACTATTGGTAATTCTGACTCTATTTTATATCAAAAAAATATTGGGCTCGCTAATCGGTCATTTGAAATTCCTATTGATGAACGAACTCGATTTAATGCCGCATCAACCTCTAAAATATTTACGACGGCGGCTATTATGTTGTTGGTAGATCAAGGCAAATTGGATATTGAGGCTAATCTCACAGATTACCTAGATTGGGATATCCCACAAACGATAAAAATCAAGCACCTGCTACAGCATACGTCAGGTTTGCCAGATATCTTCACGGATAAGTACTGGTTGAGTTCTAAAATTAATTTGAAGAGCTGGCATGATTTATTGTCATTCAGTGATCTGAATAATCTGAATTTTGAGCCCGGTGCCCGATATGAATACAGTAATACAGGTTTTCTTCTGCTTGGTCTGGTGATCGAAAAAATATCCGGGCAAGACTATTTCTCATTTGTGCAAAATCATATCTGGGGTCCACTCAATATGCATGATACAAAAAATGCGCGTTCTTCCGATATTATAAATAATCAGGCTACCGGCTATACCAACGTTTACGCAACACTGAATACAGATACCAATACGATCAACTTTAATCAGGATAATTCGTCCAGTGCCTTACAGACAAATGCCATGTTTGCTAACGGTCTATCTTCACCGGCTGGAGGGTGCTACACCACCACAATGGATTTGTTTAATCTGATACAAGGTTTAATCAATGAAAAATTGATCACGGAGGCCACTCTGGAGCAATTCGCCACTATACAAGAAATTCGATCCTTTCGTTTTGACGTATTGCGCGCTTACGGTAATGGTTTCATGATCAACCAAGTAGGGGAGTACATTTATTGGGGACACGAGGGAAGTCTTCCCGGCGCAAATAGCGGCTTATATTATTTCCCCTCTTCTGATTTAATTGTTTCTATTTTGTCTAATAGTGATGAGGATGCTCGAAAGGTTTTAAATAGTTTGGTTGAGTTTATGTTTATTGAAGAATAGCAAGCAAGAGTGCTTATGAGAGATAGCTTTTTTTGATTTGATTGACAGTTACCTTGTGTTAAACAAAAAAGGTTTGGAAAACGCTTTCCAAACCTTTTTTATGAAATATTTTATTGCTCTACTGTTTAACCAGTCGCATGCCCTCGGTCGCTTTTCCATCCACCACAACTTGCAGCCAGTAAACGCCAGCTGTCGGCAAATCATTAATTACAATTTGGCCAGACTGATCCGGGAGGCGCTGGCTTTGCACCAATTGCCCGAGGCTGTTGAAAACCTGAACATCCGCGCGCTGCGGCGTAGCTTCAAATTGATAATTCAAGATGGTCTCCGCCACAAAAGGATTGGGGCTAACATTCAATTCAATTTGCTGACCGGCCAGATCAAAGGTAGATACCGGATTAGCATCAAAGATTTCAAAAGCATCAATACCCGCTTCCACGAGGTGACCATTATCATCAATCAACTGATCAGCAGTAGTAAACTGGATTTGCATATCGTTGGTCATCGCCAAATAATCATTGAGCATAATATCGCCAGAGGCCATCCACACGGAGGCCGATTGATTAATCGTCATAATTGTTGCTGGACTACCGACACCATTAGTCATCGTCACAGTGAGGTTATCGTTGGGCGTAGAGCCACCACCGGAGTTGAAGAACCAATATTTGAATCGGAGCACCGGCTCGTTGTAGGTACTTAAATCCATAGTAGGAGAGACCAAAATGGTATTTCCTTCATCCACATCGTCATTCCCCGCCGTACCACCAGCGTTACCAGTGACGTAGCACAAATCACCCAAATCATCGCTGACGTCGACCTCAGGATTACTTTGGTTACCTTGATAATCCGTACCTACAGGCTCGCCGCGCTCCCAAATGCCGGCATCCGCGCTACCTTGTACTTCCCACTCGAGATCGACAATAAAATCATCCGCGTAGCCATCTCCAAGTGCTATGGTGATTTCGGCTGGCCCTCCTTGAACATTGGTCGTCAAACCAGCGTTGCGATACCCCCAGGCACCAGCAAATATCTCGTAATCGGCTTCCAGTACACTGGAGAAGTTAAAATTACCGTTGGCATCTGAGGTCGTTTCGTAAGAAACGGCTTCACCTCGGATCAAGACCTTTGCGCCCGGAATAGGGTCGCCACTGCTTTCTTCGACTACCAAGCCCGAGACCGATTGGCTCGGCAGCGGATTAAGGTCAACATTTAGGATGGTAATCTCGCCATTGTCCAATTCTGCGGGCACCGTTAGCGATTCGTACGCTGGGTGACTGAAAGTGACACTGTAGGTACCAGCAGTCGCTAAGCCTGTTTTATACTCGCCGTTAGGATCTGTATTCGCTAAGTTTGGCTGACTTGCCGCAATACTCACGTTGACATTATTGATCACTGTATTATTAGTGCCATCGGTCACTTTGCCTTCCAACCAGCAAGCACGAACGTAGTTCGGCTCTAAAATGTAACAACCATTGCCAATATCGGAAACCAGTACGGTTCCTGAAGGTAAATAAGGATAAGCCCCCCAAGCACCGTTGAAGCCGGTATTCGCTGGAATATAGGTATCAAAATTACCCACTTCAATCAGGTTTTCTGGCCGTGAACCATCTACGATGATGCAACCGTCAGAATAATAGGAAATAATGATCCAATCCTCCCAAACGTGAACGTTGTGCGGGATCACTCCATCACCGAGAGTCTCAATTGGACGGAATAAATCCAACTCCTGTATGTTGTTCAAATCAGAAATATCGTAAGAACCAATCGGTGCATTCGCCACCTCATCGGTTGTAAACACAAAATTGCTATCATCCGATAACCAGGCGTTGTGGGTGAAATCCCCATCGGTGTTCTGAGTGGCTAACAATTGTGTATTCGCCTTGTCCGATACATCGTAAATCGCCAAATGACCTTCGTAGATTTCCGAGCTATACGCCAGGTTATCTCTCACGTAGACATCGTGCGAATAGATATCCGCCCCTTTACCGGCATAAGCAGGTTCCCAGGGATTGGTAAAGACATCGAGATAAATCAAGCCACCATCGTTGCCATTACAGCCCGTTAGGTAGGCATAGCCGTTATCATCGATGTAAATATTATGACAAGCAGAAATATCACCGTTGATCTCGGGAATTTCAGGATCCCAATAGTAATAATCATCCTCGGTGAGATCATTGGGTAGATTGCCTAGATTAACCACTAACAAGCCACCACTAGATTCATTGGTCATATAGGCATAGTGGCTCCAGGTTTTGACATCACGCCAGGTAGAGGCCGCACCGGGAATGTTCCCCTTGATGACCGGATTTTCGGTGTCCGTGACATCGATTACCGACATACCTTCGTAAAGCCCTACGAGGGCATATTCGCGATTGTCGGGTGCAGCGTAACCCCAAATGTCACTCAGACTTTGGTTATATTCCACGTGCGACTTGTAAGTCATGTTCAATTGAGCAGGTAGTTGGCTAACAACCGTACAGGTCATTAACAATAGGAGCAGTTTCTTAATCATTGAGAAGTTGTTTTAAACGGATGGGCACAACAAGTGTGGCTGTAGCCAAATCCTCTCTTAAATCACGTAATTGAAAACTAGAAGCGAGTAATGCGACTTAAGTCACGATTACCAATGCCTTCTAATTAAGTATATAATGTTAAAATTAATGCTATTCCTATCATTTTACGGTGGCAATGATGGAGATTGTCAATCGGCTGACACAAGTTAGTCGCTCGTTTTCGTCTCGAATTTCAATTTGCCAGACGTGAATATTGCGTCCGATGCGGATCGGACTGGCCCGACCGGTAACGTAACCGCTGCGAACGGACCGAAGGTGGTTGGCGTTAATCTCCAGACCGACAGCACTTTGCTGTTCTAAGTTTTCGATGCATAAGGTAGAAGCAACGCTTCCCAGCGTTTCGGCCAGCGCTACCGAGGCACCACCGTGTAATAGTCGCATAGGCTGTACGGTACGATGATCAACTGGCATTCGCGCTTCGATGTAGTTATCACCAAAACCAGTGAATTCAATGCCCAGGTGGTCTACTAAAGTGTTTGAGGAGATATTTTGTAAGCCTTCGAGGGTAAAAGATTGTTTCCAAATCATAGGATGTAAGGTAGGATGTTTTTAATAAAAGGGAACGACTTATCTTTGGGTTTTTTGATAGTTCAATTTCTAAAATTGGAAAAATGAAGATATACCACAATCCACGTTGTCGAAAGAGCCGCGAAACGCTCGCATTGTTGGAAGAAAATGGTCAGGCCCCGGAAATTATCCTTTATTTGGATACGCCGCCTACCGCTAAGGAGTTGAAAGCGATTATTAAAAAATTGGGGATTAAGCCTTATGATTTGCTCCGCCGGGGAGAGGCTATTTTTAAATCTGAATACAAAGGCCGGGACTTGACAGACGATGAATGGATCGAAGCCATGGTACAGCACCCCAAACTCATCGAGCGGCCGATCGTCATTCAAGGCCAACGCGCCGTCATCGGCCGCCCACCCGAAAATGTGCTGGCTCTTTTGTGAAATCCTTAGAAATACGACTTAGGCCGAATACCCAAAATTAAGAATGGCTTCTAGATTTAATTGCCCGCAGCAGTTGCTGCTTAAGCATTAATTGAGCTTAATTCAATGGTATCCCTACATTAAGGCGGTAGGCCTGATTAGCGTAACCATGACGCACAAAATTGAACGGCAAATAAGTGTGAGCATATTTTAGGGAAATTTCCCACGGCTTTCCTCCAAGATCAAATGTAAGCCCAGCACTTGCTAGCCAACCTATTTCCTGTCGTGTCGTCGAGGGAAACAGATCATAAGTGTTTGGATTACCATCATAAAATTTACGCGTAAAAGCATTATCACCATTTAATAAGTAACCAGCCAGAATACCCGCTTGAATAAAGAAATTTGTTTTATCTCTTTTAGGCACAAAATATAAGCGGGCCGAGACGGATAAATCAAGATAATGTAAATTGGACTTGGTTGAATAAATTCTTTCCGTAGAGGTAACGCCTTTTCTAGTATAGTAGGCGTCGATGATTACTGAGGCGAAAGGCCTACGTAAAGAAGGAGACAATAATTCTAAGCTTAAACCACCTTCGTAGCCGGTGGTGCCCTCTGGATCGGAGATACGTAAAATTAATGGATCGCCTGAAGTGGCCATGCTATTGTAGCCCACACCAAGTAGAGCTCGCAGTTGGACGCGGCCTTTATATAATTTGGGTTGAAGCTGATAAGTACTTTCAGCTGATTTACAACTAGCATATTTTTTAATAAACTTAATGAGAGAGCTCGTTCTTAGTTTTACGCGCTTCACCGATTGAGGACAATCTTGCGTCAGATATTCCAAAACGCCAAGATAAGGCTGAGCAAGTCTGGTTTGTCCCTCTTCAGTATTCCTCACTTCTTTTAACAGGATAATCTCTCCTTTCTCATTTTCAATGTAAAACTGTTCTTGCTTTTCTACATCATAGGTGCGATAAAGTGTCAGGACACCCCGATAAATCAATTGCATCAAGAGACGCTCTTTATCTTTTTTATTTTGATGATTTACTTGTTTACTTTCAAATACTATTTGATCCTGAGTAATACTGTAACCAAGAATCTTTTCTGATTGGAGTTGTATTAATTGGTCGTTTTTATAAATATTCACTGTATGCGACTGCTTCGATGACTTGGGAATATTTATCATGCAAAAGACAGTGTCAGCATCGGTCGTAAGATAATAACCCGCTTGATAGCCTTTGGGGGCTTGTGCTAATAGGTGAAAAGTATAAAAAAAAGAAAAGACCAGTAGTAGGAGATGTTTTTTTTTCATGGCGTTAGGAGTTTTAATATCGATTCAATTTATACATCACGGTCTAAGATATATCATAATTTAAACTGCTTGATTAATATAAAATGCTGTTTCTTTTAGAGAGATATCTTCTATTTTAAATAGCTTTAAGTGCCGGCGATATTTTCCTTTCCCTTCTAAATGACGGTTAGGGTCGTCCATGAGATAACCTTTCGAAAATTCAAGACTAACGTGCTTTTTATTTACAAATACGCCACTATACATTTCATTTTCCAGAGAAAATACGATGCCGCCGTACATGATTTTTTCCTTTGTTTCGGGACGTAAAGAAAAAATAATATCACGTACCGAAATTAGAATGTTGTATTTTTCGTCGTCTACTATTAGTCCATCTTGCAGAAATTCTTGAATTGCTTTATTCTGAGGTTTTTGCATTACTTTTTATTTAACTTTTTCAGCTGAATCTTTTGCTCATTAATATGCGCAATCATCGCTTCGATTTGCTCTGGCGCGAATGGCTTCCAATGGGTATCGCGGCGTAGCCAGGTCATTTGTCGTTTTGCGTAGCGCCGGCTATTCCGTTTAATGAGCTCAATGGCTTCCTCTAAGCTGATTGTGCCATCAAAATAATCAAATAATTCTTGATATCCGACGGTTTGTAGAGCATTTAACACACGCATGGGATACAATGCCTTGGCTTCGGCTTCCAATCCCTGCTCGATCATCAAATCTACTCTTTGGTTGATCCGATCGTATAATTGGCTGCGTTCCCAATCGAGGCGCAAATAGATGGGCTGAAAAGAGCGTTTTGCGCTTTTCTGCTTACGAAAGCTAGAGTAGGGGCGCTGACTGGCTCGACAGACTTCCAAAGCACGCATCAATCGTTGTGGGTTGTGTAGATCAACTTGGGCATAATAGATGGGATCGACCCGTTGGAGTTCCTCCTGCAGGGCTTCGATCCCTTGTTCCGCGTATACTTGCTGCAATTCCTGGCGGATGGCCGGAGGAACTTCGGGAAATTGATCGAGCCCTTCGCACAGCGCTTTAATATATAAGCCTGAGCCCCCACAGAGGAGGACCAAATCGTGTTGCTGGAAAAGGACATCCAGCTGAGCTAGCGCATCTCGCTCAAAATCACCTACCGAGTAGGACTGCTCGATACTCAAAAAGTCAACAAAATAGTGTGGTGCTGCGGCCTGTTCTTCGACTGTGGGCTTAGCGGTGCCAATATGCATCTCCCGATAAAACTGGCGGCTATCCGCCGAGAGTATTGCTGTCTGATAATGTTGAGCCAGAGCGATAGCCACACCGGTTTTACCACTAGCCGTGGGGCCACCGATCACAACGAGATACTTCATCCGCTAAAGATCGGGTAAATTCTTTAAACTTCATTTGTCCGTCCAAGTACGATGTGCTAAATAAAAAGGACGAATTGGTTGATCGCTTGAACCAATTCGTCCTAAATAATTACAAGTCGTTAACCTTTAGGTAATAATTCAAAATTAGAAATCTCGGAATGAGCTTACTTTTCCATCCAGATTACCACCGCAACAAAATACAATGGTGAGCTCACTTGAAGCGAAATCTTCCTCCGATTCAAAGGTGCCAATTTCACGGTACATAATATCCTGCAAAGCTGTAATGACGATGAAGTCATCATTGGTGTTACCATCTGAATTGTCAAAAACTCTCATCACGGTTCCGGCTGGAATTTCGTATAAAGCGGCTGATCGTGCCTCATCATTTTCGCATACATTCGACTCTGTAAAATCGACGTGTCCTACGCTTGGATCCAGCGCGATCGTACACATTGGGTAGCCATCTAAATTGTTTTTCCTGTAAAAAACAATCTTTGGATTTAATTCTTCTAGATTAGTTGCTTCGCCGCATTCCCCGGCTACCGTAACGCCATTATCTGCATTGATGGCATCGACATCGATCTCATTTAGACAAATATCATTTCTGAAATTAAATGGCCCCGCATCGTTAAATATTTTAGAGGCAATCAGCGGTGTCTGAGAGGTCGTACACGAGCCACTAGTGGGAGAATAAGTTAAGGTAGATGAGAAAATGGTTCCTGTAGGTTGGTATTCCAATTCAATGTTATATCCAACGCCCAGTGTGGCCTCATCGCAAGCCCAGTAACTAAATAAGCCAAGCGACTTTCTACGATCATGAGAGGCTTTTAGCCAAAGAGATACTTTAAGGTTTAGGGTAGATTCTTCTTGTTCAGAGTGGTTTAACAATTTATATTCTACCTGTAGCTTGTTTTGACCACTATTATAAACCCTTTGGAACTTTTCAGAATACGGGCAGCAATTTGGATCGTCATCGCCTCTGGTAGTAATGACGACATCATCTACGGTAATGACCGGATCGTCAGGACCAAGTCCTCCCTCGGGGGTTGGCGGCGTATCTTTATTGATCGCTAATGCATCTTGCTCGGTCCCATTTTTCAGGCGGTAGAGCTTGTCTTCAACGACCTTGAGATAATCATCACCGACCATAAATAGCCCATCATTGGTGGCCAGGTCTTCAAAAAAGTTAAGTGAGGGAGAATAGCTACGATCATTAGTGCCATCTTCAATGTGTACGGTGATTTTACCGTCAAAAGTCATTTCTAAGTTCAGCAATTCCTGATCGGTATTGATGTTGCCATAAGCGGTAAGACTTCTGAATTCCAAATAGGATTTTTGTGAAGTTTCGACGGGAATGGCGTTTCGAAACACTTCGATCTCTCCGGTTGAGGCACAGGACAAAAAGTCGATCATCGTTTCGAATTCAGCTTGATTGTCAAACTTTAGCCTGCCTTGCCTGACCGAATAACTACCGGGACGACATCCGCCGGGATCTCCACTACGGAACATTATTTCATTTTCTGCTTGCTCTGCTTGTGGAGTGAGCGCCTCCTTTTCGCAGGATGAGAATGCCAAGCAAAGTGCAAGAATCATGCATGCGTTTAATAAGTTTTTCATGATATTTATTTTTTGTTCGAACCTATAAGGAAGAACCTGGTGGTTCGTGACTGCTGGTAGGTATCTTTCTGATAAAGAGTGTGTTATGATTGGAAAGTGTGTTTCGATAATGTGTTGTTTGATATCCTTTGGATAACCCTTTTTTATGCAGTATGAATATTAACTAGACACACATTAAAAAAGGACAAACTGGTTTGATACGCCAACCAATTTGTCCTTTATGAATATCAAAGTATTTAACTTACTTCAATTAGAAATCTCGGAAAGAACTCACTTTTCCATTCAAATTACCACCACAGCAAAATTCAATAGTCAGGTCATCTGAAACGAAATCTTCCTCCGACTCAAAGGTGCTCACCACATGATAAATCAGATCCCGGTGAACGGTGATCACGACAAAGTCATCATTAGTACTACCTTCTGAGTTATCAAAAATCCTCATTACGGTTCCGGCTGGAATTTCGTGCAAAGTAGCTGAGCGTGCTTCATCATTTTCACAAAGATCAGTTTGTGTGAAGTTGATGTGACCAACGCTTGGTTCCAAAGGAATGGTACACATCGGATCACCGTAAGCGCCGCTATATTTGTAGAAGACGATTTTTGGATTTAATTCATCTTCGTTGGTCGGCTCACCACAATCTCCGGATACGGTTTCACCATTGTCTTCATTGGTAGCGTATACATTTATTTCATTGTAACAAATATGATTTCGAAAATCAAAAGGTGGAGCGTCATCATGGACATCTTGGCAAACATTTATCGAAGGCTGAGGAAAGGTACAGCTACCATCATAACCCAGAGAACTGAAATCTTGTGAGAATGAATATATCGCGCCTTTAGGTTGATACTCTAATTCAATCGTGTATCCCATTCCTAAGGCAGCAGGATCACATGCCCAGTAGCTAAAGAACCCAAGTGACTTTCTGCGATCGTGGGATGCTTTCAAATCAAGAACAATACTGAGGGATACAACACTGCCACTGTAAGTGGAAAAATCCAACGTTTTGTACTCCATCTGCAGCTTGTTTTGGCCACTATTGTAGACTTTCTCGAACTTATCAGAATACGGACAGCAGACCGGATTATCATCGCTTCGAGTGGTGATGACGACATCATCAACGGTAATGACTGGATCGTCAGGACCAAGCCCTCCTTCAGGAGTTGGGGGCGTATCTTTGTTGATCGCCAATGCATCTTGCTCAGTACCATTTTTTAGACGATAGAGCTTGTCTTCAACGACTTTGAGATAATCGTCACCGACCATAAACAAGCCATCATTAGTGGCAATCTCCTCAAAAAAGTTGAGTGAAGCGGAATAGCTTCGTTCATTGGTACCCTCTGCAATGTGTACCGTGATTCTACCGTCAAAAGTAGCCTCCAGGTCCAGCAATTCCTGAGCGGTATTGATATTGCCGTAGGCTGAAAGTTCTCGAAATTCTAGATAGGATTTTTGTGAAGTTTCTACCGGAATTGAGTTGCGAAAGGCTGCCTTTTCGGCGGGAGAGGCACAAGATAGAAAGTTGATCATGGTCTCAAATTCGAGATCATCCGCAAACCTCAAGCGGTCTTGTCTAATGTCAAATGAGCCCGGCTGACAGCGACCACCCGGATCTCCAGTACGGAAGTTAATTTTGTCTTCTGTTTGTTCTGTTTGCGGTGTGAGTACTTCTTTCTCACAGGAGGAGAAGGCAAAGCAAAGTGACACCACAAGTAATGCGCTTAATAAGTTCTTCATGATATTTATTTTTATTTGGCCCTATAAGGACTAACCCTATTTTTCGTGACCATTGCCAACGTTTTTTTAGAAGAATTAGGTTGTTAAAAGGGAGAGTTGGAATGGGAAAGAAGAGGGATGTGTGAGGCCTGATTGGGGCTGAAATTGAGCGCTTTAAGGGGCGTTGATGTATCTTAAGGCAACTCTCGATCGGGCTTGATAAAATCAGGTTGAGTCAAATTCTTTTAAATCGTAAAAATTCCCATCTTTACGCAAAAAATTAAGCTATTCGTGGAACGTGCTAGTTTGCTGTACCGTCTTATTCGTCCCTTGGCCCGACTGGCCTTGCAAGTGAATTTTCGAAAAATTTATTTCAGCAATGCACAAGTGGTTCCCAAAAACAAACCGGTCATCTTGGCGGTCAATCATCCCAGTGCTTTTTTGGAGGCATGTTTACTCGCGTGCCTGTTACCACGACCACTTCATTTTCTCGCCCGGGGTAATCTCTTTATCAAGTCGTTTTATAGTAAAGTTTTAAAAACCTTACATATCATCCCGGTTTATCGACTGCACGATCGAGGCTATAGTTTTGTCCGTAAAAACTATGAATCTTTCGAGCACTGTTACAGTGCTTTAGCCGATGGACAAATGATTATGATTCTGGCCGAAGGGACTACGATTCAGGAAAAACGCTTGCGGCCCATTCGCAAGGGGACGGCTCGTTTAGCATTCGGTGCACTGTCTACTTACCCGGATTTGGATTTACAAATTGTGCCGGTGGGTGTAAATTTTACATATGCGGATCGCTTTCGATCCAGAGTGATGTTCAGCTTTGGGCAGCCGATTGAGTTGCAAGACTACCTCGACACCCACCGTGAACAGCCCCAACGCGCTATTCGCGAATTGACCCAACGTTTAAAGCAGGATTTAGAAAAGGAGGTGATCCAAATTCAGGATACTGGCGATGAGGCGTTGGTAGAGCATCTGTTTCAACTTAATCGAAATAGTCGACCCGAAGCGCCTTTCCCCATCGTTTCACCCAACAACCATTTGTTCAAAAGTGAGTGGCGCATTGCGCAGTCCGTATCCGGGATGTCAGCTTTGGAGAAGGTGGCATTGCAAAAACAGGTGGATAATTATCAGCAAAACTTATCGACCCATAAAATGAATGACTACGCGGTGGTGGTTGGTCGCACGCCGGAGTTATCAAACCTTATCACCATCATTGTGGGGTATGTTCCACATTGGCTGGGGTATTTAGGGAATTTTCTCCCCACTTATCTAGCACATTATATTGGTAAATATAAAGTAGAAGAGATTGAGTTTAAGGCTTCGGTAAAACTAGCGGTCACTATTCCTGCCTTTTTGCTATACTATTTAATTCTAGCCATTATAGCTATCAGCAGTGGCCAATTTGTGTTGTTGCTGCTGGTCTCCGTTTTACCTTTTGCTGGGTATTATGCATTGATGTACCGGGAGTACCGCCAGAAGTGGCAAAATCTACGGGCCCTCCATCAGATCGATGAAGCGATCTTAGAACAATTGCAGCAAGAACGACGGAAAATCTGGTCTTTTTTAAGTGAAGACGCTTAGCTTTTTTCCTCCCAGATGTAACACAAATTGATGATCGTCTGCGTTGCTTTTTCCATATCCTGAATGGATACCCACTCGTGCTTGGAATGAAAGGCGTGTTCGCCGGCGAAGATGTTAGGGCAGGGTAATCCCATGTACGAAAGACGCGATCCATCAGTGCCTCCGCGGATGCTATTGCGTACCGGTTCCATGCCCGCTCGACGCAAGGCTTCGAGCGCATATTCTACGACCTCGGGATGCTGGTCGAGTATTTTTTTCATGTTGCGGTATTGCTCTTTGATCTCCAGATTGAAGCTTGAATGCGGATAATTGGCTAGAACAGCAGCCGCTACGCGCTCAATCTCTGCAGCATGTTCCGGCAATTTGGCATCATCAAAATCCCGGATGATAAATTGCACCGTTGCGGATTCGACTCCGCCTTGGATTCTTACAGGGTGTACAAAACCTTCCATGCCTTCAGTAGCTTCTGGGCAAAGACGATCTTTGGGCAGTTGAGCAACGATTTCGGAGGCAATCTTAATCGCACTTTCCATTTTACCTTTGGCAAAACCAGGATGCGCGCTTACGCCTTGAATAGACAGCACCGCTCCGTCGGCCGAAAAGGTTTGATCTTCCATCGTACCGACTTCCTCACCATCGACCGTATATCCAAAGTCAGCGGCTAGCTTTTCCATATCCACATTATCTACGCCGCGGCCGATTTCTTCGTCGGGCGTAAACAAGATGCGAATTTTACCGTGTGGCCGTTCGGGATGATTCACGAGGTGTTGGACCGCAGTCATAATTTCCGCGACGCCCGCTTTATTATCTGCACCCAGGAGCGTAGTGCCGCTGGCAGTAATGATGTCATGGCCCATTTGCGCATTGAGCGACGGGTGATTGGCCAGTCGAATTACTTGGCTGTTATCGTCTGGAAGAACCAAATCCCGGCCGTCGTAATCGCGATGAATAATCGGTTTGACATCTTTTCCGCTGGAATCCGGTGAGGTATCCATGTGAGAGCAAAAGCAAATCACGGGTACGGCTTTGCTGGTCGTGGCGGGCACCGTAGCGTATACATAGCCAAAGTCATCCAAATGGGCATCCTCAATGCCCAATGCTTGCAATTCTTCTACGAGCAAACGGCCTAAATTCTTTTGTTTTTCCGTGGAAGGAGAACTGGTGGATTGAGGATCAGACTGTGTGTCGATGGTGACATATTTGAGAAAGCGATCTTGTACGGTGCGCATATTTTGAGAAAAGATTTTTAATTTTAGTTAGAACAGGACATCAGGTACAAAGTTGTGTGTACTAAATACTGGATTTCTGTTCTGCGAACAGCGCGAAGTTAATCCTTGTCGGCGAATTTCAGGCAGGGTTTTATGACGGATTTTTGTTCTTACACCGAAAAAAATCAATCTTCGTGCAACCCTTTCGCCAATTCCTGCACTAAGCATTATGAATAAAACTACAAATTGGCTTGAACTCGGATTTGAAAATACTAAAAGGTTGCAGAAAAGGGGACCGCAAGGCCCAGAATCAACTGTACCAGAAGTATAAAGCCACTTTGTTTGGAGTATGTCTGCGCTATAGCCGCTCGACGGCCGAAGCCGAAGATCTGTTACAGGAAGCCTTCATTCGCATTTTTACGGATTTATATCAGTATCAACCCACAGGCGCATTGGGCGCTTGGATGCGAAAAGTAACGGTCAACGTGGCTTTACAGTTCTTGCGGCGGCGCAAAGATTTTCAGCTTATTCCTGCCGATCATCGTTTCTTGCAGCGCTACGAACCTGAATTCGAAGTGTTTGAGCAAAATCGGGAGGAAGCAATTTTACGTATGGTTCAGCAACTACCCGATGGCTACCGCCTTGTTTTCAACCTTCATGTGATGGAAGGCTATACGCATCGGGAAATTGCAAACAAGCTGAGTATTTCGGAAAATACTTCAAAATCACAATTGCATCGCGCTAAGGCGGCTCTTAAAGTGATGGTTGAAAAAAATATGTCAACTGACAGATAATCAAGATGAAGCAGGGACCTAACCAGAGCAAGATTGAACAATTCTTCCACAAAACCTTAAGGGCACTTCGACGTGAACCTACGGACGATTTGTGGATGCGGATTGAGGCTGATCTTCCTCATCCGCCAGCTTCTTCATTTTGGCAATGGCGCAGTTGGCTAAGCTTGGCTGTGCTGCTCATGATCGTGGGGGGTAGTATGGTAGAATACCTCCGATTGCGCCGACAATTATCTGGCCTCCAAACCACCGTCGCCGCACAAGATCATCTTATTCATGGTCTTCGCTCGGAAGTCGAGCTACTGAGCCAAGCGAATTGGCCCAAAATCATTGATCCATCCCAAAAAACGCAATTAGACGAACAATTATCCGAACCGCATAAGCAAGCGGGCATTGATATAACATCGACTGGGCTTTCATCTTCCCCAATATTTCAAGCTACAAAACCACCAAAGCCTCTATCTGTTTTTGCTTTCGATGCTAAAGATTTTAACCTAAGTACCGTTCTGGATTTTAGTCAAATCAAAATACTTACAGATGTAGGAAACGCCGGCCAATTACCTCTTGTAGCCACTTCGGGATCAAATCCTTCAGATATTAGTGTGTCAATGACGGCTTTTGAATACCCGGCGCCCACGCTCGCTCATTTAAAAGCAGATTTGCTGGGCATTGATCCTCACAAAATCAATAATACCCGCGTTGAGATTTATGCCGGGGCCTATCAAACCTATCCTAAACTTTCCGGCAATAATTTTTTTGATTGGAATCTGTCCTCAGAAATGGGCGTTAATCTAGTTTTCGAATTTTTACCGAATTGGGACTTTGCTATCGGTGTGGGCTTCAGCGAGATGATTATTGATGATGAACTGAGTGAGGAGTTGCTCTACGCGGGTGCAAATGAGCCCACACTGGGGGTTTCGTTATCAAATTACGATGTTGATCTCAAGACGAATTACGGGGATTTTTACCTCCGGACGCAGTTAGTCAGCCAGCGTTTTGGCGATGGTAATGATTTAGAGCCCGGCGATCCATTTTTGCTTAGTCTACAAATGCGAGAGCGGATCAAGCACGTCAATATTCCCTTTACACTCCGTTATCGACTGCATTGGGGGCGCTATGGGCTACAATTGAAAGCAGGTGTTATCCAACGCTTTTTATACGATGAAGTGACTCGGGTAGAGTCCGTCTACACGAATCAAAGCCGGCTTTACAACGAGGTAACTTACGTCCAAAGAGGATTGGACGATTTGAATTTATCGACAATGGATGCGGTATTTGGCGCAGGTGTCAATTATCGCTTGAGTTCTAGACATAACCTTCGCTTGGATGGCATCTTTATACAGTCCTTTGAAGAAGTGTATCGGCAGACCAAGCCATACGCTTTTGGATTGCAATTAGGATTCCAGTCCAGGCTGCGTCAGAAGAATTAATACAATAGGTGGAGCTAAGAAATTTAAAAATATGGATTGATTATCATTTCCCGGGTGTTGTCCGAACTGTGTATGAACATTCCACGGTTTTCAGATTGGTAGTATAAAGGAATATCATATCAGGGCACTTATGGTGGCACTTTGGGGAATGGTAATTTTAGTATTTACGTCTTATTTAGGTTCACGTTAATTATTGAAATAGGATAATTTTATATCTGTTAGCCTTAAAATGTGCTAAATTCTGGCGCGCAATACCGCTTACTTTTGAATTAATAAAATTTAAAAGTTATGCGAACCCTCATAAAATGGGCTAAAACCAACCCCTGGACCATCCGATTTCTTCTCTTTTTTGTACAAACTCTTTTAATCCTTTTAGCGCTTGATCTTGGGTTGTTTTTAGACGCCAAATCAGTGCTTATTCCTGATTGTATTTTTTACTACCTCCTAATAATGATAGGGATTAGTATCTTAATCAGTCCCTCAAAAAAGCTATTTAGTAAAAGCAAAACGCATTTTTATCATCGCGTTTTGCGTGCCAGATTGTTACTCGTTATTTCTGGTTTCTTGGCTTTTACTATTCTCGGAAGCCAACTGCCCGAGCGTCTCGATTTGGATGATCCTTTTGAAGAGCCATCGATGGATGTACAGGTAGTGCCGATCGTTTTCGATGTCAAACCTCGCCGAGGGGATGTGCAACAATCCGAAGAGTTTCGCAAGCGCAATCGTCGCTTGAATCAGAAGCCCAATGGTCAGCATCGAGTCAAGAAAAACAAGAAACGAGACCGCCGCCGCCAGCGAATAGCGAAACAAAATCGCAAAGTTTGGAAGAAACGTCTGCGACAGCAGGCGAAGCAGAGATATGATAAACATAAGTCTAAGAAGTCTAACAAATTAGGGTGGATCGGTCTAATATTAATCCTACTCCCCATTACTTTGATTATATCATTTACTATCCTAAATGCATTAGGAATAGTCGGTGTGGGCACTTCTAGCTCAAGTTCCATGATTCTTGGTGACTACAGCGGGATGTGGAAGCCTGTTGCTTTACTAGGTCTCATGGGGGGACTATTGTTATCAGGTATTGTGCTTCTCATTGTCAATTACTATCAACGGAAACGACAAAAGAAAAGTTAGTTATTTCCCTTAATAGACCTAAGTGATTGCTACCTACTTTTAAATTTACAAAATGTAAAACTCATGCGAACCATTGCGAAATGGGCTAAAACAAACCTCTGGACCGCCCGAATTCTACTGATCTTCCTACAAACCTTTTTAGTGCTCGTTGCACTCGATTTAGGATTATGGTTAGCTGCTGGTTCGCTTTTTATTCCTGATATCATTATTAACTGTGTGGTGATTATGATCGGGGCAAGCGTTTTAATCAATCCCTCAAAGCAACTCCGCAAAATAAACAAGCGATACTTTAATCACTGGGCTTTGCGAGCCAGACTATTACTTATCGTTTCTGGCTTTTTGGCCTTTATTATTCTTGGCAATCAACTGCCCGGGCACCTTGATATACAAAGAAACCTTGAAATAACTTCAATGGAAGGGCAGGCGATGCCGGTTGTTTATGATCTCAAACCTCAACGGAGTAATGAGACGAGAGCTGATGAAATGCGTGAGCGGACCCGCCATCTCAATCAAAAACCAAGTCGTCAATATCGGGTCAAGAAAAACAAGAAACGGGAGCGTCGTCGCCAGCGTATCGCCAAGCAAAATCGTAAAGTTTGGAAAAAACGTCTGCGACAACAGGTAAAGCAGCGCTATGAAGCAAAACGGAGTTTGCCAAATACGATTACTGGCTTGGTATTACTTGATATTTTACTTTTTTTCTTGACGATACTGATGATCTTCCTTACTGTAGGATTTAGTTGTAACCTTGCGTGTGCGGGACATAACTTCGTAGCATGGCTGGCCATTGGAATGGGGTTGGCAATAATTATTTTGATTTTTAGTCTCTCACTTAGAATTGGCAGAAAGATTAAGCGGTTAAAGCTCGAGAAACGGCAGGGCAATTAAATCCCGACTTTATTTTTCTAAATTAGCGGGATGGAATCTAAGCGACCCTACAGTCTTTTAGAGCTGCAAGAATACTTGCGACGCGTGCTGGCACTCAACTTTGGCGACCCGCTTTGGGTGAGCTGTGAGTTGGCACAAGTTAGTCGTTCCAGAGGACATTTTTTCTTGAGTTTGGTACAGCAAAAGGAGGAAACCGAGGCCTATGTGGCGCGTACGGAGGGTGTGCTTTGGGCGATGGATTATCGTCGCTTGCGCCGTAAGCACGGAGTACAAATTGATCAGCTTTTTCAGGAAGGGATGTCCGTCTTACTGCAAGTTCGTGTGGATTATCACGAACGCTTTGGTTTGAAATTGATCATCGCTGATGTTGATCCGGCCTATTCTGTAGGAAAGATGGCTTTACGCCGTCAGCAAATTGTCGCTGATTTGGAAAAACAAGGCTTACGTAACCGCAATGCCCAAATTCCATTAAAGCCGGTCCTGCAGAAGATCGCAGTACTCAGTTCCTCCCGGGCTGCGGGTTATCAAGATTTTATAGAACAATTAACCGGCAACGGATATGGCTATCAATTCCATGCGGAGCTATTTCCTGTAGCGATGCAGGGCGAAATGGTCAAAAAGGAAGTCCCCGCTCAATTAAAAAACATCAGCCAACATGCTGCTCAGTTTGATGCTGTGGTGCTGATCCGGGGTGGGGGAGCCCGACTTGATTTGCTAGCCTTCGATCAGCGAGAAGTGGGCGTGGCAATTGCGGAGTGCCCACTGCCAGTATTTACGGGAATTGGACACGATTCAGATGAAAGCGTCGCGGATTTGGTAGCGCACACCGCTTTAAAAACGCCGACGGCCGTAGCTGATTTTTTGATTGAACATAACCTACAATTTGAACAATCGATATTAGAATTGGGTCAGATGATCCGAAGCTTTACGCAAAGCCAATTGCAAGGAGAGCAATTGGAGCTGGCTGGTTTGAAGCAGCAACTGACTTTTTTCAGCCGTCAACACTTGCAAACGAATCGCCAAAGCCTACATTATTTTGAGGAGCAAATCCAAAAAGCAGCCAAGCAATATCTCAAACAGGAAAGCTGGCAGCTCACGAATCTGGAGCAATTGATTCAATCTTTGGATCCAGAGCAGATGCTTCGCCGCGGATTTGTACAAGTACAGCGGGCTGGAGAGGTCATCACCCACCAAGAGCAGTTAGCCGCGGCCGACGAAGTGGCTTTACGCTTTCAGGATGGGATCGTTCACACGAAAGTTTTAGAAGAAAATGGCTAAACGAAAAGCACTAACTTATTCCGATGCGCGAGCAGAATTAGCGGAAATTCTGGAATTACTACAAAGTGATGGTATTCCAATTGATGAATTGAGCCCGAAGGTGAAGCGCGCAGCTACTTTGATTCAGTTTTGCCGCGAACAGCTCCGCAGTACCGGAACAGAAATTGAGCAATTACTCGATCCTCCAGCTTAATCGCAATTGCTATTCGGATTGTTCAAACCAGAAGTTAAAAGGGACAACGCCGACATCAAAACTACCGAGTTCACTGCCACTGGAATTATAGATAAAGACTTGGCCGTCTTGCTGCGTATTCCCTGCGTCAGCGCCATAAAAGCGATCCGTCTCCGGATCAATGCCGATAGTCAAAAAGAAGCGTTCGATAAAAGGCACCATGCTGATCGTTAATTGTTCGATAGGGTGTTCGAATACCCAGCCATCCATCGTGAAATAGAGTTTATCTCCCTCCTGATTAGCGACCAATCGGTCCGCACCGGTATTGACATCCAGATTAAGTACTGGAAAGTCTTGTACAATTTTGATTAGTTTGCCTTTGCGGTTTAAACTGGGATTATCTTCATCAAAAACACCATTACTCAATGACCAAACATTGTTGTCTCGATCCACTACCAAGCTACGTGGTGCGGGGCCCGCAGCAATAGTTGCCGTTACAGATTCTGTGACCAGGTCAATTTTAGTCACGACTGAATCTAGAACAAAACCACCCGAATTGGCTACATAAACACAGCTATCGACTTTCACCATTTGCTCCGGCCCGGGGCGCGTTGGAATGGTGTTGGTGATGGCCAAACTTGTTAGATTGACCACTTTAATCGCGCCTGTGGCACCATCTTCTCCCCACTCACTAATCAAAATCTTATTATCGTTGACGGGTAAGACATAGCGCGGCCGATTTAAATTAATGATTTCACCAAAGCGACGAAAGGTTCTTTTATTTACAATAACAACGCGATTTTGGTCACTAGAGACAATATAAGCACGGTTACCGGCTACGGTCATCGAGTGGACCTCACTGCCCAATTCAACGGTTGAATTGTTAGCTGCAAAAATACCGTTTGTGACCATCTGATTCTCTCTATCATAGAAGCTGATATCGCCTTTTGTATCCGTGTTCGCATTTCCGCGATTGACAACGTAGACACCAGGACCATAATTTGCTGTTGCCGGGCCATCATCGATAATGACTGTATCGTCATCGCTACCGCAAGCTGGGAGTAAAAATAGAATTGAGAACAATAAGATAATAAAACCGCTTAGTCGCATGATAAGAGGTGGTTTAATGATTTTTAGATCAATTCCTAATAAAATAAGGATGATTGGTAGTTCTTAAGTGTTTGAGAAAGAACGATTAGACGCCCTCAAACGTGTTGGCAGTTGACAAAATTAACGGCGCCAAAGGTAAGGATTCTTTTGAAAAGCTTCAAAAAACACTAAAGCCAACCCGTATACAACGAATTGGCTTTAGAAGATTCAAGCTATTGGAATCGTTCTAACGAATCAGCGTAACATCACCTTTTTCGTTAAATTCCCGGCCACTTGGTGTCACCGCTTGTAAAATGTAGATGTAAACATCGGAAGGTAACTCTGTACCATCTTTTGTACCATCCCAACCTTGATCGGGATCATCGTTATCGTATACCAGATTTCCCCAGCGGTTGTAGATACGGAAGCTCTCAATCGTCGCGCGACCTGTCGTCACTGGACGGAAGAAGTCGTTGATATCATCGCCATCGGGTGTAAATGCATTCGGCATTTCTAAGGTAGCAGGAACAACAGTGAAGGTAATAATGTCTTCAGCGGTACAGCCACTCGCATTAGTAACCGTAACGCTATAGCTTTCCGTCATATCAGCATTAATGGTAATCGATTGCCCCGTCTGTCCGGTACTCCATTCAAAAGTTGCACCGGGCTGAGGACTACTCAAATTCCCCGTCAAGGTAATGACTTCTCCTTCCGGTATCTCCTGTTGCGTAAGCGTATCTGGACTATACGAAATGTCTACCATGAAGCCGGGCAGAACGGCAACTTCTACCGTTTCGGAGATGATACCGCAGCCCGTATCGTAAGTAACGGTATAACTGGTCGTATCATCGGGATCTACTTCGATGGTTGGGCCAGTTTCGTCGGTTGGCATCCACTCAAAGTTGTCATTACCATCTTGGTCGATTGAGGCAGTCAGCTCAATACTGTCTCCACTACAAATCGCCGGATCAACCGGAACAATTGATAAGACCGGATCTTCTAACACGTAGATGGTAATTTCTTCTTCGATATCTGGGCAAATACCGTTTGTAATAGTCACATTATATGTAGTTGTCTCTGTTGGACTGACCTCCGGTAGTGCGGCATCACTATCCAAGGTTGGATCATCGGGAGAAGCGGTCCAGGTATAAGTCGACCCGGTACTTGGTACCGTATTCAAAATAGCGGATTCACCCAGGCAAATGTTATAGTCCTCGGGAATATCGGAGACGTTACTATCATTGACCGTGATGGTTACCGATTCGCTGAGTGTACCACAGCCATTCGTATAGGTAGCCGTATATACTTCATTGCTTACCGGAGCCACTGTAATAGATGGCTGGTTAGAACCACCCGGACTCCAGGTCACTGTACCTCCGGGGCTCGTCGTAGCCGTCAGCGTAATTTCATCGCCCCGGCAAATAGTTGCATCATCGCTGACCGAAAGTTCCGGTGCAGTATTAACGGTAACCGTTACTTCACCTTCGAAAGGATCACACACACCATTATCGATTAGCACGGTATAAGTCGTGGTAACCGTTGGGCTGACATTCGGCTGAGGATCAGTCACAACTAATGATGGATCATCGGGGCTGGCCGTCCAAGTGTAGGTCGTATTTGGATTTGGATCCAGCGTAGTATTGAGGATGATAGATTCTCCTTCACAAATTTCGCTATCCGGGATGAGGCCAGTGGCGGCATCTGGTGAGACTTCCACCGTTACGGCGGCCATCACGGGGCAACCCATGAATTCGCCTTCCACCATGTAAGTAGTCGTTTGATCGGGGGTAACCGTAATGGTGGGATCCATGATATCGCCCGGCGTCCAGGTAAATTCCGAAACATCGGCACTACTGGCGGTCAAATCAATAGATTCTCCTTCACAGATAATCGGATCACTCGGCGTGATGATAATTTCTGTGGTCGGGGCTACATTGATCGTCGCGGAGTCCATTTGGGTACAAACCCCATTGGTCGTGGTGCGGATATAGGTAAGGGTTTCTTGTGCTGAAATAACCATATTGTAAAGGCTATCCGGGCTAATTTGCCCCAGGCCAGGACTCCATTGGAAATCAATGTCCGGGAAGTCACTTTGCTCGAAAATTGGTGATTCGAGTACCACCAAAGCACCTTCACATACCATGGTATCCGCCGGCATAATACTCATATCCAAAGGAATAGAGTCCACATCAATAAAGATGGAATCCATTACGGTACAACCAGGAACACTCACTGTCGCGAAATACGTAGTGACAATACCCGGCTCAGCAATTGTTTGCGTCCCTGTTGTTGGGCTAATCGAACCATCATCTGGTGTCCAAAAAATGCCCAAGCTCGGGGGAGAGGCAACAGCATTGATTTCTACCGTTTCCCCACGACAGATAATTAATGAATCAGGATTTAAAATCTCGACATCGATTAGCGTAGAACTAATCGTAACTGTATCCATGGTTTCACAACCTCCGCGAGAGGCCGTCAAAATGTATGTTTCTTCCGTTTCAATTAACACTGTAGGATTGGCTAGCGTATCATCGCCATCTGCCATTCCTGTCGTAGGTGACCAACTATAAACTACACCGTTTTCTTCGATGGTGTTACCCAGCGTGACGCTTTGTCCTTGACAAACGAGGGTGTCTTCAATCACATCAATAATTGGCAACTGCGCAACATCAACGTATACACTATCCAGTGAACTTGTCGGGCAAGTCGTTACGGAGCCACCACTCACAAAAACATAATACATGGTGCTTTCCGTCGGTGTTGTGCTAGGGTTAGGTAAGCTTGAAACAAAACCTACCGGATCGGACACCCAAGTGTAGACATAATTAGGATTATTAGTGGCTATTCCAAGCTCGGTACTTTCGCCTTCACAGAGGAGCACAGTATCCGCAACGACGCCAAATATGGGGGCTGGATCGGTTAAAACCGTAAATTCCATCTCATCGGTAATCGTACAACCAGGCCCATTTAGGGTAACAGAATAAGTGAAGGTGCCGGCTGTTGTCCCCGTAATGATCGGATCAGGGCAATCGGTACAACTGAAATTCGAAAGATCGGTAGCCGTCCATTCGTAAGTCGCGTTGGGGAAGTTACTTCCCGCAACAATTTGAATATCTTCACCCAAACAAACCGTTACATCTGGTCCTGCATTGACATCAAATACACTTACCGTGATGTCTAGTGTATCATCAACACAAACACCATTTACAGCTACTTGGTAGGTGGTTGTAACGTCTGGGAAGGCGAGTGGATTAGGACAATCATCACAGCTCAATGTATTCGTATCATTCAACCAGGTGATATTATCTACCCCAGTGACAATGGATAACTGAGCTGTGTCGCCAGCACAAATCGTCGTATCACCAGCCTCAATTTCAACCGGAATAGGATCGAGTACGCCTGGATCAGACGCAGACCAATCTACTTCGATTATACCATCCTGGATTTGATCTCCCCAGTCATTCATTAAAACCACATATACCTCATCAACGGTGACCGGAATTGGCGTTACAAAGTCATCATTATTACCATCACAATCGTATTCATCCGTTACTACGGTACCATTAACCGGATTAATATCCGTCAAACCCGTTGGATCGGCACCGCCCGCGTAAGAAGAACGAACCGGTTGATTGTTTGTAATAAAATCAATGACGGAATTCGGCATTTCACATACTTGCTCTTCGGTGAAAGGGCCCCAGACATTGAAATCAATATCTGAAGGGAAATTGGCACCTTCTACCACGAAACCGAAATCACCGTTCGCTTGCGCCTGAATGGTAAACCAGTAGTAATTACCACCACCTACACCAAACCAACAACCATTGTTAGTACCGACGGTGTTTGGAACATCTTGAAACCCTTGTTCCAGTACAAAGATGGAGGGTAATTCATTACCATCATCATCAAACTGCTGACAACCGTTGAGTGGATTACACAGCGCACTGACCAAAGAAGGAGAAAGGGCGCATTCGGCTTCCATGATTTCAATATCGAAATCGGTACAGGTCTGTTGATTAGCGACAATGATATAGTACGTTCCAGCTTCTTCCAGATTAGCACTAGGAATAAAGCCGCCTTCATTTTGAGCAATACAAATGGTATTAGGATCACTAGGAGGACCACTGAGAACCACGATACCTGTACCGGTTTCCGCACCAAACAGCTGCACAGAAATACACTGATCACCCGGTGAATCATAAGTGAATACATAGTCAGGTCCGTTGAGGAAGCCATCGTCTGGGCAAGGTGACTCAGCAATGGTGGATGCATCATCACAAGTACTGAGATCGGTATTATTGTAAGGGATAGCCCCCACTACCGTTGGATTATCGGGCGAAGAAGCGGTACATGGAAAAGCAAAACATTGCCAATCCAGTTCAAAACCTGCTCCGGTGGTAAAACCATCCGAGATAAACTCAATAGTGATACAGTTACTACTCGTCTGGATTTGGAATGGATTGCCGTTGGAGACACCGGATACACTACTGATCAAAGGTGCTGTATTATCTTCACCGGCGTAAAAGTTAAGTTGATCACCGAAGCCAAAGAAGTTAGGCTCAATATCGTAGTCTTGCATGTCGATCTGAATACATTGGTGAAATTCAGATGGACAGATTGTAAAGCTATAATTCTCGTTGTTTTCATAGTCGCCGTCAGGACCACCACAATCGTAAAGCGTCCCGGTACAGGACTCACTCTCGGTGACATCACAGATATTAACATCCGGGATATACTCAACGATACAGAATTGGAACGACCCTTCATTGGGCGTAGCTGTGCTTGAGTAGTCGTTGACGCGGATGAAGTAAATTTCATTTGGATCTAAGCCAAATACGTTAGTAATCACACTACCGGCTCCGTCGGGAGCGGAAACACAGACTTCCAGCGAGGCAAGGTTATCAAAAGAACAATCACCCCGATAAAGTTCGATCTGAGGATTAAGCATAGGGGTTGAGCCTAAGCCATCGGTGATCCCCGTTACCGTGATGGTATAATCGGTGATCGTGTTGTCCGTGGTGAAAGCAAACCACACATCGCGTTGTAGGCCATTGAAACAATCGGGGAAGTTATCGTTTCCGATATCACTTTCCGTAGCGTCCACATTGGTATAAATATCCGTAGGACAAACTGGAGCCACCCCCAAGTCGATCAGACCATCACAATCATCATTGGCCGGTTGAGCGATCAGGTTTTGGAATAGAGTGATTAGAAAAATTAATGTTAAAAGTTTTTTCATTGTCTAATAGCTGTTTGAGATAGCAAAGGTCATGCAATCGTAGCTTGCAATCGGTTGAAAAATAAAAAACCCGGTTTGATAAGCATGACGGCCCCATGAGCGATAAGTGCATTTGAAGGTCGCGGGCAGTCGTTGCTAATCAAATCAGGTTATCTTGATAACTCTTTGATACATCCTTTTTAACAAATATTGAAAGTTTTATAATCTTATATCAGTTATTTGCACGGGATACATCAAAGAAAGACATTAATCGAACGAATCAAAAATAGTGATTTTTCTTAAATTATAAGGATTCACCTAACAAAATTGCCGTTAAACAGGCACAAGTCCCTTGACTTTTTATCAAGCCGTAAGGTAGGCTTGAATTAGGCGATAGGTTTGGAGGAGCGGCGGAGTAGGGAACGGTTGAGCCAATGATTGGGCGATTGCCCCCATTTTGATTGTAACCAGTAGATAAAAAGTGCAATGATAATTCCGCAAAATGCACCAGCATAGATGTCTTTCAGGAAGTGCTGCACGAGATAAATACGGCTCAAACCAATGAAGAGTGCCACCAAAAATAAGAATAGACCAAACAAGCGTTTATACCTACTCAATAAAGCCAGCAGTCCAAATAATGCAAAGGCCGACATCGTGTGGCCAGAAGGAAAGGACGTAGCCCCAACGTAAAGATCAACCTGATCAACGAAGTTGATTTGATCGGTCATTCCTAAGATTTCAAAGTAGACGGATGGGCGATTGTGGGCAAATAGCCATTTTGTAAGGTAACTCACCAACGTTACTAAAACGCCGGTGAAGGGAATTAATAGGGCGTATTTAAAACGGACAAATAACAGGATGAGTACAAGAGCCAGATAAGAATATTCTTCTCCTACTTTAGTCCACCAACGAAAGAAAAAGTCACCAAATTCGGTACGCCGTTCGCTGAAAAATATAATGGCATCTCCAGTCGTAATGATAAACAATAAAACGGCTCCGACGATAGCAAAAATGGCAAATGGGACGAAGAAGTAGGGATTTTTACGTAAAGTGTTCCACATAATTAGGTATCTGAATCGCGCTTAAAGATAGTATATCGTCTGACAATTATTCTATGCAAAAATCGAACTACACGATCAGCATCAAATAACTTCGAATCGTTCATGGCTCGGAAGGTCAGGAATAAGCCTAGCGGAAACAAAATAAAGCAAGGAATCCAGGATGCCATTACGGCTGAAAGAACAAAGCTCTCTGCCAATTTCTTACAGAAGATATTGAGCACGATATAGAGCATAAAGAAGAAAATCGCCACTAAGATAGGATATCCAAAACCACCTTTGCGCACGATAGCGCCCATCGGCGCCCCAATGAAGAGGAAAATGACACAAATCAGTGCCATGCTAAATTTCAAGTGCAGCTCGTAGATATGCTTGACCCGCTTTTCCCGATCTTTATCTACATTGCGCTTTACCGAAATCGCCTGGCTATGCAGGTTCCGCGCAAAAGATTGCGCTCGGGAGAATAGCGTACCTTTCAGATCCTCCACCATAAATAAATCCCGAATGCTTGTATAGCCTTCCAGCGAGGTATATTCCTTTTGTGGTAAAGGCTTTCGGAAGCGCTTGCGTTGACTTTCCTGATGCTTTAGCTCACTCGAAGCAAAATTAGCTGGAATAGTTTTGCCGATTTTACTGCTGTCCTGTTTCGTTTGGTTTTCGACCTTGGTCGTATCTGATTGGGCTGAAGCAGTCAAACTATCTTTAAGCAGTAAGTCTGCCTTGCGGAAAGGCATGATGTATTGATTGGTATGGGATGTAAGCTGATCGAGTTTGCGGGTGTATTTATTTTCCAGGGAGTCAATCTGCGCGCGTAATTGCGTGACGCTAAGCATGGAATGGTGCGAATCAAGCAAATCTGTATCGGTACGATTGATCTGGAATTCACTTAGGTCGAGGACTTTTTTCCACTCTTTGAAGGTGGTACGTACGAAAGGGTATTTCCGATCTTTGCCGGTCCCCTGATTGGTTTCTTGGTACTGTGCGCCATTGAAGAGATTCATCACAAAGTAGCGGCCGTCTGCCGTTGCGTACATCTCACCCGATTCGGCCAGGATGCGCAGTGGCTTGCGATCTTTAGCCGAATGGTCGTAGATCATCACATCACCGATTTGCCGGTTGTTCTCCGGGTTTTTATAACCAATGTGAATGATGAAATCCTTAAAGTCTTCGTTGAACACGCCTTCTTCCAGACTCAACGTTGGTTTTTGCTTACGGATATCGTAGAGCCGTGATTTGAATTGCAAATTGGCCAGGGGGATCACATTATTCGAGCAGAAGAACGAAAAGATACTTATCCCGGCCGTAAACCAAATCAAAGGGCGCATGATGCGCAGCAGTGGCACACCTGCAGATTTGATACTGGCCAACTCGTAGCGCTCAGCCAGATTTCCCATCACCATAACCGAAGAAATGAGTACAGCAATTGGCAATGCCGTAGGGATCAACGACATCGTTAGATAAGACAGTAATTCCAGAATGATCAATAAACTGGCCCCTTTCCCAATAATATCATCAATGTATGTCCACAAAAATTGCATAATGAGGACAAACAACGCGATGAAAAAAGTCGCGATGAAAGGCGGTATAAAACTCTGGATCAGTAGTCGATCAATACGCTTCACTCGGCAATTGACACATTAAATTAAATGATGAACACAGCCTTTTAGCTCTGTCACTCTTTTCAGAACGCAAAGTTAAACAAAGGATTGTACTGAACTGACTTTCTAACGATAAATTCGATGGGATAAGTAAGAGTGATAAGTTCTAGTCGATACTAGATTTCACCCCGCCAAACTGAGCAGGGGTAGAGGATTTTAGCTGATACCCATCAAGTTGGTAATTTTGGGCTCCAATTTTAATGTGAGGCATCAGGTTAGTAAGGAAAGTATTCGAATTAAAAGAACGAATGACGTTTGTTTGATTCTTATTCTCCATGACGTCGCATTTTTTAGATTCTCGTGTGTGATATTGAAAAAAGCCTGCCAATGTGATGTAAGATGGTAAAAAAGTGTGGGATTACGAACCAATCTACAAATTATTTGTGACAGCACAGATTTCCTTATCAAATATAGACTGTAGATTTGGTGTTGAAAACGATGTAAATGATTTTTTTAACATTTAGGGGAGAAGATAATTGCATTGTAGAATAGTTTGAAGTGGTAATTAATTGAAAATCAATGAGTTGAAATGAATTCTGTGATTCAGTACAAAACTATTGCTTCAGTATATTATTAACTTATAGCGGCTCAAAAAATTATTTTTAAAAAAATTTTAACATCGACTGTAACAAAGCCAAACTGGCTTGCGTCGGATCAGTGTAATGAGAATACAAGACTTCAAAAGCCTAATGACACCATTGCAAAATAAACTATATCGTTTCTCACTGAGAATTGTCGGCAACACCGCCGAGGCAGAAGATGTGGTGCAGGAGGTACTGATAAAGATGTGGAAAAAGCGTACCGAATTGTCGGCCTACAAAAACCTGGAAGCCTGGTGTATGACGCTAACGCGTAACTTATCCATCGATAAATTACGCTCCAAGCATCGCAGAACCAGCGAACTACAGGATGGCTTACAAGTGGTTGACAAAAGTGTGACACCATTTCAGCACGCTGCTTATCAGGATACGCTCGAAAGAGTGCGACGATTAATGGCAGAGCTGCCAGAAAAACAGCGCATGGTGATGCAACTTAGAGATATTGAAGGCATGACTTATCAAGAAATTGCCGAGGCACTTTCAATATCCATGGAACAAGTCAAAGTAAATTTATTTCGGGCTCGTAAGCAGATTCGAGCCAAACTGATCAACTCAGAATCTTATGGACTCTAACGCGATTAAAATATTACTGGAAAAGTACTGGGAAGGTACCACTAGTTTGGAGGAAGAAACGCAGTTGCGTATATACTTCAACGGCGATCAAGTGGCCGATGAATTCAAATCCTTCCAACCACTGTTTCAGTTCTTTCAATTGGAAAAAGAGCAAGAATTACCCGAAGATTTCACGGAACGGGTAGTTGATAACCTTCCCGAGCAAAAACCGGCTCGCGTTTATAATCTCCGGTGGGGAATGCGCATTGCTGCGGCCATTGCGCTGATCATAGCACTCGCTTTTGTGATTCGACCTTACTTGAATGAGCAACCCGAGACGGAGATTGTCGCTTCAGAAGCCGGTGAAATTACCGATGCGGAGGAAGCTTACGAAGAACTCAAGATGGCCCTAGCCCTGGTCTCCAACAAATTCAGCAAAGGGACTGATAAAGCACAAACGGGTATCGTCAGTATTCGAAAGGCGACCAAAGTAATCAAATGATAAAGGGTAACCCCCATTTACTATAGTTTGAAAGTGATTGAGAATGGACGCTATCGTCTATGTCCAGCTGGTGGGCAATAGCTGTCGTATCTCAACTGTAAGTGATTGGAATACGTATTAACCCATTTCTATTTAAGCTCTGCGAGTAAGTTTTTAAGTTCAAGGAGCATTCATTTTTAACAATCATTAAAAAAATCAATCATGAAATATCTATCATTAGTTTTTATTGCGCTCTTTTTGAGCACTGCTGGTGTAAATGCTCAAGGTGGTAATGAAGATGCGATCTCCCGCTACTTTGACCAGTACCTTGATGACGAACGTTTCACCGTTGTTTACATCAGTTCGAAAATGTTTTCTATCCTCGGGAAACTGAAGATCGATGACTTACAAGATGAAGAGGCGCAGGCCGTCATCGAGATGGTACAAGACTTGCGCGGCCTTCGGGTTCTGACCACCGAAGAGACCCCAAATAAATTTTACCAAGAAGCCATCAATAAGATTAATACCAAAGAATACGAAGTCCTGATGACGGTTCGCGATGAAGGGGAGAATGTGCAGTTTTTGATTAAAGATGAAGGGGACCAAATCAACGAATTGTTGCTACTCGTGGGTGGCGAAGATGAGTTTGTCATGCTGAGTTTCATTGGTACGATTGACTTGGACAAGATTTCTCGTCTGGCGAATAAACTCGATGTAAAAGGTGTAGATCAACTGGATCACCTCGAAGATCGCGATGAACAGGGCAGTAATTAACAGCTCTATTTCCCAACACCTTTGAAAACAATCAACCCGATGAGAACGATTAGTATCCTGTTGTTAATGGCCATATTACCTTTTGGCCTACAGGCGCAACGCAGCGTAAAAAACTTCTACAACCAGTTTAGTCGTGGAGAGGAAACCGTCAAGTTTAAATTGCCGGGTTTCCTAATCCACATGGGAGGCGGGATTGCCCGCAAACACATCGATGATGAGAATGGCCGTTTGGCCATGGAAATGACCAAGTACATCAAGAACATTCGAATTTTGGTAGTGGAAGATGAAGATCAAATTGAACGTGTGGATACGCGCCAGTTTCTTCAGGATGCTATCCAAAAAGATAATTTCGAAGAGTTGATCACGGTTCGAGACGAAGAAACCAATATGTCCATTCTCGTCAAGGATCGCAAGGGTAAGAAAATTACCAACATGCTGATCCTGGTGCAAGAATCGAGTGAATTAGTCATGCTCAGCATGAAAACTAACCTGAAATATAAGCACCTCGAACTCTTCATTCGTGAAATCATGAAACGCGAAAAGATCAAAATCGAGCCGCCGAAAGACGCGGAGGATAAGATCGAAATGGTGATTCCACGTGCCTAACCACTCAATTGTAATCGTCTAACTTTTAGCCTGATTTTTTAATTGAGCCGGACCAAGATGCCGGTTCTTAAAATTGATTCGTCATGAAAAGCTTTCTTTTTCTAATGGGATTTCTATGCCTCCAAATCAATGCGATGGCCCAATCTCCCGCCGTTGAAAATTTCTACAACGAATATCGCCATGCACCTAATGTTATCGATCTGAATTTCCACGGCGAAATTATCAAGTTTGCCTTTCAAGGAGAAGATAAATCAACCGGTGATCTAATCGAACGTATTTCCCAACTTCGGATCATGATCATGGAAGATAAGAATATTGTGAAGAAAGGAGATTACCGGGAGTTGGTCAGCAATCTAAAAGACGATCGCTTCGAAGAGTTGATGACCTTCCGGGAAGGTGGCAGTGATATCGAAATTCTTCTGCGTGAAAAAGGAGCCATTATTACTGATGTTATTTTGTTGCTGAATGGTGATGATGAGTTCATTATGCTGAGCTTGGAAGGCCTTTTCCGTTTTGAAGATTTGAACGATCTCAACCTTAATATCGAAGGTAGTGAGCATTTACAGAATTTGCCCGATAAGCGTAAAGATGTCCCGCGCGCATAGATTAAAGACTCTATTTTTTCATACTTACTCCGATATCATCTTTTGATTAGTTTTAATGTCAAGCCTCTGATGCAGGAATTGTGTCAGAGGTTTTTGCTTTGGCCCAGTTCTTGATCTTTGCCTGATGAAACTGAGCAGAAGACTCAGGCAGACTAAAACATCACTCCACATGTAGAGCCAGTATCGGCTCATTTTCCCTAAAGACGACACTGACCACCAAACGCCTTTATCATTTGCAATTCCTCCCGTGCAGAATGATACGAATTGTCATTTTATCACGAGAAAATAGAAGTACATGATGTCAAAGGTATTCTACTCTTTACTTATTCTTAGTTTTTGTATTTGCCAGAAAGCACAAGCCGAAGTGAAATATGTTTATTTCACCGCTACGCCCTATGGAGAAGAAGTTATTCTAAAATGGGGCACCGATTCTGAAGTCAACAATCAACATTTTGTCGTTGAACGTTCCTTAAACGGTGACGCCTGGCAGGAAGTAGCCGTTGTCGATCCCATTGCCAGCTTACCGGCTGGAGGCAATTACACCGCTATGGACGGAGCACCTCCGACGGGTACATTGATGTATCGCATTAAGCAAATCGATTTTGATGGTACTCCGAATTATAGTGAGGTATTGGAAGTCCTTTTTAATGTTTTGGACGAAAACGAAGTACAAATTTGGCCGAATCCAGTGGATCAATCTGTAGCTATTACCGTCGACGTGACAGATAACAGCCTCAATATTGACGACCCGGTATTTGAACTAATGAGTATTGATGGCCGACGATTGGGCTTAGGCTGGAGCGGAAGCGATAATCAGTTTTCACTTTCGTTACCGGATACGCCACCCGGTCTATACATTTTAACGATGACTATCGATCAGCAACATATTATAAAAAAGTTGCAAATCAAATAAAATATTGGTTGTCAGCCGATAGAAATTTAAACAAACTCTAAGATCTCCAAAGCAGCATATTTTTATGTGCTGTAATACTCCGCTTTTATCTATTATCCAAATGATTCGTTGATTCGAGTCATTTGGATTTTTGCTTTATGCCCGGAGCGTTGTATTTTTAAGAATGACTGACTACTTGTCAAAACGCGCCTTATTTCCACCTTTAATAGATATCCCTCCAGCCGATAATTTATCGATTATTGTAGTGATTCCTTGTTACAATGAAACGCAAATATTACGGTCTCTGGAAAGCTTGGCGGCTTGCGAAGACATTGATGGCACCGTTGAAGTCATCATCTTGATTAATGATAGTCAGAAAGATACCCCCGAAGTCCGCGCCCGTAATCAATCTGCTCTGGAAGCGATCACCGCTTGGCAAGCGCAACAGTCAGCTACCACTTTACGATTTTATCCCGTGTATTTGGAGCTCCCGCTTCGTAAAGCTGGGGTAGGATTAGCCCGGAAAGCTGGTATGGATGAAGCTGTACGGCGTTTTCGGGCCGTGGGCCAACAGGCGACTGGCATCATCGCATGCTTTGATGCGGATAGTCTATGTCAACCCAACTACTTTAAGGCCTTGCAATCGTATTTTAATCAATATCCTGTGCGGGAAGCCGTCAGTATCCACTATGAACATCCGTTGACCGGAGAAGATTATTCTTCGGAGATTTACGAAGCCATTGGTGCCTACGAACTGCATTTGCGCTATTACACTTTAGCCAAGCGCTACGCTACCTATCCTCACGCGTTTGAAACTATTGGCTCAGCCATGGCCGTTCGTTGCTCCGCTTACGAAAAGCAGGGTGGAATGAATACCCGTAAGGCTGGAGAGGACTTTTATTTCCTCAATAAATTTATGCTCGTGGGAACCTTAGGAGAGTTGAATAGCACTACGATCATTCCTTCACCCCGTATTTCGGATCGGGTACCCTTTGGGACAGGTAAGGCCGTTGGGGATGCTCTAGAGCAAGGTGGAGAGCGTCTGACTTACCATTTTCAAAGCTTTCGCGATTTGAAGCAATTATTGGAAAATGTACCGGATTGGTATTTACTCGATCGAGCAACCCTGGAAGCATCTATTGATCAGTTACCTTTAGTGGTTCAGCAATTCCTGGAAGGGCAGGCTGTAATTAATAAAATTCTGGAAATCCAACAGCATACCGGCAGTCAGGTACAATTTCAAAAACGATGGTTCCAATGGTTTGATCCATTCATGGTGATGAAATTTGCTCACTATTTACGCGATCATGCTTATCCGGATGTCCCTGTAATCGTGGCCGTAGAAGATTTACTGTCAAGCCTTGAAATTGTGGAGAAGCCTCGAAGAGTGGCTCGTGATCAGCTATTGTTTTTACGGCAGTATTGGGAGAGAGACTAAAGCCAATTATTATAGCCTTAAGGGTAATATTTTAGGAAGAAGATGTAGCTTGGGGCTTTGAGGGTGGGACCCACCCGCTGTCCGCCGCCGCCGACCAGCTTGGTCGCAAGATACTTTGGGCATATAGCTCACCAGTCTTTACCAGGAGCAGTTATGGTAATTTGCAACGCGCTATTCATTTTGGCCAAAAGACAATTGTTGCGTCACAATCTATAGATTCCGGAAACCATCAAATTCCATAAATCAAGCTGGGAAATTTCAAGACATAGCTACAATTTGTCTTCTATGCGACATTTTGTTGCCTGTGCTAATAATCCTAGAGCTATTTGTCTCAGGATTCTATCAAGATAGAAGACTTCTAGAATGAAGGTTAGAATGAGTAAATAGCTGACCTAAAGAAGAGAAGCTTGAGCAAATTCTATTTAATCGCTAAGTGAATTTTACGCAAAAAGCTTAGGCAGAAAATCTAATATTTCACAAACCGCGTCTTGGCGACGATCTCATCCTCGTTGGCAATGTACAAAAAGTAGGTGCCGGGTGGGAGGTCCTTTGCCTGGAATTGAAATTGATGGATTCCCGTGACCAGGGTGACATCAGTCTCTTCGTAATACTGTTGGCCAAGGCTATTGACGATGGTCCAGCGGTACTGGTCGAGCTGTGGTGCAGTGAATTCGAACTCTAATAATTGCTGTACCGGATTAGGGACCACTTGAATAGTTGCGGTTGGAGCGTCAGCTGGGCGAAAAACGGCGACTAGGCTTTCGTCTTCTGTAAACGCAACTTCTACTGCTGTTGAGGTGGGTTGATCTCGTAAAGCCTTCGCTGATTCCCAATGACTGAAGGTGAAACCTGGATTGGCAATGGCATTGAGTTTGACAGGGATGTCCTGGAAATAGATGCCATCCCAAGGCAGTTGCTCTGGAGTGATGGTATTAATGGCGATTTGACCAGCTTCCGGTGGGTAGACTTGCAAATCCAGCTCAACTTCATCATCCAAGCCGAAATAGTCCATGAGGTATTGACGGGCGTAAGGTGGTCGTAATTCCGCGAAGGTGATGAGCTTTTCTACTTCGTTATTGTACCAGTTATCGTAGGTTTTTCCCCACATTGGCAAGTGACGTTCCATTTCGGGGGCAATTTCATCCCGACTTCGCTTGATTTCCGCGATGAAAATTTCTGTGCGATAAATGGTGTTCAAAAGATCTGCGTAGCGATTGAGGAAGTAATGTCGGTAATTAGTGTTTTCTAAAAACTTTTTAAACAACTTAATGTGTCGAATGGAATCACGGGGCATCTTATTACCAAAGATATCGGCCGATGCTTTAGTCCAACCTTGCAAATGCATGGCAACGTCCATATCGAATAGCAAATATCGCCAGCGTGAACCTGCTTTGCGCTCTCGCCAGAATTTTATGTTGTTGTGTGGCCAATCAAAATTATTGATAGCGGTTTGGGCGATATAATAATCTGCAATGTGCTCCACATCAAAGTAAGAAGCAGTTGTATCGAAGATCTCTTGCTGGGTCTGATCATTGTTGAGCACAAATGCCTCCATCGCATCAAATATTTCAAAACTTCCTTCTACCACAATAGTATCTTCTTCCAACAGGTCTACATTTTCAATATCGGCACCGTAGTCATATTCTAAAAAGAATTTGTCCGACTTCTCACGCAAATTCATCACACCGTGATAAATGCCGTTGACGTAATAAACGACCGGGCGGTGGGCCAAAACATCAATATTGAGCCCACTTTTGATGTAATAGCGAGCGAGGAAGGCATCGCGCATATGCGCTCGATTATAATCTCCGCTGGCATTACGCAAGACAATGCGTTTAAAATGCTCCGCAAATTTGTAGTCGTAAAAAGAATAATCAATTAAAGGGGTGCCGTATTTTGCTTTGGCAAGCAGGCGTACAGATTTTAGATCGCGGGTACGTGCAGAACGCCCCCCGTGGGTTTTTAGTCCGAGAGGAAGATTGAGCTGCGGATCAAAATCATTTTCCAAAAATTCCATGTTGACGGGTACCTCGATATCCTGCCAATAATTCGCGCCATAAAAAGGATATTCTGGGTCTGCATCCGGGCCGAGCGTGAAAATGCCTTCCTCTTCGTCCCAGAGTAATTCCGGCTCGGTCGTCAAAGCCATAATGGGCAAAGTATGGTTCTCATTAATGAAATAGGTGGTGGTGATAATTTCGGAGGGAAAAGCACCGGGAATGAAAACGCGCGCCCGAATAGCGGTGGTAGAATCTAAAAGAATAGGTTCTGTATATAATTCATCCGCCTGATCGGGAATATGACCATCACGGGTGAAATAAATGGTACAGTTGGGCTCAGGACAACTTAGTACGATTGCTGTTGATTCGGAAAAATTACGTTGTGTCGTTTCGAAAATGGGAGGCATAGCTCGACTAACCGTACTGATACCATTATTGCTATTCGCCGGGCTGGGTTGTAAAAAATAATACCAATCTGGACTACCATCCGGTTGCCGGCCGTAAGAAACATCTTCGTCAAGTGCGAGAATAAATAATTCATCGATTAAATTCCCAGAGGGGTCACTGAGCATCAGGAATTCGCCATCCTTCGATAATTTGAAATTGGTGTGGGGATCTTCGCCCAAAAAGTTTTTCCCCGAAGCGAAGATTAATAAGTAACTCTGAGCGGGAATATTAATATTTGGAAAAATCCATCTATCCGGATTATCCATATCATCACTGAGACTGTAACCGGAGAGATTAATCGTTTGATCTGATCCGTTGTACAACTCAATCCAATCCGGGAAATCATTTTCCTCGTCGGCAATAATTGTTTGATTACTACTGCAGACTTCATTAATAACCAATTGAGCTTGGCTCGTTGGCAAAAACCAACACATTAAACCTAACAGGACACCACTTCGTAAACTCATCATTGGGATCATAGTATTATAATACGGGCAATTTATTTCAATTGAAGGCTAAGCGCAAGAAAATAACTGGATAATGGGAAAAGATGTTTGACGAGAGACATCAAACTTTTGCAAATAAGGCAAAATTGCCGAAAATTGATAAGTCACACGATAACTTAGGCCCTGGTTTAAATTTATCCATGATGGTGAGGAATGAAGAACATTTTGCCAATCTTAAATCATTTTAGCAGGGTTGATGACTAACGCCACGGAGCAACATCCAACAAATATAAATTAGCGCCGCTGCCATTTTCTGCTTCACTACTAATGAAAAAACGATCATTTTCAAAATGAGTGATACCTTCGGTCTGAGTAGTAATTGGCAAATCAACCCTTTGTTGATTCATGAATCTTGGATTAGGAAAATCGGAGCTATCCGTTGTACGCGAAAATATCCAAACGAAAGGGGCAAATGCACCATCTTTTCGATTATAGCCTAAAAGGCAAAGCAAATTGCCATCGGGATGTAGAGCGGCATCAGTAATGAGGCCATCCGTATTGAAGGAATCGACGATTTCTGCCTGACTTGGATCCTCTAATTGCAATTGATAAATAGTGGTTTGAAGATTTAAATGGTTTTTTGAAAAAATGTAAAGCGAACCATCGAAATGGATCAATGCTTCAAAATTGAAATTGTGTTGCTCCGGTTCTGGATTTTGCGGCCGACCGGTAATTTCAAAAGTAATGGACTCTATATTTATCAATTGATCATTTTGCAATTCTTCTCGTGGAAGTGCATAAAGCGTCATATTTTCTCTGGTCCCGGAATTATTTCCGAAATCGGCGATATACAATATGGAATCGGAAAAAGTAAGGGCTTCCCAATCTATATTTTCAGAATTTGCTAAAGCCAAAGTTTGCAAAAGACTATTTGAAGCCGTGGCGACTTCATATAATTCTGCAGGATTACCACTATCATTAATGGTCCACAATTGATTGTCAATCCAGGCTAAGCCGGAACTTTCTGAAATCGTGCTGGGCAATGCAGTGATCAGCTCTAATTCATTGGCAATAGGATAGGGGGGAGGTAAATCGGATGAAGTCGATTCCTTACGGCAAGTTGCTAAAGTAAGAACTATGATCCCCAGAAAAATCATGGGATGATTGTTGTTCAGAAGTGGATAACGCTTTTTTTGAGTTCTTTTTGAGTAGATCATTAATCCAAGATATCTCACTAATGTACTCAATATACTTGTTTTTCAACCTATCCAGCAAATTATCTAGCCAAGGTGATCTTTCTTCTTTTTGCAAATTGTCAATTTCTTGCAACTTTCGATTGGCAAATGCTTTTTGCTCCTTTGTATATAATTCGGAGTATTGCACCGGTGCAGGCTTTTCTAAAAGAAGTGCAATGAGTTGCTTTGCCGTTGTCACTAAAAAATCAATAAGTATTAGGAATGGCGTATACCAATGGAATGGAGGACCCGCTAGTTTTTGATAAAAGTCCACATCCTCCGGCCAACTTACTGCCAGGTATTCGCGATATCGGACCTGAATAATGCCGTATTCTTCACCTGGCTTATGAAATGGTCCCCACCAATAGATGTGGAATTTTTCTTGATTTTCATTCATCCATAAAATGGCTTGGGCGCGTGCGGCTTTATCATAATCGTAGATGCCGGTATTTTGTAAACGCAGAAAAGTGAGCATAGAACGAATAGGGAAGTCTTTTGTACATTTTTGGCCCAAGCGATAATATTTTTCTTCGCGTTCATAGTAATGGTATTCATAATCTAGACCATAGGGTAACCGACCATTAAAGGGGGGCAAGGTGGGAGCAAGAGGAATAATATCTTCTTCGGGGGGAATTGGTAAAGTAGGTGGTAGTGCGTTCGTTAGGTAAGCAATTGTGGTTTTGTTGGTCATTTGTAGGGGTATTGTTGAGTGTTCTAATGGTAATAACTCTAATCCTTTAGAAATAATTCCCAACAATAATGTTAACGGATGATCTTTTTTTGTTTTGGGGCACAAAAAAACCCCGAAGCAAGTTCGAGGTCTTTTTATGAGAGAGAGGCTTATATTTTTATTCGGTTAGTGATTTCGGTCAGCATGTAATGCTAGAGACCACGCTGACGAAATAACTGCTCGTCTTTATATTAAGCCTTTTTCTTAGGTCGTCCACGCTTTTTAGGTGGCGCTGGCGCGGTAGGGTCACCGGCAACAATTACATTTTTCTTAGGCCGTCCGCGTTTTTTTGGAGGAGCCGGAGCAGCAACACCTTCGGAGGCAGGATCTACATTTTTCTTAGGTCGTCCGCGGCGCTTAGGCGCTGCAGGAGTTGTAGCGGTTTTAGTAGCAGCAGCTTTTTTAGGCCGTCCGCGTTTTTTTGGAGGAGCTGGAGCAGCAACGCCTTCAGAAGCAGGATCTACATTTTTCTTAGGTCGTCCACGACGTTTCGGTGCGGCAGGAGCTGCAGCGGTTGTTGTCGTAGCAGCAGCTTTTTTAGGCCGTCCGCGACGCTTAGGTGCGGCAGGAGTTGAAGCGGCTTTAGTAGCAGCAGCTTTTTTAGGCCGTCCACGTTTAGCGGCTGGCTTAGCAATGATGCCATTGCTGGATTTTGCTTCTTTAGAAGCTTGCTTTAAATCGGCAATTGTCGATTTGGTGATTCGGACTTGCTCTTGCAATTTACGCAACGCGGATTCGTAATTTTGAATCAGCTGAGCATATTCCTCTTTAGTTAAGGTACCCATCGTCTGTTTAAATTTTACTGTTTTAAAATTAATTGTGTACAATAACGGTGCTAAAGATTACATTCAATTTTTTCCTTGAGAGGGGGGGCGTTGATCTCGCATCTTAATACTTCATCTGGTTTTGGATTTATGTGTAGCAAATTACTGTTTTGCGGAACACTGCCAGATGATAATTTTTTTCAAAAAGCAGTCTGTTTTTTATGAGAGAAACCAAGAACACTGAGCTTAAAATCAGCGCTGATTAATGTCAATTTGCAAACTAAAGTGATTAAACCAAAACTCAAAGAACGAAAAAGAATGTGCACTAAATTGTCGCGAAATTATTAAAAAAAATTAAATAATGTCACTTTTTTTTCAATTAATGGTTATTACACAGGCTTTAGACGTATACATTATTACGGAAGGTCACTTTTTTTGATGCAATTTGAAGTTACTTTTTTAATAATGTGATTTATAATAATGAGATGCCGAATAAAAAATCAATGCAGATAAGTAAAGTGTCTGACTTCAGAATTGTTAATTGTCAAGCCATCCTTAAAATGGAGCTCGGTAGTGTATCGTCTCTTTTATAACTGTAAACGATTTTCCTTACAACACTATTTCATATAGAAGAACGATAAAACCTCCTTGGAAGAACATCATTCAAGACTAATCGTTTAAAAACCCATCATCTAGAATATCTTCTCTTCCATGCTCCGAATGCACGTTAGTTGCATTTAATGCTTTTTGACTAGAATAGCCTTTTACCAATGTGCGTGTGAAAAAAATCCAAATCAACATCGTAATGATAGAAAAACTGATCACCGAAATCAATAAGAGAATACCGCCTAAAATAGCAGCGATAAGAAATGAAATTTGAGGCTGTTTGTAGCTATTGATTGTCAATCCAAGAAAAGTCAAAAAAAGGAAAATCCAAATGAAGAATCCAACAGAAGCGTTTGACAACAATTGAAAAATAGAAAGTCTTGATGCATTAAAAATGATACCTAATATTAAAAAAATGCCAATTAAGCCTGTCGCAGCGTAGAGCATCGAACGCGCTAAGCTAATGTCTCGCCTGTATTGACTGATCATACGTTGCTTTATAAAACTACTTTGGAACATAGCTATTTGTCTTTCTGAATTACTATTTTTTGGATGTGATACCGTTTATCAAAAATCAAAAGATTGAACGTCGATCCTTTTTTGGATAGGATATTAAAGATAAACGAATTCCGACAAAATTGATAGGGATGACTTAAGGCTGGAAATAGTATAGAATTGTTATTTGAGCTTGATAGGAAAGGGATTAAATAGATCCGCTTTTCAAAGTTGGATGAACAATTAGCAAAAGTTAATATTGTAGCCTATCTCGATATTCCCATAAATGATGATTTTTAAAAGGAAGATTTTGGGAAATGGTGATGATGACGTTTATCCTAAATCAATCCACACACGATCATTAGGTACTTTCGCCTAAAACCACCAGCATAATAAACGTCTGAATTCAATAAAGATCAATTAAATTTAATGACGCCTCATTTCTTGCTGTCGCATCGGCATAGCATCGATAGTAGAAAATAGTTGGTCAATAGAGACAATCGTATCCGAACGTAGTTTAACGCCACCATCTTTTCCAATGAGTAAATATTGAAATTCAGGCAAGGATTTTTTCAAGGCAGGATAAAATTCCCAGGGCGAACAGTCCACGCTTTTATTGGGAAATAAATGCTGAACGTGATGGGAGGAAATGGTAAATACGCGCAAATGTCTTTCTTCTAAGCCTGCTTGTTCATACTCAAGAATACTGATCTGCTTTTTTACGAGTTGGTGATCTGAAGCTTTGCTGAGTAATAGGATCAAGCGATTTTCCCATCGATAATGCGGAACATTTTTACAATTTCCCGAATACCGAAAATACGCAGAACTCATAAAGGTCAGGGCTAGACCGACAATAACGAAACTCGATAATATTCTAAGCATATATTCAAAAAGTATGAACTGATTTAAACTGCGAAGAAATGAGAACTCAATTATCGTTGTGCATATTAATGTAAGGCCGGTCGAATTTCCAATTGTTCAATGGCCATGGCTTCACGATCGATCCACCAACGTAGGCGGCTATATACTTGTTCTTCTTCAAAATAATTTAAAGCCATCTTTACAAAAATATGTCCGTGCTTGGCTTCTGAGACCCACAAGGTTTTATAAAAGCGAGCCATCTGTGGATCTTCTTGTGCTTCGGCGACTAACTTAAACCTTTCGGCTCCACGCGTTTCCAAAACCGATGCAATAAGTAAACGATCTAAAAAGCGTTCGGTTCGCCCGGAATGGCACTGCTTAATTAAAGACTTGACATATTTATCTTCGCCAATCGAATGGGTGAGCTGAATATTGCGGGACGCCATCAATTCATAAACCTGTTGAAAATGCTCTAATTCCTCAACGGCCGTCGCAATTAATTCCGGGATAATTTCCACTCGATCGGGATATTTGGCGACAAAAGACATCGCCATGGCAGAGGCTTTACGCTCGCAATCGGCGTGATCTTGTAAAAAGGCCGGGAAGTCATTCATCACCGCTTCAATCCATTCTGGCTTACTTGGTACAGCAATATCTAGGTTTAGCTTCATTTTTTTTGATGACGAAAATAATCAGCTTTCGGGATTTATCCCAATTCAAAATAGTAGATGAATTGACCAAATAAAAAAACGGTTAGCGGATCACCACTAACCGTTTTTTTTTACGCTCTAAAAAGCTATTCAGAATAATGCACAAAAGCACCATTGTATTCAAAAACGTCTTCGTTGGATTTACCCAATTCGCGTTGCAATTTCTGCGCGTAGCGCTCAACGGTTTTCGCAGATACCGTCACCTTGTCTTCTTTTTTGCTGATTACGTCCGTAATGTAGGCATCCAGTAAAATAGGGTACTGCTTGGCAAACAAATCAGGATGACCAAAAACATCAACCCCAATAATTTCATTGCCACTCACGACGAGCATACCAATGACTTCTTTTTTCTCCTCAAATTTGTCAAAAAAGAAAGAACGATAGCTGTCTCTTTTTTCCACAAAATCCGATGAGTTTTTCAGATTGGCGTAAGTACCTGTGCTGGACTCCGCATTATTGATAGCCGTCAGATCACCCACTTTATCCCAAACGGCTTGCTGATTATTCGTTTGCTTCATGGTGCGGCGCAAATCGGTCGAAGCAATATTGTAGTAACCGGTGAAAGCACCAACTTTACGATTTTGAGCTTCACGGTGACTCAAGGCCAATTCTTGTGGACCAGCTTCACCTTCAACTGCTGGTGGTCGATAATTCCAGCGGCCTTTTTCCACACAAAAAACCGGAATATCAGAAATGGTACGTGGTGGTACGACCATGTGCTGGGCTAACATACGATCTTGATTACCGCCTTCCACCACATCGCCTTCCATCAAGATGATGGTATCCTGCGATTTATTTTGCACGGTCAGCGTATTTACGGCACCGGGATCTTCGAAGCGACCGAATGGCTTTTTCTCTGTAATGCGGAATCCATTAATTTCAATCCCTTCTTTAAGGTTTTTAAATCCCGCCAGGACCTCGTTTTGTGCAATAAAGTCTGCATCACCCATAATCGGATAGATTTGCATGTTTTCGTATTGCAGCTCCGGTTGCTCACTCAGATCTACACTTATGCTATTGTTAGATGAATGTGCATCACTCGTTACCGGTGTTTCATTTTGGTCTAAAGAACAGGCCGCGAGAAACACAAGTAAAAGGAAAGGTATTTTCTTCATAATTGAGAATTTCGAAAAAATAAGAAAGTTGTCTATGTCGTCAGTGGTGAGTTGGGTTCGTTTGCTTTAGTTAATAACTAAACTATAAAGTAGCAAAATATTAATTTCTGCCCGGATTTACAACTATCGGGAGGCAAATTGGTTAGCTTCTGGTGGGAAGCCTGATTTGGTAAAATTCCAATAATTCCCCTTCTTTGCAGCCAAATCAATTGATGCATGAACGCAGCGCCGCATTCGGGACGATTCCAACTCTTTTTGCTGATTCTAGTCGCCATTTCGGCGGGCAGTTTGCTGTTGATGAATGAGGCCAATACTGTTCTATCTCCAGCAGAGACGGCCAGCATTTTGGCCGCTCAGGCGGAAGTCAGTGACCTTGGGCCATTGCCCGCGCGTCTGTTGGATTGGATATATCAATGGCGCGGCCTCGATTGGTTTAATCTACGCTTGCCGGGCATCTTAGCCTTGGTGGCCGCGGCCATTGGATGGTACGCCATGGCGCGGCGCCTCTTGGGCGAAAGCACTACCGTGTTTTCGTTGATTGTGCTGGCGAGTACTTGGCTCGTAATCAATTTGGCCAAATTTGCCGTAGCTGATACCTGGCTGATGACTTTCCAATTGCTCTTTTTTGCCAGCACTTTGCGTCATCTTAAGCAAAATGACTTGCTTTGGAAGATTCTGTTCGTCCTAACCGCTTTTGGCGGATTCTTGATACATCCATTAGCCATGCTGATCTATAGCTGGGTGATCGTCGGTGGTTTAATGGTGCTTCATCCCCAAGGGAAGCGTTTAAGAAATAGTCTCGTGCTAGGCACCTTGATTATCGTACCGACGTTGGTGGGTGGTCTTGGTGGATTTGGGTGGTCTACGATCAACTTTCAGTTCGCTTATGGGCAAGCCGGTTTTGGAAAATTTCTGCTGTGGCAATTCATCGGCATACTACCTTGGTTGGGCTTTCTGCCAGCGGCGCTCTGGGATCTGATCCAAAAGCTGCGCCGCCGCGAAGAGCTGGCTGTTATTTTAAGTGTATTCCTCTTGTCTGCGATCCTGAGTTACGGTTTGATCTTACAAATGGCTTTGATTCTACTTATCGCCAAGCAAGTTGGCCTTTATTTTCACCCCAATTATCCTTATAGGCCTGTCGTACGTACGGTTGCCGTCCTTCAAGTCGTCATCACTTGCCTAAGCCTATTCCTACTAATGATGGGGGGGGCCATCGAATGGCGTGGCATTGGTTTTCGCAGTATGATGGTATGGAGTGTTTTATATTGGGGCTTTAGCTTCATGGCCGTCATTGGTCTTTTCTCGATAAGCCGTCGTTTGATTATTGGTGGGATCACGCTGAGTGGTGCCTTGGCGGTACTGCTATTTTGGCTTCAGGTGAATCCGCTATTAGAGAACTATCGGAATAGCTACCGTCAATTAGCGGAGCGTGTGGCTGGTAGTGAAATAACTACACCAACGGTAGCATTACCATCGGCTTTGGAAGGAGAACCTAGCCTGCAACTTTATCTACAGGCGAAGGGCTGGCAAACGGTGTCTTGGCCGGAAAAGGCCGCATCTGCTAGCGCTGTTTTATTGACTATTGAGCCAGAGTTGCCTGCGACTTCAACCTTCGTGCTTGCCGACACCATTACGCCCCGGCCCTGGCCGGGAACGGCGCCAGTTAAGTATTATCTGCTGCGGCGCAACATTGATTAAACACTTCGGAACAACAAAAACAACAAGATCATTAAGACAACGGTGGCAATGATAACCACCGTAAAAATCTTACGTGCATCCTGCTGATCACGCTTTTCGAGTCTACGTTTACGTTTTGATTTGGCCATAATTGCTTAGGATTTGAATCGGAACTAAAATAGGGAATTGGGATTAGAAATTAGAATGGGAAAGGAGATTTTTTAAGATGCCATCTTTCAAGCTTATGGTCTATTTGGAATAATGGAAAAGGGAGCGATGAGAAAATATTCGTAAATATAGAGTGGATACTTTTTTTGCAAATGTATTACTATGAAATGTTGTTTTTGAACATGCCGTATTCATTAAAATAGGATGCTAGTTTTCTAATGTATGGTCTTCTCATTAGGAATTATGTTGGAAAAAAGGAGCGATTTATAGATGTTTTGATTGTTTTTTGAATAGTTCATTTTTTAAAATGCAACTTCATCCCTTCGTGACTCGCCTTAAAACCTAACTTCTCATAAAACCGAATCGCATCGGGCCGTTTTTTATCGGTGGTTAATTGTAGCAGGTGCGCCCCGCGGGCTTGCGCCCGCTCGATCGCCCAGCGAAATACGCGTTCACCGATCCCCTGTCCCCGAAAATCTTTATGAATGCGTACTGCTTCGATTTGAGCGCGGATACCACCCCGGTAGGTCAAATAGGGTATAAAACTCATCTGAAAAGTACCGATGACGTGAATATCTTGGACAACGACCATTAATTCTTGATTGGTATCCCGTTCGATATGTTCGAAAGCATCGAAGTACAGTTGGGGTAGGGGATCCGCGAATTGCTCACGTTCTTGCCCCAGAGGATCATCGGCCAGCATAGCAACGATATGGGGAACATCCGTAAGGACCGCTTGACGGAAAGTGATAGCTTGATTCATCTGGCTGGAGTTATTCTATAAAGTTTTCAATAATCTAAAGTCTAATATTTATCGTCTAACATCTCCAACCTTAATCTGCTAGAAATTCTGCTCGTAATACTCCACAATCCGATCATCCACCATAATATCCCGTTGGGTGATCGGCTGGCGGAGCACGATGCCTTCCAGGGTGCGGCACCGGCTAAGGGCGACGTAGGTTTGCCCGTGCTCAAAAGCACCTCGGCCCAACTCAATGATCACCTTGTCAAAGGTTTTACCTTGGCTCTTGTGGATCGTGATGGCCCAGGCTAGGCGGAGTGGATACTGCTTAAAGGTGCCGACGATTTCGGTTTCGATTTTATTTCCTTCTTTCTCGTTGAGCTTGTATTTCTGGATTTCCCATTCGAGGCGTTCTACTTCGATCTGGCGCTTACTGCCGTCCCGATCTTCTAGTTGCACCATAATATTATGGGAGTCGAGGCGCAAAATTTTACCAATGGTACCATTCACAAACCGCTTGCGAGGATCATTCTTGACGAACATGACCTGAGCACCTGCCTTGAGTTTGAGCGCGGCATCGGTAGGGAAGAGGCGCGCGTGAAAGTTGCCCGTGACGGAAGCCAAATAAGTGAATTCTTCAGAATCGAGGCGATTCAGCTCCGTTTCGTTGATCTGATTCACGATAGCATTGCGGGTCGAAAGCGTGATATAGTAATCCTCCGCCTGGAATTTCGGCACATGACGCTCGTTGAGATCCATCAGATCATCATAATCGATTTGATTGACCCGGATGGCATCCAGCAAACGAATGAAATGCCTTGACTCTTGTCGATAGGTTTCTCGCAATTCCACCTTTTCCATTTCAAACCCTTCCTCAAAAACCTTAGCGGCAAAAAAGTAGGGGCTATCGTAAAAACTGCTAAACAACTCTTTTTCCACTTCTGTGGAGACAATCGGTGGCAACTGAAACAAATCGCCGAAGAAAACCATCTGTACGCCTCCGAAAGGATCGACCATGTTATCGCGATTGAGACGTAGGAAATAGTCGATGTTATCCAGCAAATCCGCCCGAACCATTGAGATCTCATCGATGATAATCACGTCAATACTTTTGTACAGCTTGGTGTTGCGCCGTTTGCGAATCTCTCGGCGATTGAGCGGCTTGGCGGGAAAATTAAAAAAGGAATGGATCGTCTGGCCCCGTACATTTAGCGCTGCCACTCCGGTAGGGGCCAGCGCAATGGTTTTTTTGCGGGTCGTTTTGCGAAATAACTGCAATAATGTGGACTTTCCTGTCCCCGCACGCCCGGTCACAAACATACTGTGTTTGGTCTTTTCGAGGCTATCGAGTACATATTGAAAAGCCGGACTGAGCTTTAGTGGTGTTTTTTCAATCAAAAGGTGCGGTATAAGATGGTCAAAAGTGTAATGAAACTGGGGAAATCGGCCCCGAAATTACAAAAAGTGGAAAAAATAATCGCTGGCAGACAGTTTACGGAAAATTAACCTAAGTTCCCACTGATAATGTGGCTTTTTGTATTACTTTTGTGCAAGATTTGAGCCGCTGAGAAAATGCGGCTTTTCCCCACCGAGAACTAACTAACAAGCGCCCTTATTCCTTTTTTCAACAAAATTTAAATTCAATATGCAAAGAGTTCTACTTTTTTTCGGCTTGTTGCTGACGACTTCGATGCTGAGCGCACAATGCTCTGATCTGTTTATCTCCGAGTACGTTGAAGGCTATGCAAATAATAAGGCCTTGGAAATTTACAATCCAACCGGGTCTGCGATTAACCTGTCCAACTACTCTCTGGTACGTTTTAGTAATGGTAGCACTACTGCGCCTTCGGAAAAAATTCTGCCGTTGCCAGATGTGATGCTGGAGTCTTATGACGTATACGTCATCGTGATCGATAAGCAAAACATGGATTTATGGGATTCTCAATTAGACAAACCGGTATGGAATGGTTACAATCTAATTGATACACTTTTTGATTTTGTGACTGGTGAACCTGAGTTGGACGAAAACGATAATGTGATTTTCGGCCCACAATATAATGACAATGGTTCAGCCATCTTTGGTGATGATTACGATGAGAATTATGATTTGCAGTGTAAGGCGGATATCTTCTTGTGTCCGGTCTACGATGTAAATAACACCATGTACTTCAATGGTAACGATGCTGTTGCTTTGATTACTGGTTCTGAGGTAGCACCTGATGGATCCAACTTGATCGATGTCATCGGTGTGATTGGTGAAGATCCTGAAAACACAATTGACGAGCCTGCTTGGGTAAATGCAGATGGTTTCTGGTTGACTCGCGATCGCACTTTGATTCGTAAGCCTGAAATCGCAGCAGGACGTAATGCTTTTGAAGACGTTATTTTCCAGAGTGGCGGTACTTTCCAAGGAGAAGAGTGGATCAGCACTTTCAAAAATTCATTTGAATACCTTGGCGTACACACCAGCGATTGTGATGACAATGCTTTGGGTGATGTTTTTAGTTGCTCTACGGGTGTATTTACTACTCAAGTGAATGTGATTCCATTTTCGATGTTCCCTAACCCTGCAGAAGGTTTCGTTGTCGTTGAAGCACCAGAAGCGATTCAGCGCATTGAAATCTCTAACTTAATGGGACAAGTACTGCGTAGTGAAACGGCAGGATTGAATACTGAGCGTGCTGAGATCAATCTCGGTGATCTTAGTGGTGGCATGTACTTAGTGAAATTGCACTTTGCAGGTAACCAATTGTCTATTCAGAAGTTGGTTATTGAAAAATAAGCGATATACTGACGGAAGGGGTTGTTGTCTATATCTGGATGACAACCTCTTTCTTGTTTAATATTTATACTCTTTTCTTTCCCTGCCTTTGCTTTTAATCTAAACGCAAGGCAGTATCAGCCTTACCGACTGACAGTGCACTGTCGAGAATTACATCCGCTTTTGATCAAATAGTTGTTCTAATCTAAACTCAAAACAAAAATTTATGAAACGAGGCTTGGTACTTTCGCTACTGCTGACCCTGGCTTATCTGAGCCAAGCGCAGACCTACACGCTGAACGGTGTGATCACCGACGCCGAAACTGGCGAAGCGTTGATTGGGGCTGCTGTCAGAGTAGGTAATCAAGGCGTAGTATCAGATATCGATGGAAACTACCTTATCAAGTTAGAAGCTGGTACCCACGACGTACTCTTTTCCTATCTTGGCTATGACGACCAAACAAGAACGGTCGATCTACGAGCCAACCAGACCCTAAATGTTAAAATGGGATCTAACTCGGTAGTGCTTACCGAAGTACAAGTGGTAGCCGATATTGCCATCGAACGGGAAACCCCGGTGGCATTTTCAAATGTCTCTACCCGCAAGATCGAGGAGGAATTGGCCGCACAAGATATTCCGATGATCCTCAATTCGACCCCCGGTGCGTATGCGACTCAAAGTGGCGGCGGTGACGGTGACGCTCGGATCAGTATCCGCGGATTCAATCAGCGTAATGTCGCGGTGATGCTCGACGGTATCCCCGTCAATGATATGGAAAATGGACAGGTCTATTGGTCCAACTGGTTTGGGCTAGACTTGGTTACCCAAACGATGCAAGTCCAACGTGGACTCGGTGCATCTAAGTTGTCTATCCCCGCTATCGGCGGAACGATTAATATTCTAACCCGAGGGATTGATGCCAAGCGCAGCGTGCGTTTTCGCCAGGAGATCGGTAATAATGGCTTTACCCGCTCTACCCTTGGCATTACGAGCGGTCGTTTGGAAAATGGCTGGGGGATTTCAGCCGCTGCTTCCTACAAGCGAGGTAATGGCTGGGTAGGTGGCGCTTTTACCGAAGGGCTT
>JANQQI010000076.1 GCA_028285085.1 Saprospiraceae bacterium | reverse complement strand
AAACCAAATAACTGCTCCCACTGTCGGTCATCGACCATCCGCAATCGATAAGCGTAGGTGAAATATTTAGGATTTAGCCACAACGATCCATCTGCCTTGAGATCTACCAACTGCTCCCGAATGATTTGCCCAAATTTTTCTACGGCCTCACCCTCGGGATGCCCGTAAGGTGCTAGTCCCATCAGTTTATATTCTCCTCCATTGACTTTAAAGCCAAGGAAATAAGTGAAAGCCGAGTAGAGTAACCCCAGCGAATGGGGGAAGTGTAATTCTTTGAGCACTCTGATCGTCGAGCCTTGGCCTTGAGCAATAGAGGCGGTTGCCCATTCGCCGACGCCATCGATGGTCAGAATGGCAGCGGACTCGAAAGGGGAAGCAAAAAAAGCACTGGCTGCATGTGCAAGGTGATGCTCTGTGAATAAGAGCTTGAGGCCTTGCGGATCAAATGGCATGATTGCCCGCAAACGTTTGCGAATCAATCGTTTTAGAAACAACTTTTCTTTCAGCCAAATAGGTATCGCTTTCAAGAACGACCAAAAGCCACGTGGCGCAAAAGCGTAGTAAGTCTCCAGAAGCCGCTCAAAGGTGAGAAAGGGCTTATCATAAAATACGATGGCGTCTAGATCATCCAGGCTGACGTTGCCTTCGGAGAGGCAGTACTGAATGGCTTGACTGGGGAAGTCTGCATCGTGCTTTTTCCTTGAGAAGCGCTCTTCCTGGGCCGCCGCGACGATGATCCCATCCCGCAGAAGTGCGGCGGCAGCATCGTGGTAAAAGGCCGAAATCCCAAGAATTATCATGCCCTAAAAATAAGGGAAGTTTTGGGAGGAAAAAGTGGATGGACCGCTGATTTATAGCTTAGGTGTGGCTTCTTGTTGGCCTTGCGCGGGCTTTATCGATTCGCTATGTTCGCAGTTTCCTGGAAATTGAACTTTGCCCACAAAAGGAAATGCTTTTGGTTCTTTACCACCGTTTAGCCAAACCAAGGCGTCTTCCACATTGTAAAAGGTCTCAAGCTGTGCTTTACCTCCATCGGTGATCAATTTAAAAAAGGACTGAGATTGCAAAGGTGGGTCATTGACGATATACGCGGTATGAATTTGGGGAGGGAGCTTGGGAAGCCAATCTTTGCAAATGGTAAAAGCATCGACTAACTCTAGCGGCCTAGTCTGTTCTCGAACGTCTACGATCAGCTGATAGCACTGAGTATCTTCGGCTAGTCGAGCAACTTCTAGGATCGAGTGTTGTACATCTTGCAATGTTACCTCACCGGTAGAATGAACGTAAACACATTTCAGGTCTGGGCAGTAATAAGTGCGTTCAGGCATAGGTGTAATATCGAGCTGGTGGTTCTTTGTTAACAAACAAATTTAGTACCAGCCTCCATTTTATCCCAACCGACATTGTTGATAGAAATGGCGTGTTTCGACTTACCGAAATAAAGTGACATCACCCGTTTTTACAAATTGCTGAACCGTGTCGCCTATTTTAAGTGCGTATTCTAAATGCCAAAGATAGACCCCCGAAGCAGCTGCTTTACCATCTATGAATCCATCCCAGCCCACTGGATTGCCTGTTTGATTTCGATAGACCAATGCTCCCCAACGGCTGTATACACTTAATTGAGCGTTTTCTAATTCAAAGCTATCACTAAAGAAAGGCGTGAAAATATCATTGTTGCCATCTGCATTTGGACTAAAAGCGGAAGGAACAAAAACTTGAGCGGAGCACTCTTCTACTGTTATATCAATAGTGTTGGACATAATCGAGCCACAAGCCATTTCGAGTTGGAGTTGATAACGGCCTGATACGTTAAAAGAACGTTTTATACCTTCTACACCATCATTCCAAATATAGCGCTCGCCTTTCAGGGCATATTGATTAAAATAAGAAGAGAAATCGATGACATCAACACTACACACTATTTGATCGCAGCAAATCTCAGCTTTCATTTTTTCAATTCGGAAATTATCAAAAATGAAATTTGTACCACCAAACCAGGTGTTTTTGGATACACCGTAGCAATCGAACTGATTGGTCGTAATATCGTGTAGAAATTGCCCAAACATCAAGTAGCGTTCCTCACCCGTTGCTCGATAGCAGTTGCCAATGCTCAAGGTGTTACTAAAGCGCGAAAGTTGCCCGCTATCCTCCGATTTAAGTTGCGGCTCCATAGGTGTATAGGGCGTAATCGTGTCCGGTAAGTTGCCTTCGTGAAACCTAATACCGATACCTCTTGTAACACACCAAATCTCATAAAATTGCTCATCCGGAGGGTAATAAGTTAATTGAGGTGCTGTAGTGTATTCCACGTAATAAAGGCTATCTGCCTCCATCGACTCCAATAACGCCGTCCAAATAACCCGTGTCAACGCTTGTCCCGTTATTGGATCAAAACTAAAGATGACCGGTACGACACCTTCTCCAAAACTCTCATGCCAGTAGGGCTCAACTGCTGGATCGCAGGTATGAATATAATCGCCATAATACCAAGGCCGCTCATCCAGATCGTTACATTCTACATTAGTCTCCCAATCCGCGATTTGACAAATATCATTATCGAGCATCGGACACTCTAAGTATTCTTCAAAGCCGGGATTAGCTAGAAAGACCTGAGATATTCCATTCGTTAGGAACAAGCCAAAGCATAAATAAAGGAGATGGAGCTGACGCATATAGTTGATAGGATTAGCTTGGGGTATCTTAAAAATACAAAGATTTTTGGAGGAGTGGAAGGTTCATATTAAGGCAGTAGTCTGTAAAAAGAAGTCATTCTTTGATGAAGAATTAGCATGACTTGGGGATAGGGCATAGAGAGCGCCCTCAGTAGAGGGCGGGTTCCCACCCTGGCCGCCACCGCCCCGACCCATTTCTTGGGCCGGTCATTTAACCCACTAGTCTTCAGCCTTTGCTGAGGTCATGTTGCAAAGCTCCAATCTAAAGCATGGTGTATTTGGCCAATACATTTTGTGCTTATTATCTATAGATTCCGGAGAAGGCCAAATTCCATAAATTGAAGCAAGAAATGTGGGGTCGTGTCGGATTTTTGACATCGATTTGGCTGGAATAGGGCCTTTTTATGCTTTTCCTAAAAGGTTTCAACAAAAGTTACTGCTCCACAAAAAAGAGAATCAGCTTGGGGAAAAAGATGACAATCAGCAAAAAGCAGATTTGAATGCATACGAATGGAATAATACCTCTATAAAGATGCTGGGTGGTAATCTCCTTTGGAGCAACTCCTTTGAGATAGAATAGTGCAAAGCCGAAGGGTGGAGAAAGGAAGGATGTTTGGAGATTAAGTGCGAGAAGGACGCCGATCCAAACGAGCAAGGCGTCTGTGGTTTGAAAGAGGGTAGAAAAATCTTGAGGATTATAAGTTTCAAAAATTGGCGCGACGACGGGGACGATGATAAATATGATTTCGATAAAATCGATAAAAAAGCCAGCGATAAAAACGACCAACATGACGAGTAGCAAGAAGACCATTGGTGACAGATCGTTGGTCTGAATCAATTCTACCAAATAGCGATCGCCTCCCATCTCACGAAAGACGAAAGAGAAGGTAGTTGCCCCCAAGAGAATAAGAAAGACCATGCATGTCAAATGCGTGGTTTCGCGCATGACGGTTTTGAGTACGGGCAAATTAAAGCGCTTCTGGCCTATCGTTAAGAGCATCGCACCCATTGCGCCTACAGCAGCAGCTTCGGTGGCGGTGGCATAGCCGCCGAAAATGGACCCCAGTACCGTCACAATCAAGAGCAAAGGCAAAACAAAGGCTTTGACCACCTTCCATCTAAAATTACCTTGCTTAAAAGCTTGGATCTCTTCTGCCGGGATGGCGGGCGCATCTTCTGGGCGTCGTGCCGCCAATCCCAGAATGTAGCCAATGTATACCAACACGAGCATGATTCCCGGCAGGAAGGCCGCTTTGAATAAATCGCCCACGGGAACGTTGAGTACACTAGCCAGTAAAACCAGCACAATGGACGGTGGAATGATTTGCCCCAGCGTACCGGCAGAGGCAATCGTGCCCGTCGCTAATTCGGGGCGGTAGCCACGCTTCAGCATCGTGGGCAAGCTGATGAGGCCCATGGTAATGACGGTCGCGCCTACGATGCCGGTTGATGCGGCTAGGAGCGCACCCACGATAACGACTGAAATGGCCAGCCCACCACGGATACTGCCAAAAAGCATGGCCATGGTTTCCAGTAGGCTTTCCGCCAATCCCGACTTTTCGAGCATGATCCCCATAAAGACGAATAGCGGTACCGCCACTAAAACTTCATTGCTCATCACACCCATGATCCGGAGGGGTAAAGCCGAGAAGCTATCGGGGTGGAGAAAGCATAAGGCATAAAGAATTGAAATACCGCCCAGGGTAAACGAAACGGGATAACCGTATAAGATCAACAAGAAAATGCTCAGAAAAAGTAAAATTGCTAATAACGCCATGCCTCTATTGGATTTCTGATGGCGTCTCAGCCTCGGGGTTCTGGCGCAATTTCGCAATAGCGTCGCCAATTTGTAGCAACGCCTGCAACAACAACAAACTAAATCCTACCGTAATCGCCCCTTTGATCAAATAGCGATAGGGCAACCCATTCGAATTGGAAGACCCTTCATTATTTTCCCAGGCTTCGGCCGCAAAATGAAAAGAGGTGAAAATGATCACCAGGCACCAGGGGACTAAAAAGAGTAAATTCCCTAGTAGATTGGTCCACAATTGATCACGCTTGCTGTAGCGGGCGTAAAAAAGATCGACGCGAACGTGTCGATCGTGCTTCATCGCATAGCCTGCGCCCAGCAAAAAGATCAAGGCGTAGATGTGCCAAATCAATTCTTCAAGCCAAATACTCGTCGCATCTAGAAGGTATCGCCGGATGACGTATACACACACTACGAGCACGAGCACTAGTGTAAGCCATGAAATGGCCCTCCCAACCCATTCGTTGATTTGACCCAGAATTTGAAGCAGGTTTTTCATTTGTATTAGCTGCTAATACAGCAAAATACAAATTTTGTGGATTTTCCTGCGCCACTGGGGAATTAACCGAGAAAATCAATTGACTGGAAAGCCGGCTGTTTTAAACTTGACGTCGTATTGTCCTCGACTCAAGTCTGAACCCGGCGCTTCGTGCTGACCACCGAGCTGCCGAGCCAGAAAATCTTCGCCAACTGCCCAAAAAGCGATCCAGTTGTCGGCCTGCCGAAAATCATGACCTTCTTCCGGAAAATAGAGATAAGTCACTGGTTTATCTTGTTCTACCAAACGCGTGGCCATGTCCTGCATCTGTTCGGTTGGCACGAGCTGATCTTGACCACCGTGCGCCATGAGTAAGGGGACCTTGATTTTAGAAGATTGATGAAAAGGAGAATGTTGTTTTAAAAAAATTGAATCAGCCGTTTCGACATCTCCTACGCGATTCTTCCATAATTGCTGGGCACCTATCGGCATGCGTAGGAAGCGATTTAAGTCGGAAATACCGTAAAGGGCAATACCGCAACTAAATGGTTGTTCATTGGTGCTCACCGACTGCATACTGGCGTAGCCACCATATGACCAGCCAAATATCGCCAGGCGTTTGGGGTCACTTATTTCCTGTGTTATGGCCCAATCACAAGCCGCAAAAATATCTTTCTGCATCGCTTGCCCCCACTGTTTGTTACTGGCATCTACACTAGCTTTGCCATAGCCCAACGAACCGCGATAGTCAATTTGTAAAACAGCATAACCGCGATTAGCCAGCAATTGTAAATGCCGATTAGTAAACCAGCTATTCCACAAAAAGCCCACCCAGGGGCCACCGTGTACGTAGACGATCGTTGGCAAAGGTTCTTGTGGATGACCATTTTCATTGGTATCGGTGTCCGGTGGAAGGTACACTTGCATCGGAAAGGTTAGGTCACCGGAAGTATAGGTCGAAGGATGTCGACTGACCAACTGGGCATCGGCCAAAGAAGGCACAGCGTGAACCAGTTGATGCAGATTACGATTCTTGGTGTCGTAGAGAAAATAGTGCGCCGGGCCACCGTCAAATTGGCGAATCAGCCAATAGTGATCATCCCAACTGCGTTCGACATAACTGATATCTCCCGTAAGCTGAGATTGTAGAAAATCAAAATCTGTCTGCAGCGATTGGTCGAGCAAGTGGCGCTGCAGCGCGCCGTAATAAGTCACGACAGCCTGCGGCCGGCCCTGGTGGTCGAGCGTTGCGCCGGCCGCTAAGAGGTCTGCTACTTCACTTTCCGCTAATATTTTTGAAGTAGAATCAGCAATGGCTGCTTGTTGTAATTTGACACGATCACTATTCAAATGATCCAAAAAATAGAGTGTTTTTCCATCGGCGGAAACCGATAGGATTTGATTCAAACTCATACCCATTAAATGCCCCTCATTCCAAGGGTAAGAGCGAAATACCGTCCATTCGTCTGCGTTCTTGACATAAAAATTCTGCCCGCTTTGCTCGTTATTACCGACGGCTGCTTTAGGATTAAGGTTGCCATCGAAAAAGTAATTGGAAAAAGCGACACTTTCAATTTCTTCAATTTGGGCATCCCGAATATTTAAACGACAGATCAGATGCCGCTCATCGATTTGTAAATAGACAGCCACCCAGTCGGGACGTTTGGGGCTGTGATGGAGGATTTGGCCAGCTTGTATTTGGTGTGGGAGTGCTCGAGAGGTTGTGGTTTGATGGATTGGATGATATTGAAAAAGGCGATTGGATTGTTTTTTTATGTAGAAAAAACGGCCATCACTCAGAAAACCAGACAATGCGATTTGCGAAAAGGTATCACAGATCACTTTAGCGTCATCTGTACGCGTCGATTGCAACCAGAGTGCGTTTTGTTCACCATCAAAATAACGATAACTGATCCATTGTCCGTCGGGGCTTAAATCGACACGGTCGACTCGATCTTCGGCAAAAAGCGCCGAACGTGGAATAAGTTCGTGCTGTCCCAAAAGAGGGTTAATGCTCCACAAGAGCAGGCTAAATAAGACCAATATCGGTTGCTTCATTTCAGATATTTAAATACGGTTGCAAGAAAGTGTAAGTCCGATTATCCAGATAATATTGTGAAGCTGCTTTTACCGAGGAGGATGGTTTTATTCTTTTTTAACCAGTCGGAATACTTGTCCGCCGGGGGCATGAAAATAAAAGAAGCGACTTTGATCCCTTTCGGGAAATACTTCTTTCATCCCACTGGCTTTAATGCGGCGTTTGAGGCTATCATATTGTGGCGCGGGGATGAGTAGCGCCGCTTGCATAGCATTAAGAAATTGGTCCTCAGTTAATACTTGATCGGGGGTATCTTGATAAAAAAAGACGACTGAGCCTTCGCCCTCGAAAAGGACTTGGTCGTATTCCTCTGTGATATTCAATTCGAGATGTAATAAGTCTTTAAAAAACCATTGAATGCGTTCCTGATCTGAGTGTAAGCAATTGACCTTGACACTGCCCCCAAAGTGCAGGCTGGAAGTTGTCAAGCCTCGTAGCGCTTTGATGTCTTCGATTTGCATCGTATGTCGAGCAGTATGCGCTACCGTCACATAGAGGAATTCGTAGAGATCAATCTTGCCAAGCGGGCTATCCCGAAAATGATGATGCACCTCGGCGGAAGTCTCTTTCACAAAATCTTTGAATGCTGCTTGGCTGGCTTGGTAGGCCGCCAAGAACTCAGCCTTGCTGGCCCATTTGCCTTCCGGTTCCATCGCCTCCTCCGTTTTGATACGTTTATTGACGCGGTCGTTGACAATATTTAATAGCAGTTCTATCGAGCCGACCGCCGAAGTTTTATGAGGCGTAGCAGCTTCACTGCTGAGTTGGTTTTTGATTTCAGCTAGAGCGAGCAATTCGGTTGTGAGAATATGTTCAGCACATTCGGCAATGCTCCAGCGCTCCGCGCCGGGCTTAAAATGCCAGCTTTCTGGATCGACGTCTTCCAGCATGCCCAGAAAATATTGTTTAGTGTGTTTGGTGTAATCTAGCAACGCCAATCGCTCATCAGCGCTCATGGTACCGGGAGAAGTGGCTGTAATTTGCAGCAATAGAAGAATGGAAAGGTACATGCTGTTTGTCCGTTTGTTGAAGTGAAAAGAATGATTGAACAAAGTTAGAGTTGACAATAACCTCTAAAAACATGCACTTTTGCCAATAATTATTGCTTAAAGTGCCAAGTTGTGTGATATGAAAGTTGTCATTCCAATTCCTGAAGGACTCAATAGCTTGATCTCAATTGCGGGGACAGCAGCGATTTTGGAATCCGCCAATACTTTCCCCGGCGAACATTTTGAGTTGCAGATTGCGGCTCTGAAGGATCGACAACCTCATCGTATTGGGCGTTACACCGTAGCGGTCGATTTGCTTTTGGAAGAGGTGGATAATGCAGATTTAATTTTGATTCCGGCCTTGGTCGATAATCGACTTGAAGCCATTGATCAAAATGCTGTTCTGATCGAATGGCTGCAAAAAATGTATGCCCGTAAAACCCAGATTGGTAGTATTTGTACGGGGGCATATCTGTTAGCAGCAACCGGGTTACTCGACGGAAAGCAGGCCTCTTCCCATTGGTCGGCGATTGATGAATTACGGGTGCACTTTCCGCAGATTGAATGGGTTCCAGAGCGGATTATTACGGACTCTGGAGGGATCTACACTTCAGGGGGTACCTTCTCCTCGTTTAATTTGATTTTGTATTTGGTGGAAAAATTTGTGGATAAAGCCACTGCTCGACGTATTTCTAAAATATTAGAAATCGATTACCCTCGGCAATCTCAAGTCCCTTTTATGATTTTTAATAATCAAAAAAAGCATCACGACGAACGGATTTTAAGGACGCAAATATACATGGAGCAGCATCTGGCGCAGCGATTAAACGTCGAAGATTTGGCTAGCCGGTTTGGTATGAGTCGTCGCAATTTTATCCGCCGCTTCAAGCAGGCAACCAATAATACACCGCATACCTATTTGCAACGACTCCGCATCGAAGAGGCCAAGCGCCTCTTTGAAACGACGGAGCAAAATGTCAGTGAGGTCATGTTTGCCGTAGGCTACGCCGATGTCAATACCTTTCGACAACTTTTTCAACGCTATGCAGGCTTTTTACCCAGCCACTATCGTCGCACCTTCGGCTCGGGATAATTTGGAATATTCAGGCCAAGAATGACCATTGGTTGTATCTCCTGCCAGCCTGCTTTTTGCTGCACTTCGAGCAATCCATTGCCCCCCCGCTGGCGCTGGCGTTGTTGGTAGTCTTGGGGCAGCGCCGGATCCCCCACAAAGACCCAATCATCGATATAGTACGCTTGCTCAATATCGGCTTCCTTGACCAAGACATGGATATGTGCAGGACCACGATTGCCAGGATAAGCCGCTGGCCGGCTCGTGTAAATTTGAAAGTATCCGTCAGCATCGGTTTTTACCCAGCCACGAAGCGCCCCGTGTCGGCGGCTTGGCCCGGTTTGCTCCTCTCCGGGAGTATATCGGCCTTGGTGATCTGTATGCCAATAATAAAGGATGACGTCTCCAGCAGGATTTTGATCCTGTTGCATAACTCGACCGTTAATCAGTAGTGGGGTATCTGATTTTGGCCAGGCCAGAGAAGTATCGATTGGATCAATTTGGAGTGGCATATCCGCAAATATTAATTCGCAGCCATCACAAGGTCCACCGACGGGGAGTTGTGCGGATGCTGCAGGAGCATGATCTCGCTTGGGTTCTGGTTGTTGACCCTGGCAGGCCATGGCGCAAAAGGTGAAACTAAAGATGAGCAGTTTTGGTAAAACAGAAGGATAGATAGCGTCCATTTTTTAGAGGATTGATCTATCCGGATAATGGGAATAGTTTGAAAAGTATCAGTTTTAATCCTCTTTTTAACGAAAATCTACCCGTCTGTATGGGCGATTAAGACTCCAATTGACGTTGACGATAGAGTTGAAACAAAATCCCTGCTCCAATGATGATCATAGCCACCAGAGTGGCAGTCGCCAGAGAAGCAGTATACTCAACTTGATGTTGGCGGTGAATACCATAAAGCGCCCAAATAGCTACCAGCGCATAAGGAATATTCTGTCGTTTGAACAGCATGAAAAGAGCAATGGCCGTAATTGCAGCAAACATTATCGTCGTCCAGTTCATTGGGGAAATCCCCCAGCCCTGCCATTCGTAAGCGGTGAGCAGTGCAGCAATATTAGCGACCAGAGCCACTGAAATCCAGCCCAGGTAAACATTAAAAGGAAGGTTCACCATCCATCTTTGAATCGTATCTTCAGGTCGTAGACCTAGTTTGAGGTGAATGTTCAACAAGCTGCCAAAGATGAGGAGCATGATTGGTACCGAGATTTCAATTTGTAGGTGATGCCAAGCTAAAAGCCACGCAATATTGGCCATGCAACTAGTGAAAAACCATAGCCCGATACGGCTAACGAATTCTGGGCCTTCGGCCCGATTAAAGAGATTGCGCGACTGAACGACGATGAAGCCCAAAAGCAAGAGATAGATAATTCCCCAAATGGCAAAAGTGAATCCCGCCGGGGTAAAGAAGTTAAAATAAATGTCGGAGACTTCGCCCGTTGCTCGGCCAGCAATGGGGAGCGCATTCGCCAGGTAGTTGGTGATTATTACACCAATGAACCCCAAGATGTTGAGGATTTGCAGAGGAGTGGTGGTCATGCTTAAAGTATTTAGTATGCCTGTGAGTACTCGAAATTTGATAATGCTGTCGAGACACTGAGATTAATACAACTTTCACTTTAGCAATGAGCGCGTAGAGGTTTGTTTACTGATAACAGTCAAAAGTAAATTTAGATTAAAAATTCGGTTATAAAATAAAAGATGTTGATTAATTCCTGGCTGAGCAAAAAGACCGCAAATCACTCAATAGACTTAGCGAATTAATCATTTACCGGGCTTTGATCTGCTGTTTTCCTTTTTTTTTGCATCAACGCAAAAAGTGTATCTTTCAACAAATCCAAGATGATGTGGAGATTGTCATTACTATACAGTCTTCTTTTTCTGCTGCTAATACAGAACCTTGCCGCCCAATATCGTTTTGAGCGTCCCCTGAGGTACAGCACCAAGGAAGGGATGCCGAGTGATGCTGTACGCGCCATCACACAAGATCATCGTGGATTTATCTGGGCCGGAACTACAAATGGCCTGGTCCGCCTTGACGGCGCCCATTTATTGACGATTCAGACCAAAGATAGCCTGCGGTTCGACCTACCACATAATTTTATCAACGACCTCTTCTTCGATTCGCTTAGTCATTTGCTTTATATCGCTACCTCTAGTGGGTTGGCGGTATTGGATGCAAAGACTTTGAAAATGCAAAGCTACCGTGAAGGACCATTGCCCGGAGATTTACCCTTCGAAGATGTCATCTTAATTCGGCAAGATGGACGGAAAAGATTATGGGTTGGCCTTAATAAACGCGGCATTGCCCGTTTCGATCCGCAAACAAAAAAATTCGAGGCGCTGCAAACGAAAAGCCCTGACCCTACTGTCGATAGCCTACTGCAGATGACCTTTATCTTTGATATTTATCCCGATCCGCGGCAACCCGATCGCCTGTGGCTGGCCACCGAGCGGGGCCTAATGTCACTGGATGTCGACAAAAAGGAAGTGCAGCGATTCGTGTATTCCGGCGGCGCGGAACTGGAGAATCTAAATATAAATCAACCCCGTACTATTTTCGCCACCGCTGAAAGTGTCATTTACGGTACTTGGCAAGCGGGATATTATCGCCTGGATATCCAAAGCCAGCGTATTGAGCGCCTACCGCTTTTTGACGATGCCAAAAAAAGAGTAGGGCGAAGCTTTTTAGCGCGCGAGGATGGCACCTTCTGGATTAATACCAACTTTGGGAGCCTGCTTTATGATCCCGAGCAAGGGCGCATCCGAGAACGATACGATAATGTACCGGCCTTCGAACAGTTTTATACCGTTGATTTTATAGACCGCGATCAACGGATTTGGACGATCACCAATGATTATGGACTCTACTGCTATCCACCGGTAATCCAGCAATTCAATCGCTACTACTATCAGCTCGGTCCGCGAAACTATCGACCCATTACGCGGGCCTATCTGGAAGATACCATTCGAGCTAAATCTTACTTCGGTGCTCAGTTTGGCGATGGGCTCTATGTTTATGATTCCCGTCGACATCGAATGGATATATTAGCTCGAAAGGATCAGGCGGGAGAAGGCTCATTGTCGATCAATGGTTTGCTGCAATTGCAAGACGGTCAGATCCTAATTGCTACGGATACCTTGCTCTTTACTCTGGATGCGACGGAGCAGCATGTAGTGCCTTTTCGCTTTCAAATCCCCACCAAGCGTGCGGCCTTCCGGCACATGGTGCAAGATGATGACGGCTGGATTTGGGTGAGCTCCCGCTATGAAGGTGTTTTCCGGCTTAACCCACAATCGGGCGAGGTCCAACAGCTTAAATCGGAACTGGAGATTCCCGAGGAGCCGCGCAATTACTACGGCATGAAAGCGCTGATGAAAGATCGCCACGGGAATATCTGGATGGAGACCTGGGTAGGATTTAGCATCTGGGAAGCGGCGACCGGCGAGATTCGGAATTTTGCCCTGTACAAAGCACCAGGTAAGCTCAATTATGGGGCATTAGGTAATTTCTTTGAAGATGCATCGGGCCGGGTTTGGATTGCTGCTCAGTCTTTGCTTTACATGGATTCCATTAGCCAGGAAGCGCCGACTCGCCTGAATCACCAATGGCGAAACGATATCATCCATCAAGTCATTTTGCAGCCCAATGGTCGACTATGGTTATTTGGTGATTTAGGCTTGGAAGCATACGATCCTACTACTGAAAGTACCCGTTTTTTCAACAACGAATACTTTGCGCCCTTTCAAGCGAATGCGATCCAGCCGATTTCTAATAATCGCATCTTAATCATGGATCGGCCCTTTTTTAGTTTTTTCTATCCAGATCAATTGTATGCCAATGAAGAAGAGGCCGTACCTTATCTGACCGCCTTTAAAATTTTTGATGATCCTTTAACTACAGACTCTGTATTGTATGACCTCGAACGAATCAACTTGAGTTACAAACAGAATTTTTTTACCCTGGAGTTTTCGGCGATTCAATTTAACATGCCAGGGAGTGTACGGTTTCAATATCGTTTGGAAGGATTTGACAAAGATTGGATAGATGCTGCGGATCGTCGTTATGTTTCCTACACTAATGTGCCGGGAGGCACCTACAATTTTGAGCTCCGCGCGTTCAATAACGAAGGTATAGTGAATAGCCGGCCTTTTCGGATGCAAATTTATATTTCGACCCCATTTTGGAAGTCGACGCTATTTTATGTGCTCCTGGGCTTGGGCATCTATGGTCTTTCTTGGTGGGTGTATCGCCTCCGCATCCGCACGATCAAAAAACGGGAAACGCTCAAGCGAAACTTTGAGCTGAAACTAGCTGAGGTGGAAATGAGTGCATTGCGTGCCCAGATGAACCCACACTTCATTTTCAATTCCCTTAATTCCATCGACTATTATATTGTACAAAATAAATCTGCCAAGGCCTCGGATTATCTCAATCGCTTTTCGCGCTTAATTCGCCTGATTCTCCAAAATTCGCGGTCGAAATATGTGAGTTTGAAAGATGAATTGGAAGCGCTTAAATTGTATATTGAAATAGAAAGTCTGCGGTTTAATAATCGGTTTGATTACCGTGTACAGATGGAAAAAGGCCTCAATGCCATCTCTTTGGAAGTGCCGCCCATGATCATTCAGCCTTATGTGGAAAATGCCATCTGGCATGGTCTCATGCAAAAAAAAGGAAGAGGTTTGCTCGAATTGACCATTACCCGGCAGGATGATAAGCTGCAATTTGTCATTGAGGATAACGGGATTGGCCGCGAAGCGGCGCAGCAATTGAAATCGAAAACGAGTACGCGCCGCAAATCCTTTGGCATGAAAATTACCAGCGATCGTCTTGATATTATCAACCGTTTGTATCACACCAAAGCTGATGTACAAGTGACTGATTTGAAGCATTCTGACGGCACGGCAAAAGGCACAAGAGTGGAAATAACCATTCCGATATAAGCATTTGACTCAATGGATATTGCCAAATAATCAAATGCCATTACCAGTTGATCAATACTAAAGAAAGAGCACTCGCATCACTTTTATCTTTGTTGAAAAGAGAATGGATGGAAATAGGTTTTGATCCATTCGAATTATTCAAGTTTTGATAAAAATATATTGAGTGAGTACAAAAAGGCGGGCTTGGTGGCGGGTGCGAAATAGCATCCTCACCTATTTTAAAAATCCCAAAAAAGCAAGAGATATGATCAAGGCAATATTGATAGACGATGAAGAACATTCGCTGGCTACTTTGCAGTGGAAGATCGAGAAATTCTGCCCGGAGGTTGAAATCATCGGTCAATTTTCGGACTCGGAAGAAGGCTTGACTTTTTTACAAGAACACACGCCGGATATTCTGTTTCTCGATATTGAGATGCCCCGACTTAATGGTTTCGAAGTTTTGGAGGCCTATGGTAAGGAAGTACTCTTCGATGTGATCTTTACGACCGCTTATGATGAATTTGGGATTCGGGCGATAAAATTCAGCGCCTTGGATTATCTCCTAAAGCCAATCCAAAATCAGGAATTACAGGCGGCAATTGCCAAGCATAAGCAGAAAAAAGCGCATCATATCTCTCCCAATCAGCTTGATGTGTTATTTAGCAATATCGAAGAAGAGAAACGGGGCGGTCGCTCGCCACATATTGCGTTATCGACCAAGGAGAGCATCGAATTTATTCGCCCGGAGGAAATTGTAGCCTGTTCGTCGGACAGCAATTATACTAACGTGTTCCTCTTGGATGGCCGCAAAAAGCTCATTTCCCGAACCCTCAAGGATTTTGAGGATCTTTTGAAAGACTATCATTTCTTTCGTATCCACCATTCCCACTTGATCAACCTAAACTACATCCGAGAATTTATCCGAGCGGATGGGGGCTATATCATTATGGAAAACAAGATGAATTTTCCTGTGAGCCGCAGTCGCCGGGAAGCCTTGCTGGAATTATTTAAATGATCGTAGTGATTGAGTGATGGCCTAAAATAAGCGCTTTCGGGCCAGAATGCGTTGGCCAGTTGTAGGCAATAGCTTGAGATAGTAGGCGGACCCATTCGCCACAACCAGTTGATCGAGCGGCGTTTCACTGAGCATCAGCTCGTTGTCGGTGAGCTGGCCGCTGTAGTCATCAATTTCTCGTAGCCCCCAGCCGCCCTTGCGGTCAAATAGCACATAAATTTGCCCGGTGGTGCGATCCTGCAACACTTCTTTAGTCCATTTTTTATCCTCGACGTAGGTTAAATTCTGGGTAGCCCGGAGCTGACCTTCGAGGCTGTAGACTTCGAGCCGTTCCTCAAGATGATTAAAGAGCAGTACCTCTCGGCCTTTGACAAAGAGGGGAGTGGGCTGATCGGGTTTATAATAAACTTTACCGAGAAAGTCTGCCTCTGCTTGGGCGCGCCGTAAGGTTTGATTTTCTACCCAATTTTTGACACCTAGGTTGTGCACGACATTGCCATAAGCCATTTTTCCAATATCTTCGAAAAGCCGATAGATTTGTTGCTGTTCAGAAACCACCCGAATTTCCCGACTCTCTTCGGTCTGATGATTATAACTTTTAAAAATTTTCGCCAGCCCATTCATCGCTTCGAAAGTATAGAACGCGTAAGCACCGCTAGAGGCTTGACAGGGCTCAATATAATATTCAAAAGTTTTTCGGGGAATACGTTGAACGATGGCTAACTCATTACCGTCGAGTTCTAATTCGATGGCTTCGTCGCGGGTCATCAGGAAGGGGTTATCCCGGCAGGAGCGGTACAAATCTTCAATACCCTTTAAATCCCTGAGTGAAAAAGCGTTGAGTTGATTGCCTTCCAGATCTAGCACTTTGAGCTGATACTTCGTCCGCATGTCGTAATAATCAAGACGGACAATTTTATCTCCAAAGATTTCAAAACGGACCACGGTATACTCTTCGACATTGGACAGCACTTCTTCTTTGACCTCCGACCGAACGATGACTTCTTTCAGCCTGCGCGCATCCGTTTTTAGGACAATAGTCAAAATTGAATCGGGCTGCTCCTCAATCGTAAGCACTTGTTTTTCATAACCCAGATAAGACACTTCCAGTTGGATCGGCAACTGATTATAATTCAAAGTAAAGCGCCCTTCTGCATTGGAGGAAGTTCCGCGCTGCTCTTTAATATTCCAAATATTTGCCCCCAGAAGCGGTTGTTGGTCGGCAGCATCCAAAATGAGACCTTCAAGTTGTTGTATTTGACCAGATAATGAAGTAACCGTAACGACCGATAGGAAAAGGATTGCTAAAAGACGAGCGCTCATATGTTTACAGAGTTTAAATTACTGTCCCCAAAGCAAAGCCGTTAGTCATTTAGTTTTGGGTACAAAAGCCATTAATTTGAATTAGCAACCGAAATAAAAATACAATATTTTTTACTCACCCACCAACCATCTCCTCTTTTCGCATCGTTGTAAGAAGTAAAGACGCCCCGAGATAGTGTGAAAGCGGTTAACGACTTTGTAAAAAAGTAACCAATTTCACCGGGGAATGGTTGCCGTCCGAGAAAAACGACCAAGCCTACGGGCTAAAACGACTTGCATGCAGTATTCAAAAACAAGTACAGACCGCGAGCTAATCGAAGGTTGCAAAGCGCAACACCGACTGGCCCAAAAGTATCTCTACCAGCGATACTACGGGCGAATGTTGGGGATTAGTATGCGCTATACGCACAACGAATCGGAGGCGATTGACGTATTGAATCGAGCTTTCTTAAAAGTTTTTCATTCTCTGGATCAATACGAAGATCAAGGTAGCTTAAGTGGCTGGATCGCCCGAATTGTCTTTAATACAACGATCGATTACGTGCGGCAACAAGTGAAATATCGGCAAGTGATGGATTTTACAACTGTTCGCGACAGTTCGATCGAAGCCGAAGCGATTCAACAACTCTACGCTGAAGATTTGTATCGCTACATCCAGCAGCTGCCAGCAACGACCCGCACCGTATTCTCACTTTATGTGATTGACGGTTATAAGCATCGGGAGATTGCTGAAATGCTGGAGATCAACGAAAATACCTCGAAATGGCATCTGGCCAAGGGGAAACAGCAGCTCCAAAAAGTGCTGCAAAATCACAAGCGCAGTATTACTTATGAGCAATAATAAAAAAAATACCGACCGGTTAATTCAACAAAAAGCACTCAATCACGAGTTTGAGTTCGCTGACCATGCATGGGATAAAATGGAGCATTTACTGGACGACGGTCCGACTCCAGCCACTCGTAGTAATCATTTTTTCAACTTTCGAAATCTGACCATTATGATACTACTTCTGGTTATCCTAATTGTCGGTGGCCTTATGGTCTCCGATCCATCGCCACCAACCCCTGAGTTGGTGGTCACTGAAAATAGCATTGAACTAGAGACGCCTCCTACACCAACGATGGAGGTCACTACACTGACGACAACTGAAGCAGCACCTGAAACTAAGGCTAAAAAGACATTATTAACCTCTGCACTTACATCTAAAGCGATCGTACTGAATCCTGAACCTTGGGTAGGGGACAGCTTAATGGTACCTTTTATTTTGCCGCTGAGCATGATTGATAGTAATAGCCTGGAAAATATCTTAACCCGCAAATTATCCGCACACCATGATCACTATGCGCCAGACAAGGTTTATCTGCATCTGGATCGAAAATTCTTTTATCCCGGAGAGGATGTCTGGTTTAGTGTTTACTTGCGTGACGCTAATAGCCTGAAGCGTAGTGAGAAGAGTGACTTTGTGTGGGTCGAGCTCTTGGGGCCCAATGGTAGTGTACTACAAAAGCGACGCTTGCTCGCCGCAGAGGGACAAGTCCGCGGAGACTTTACCTTGCCACAAGGCGCGGAAGGCGGGCTATTTAAAATCAAAGCCTATTCTAACTGGCAGCGCAATCTGGGACAATACTTCGAACGTGATCTACAGGTACAATCTGTCGTACTACCCAGCTTACGCATGGAGCTCGACTTTTTGCGAGAAGCCTACGGCGCTGGCGATAAAGTCGAGGCAAAAATCAGCCTACAGAGCTTGGAAAATCAACCACTTCCTCTGCATCCAGTGAAGGCAGTGGTTAGCCTAGATGGACAGGCTTGGAATACTTATGAGGCAACGACTGATGCGCGTGGTAAGGCTTGGGTAAGCTTTCAGCTTCCTGACGACTTAGCGACCGATCAAGCCTTACTCAATGTGCAGCTAGAGCTCAATGGCCAGGGTGAAGCCATTTCGCGAGCGATTCCGATTGTCAAAAGAGATATTGATCTACAATTCCTGCCCGAAGGTGGCGATATGATCGCTGGCTTGCAAGGCCGTATCGCATTCAAAGCGCTCAACGAGCACGGGAAGCCCGCCGATGTAGAAGGTGCTATTTATAACCAATTGGGCGAAAAAGTCGCCGATTTTCGATCTTATCATATGGGAATGGGTGCCTTTCAACTAACGCCTGATCTCAACGATGAATACTACGCTGAAATTCATAAGCCGGCAGGCATTGATGAGCCTATTCCGCTGCCCGAACCACTGGAGCGGGGGTACAACCTGATTGCCCGTCAAGTATCCGCTGATTTGCTACGCGTCACGGTTCGCTCTACCGAAGATGAAGCTTTGAGTATTGCGCTGCGCGCTGCGGGGCAAGTCGCCAAAGTGGTAGAAACGCCAGCGCGACGGGGAACCCACCGCCTTGAGATTCCAACGAACCAATTGCCGATCGGAGTAGCGGAGATTACACTCTTCGACAGCAAGCAAATTCCACGGGCCGAGCGATTGGTCTTTCTACACCCGGAAAAACGACTGGATATTGAAGTATCCACTGATAAAGAGCGTTATCTGCCGCGCGAAGAGGTGAAAATGACCGTCCAAGTTAAAGACGAGCGCGGCATGCCTATGCCCGGTAAGTTTTCGCTGGCGGTAGTCGATGATAACCTGCTTACCTTCGCCGACGATAAACAAGGAGATATCATGGCTTATCTCTTACTCGAATCTGAGCTAACTGGTGATGTCGAAGAGCCTAATTTTTACTTCGACCCGGCAGAGGATCATCCAGAAAAAGATCAGCTCCAAGCCTTGGATTATCTAATGCTGACTCAGGGCTGGCGTCGCTTCAACTGGAGCTCAATTCTCGGAGAGCCACTAGCTTCTATTCAGTATCCTTCCGAAATGGCTCGCCTTGGTGGCCGGGTTATGGATGCCCGTGGCGTCCCTATTTCAAATGCTAAAATAGGATTTGGTAGTTTGGATGATGCCGTGGAGAGTAACGAAAATGGTGCTTTTGAATTGAGAGATATTGACATGCCGCAATATGGTGATTATCTATGGGTAGAGCACGATGGCAAAACGTTGACCTTCCCGGCTCGGAACTATCAAATGGGGATGGAATTACGTTGGCCGGTAGAACCTTCTATTATTTTTAACTCAACTTCTGAAAGAGGTATCATTCGTGGACAGGTAACGGATGCCTTGACCGGTGAGGCTATGATCGGGGCGAGTGTTTTTGTCGAAGAACTGCAGATTGGCGCAAGTGCTGATTTTGACGGAAACTTCGTGATCAATGATGTGCCTCCGGGGACGTACAATTTGCAATGCCAGTATATCGGCTATACACCGATGACGAGTCCAGTCACGGTGAAAGCGAATGCTGGGGTTCAGGCTAATGTGGCGATTACCGTTGATGATGTTGCCTTGGAAGAGGTCGTTGTGACTGGTTATAATGTACCCCTCATTGAACAAGATAATACGGTTTCCGGTGCAGTAATTACTTCCGAGCAAATTAGAAAATTACCGACTAAAGATATTTCGGCTTTGGCATCGACAGTAGCTGGATTAAAATCAACCGAGGGTGCTTCATTAACCATTCGTGGATCACGCAATGAGGCGACAAATTACTATGTTGATGGTATCCGTGTACGTGGAGATGCACTTGCCGATCGTCGTCAAATTGCTAACAATACTTCGGATTCTAATCGCGGCAGAGAATTTTACAGTCCGCGTTATGAAGCGGAAGAAATGGAGGAAGAAGGCGGCAGTAATAGTCGCAATGACTTCCGCTCAACAATTTACTGGAATCCAGAGGTTGAAGTGGATCGTCGCGGGAAAGCGGAACTAAGTTTCTTTACCTCCGATGCATTGACGACGTTCCGAGTGAGTGTGGAAGGACTATCTGCCGATGGTGGTATCGGGCAACATAAATTCTTCTTTTTCAGCCAACAACCTTTAGGGATGCGCACCAAGGTGCCCGGCAATTTATTGACCGGCGATCAGCTTCGGCTTCCAGTGCAGATTAGTAATAACACCCAAGCGCCCCTGACCGGGCAACTACAAATCAATACCCCAACAGGATTTGAATTGACGAGTGAGACTAAGCCAAGCTATACGCTGGCCGCAGGAACTACAAAAACGGTATTCCTGACTTATAATATTCTTCCAGAGGCACAATCGGGGCAATTTGATATTCACTTTACGAGTGGTGATTACGCTGACTATTTTCAGCAGCCGGTTCGAGTACAACCTCGCGGATTTCCGGTGGAGCAAGTGCTTAACGGCGATCAGAAAGAGCAGGAATTTACCTTCAATATTCTTGATCCAGTCGCGGAGTCCGTTCATCTGAATTTCCAAGCTTACCCCGATTTGAGCGAAGTATTGATGACGGGGATGGATCGTATGCTCCGCCAGCCGAATGGCTGTTTTGAGCAGACTTCCAGTAGCAATTATCCCAACTTGTTAGTGCTAGATTACCTAGAGCATAGCCAGCAGATTCGCCCGGATATTCGGGAACGGGCTATGAATTTCCTCCGCGCGGGCTACGAACGCTTATTGACGTTCGAGGTAGAAGGCGGTGGCTTTGATTGGTATGGACAAGCGCCATCCAACGAAGCGCTTACGGCCTACGGTCTTCTACAGTTTAAAGATATGCAGGCGGTATATTCTGTCGATGAGGATTTAATTCAGCGGACGGCTGCCTGGCTCATTGGCCGACGGGATGGCCAAGGCAGCTGGACACGTAGCACTAAGCGCGCATTACACTCCTGGCAAGGTGCTACCGCTACTGCCGATGCCTACATCGTATGGGCATTGACCGAAGCGGGGTATAGTCAGGATATCCTTCCTGAAATCGAAAAGACTTATCAGCAGGCCGTCGAGAGTGAAGATCCGTATCAAATGGCTCTGTTGAGTAATGTGCTATTAGAAATGAAGGATCGTCGTGGAAAAGATTTGCTAAATGAGTTATTAAAACTGCAATTAAAAGATGGAAGCTGGAAAGGTGATCAACCTTCGATGACTCGATCTACCGGGCAAGCACTGGCAATTGAAACGACGGCGCTGACGGTTTTGGCGATGATTAAGGATAATCAAAAAGGAGCACCTTTGCGCGAAGCGATCCGGTTTATCGTTCAGTCGAAGAGTAACTACGGCTTTGGGAATACGCAGTCTACGGTATTAGCTATGAAAGCTTTGGTGGCGTTTACTAAAACCAGCAAGCGTACCCGTAAGAGTGGTGAAATCAAGATTTGGGTTAACGATAATTTAGAAACCATTTCTTATAAATCGGATCAATCCGGTGGCTTGGAACTAGATTTAAGCGCGCATGGTCGGGCAGGTGAAAATAAAGTTCGAGTGATTTACGAACGCACCAAGCGTCCTCTGGATTTTGACTTGGATTTGAAATACACCACACGTCAGCCGCAGGCTGATCCCGGATGTTTGGTGAGGCTAAATACAAAATTAGCGAAGGCTAGCGGTAAAAGCGGACAGACCATTCGACTGACCACCAAGCTACAGAATACACTCGAACAGCGACTACCGAACACCATCGCTTTAGTGGGCATTCCCGCGGGATTGAGTGTACAGCCTTGGCAATTGAAGAAGATGCAGGAAGAAGGGCAGTTTGACTATTACGAAATGATCGGAAGCTATGTCGTGTTCCACTACCGGAGCCTCGCGCCCGGAGTCACCCACGAATTAGCGCTCGATCTCAAAGCTGAGGTCCCCGGTACTTACGAAGCCCCGGCTTCCGTTGCTTACCTGTATTACACTAATGAATATAAGAGCTGGAGTAAACCTGAGGCAGTGACTATTGTCCCTTAGTTTACTTAAACGCTCTGCATGATCAAAGTTGGATTCGCGCGAATGGTCTTCGGACTATTCTGCGCGAATTTTATTTTTATGTATATTTAAAATGCCAAAAACAGTCCGATATGATAGTTTTTTAACATTTATTGGAGTGATTTTTGCTGCAATATAGTAGGTCGGAAGACCGCACTAATTGAACAAGAAACAAAGACAAAGAACAAAATGCACTGTGTTGTAAACCTCCCGAGGCTACTTCTGGTATGCCTTGTACTATGGACTACCGCTTGTCAAAAAGAAGTTTATCCTATCGTCAAGCCAAGTGACTTCACCAAAGCACAACGTGAAGAATTGGGCGATGCCATCCAAAATGCAATCGCTAGCGACCGGGATAATTTTACTATTCTTCCCAATATTCCACCTTACGATACGTCCGCTTACTGGTACATTCAGAATCTGTACAATCAGGTGACGAATAGTATTCGTATTGATAATCAGTCGCCGGATAACAATCGCTGGGACTTAGCGCGTCCCTGGCGTATTACCATTTTGGATGAAGGATCGCTTAATGCTTTTGCTGTTCCTGGGGGGCATTTATACATCACGACAGGCTTGCTAAAATCCTTACGTAGTGAACATGAATTATATTACTTGCTAGCTTATGAGGCCGCCATGGTGGATAGCAAAATTTTGCTGAACCGCCTGATGTCAGAGCACAATGGCTCTAAACTAGTGGATATTCTCGAAGGCCGTCGCGTCGCAGACGGTACGAATGCTAGATCTCTGGCTCTGATAATTGGTGACTTGGATTTTTCCGAAGAAGAAGTACTATTGACGGATGAATCAACGGCGGAGTTGATTTGTGAAACCTCAATTTTTGAGCGACGTGGTCTACTCCCTATCCTGGACCGATTATCGGCCGATGAAGGCTTTCAATGGTTGCAAAATCGCTTCTTTGACGTACCCAGCCGTCGAGATTTTATTCAGAATGCCATTGATCTGGAAAACTGTGGCACCTTTACCCAAAATGGAGGTTACCAGAATCATGTCCTAAGTGTACTACAATAAATAGCCTTTAGCGGCCCATGTGGACGAGTAGAACCGAGATATCTGAGGGAGAAACGCCGCTGATGCGGCTAGCTTGACCAATCGTATGTGGCTTGAGCTGCATCAATTTCTCGCGGGCCTCAGCCGACAGTGCACCTAACGCGTCGTAATTGATGTTCTCGTGTAATTTCACTGCTTCCAGACGATTCATCTTGTCCACCATCTCTTGTTCTTTGCGGATGTAACCTTCGTATTTCATATTTACTTCGGCCAGCTCAACAAAGGTCTTGGGATACTGCTTGAGATGCGCATCGAGGCTCGGTACCGCGGCCCGTAATGCCGCCATGCCCACCCGCGGCCGGAGTAAAATACTGTGCAATTTTACTTTTTGGCGAATCGGTGCCGATCCCACACTTTCGAGATACCCATTGAGGATATCCGGTGCAATGCTGGTTTCTCGGAAATATTTATCAATCTCCCGAGCGGCTTTTTCTTTAGCTTCCACCTGCTCCATACGTGCGTCCAGGTTTTGCATACCCATTTGCTGAGCGAGGGGTGTGAGGCGTAGATCGGCATTATCCTGACGCAGCAGAATACGGTATTCAGCGCGCGAGGTAAACATACGATAGGGTTCTTTCGTGCCTTTATTGACCAGATCATCGATCAATACCCCGATATAAGCCTCAGAACGTTTTAATACAAAAGGATCTTCCTCTTGAATAGCTCGGTGCGCATTGATGCCCGCCACTAATCCTTGACAAGCGGCTTCTTCGTAGCCCGTGGTACCGTTGATTTGTCCGGCAAAGAATAGCCGTTTGACCAAGCGGGTTTCCAACGATATCTTAAGCTGCGTCGGCGGGAAGAAGTCATATTCGATGGCGTAGCCCGGTCGGAACATTTTTGCATTTTCAAAACCGGGGATCAATTGCATGGCTTTGTATTGCACATCTTCGGGCAATGATGATGAAAAGCCATTAATGTAGATCTCGACGGTATCCCAACCTTCCGGTTCGACGAAGAGTTGATGGCGATCACGTTGCGCAAATCGGTCGATTTTATCTTCGATCGAAGGGCAATAGCGTGGGCCAATGCCTCGAATACGGCCATTGAACATTGGAGAACGGTCGAAGCCGGTTCTTAGAATATCGTGTACCTTAGGATTGGTATAAGTAATGTGACAAGGACGTTGTTTTTGCAAAACCGGTGTATCGGTATACGAAAACTTACTGGGCTGCTCGTCACCGGGCTGGGTATCCATGACTTCCCAGTTTAGCGACCGGCCGTCGACTCGCGGCGGAGTACCGGTCTTCATTCGGCCCGACTCAAAGCCCAGTTCGATGAGTTGCTCAGTGATGCCCTTGGCTGCGCGCTCACCCGCGCGCCCTCCACCAAATTGTTTTTCGCCAATGTGAATTAAGCCATTGAGGAAGGTGCCATTGGTTAAGATGACGGCTTCGCTTTCAATTTCCAGGCCCATACCGGTGTAAACGCCTCGGGCGTGGCCATCTTTAACGATAATGCCGGTTACCATTTCTTGCCAGAAATCAATATTGGGGTGGGCTTCCAGCATGTTGCGCCATTTTTGCGCGAACAACATTCGATCACTCTGCGCGCGTGGACTCCACATGGCTGGACCTTTGGAACGATTTAGCATTCTAAATTGGATCATCGTATGATCCGTCACTATGCCCGAATAGCCACCGAGCGCGTCCACTTCACGTACGATTTGTCCTTTAGCGACGCCACCCATCGCGGGATTACATGACATCTGAGCAATCGTCTGCATATTCATCGTCACCAGCATCACTTTAGACCCCAGATTCGCCGCAGCAACTGCCGCTTCACAGCCGGAGTGTCCGGCGCCCACCACAATGACATCGTATTTTGGAAACATCGCTTTAATCACATTTAGGTCGCGAAACAAAATCAGTCCGCAAAATTAAGCATTTTTGCGCTTTAATGAATGGTACCCAATACAAACGCCCTCTCCCGAATTAAGTTCGAAAGAGGGCGCGGATATCGAGAGGCGATAAGTTATCGCTTCATAATTTTTAATGCGGCGCTATTCAGTCCATTGCTCACTTGCAAAATGTAAGTGCCCAAAGCCATATCTGACATATTCAATTCCTGCGTATTTAAACCTTCACGTAGCGTGATTTCATCACGAATGACCACTTTGCCGGAAGCATCGAAGACATTCAATTGGAAGTCACCACTCACTTTACTGGTGATGGTCAAAGTCGTTTGCTCAACGACAGGATTAGGCGCAACGGTAAAAGCAACGTCTACTACCAGTTCTTCCACATTGGTAGAAGTGCCTTCAGGTAGCTCCAACTGCGTACAAGCCGCAGCGTCACCGCTGGACATGTTGTTGTCGTTGACACCATTACCACAGCTGTAAAAGGTTACTGGGCCAGAGCCTTCCGCCGGAGCCGTCCATTGAAATTGGAATTCATTATTGGTGCTAACACCATCTTGTTCGGCGTATTGGCGGCCATTATCCGCTACTGCGATCTGGACATTGCTGCCTGGATTGCTAAAGCCAGCGACATCATCACCATTTTCATCCAATGAGGCGTTCAGACAAAGTGCCTGGAAACCATAGCCACTAGGATTGCCACCGGTAGGCGACATCGTAACGACAACATCGTAGGTTTGGCCTGGCAAGTAAGCGTCAACAGCATTAGCATTTTCGTCGCGTACTTCGATACCGATACCCACTTCGAAAGCGGTGCCGCTGTTGTGGCAAGTGACACAGGTGCGGGGCTGGTTGTTGGATACCTCATCGCCAGGAGCGCCGGTATTGCCTCTTCCTTGGCTAGCGGCGCGGCCGCCAGAGTTAGCCAAGAAGGCTAGGGTGAAAATACTTAGGGTAAATAAAGTGTAAATGAATTTAAATTTCATAGGCTAATAATTTCGGATGATTAATGATAATAATTGCACACAACTTAACCGACTTTTCGACAAGTTGAAATTTAAAGTCTCGTAATAAATAATGTTGCTAATCCTTCTTAGGTTCTGGTAAAATGTATTGAAAATATCCTTTAATCTAACTGGAATTTTTACAACTACATTTTAAGATAAGACTTAAAAATGCAGTTTTTAGTTTAAAATAGAATGAAAAATTATAAAAAATGTCCAGTTGATTGCGAATTATCTATTGGATGGCGTGCCAGCTGTTTTCGTGATTCTTGCCGATAGTACCTTGAAAATATTCTTTTATAAAAGCAAAATCTTCTTCTTTATTTCCAGTGAGAAAATAAGGTTCCCGAAATTCAACCTCCTTGGTTTTATAATCAAAACGAACCATTACAATAGGAACTTTTGCCCCCAACGCAATGTAATAAAATCCAGATTTTAGTTCGGTAACTGCACTGCGGGTGCCCTCCGGGGCAATAGTAAGTTTTAAGGATTGACGTGTTTTAAATAGATCAATAATCGCATCTACGAAGTTCGTACGACGCGAACGGACGACGGGTACACCTCCCGTCCACCGAAAAAACCAGCCAAAAGGAAAGCGAAATAAGGAGTCCTTTGCCACATAATTGAAATCTTCTTTCATGCTTCTTCGCACCAGAATGCCTAGGGGAAAATCCCAATTCGAAGTGTGGGGAATGACAATTAAAACGTACTTTTTCAGATCGCGGGGCGAATCGCCCACGATCTTCCAACCCCAAAGACGAAGGAGCAATTGGCTCAGTGCTCGAAGCATCGTATCTATGATTTTTGGGCAAATTACAATTTTCTCGCAGAATTTTTTCCAACAAGCAGTTGCAGACACCCTCGGAGCGGCGTATTTTTGGTGTTCTTTTTGCGGCTACACTAGTAAACAAACGCATTTGCAAACACAGCTGTATATTCTACTATTCCTCTTGCTATTCCCCGGTTGGGGGCTGATGGCGCAAGAAACTAGTGGCCAGGATATACCCGCTACCGAAACCTTGGAGAAAGCAAAGCCCAAGGCCAAGAAGTGGCTGGATTTGCATTTTTCTACACCGGGAGGCTTTTACGATGAGGCATTACAAATTGAGTTAAAGTCACCGGGAGCCGTGATTCACTACACGACGGACGGAAGCACACCTACTCCCAAGTCACCCATTTACGATCAGCCCATTTCCGTTGAATCGACGACCGTTCTTCGTGCCGTCGCCCGCAAGGGCAAAAAGCGGAGTAAGGCGATCGGGCACACGTATTTGATTAACGAGCCTGGCACGACCTTTCCGACGATCTCGCTGGGGATAACCCCCGATTTGTTATTCGATCCCGAGCATGGACTCTACGTCAAAGGCGTCAATGGACGGGATTCGACCTGGAAAATGGAAGGCGCCAACTTCTGGTCCCGCAAAGAAATTAAGATCAATACCGAGTATTTCGCCACCCACGGCGAGTGCGAATTCAATAGCGTGACCGGCTTTCGACTTTTTGGTGGAATGAGTCGCTTGTTCCCGCAAAAGTCGATAACCATCGTCGCCCGCGATCGCTACGGCAAAAAGCGGATCAAGCACCGTATCTTTGGCAAGGAAGGACTCAAAAAGTTCAAATTTCTGGTGCTCCGCAACTCGGGCAGCGACTGGGGGCGTTCGCATTTTCGGGATGCGCTGATGACCAACTTGCTGCAGGATTGGGATCTTGAGGTACAAGATTATCGCCCAGCTCATCTATATCTCAATGGACAATATTGGGGGATTTACAATATCCGAGAAAAGGTCAATCGCTATTTCATTGCGGGGCATCACGACGTGGATAAAGATAGTATTGATTTGATTGAGCATCGCCTCACGCGCAAGCGCGGGAGCACCCGGCATTACCGTCGGATGTTGTCATTTGTCGAGAAAAACAATCTGGCTGATCCAACGAATTATGCCTATTTGCAATCGCAGATGGATGTCGATAACTTTCTGCATTACCAGATTGCACAAATCTATTTCGATAATCGGGATGCGGGGGGCAATATTAAGTTTTGGCGTCCACAGACGCCCGAGGGGCGTTGGCGCTGGATTTTGTACGATACGGATTGGGGCTTTGGACTTCATTCTTCCAAGGCCTATCGCTACAACAGTCTGGCCTTTCATACCGAAGCGGAAGGGCCATCCTGGCCCAATCCACCCTGGAGTACCTTTTTACTGCGCAGCTTGCTGGATAATCCTGAGTTTCAACGGCAATTTATTTCGCGCTTTGCGGACCATATGAACTCCACCTTTGCGCCGGATCGAGTCGAAGGACAAATCAATGAGCTTTACGAACAGCTGCTCCCGGAAATGGATCGCCACTTGAGTCGCTGGAAACTGAGCGAAGAGGACTGGCTCACGCACGTTAATATTATGCGAACCTTTGCCCGTGAGCGGGTGCGCTATGTGCGGATGCACCTGATGGAGATGTTTAACACAGGCAGCCTAGTGGAGCTGAAAGCAATTGCAAATACTGGTGGGCATCTCAAGATCAATGAACTCATTCAAGTAGAAACGGAGCAATTCAGTGGACAATATTTTGAGAATATCCCGGTGACGATCAAGGCTGTGCCCAATTTTGGTTATCGCTTTGTGGGGTGGGAAGGCATTGATTTGGATGACCAAACGCTTGAAGCGACGATCCATTTGCAAAAAGGTCAAATCCTCGATATTAAGGCTAGGTTTGAGCCTTATACGCATCCTTTGGCCGGCGTGATTTCTATAAATGAAATTAGTTGTAATAATAAAAAAAGTGGTGATTGGATTGAGTTGTACAACTACTCGAATACCGCCGTGAGTTTGGATGACTGGTATTTTACGGACAACAAGCACTACTTCAAGCTACCGCCGGCCGTAATTCAACCAAAGGATTACATTATCCTCTGCCAAGACCAGCTGAAATTTGAAAAAGCTTATCCGCAGCAGCAGTATAATTTGGTGGGGAACTTTGAATTTGGTTTAGATAAGCGTTCTGAAAAACTGGGATTATTTTCCGATGATGGAGCGGCTATTGATAGTATATCGTACGATTTAGTACCACTGGATTCCACTTATACGCTGAGTCTGTTACTCCCTTATTTAGACAACAGTGATATCGAAAACTGGGAGATCAATTTTGGCCTGGGCTCACCCAATTCTGCCAATCCTTATTATCTCGAAAGCCGCATTGCCGCCGAGCAGGAAATCTGGCTACGTGTCGGCGCGGGAATTGGTCTTTTGCTCATCTGTCTGCTGGTATTGTTATTTAAAAAGAACAAGCGACGTGTTGCCGTCGTTACAACTAATATCTCATCTACCAGCGGTGAGCAGGAAGAACAAAGCACACCTGAGGTTTAGCTCTGATTTTAAGATTATCTTTTACAATCCCAATTTAATTTTTAGAACTTTTCGATCAAGCAAAGGCGCTTACATTAAAATGGAGATAAACATTTTCATTATATTTTTGCTTTGATAGAAATGGCCATGATTATGAAAACACAAGGCACCGGCAAGCAGAAAAAGGCAAAAAAGGCGAAGTACAACGATCTGGGCTTTGGGAGTACCATTGTGGAGGCACATCGGTTTATCAACAAAGATGGTTCTCTCAATGTCACTCGTCGAGGCTATTCCAGTTGGACGCCCTACCAAACTTTGGTGGAGATGTCATGGCCACAGTTTTTATTGGTTGTTGTCTGTTTTTACATCGGCATTAATTTCTTCTTTGCAATCTCTCATGTAATGATTGGCATTGAAACCTTGGCCGGGGTAACCTCTCAAGGCGTTTTCAATGACTTGGGGCAAGCGTTTTTCTTTAGTGTACAAACCTTTACCACGGTGGGTTATGGCTCGTTGAGCCCAACCAGCTTCGGGGCAAATCTCGTCTCGGCACTCAATGCTTTGACTGGCTTAATGTCCTTTGCCTTGGCCACGGGGCTGTTTTTTGCTCGTTTTGCCAAGCCCAAGGCGCAGATTCTATTTAGCGAAAAAGGGCTGATTGCACCTTACCGAGGCATCACCAGCTTTCAATTTCGTATTGCTAATATTCGTAACAACAAGATCATTAATCTGGAAGCACAGGTGGTAATGGCTTGGTTGGAAGAAACTTCGGCGGGCGTATTTAATCGCCGTTTTGCCCTTTTGCCACTCGAACGGAGTAAAGTGATTCTGTTTCCACTCAATTGGACCATCGTTCATCCCATTGATGAGAATAGTCCCATCTATGGCAAAACAGAAGAGGATTTTAAAAATCTGAATGTAGAATTTATGGTATTGGTCAAAGGCTACGATGAAACCTTTGCTCAAGAGGTGCACGCAAATAGCTCTTACATTGCTTCGGAAGTAGTGTGGAATGCACGCTTTCGCAGAATGTTCCACGACGAAAAAGAAAAGACCATTCTTGACTTAGATCTCATCGATGATATCGAAATGACCGGGACGGCCGGGGAGCGCCAGCCGTCTTAGGCTAGCTAATCTCTATTGAGCACCCCAGCTCAATTTTGTCAGAACCGGATAGTGATCAGAATACTGTTTTTTAAGAATTTTGGTATCGAAAATATCGAAACCGGGATCGCAGAAGATATAATCGATGCGTAGGGCGGGAATTCGGCCAGCGTAGGTAGAGCCTAGTCCACCACCTGCGGCCCGGAACGAATCGGTCAGACCTTTCGCTAGAGTGCGATAAGTATACGACAACGGTGGTTCGTTGAGGTCACCGCAGAGAATCACCGGATGAGGGGACTGTCGGGCGTGTTGAGCAATGGTTTCGGCCTGTTGGGCACGGATGCGCGAGGTATGTCGTATTCGACCAAAAATGGAGCGCACTTCTACCCAGGTATCTTCTTCTCGCAACTGGCGTTCGGCCAGTACTTTTTCTGTCTGGGTGCTTACCTGATTGGATTGCAGGTGCATGCTGTAGACCCGTACTGTTTGTTTCGGCAGTTTAATATCCGCCCAAACACAAGAATTGACACGTGTTTCAAAGGCGATGTTACCCGTTTTTACAATAGGGTAACGCGAGAAGATCGCCGCGCCGATGTAAGGGATTTTATGTTGATAAGGAAATTGAAAACGCTCCGCAATCAAACCAGAACTGTAAGCCGTATTTTCCTGTGTGCAAAGGATATCAATAGCGCCTTCACCGTTTAAAAAGTGTAAAAAATCGGCTGTTTTCTTTTCTCTAATCTGGACATCCTCATGGGAGAGGAAATTCAATCCCATGGTATTAAAAGACATCACGGTAACGGCTGATTCCGGTGCTTTTGTACCAAAATTAAAACCAATGAGGCTCGTCAGATGTGTGAAACCCATAAGAATGCATCCCAACGAAAACAAGAAATATTTTTTACGAAGAAATACCCAGAAAGCGATGAAACCTAAGTGAGCGAGCAAGAGTGCTGGATAAGCCATGCCAAAGAAAGAGGGCAACCAAAAACGTGAGGGACTAATATACGGCGCCAGGTACGCCAGGAAAGTGACGAGAATCAACAGTACATTCAACCACCTCAACACTTTTTTGACACTTTGCACCGGAGAATGGGTTATTGGTTTTCTTAAAGGGCTACTTTTTGCTGGCGTTGAATAAGAACTCTTTTTCTTCTTCCGTCAAGCTTTCGTAACCAGAACTTTTGATTTTATCGAGTATCGCATCAAGTTGCTCTTGATGAGAAGAATCTCTGCCTTGCTCTCGATCTCTTACCGCCTCACCTTTTGCGCGGCCGCCGCTGGTATTACGCTTAGGATTGCGGTAAGCAACCTTGGGTCCACGTCGGCGCTTGCCGGAAAAGCTTCGAAAGAAATCTGTAAGTTGATCCAGGAGTTTATTGACGGGGGCCGCCATATCTTGCCCGTTTCGGAGCTGCGCAATAAATAACCAGCCAAAGATCGCTCCGCCCAAATGCGCCGCGTGGCCGCCAGTGTTCACCGCGCCGTTTACCCCAATGATATCAATGAGCACGAGGACACCAACGACATATTTGAGCTTGACCTCTCCGATGAGAATCAAATGCAACAGGTAATCTGGTGCAATGAATCCCGTGGCCACGACTACTGCCATCACGGCGGCCGAAGCACCGTAAGCAATGGCGCCGCCTTGATAGAAGAAACTGGCAAAAGCAATAAAACAGAACATCCCAAACAATCCGCCTAATAAGTACAATGGCAACACACGCCGGTCACCAAGTAGGTCACCGAAGATGCGACCAAACCAATACAGCAGGATCATATTGAATAGGATGTGGAAAAATCCAACGTGGGTAAACATGTGGGTGCTCAATACCCAAGGGC
>JANQQI010000069.1 GCA_028285085.1 Saprospiraceae bacterium | reverse complement strand
TCTTTAAGCTACGCAAGCGCTCCAGGCTGGCGAACCAACGTGCTTCTTCCGCCTCTAAATCGAATTCAATCTCCGGGTAGAGCTTCGCAATACCCAAATGTTTTTCGCGTAGCGTTTTGTATTTAGCTTCAAACTCGGACGACATGATATCGCCGACTCGCAAGCCATTACGGCCAGTTTTGTCCATATAAGTCGGACCAATACCTTTCAAAGTGGAACCAATCTTGGCTTTCCCTTTGGCGGCTTCGGAGGCAGCGTCCACGTAACGGTGGGTTGGTAGAATGAGGTGGGCTTTGCGTGCGACGAGCAAGCGCTCCTGAAAATCGACCTGAGCATCAATCAACTTCTGGATTTCTTTTTCCAGGGTGATTGGATCAATAACGACCCCGTTACCGATGAGGTTAATCAATTCTTCGCGGAAGATACCGGATGGAACGGTGTGTAAGACAAACTTTTTGCCGTCAAACTTTAAGGTATGTCCAGCATTAGGACCACCTTGAAAACGCGCAACGATGTCGTAGTTGTTGGCTAGATAATCAACAATTTTACCCTTGCCTTCATCTCCCCATTGCAAACCTAGTATTACGTCAACTGCCATATTATTGGATTTAAGTATAGGCTTTGAAGCTCGGCTGGATTTTCAAAAATACAGCCTTATGAGCTCGAAATTAAGTGATCGGGTATGATCCGCTTTTGAGCACCTTTATTCGAGGAATTTACGGATTATACCAATGGTTATAAAAATACAAAACCTGTCAGGATAATTCATCCTGACAGGTCTACAAAGGTATATAAAATTTAGCTTATTTCGTCTAATTTCGTTGAAGTCCCTGCAAGGCGGCGTCCAAGTCAGGACTCAGATCGAACATCGGGGTGAGTTTTGTGATTTCAAGCAACTTCAAGACCTGCTCGTTCGCATGGATTACGGCCAATTGCCCACCCGAATCGTTGGACTTTTTCAGCATATTGATCAGAAAATTTAGCCCAACACTATTCATGAAATTAAGCCGGGAAAGATCAACAACAAATCTATTAAAGCCGCTTTGGATCTTTGTTTGCACGTCTTGAAGAATGACCCTATTGATATCTTCGTTGAGTAATTCCTGGACTTCGACAACCTGAATTGCGTCTCGTTCTTTAATAGTGTAGGCCATGGGATGTCAGTTTTGTAGATAGTGGTTATTATTAGAAACACAAAAAACTTACCAAATATATAACGGGATTACCTAATCTGAGTCTTTTGAACAACTTATTTCTCTGAATTTTCGGTCTGTTTACAACCTCTCTGACAATGCCCGTAGAGGTTGAGAGAATGATGTGTGATATCGAATTTCAATAGGTCACCCATCATGTTCTTGATCTGTTGGATTCTGGGGTCACAAAACTCCATTACTTTTCCACAATCTTCACAGATCAAATGATCGTGTTGCTTATAGCCATAAGACTTTTCGTATTGCGCTAAGTTCTTTCCGAACTGATGCTTTTTCACCAAATCACAATTCACTAATAGGTCTAGCGTATTGTATACGGTGGCCCGGCTCACCCGATAGCTTTGCATCTTCATATGAATGTAGAGCGCCTCCGCATCAAAGTGATCGTTGCGGTTATAGATTTCTTCCAGAATGGCAAAGCGCTCCGGTGTCTTACGAAAACCATTTTCTTCCAGATAGCTGGAGAAAATACCAATGACTTCCTGGATCACATTGTCTTCTCTCTTTTCCTTAGTTGCCATATTCTCTTTGGATTTTAAAACATAATACCTCCAATAGGTAAACGAGTTTTAACGTGTTCGGTTGTTACATTTACCAGAATCAGTGGGATTAAGCCTATGTTTTACAAAGATACTTCAGAAATACGGTATTTCGGTGTAAAATCACGGCTAATCCAGCGACAAAAAGATGGATATTGATTAGTATGAAAAACGAATAATAGATAGACTATACGCGGGTCACACTAGAGATGCCTTCAAGGTTCTGTAATTCGCGAATGGTGACATTTAACTGATCTTTATTTAAAACCAATAAACTAATACGCCCTTCAAAATAGCCCTCATTTCCAGCGATGGAAAAAGAACGAATATTGAGGCCCAGATCAGTTGAAATATTGTGTGTCAAACGCTCAATCACACCCGGTCCGGAGTCAATACCAGTGATGATCAAATCAGCGACAAAAGAACTATCACCCGACGTTACCCATTCGGCTTTCATGATGCGGTAACCGTAGTTGGCCATGAGGTGGGTCGCATTCGGACAAGTTGTTCGGTGAATTTTTAGCCCGGAGCTTACCGTAAGGTAGGCAAAGACATCATCACCAAGAACGGGACCGCAGCAATTGGCCAGGACATAATCCATATCATCCGCCGGCTCGCCGTTGATGAGTAAGCGTGGTTTACCTGTGTATTTTTTGCGTCCGGCTCGCGTAGGCGTATTTTTATCAGATTCTGGTTCCGCAACGGTTTCTGACACTTTCTCAACCAGCTTGTTACCCTCGACGTTGAAAAAATCCCGTAGATCGGCCAGGTTAATATTGCCCATCGCGATTTCAAAATTCAGGTCGGCACGTGAGTTAAAACCAAAAAATTTCGCCAGCATATCCACATTTTCCTCGTAGTCGACCTTCATATTGCGGAATTTACGCTGTAGCGCTTCCTTCCCAATCTCGCCCTGCTTACGGCGCTCCTCTTTCATGGCTGAGCGAATTTTCGAGCGCGCCTTCCCCGTCACCACCATTTTTAGCCAGCTTTCGGTTGGCTTTTGATTCTTGCTGGTCGTGATAAAGACCTGATCACCATTCTGGAGTTTATAGCCCAATGGTACCAGTTTCTTATTCACCTTAATAGCTGTGCAGTGATAACCTACATCGGTATGGATATGGAAAGCAAAGTCGAGAGCCGTAGCTCCCTTGGGTAAGATTTTTAAATCGCCTTTGGGCGTATAAACATAAACCTCTTCGTTGAAAAGGTTGGTTTTAAAGTCGTTGACAAATTCGATGGCGTCCGAATCCTGATTTTCGAGAATATCGCGGACATTATCAAACCAGGTATCGAAAACATCTTGCCCACCAATGCCCTTATATTTCCAGTGCGCAGCAAAACCTTTTTCGGCAATCTCATCCATACGTTCGCTACGAATCTGCACCTCAACGTAACGTCCTTCCGGGCCAATCACAGTCGTGTGTAGTGATTCGTAACCATTGGACTTGGGTGTCGTGATCCAATCTTTCAGTCGCTCCGGGATGGGCGTATGAACGTCGGTGACGATAGAGTAAACTTGCCAGCAGACTTGTTTTTCCTTTTGCTTGGGCAGATCGAGGATGATCCGTACGGCAAACAAATCATAGATTTCTTCGAAGGGGACTTTTTTCGTTTTGATTTTATTCCAGATCGAATAAATCGATTTAGGGCGTCCCGTGGTTCTGTAAGGATAACCGATATCGCGCAACGCATCATTGATCGGCTTCAAAAACTCATTAATGTAGCGTGTACGCTCCTGCTTGGTCTCCTGTAGCTTGCGCGCGACCTCTTGGTATTTCTCCGGCTCCGTAATCTTCATACAAAGATCTTGAAACTCGGTCTTGAAATTATAAAGCCCCAGTCGGTGTGCGAGGGGGGCATAAATAAAAGACGTTTCGGCGGCGATCTTCAACTGTTTATGCCGTGGCATAGAGCCCAGGGTACGCATGTTATGCAATCGATCGGCCATTTTAATCAGCACCACTCGAACATCAACCAGCAAGGTCGATAAGACTTTCTTGAAATTTTCGGCCTGAGGGCTGGCGACGTTGTACATCCCATCCAGTTTGGTAAGGCCATCGACAATGGTGGCAATCCGATCGCCAAAGCGGTCTTTAATATCTTTGAGAGAAACGTTGGTATCTTCTACAACATCATGGAGTAAGGCTGCAACGATAGCCGTAGGGCCTAGCCCAATCTCTTCGGCACAGATACGCGCCACTTCGATGGGATGAAGAATGTAAGGTTCACCGGATTTACGGCGCTGCTTGCTGTGCGCTTCGACAGCTATCTCATAGGCCATACGAATGTTGTGCCGATCGGTCGTATCCATTTTGGATTTGATCGATTTCAGCAGTTTTCGGTATTCGCGCTGGATTAGCCGCTTTTCCTCTTCTTCCCGCCTGGGCATGGTTTTCTGCATACCGTTAATCTGGTTTTGCATGGGTGGTTAATTCCCCATATTATTTAAACTTAGCAAAATAAGTTTAAAAAATCAATGAAAACCATGAATTGCCGGAGAGTTTATAGAGGTAAGAAGAAAAATGGAGAAGAATTGTGATAGGAGGAAAATCTTAGGAAATTGACTCGTTTTTTTAAGAAGAATAGGGATTTTTTAATTAAAAAAGGCATATCTTTGCATCGCTTTTTTACGAAGGTAGGCTTAATCGCACATCTTTTAAGACCACATAAACTTCAAATCCAACGCGGGTGTGGCGAAATTGGTAGACGCGCTAGACTTAGGATCTAGTGCCGCAAGGCGTGGGGGTTCGAGTCCCTCCACCCGCACTTCTTCAAAATTAAATAAATACAACTATGTCAAAAGTTGTCAGAGAAGATAATGGCAATTTAAGTGCAATTCTGACGCTAACTATCGAGAAGAGAGATTACGAGGCGAAATATAAACAAGCGTTGAATGCTCAACGCAAAAAAGCTCACCTACGGGGCTTTCGCAAAGGGAAAACACCTCTAGCTTATATTCGCAAAATGTACGGCCAGGCCATTTTGGCGGACGTAATCAACGATATGCTGCAAAATGAGTTGACAACTTATCTACAGGATGAGAAATTGTCAATCCTAGGGCAGCCGCTCCCCGCTGAAGATCAGGAACCTCTGGACTTCGATGTACTTCAACTGAATGATTTTGTATTTCGTTTTGAAATCGGGCTGGCGCCGGAGTTTGAAGTGGAAGGAATGAGTGAAGACAGTAGCTTTGAGCGCTATGCGGTGCAAGTTGATCCCGAAATGGTTGATAAAGACATGGATCAGGCACGCAAGCGTCTCGGTGAGCGCGCAGAAGTGGAGAATGATATTGAGGCCAATGATATGCTGACGATCGATGCCGAAGAACTGACCGAAGCGGATGGTGAATTGAAAGAAAATGGCTGGGCGACCACCTTTGATGTATTGGTGGATCGGATCGGCAATGAAGAATTGAAGAATAACGTATTGACCCTAAAATCAGGTGATTCTTTTGCCTTCAATGTCATGGATATTGAAAAAGAATCCACTGAAGAGTACGTTCGTAAATATATACTCAAAGTAGAAGAGGCGGATAGCGAAGTGGAAATTGGCAATGACTTCCGTGGTACTATCAAAGCTGTAACTCGGGTTATGCCCGCGGAGCTGAATCAAGAGTTTTTTGATAAGTACTTCGGCGAAGGCAAAGTGAGTTCAGAAGAAGAGGCACGCAACCTTATTGAAGAGGAAATCGTAAAATATTACGACCGTCAATCTGAGAGCTTGTTGTTCCGTGATTTTCAGGATACGCTTTTGGAGAAAAATCCTCTGGAATTGCCAGATGCTTTTCTCAAACGTTGGTTGGAAGCTTCTAATGAGAATACCACCGCCGAGCAGATTGAACAGGAGTACGATAATTTCGCGAAGAACCTGCAGTGGTCTTTACTCCGTAATAAGATTGCACGTAAAGCAGAGATTACGATCAGTGATGATGAGATCTTTGAAGGCTTCAAAGATCGTGTCCGCAACTACTTCCAGGGATATGGCGATGAGTTAGTGATCCTAAATACTGCTAATCGCTTGATGGAGGATGAAGGACAGGTCGATCAGATGTACCAGGAATTGATGGGCGATAAGCTGTTTGAATACATTCGCGGCATCGTGAAGGTAGATGATAACAAAATCGAGTCTAAAGCATTTGACGATATCATTGCAAAAGCACGTGAAGAAGCCATGGCTCGCCAAAATGCCGCGGCGGCAGCTGCACCGGCTATCGATACTGCAGAAGAAACGGTAGATGCTGATTCTGAGGAGACGGAGCAAGAAGTGACCGAAGACGTGGAGCAGTAATTATCGAAACACTTTAGTCGTAGCGAAAACATTCTGCCGGGATATTAGTTATTTTTTATAATTTCCCGAACGAAATAAAGGAGCGAATTGGGGAGGTTCTCAATTCGCTCATCTATTCTTAATCCTAAACCAATACTAAAATTATGTTTCATAAAGATGAATTTATGAAGTATGCTACTAAGCACCTTGGCATGAGTAGTATGCACCTCGAAAAATATGCACAGCAAGCGACTCCAACGACAGTACCGAACATTCAGGGATTTACTCCGGCCGTAATTGAAGAACGTCAGATGAACATGGTACAAATGGATGTATTCTCCCGTCTGATGATGGACCGAATCATTTTCATGGGTGTACCAGTGAGTGACTACGTGGCGAATGTCATTCAGGCGCAAATGCTGTTCCTGGAATCTGTGGATCCTAAGCGTGATATTCAAATGTTTATCAACAGTCCCGGTGGTTCGGTTATTGCCGGCTTGGGGATTTATGATACTATGCAGTATGTCGCTCCGGAAGTGAGCACGATCTGTACCGGATTGGCGGCATCAATGGGAGCCGTGCTGCTGACGGCTGGTACCAAAGGTAAGCGAACTTGTTTGTACCATAGCCGAGTAATGATTCACCAGCCATTGGGTGGTATGCAGGGACAGGTATCAGATATGGAGATTTCTTACCACCTTATCAAGGACATGCAGAAGCAACTGTACGATATTCTTAGCCACCACACGGGACAGCCGTACGAGAAAATCGAAGAAGATTGTGATCGTGATAACTGGATGATTGCCGCTGATGCTAAAGCCTATGGTTTGATCGATGAGGTACTCGAACGCAATAATCCACGCAAAGAAGACGCTTAATATTTAACAAGAGGAAGATTGTAACCGAGGTCGTTGAGCGTTTAAAATAACATCCAATTCCACCAGTAGCCTTGTAATACTGGTGGAATTTCACTTTTGGTGTCGGATGAAAGCAGTTTCAACAACTTAAATGGCACATTCTCAGCGTGCAACTAGCATTTTTGGTATTTTTGTACCAATGTTTCATTAAAATGACGATTACTTCAATAGACTATTTGTAAAAATAATAAGTAGAAATCGATCATATCTTAATACCAAACCCGGGTTATGAATTGGAATAGGAGAGGAGGACTTTGGTATTACACTCAGTGAGTCGCCTTATCATTAATTGATCGCAACTTGAATCAGTAAAAAATGAAAAGAAGTAAAAACAGTTATCGGTGCTCTTTCTGCGGGCGTGATAAGTCAGAAGCTCTGATTTTGATCGCCGGTATTGACGGTCATATCTGTGAGGTTTGTGTAGAGCAGGCGGAAGAGATTATCCAGGAGGAATTGTACTCTGGTCGTCGTAATGAATCCAAGGAAGACTTTCTCCTTCCCGATACCATTACCCCGGTTGAAATAAAAAAACACCTTGACCAATACGTCATTGGTCAAGGAGAAGCCAAAAAATATCTTTCTGTAGCGGTATACAACCACTATAAACGATTGCGCCAACCAACTAATGGTGAAGTAGAAATCGAAAAATCAAATATCTTATTCGTAGGACGTACTGGTACGGGTAAAACGCTATTAGCAAAAACCATTGCTCGGTTTCTAAATGTGCCTTTCGCGATTGTTGACGCTACGGTTTTTACCGAGGCAGGTTATGTCGGTGAAGATGTAGAAAGTATTCTGAGCCGACTCTTACAGGTATGTGATTATAATGTACCGGCGGCGGAGCGCGGGATTGTTTATATCGATGAGATTGATAAAATTGCGCGCAAATCCGATAACCCTTCCATTACGCGCGATGTGTCGGGCGAAGGGGTGCAACAGGCCATGTTGAAAATGCTTGAAGGAACGGATGTCAATGTGCCTCCTCAAGGTGGTCGAAAACATCCCGAGCAAAAAATGGTCAAAGTCAATACGCACAACATTCTCTTTATTTGTGGTGGTGCTTTCGATGGCATTGAAAAGTTGATTGCACGTCGGGTAAATACTCAGGTGATTGGTTATCGGGCCGAACAAGGCGAAAGAGTAGACCGTGATAACTTGCTACAATACATCAACCACCAAGATCTCAAATCTTACGGTTTAATTCCTGAATTGATTGGTCGTTTGCCGGTGCTGACTTATCTCGATCCTCTGGATCAGGAGGCCTTAGAGCGTATCCTTACTGAGCCACGCAACTCTTTGGTGAAGCAATACGAGCAGTTATTTGCTCTTGAAGGTATCGAATTGACCTTTACTAAAGGGGCACTGGAGTTTATCGCCCAAAAAGCGCTTGAATTTAAGCTGGGCGCGCGTGGACTACGTTCTATCTGCGAAGCCATCATGACCGATGCGATGTTCGAATTGCCTTCACAAAAGGAGACTACAAAGAAACTTGAAATTACAGCGAACTACGCAAAAGAAAAACTTGGCCATTCCAAGTTGAGTAAGCTGAAAGTTGCGTAGTTGATCCATACACTATATTATGGAATGAGGCCCTGACAAAGCAATTGTCAGGGCCTTTTTTATTTGCACTGGTGATCAATGTCTTTCTACTAAATCTCTATTGATTTTAGGCGTAAATTTATCACTTGCTCCAATAGCCAAAAATTACCTTGTCACAAATCAGACGTTTTTCGAAAACTGGCACACTTTATGGATATTCAGATGTGTCCTTGCCAATAGGTAAAGACACTTTTCCCATCGCTAATTTATCCTTTTTCAATCCCTAGTTATTGTGATGTATAGCATTGAAAAAGGACGAACGTGTTGTAAATAATATTTGATTTTTAAAATTGAGGTTTAATCTGATTAAGCAATCGATACCTCATTGGTCTTGCGTGTAGGTGTATGTCGACGGGACCTACGATTTTTGTGTCGTAGGATGTCGTGGTTTTGGCGTATTCGAGAGGCATGTAATGATCCCGATGAGTAGATAACTTATTTGCTGTTTTACTATACAAAAACAACCCGTATGTTGAAATTGTGATACTTTTCTCGCTCCCTTTAGAGCATTATTACGGGTCTTTTGTAGAGAGAGGGGTACAGTCTGACTGTGCTCCTTTTTTTATTGTAAAAAACGTTTGACAAAATTTTCTTTAAATGCTCGCCCAAGGGGAACTACTTTTTCGTTCGAGAGGAAAATTTGATTGCCAGAGATTTTGGTGATTTTTGTGGAATTAATGATGTAGGATTTGTGGACTCGAGTAAATTGTCGCGGATTTAATTTTTCTAGCCAATCCCGGAGGGATTCATTTGATAAATGTTTTTTCTCTGCGATAAATATTTCAGTATAGTCTGCATCAGATTTGATGTAAATAATATCGTCAACATTAATTTTTATATGATCATAACCCGATTTAATGAATAACTCCTGAGGAAGGGGAGGAGGAGCTGAAGAACTAACAATCGATTCTGATGTTTTTGCCGGAATTTTTGAAAGTGCTTTTACAAAGCGCTGAAAAGAAAATGGTTTTAATAAATAATCAACGACGGTATATTCATAGCTTTCCAAAGCGTAGTCTGGAAAGGCAGTTGTCAAGATAATGTGAGGAGGATGGGGCAGGGTTTTTAAAAAATCAATCCCAGACATTTTAGGTAAATGAATGTCCAAAAAAATAAGATCTACAGTTTGTGATTTAATAAATTCCATTGCCTGAATAGCATCTGAAAAGGTCGCCTCAAGATGTAAATAATCTACATCCTCAATATATTTTTTTAAAATCCGCTGCGCGGGAGGTTGATCTTCTACAATGATGCAATTCATTTTACTTTAGGCCTTTGAGGTATTTGATAATTGTAAAGATAATTGAACAATAAACTCATTATTCTCACTAGTAATGTCGAGTTGATGCGCATCTGGATATAATAACTGCAATCGTTTCTTTACATTTTTTAGCCCAATACCGTGCGGTAAATTATCCGTGTTTGACTGTGGAAGAAATGAATTTTTACAAACAAAAAATAATTCACCAGAATTAGACAATTGAATACTGATGTCAATAAATATTTGATCGGATTGACTTGCTGTACTATGTTTGAATGCATTTTCAATAAAAACCGACAAAATTAAAGGGGCAATTTTATATCCTTCCTTTATATGCCGTGCGTTAAAATGAACTTCGCCGCGTTCTTCTATTTGTAACTGGTTGAGCTTAGTGAAATTTTTTAACTGTTCAATTTCCTTAGTCAGAGGGACATATTTCTCCTTACATTCATAAAGCATATATCTTAAAACCGCCGAAAGTTCTAAAATAATAGTAGGGGTTTTAGGCGACTGCTCAATGGCGTAAGAATAAAGGTTATTTAAGTTATTAAATAAAAAATGAGGATTGATTTGCGATTTTAAAAATTGTAATTCACTCTCTCTAACCGTTTCTTTTAAAACATCTACTTCCTTTTTAATCCTTATGGCATCCCAAGCAAACTTAAATCCTGATAAAATGGTAATGACTGGAATGACATCAAGTAGTGTCATGAAGTAGCCGTTAAATACTAAACCCCGAGATTTTGGGTAAAATATCTTTTCCAAGAAAAATTCTTCCGCTAAGATAACCCCGGTCAGGACGAGAAACAGTAAGCAAACAAAGAGGAGATATTGCTTCGCGTAGAAATAACGGAGTAGCACATAATTGATAATAAACGCTCCGATGGCATAATTGATGAAAAACGCCACTTCTTGAACTTCGATCCTGGGTTCGTGTTTATCAAATGAATAAAAAACGAAGACCACCAAGTGTAGGACGACTTGGAACAACAACTCTAAATAGGGGGAGCGAACAGACATAAACCGTTGTGTCATAGTTCAAATTTAACGTTTCACACGAATATTTGGTAGTCACAATAGTTGATCAGCAGATTTGTCCTGCTCAACGACCTCAACGTTCCCCTAATCAACATGCTTGTCGTTCGTCCTGCTAGTTTTGTCGTTCAAAGAATCGTCACACATTTTTCAAAAAAACTTTGCTCCTTTGCAGCATTCAATTTATTCTTAGAAGATATCACCCTATGCGTTTTTTTATATTTCCCCTGCTCCTTTTTTGTTCGTCCCTACTGTTAGCGCAAAGCCCCGTTAAAATTCAAGGCCAAGTGCTGGAAAGTAATAGCCGCCAACCCCTTGAATTTGCGACTGTTATGGTTGGTAATACAGACACTAAGCAGCCTATTGCCGGGACGACTACCGATGAAAATGGCCGCTTTTCTTTTGAGGCTGAAGGAAATAATCTTTATGTCGAAGTCAGCTTTATAGGATTTATTAGCCAGCAAATCAACGAGCTTTCTATACAAAATGGCCTTGCGGATTTAGGCGTCATTTTACTGAAAGAAGATAATCAAACCTTAGATGAAGTGGTGGTCCGCGCTGAAAAATCCCAGACTGAGTTCAAGTTGGATAAGCGCGTGTTTAACGTCGGTAAGGACCTAAGTAGTACCGGTGCCGGTGCTTTGGAGGTGTTGAATAATGTACCTTCGGTCACCGTCAATATTGAAGGAGAGATTAGTCTGCGCGGGAGCAGTGGGGTGCAAATATTAATCAACGGGAAGCCTTCGGTGTTGGCCTCAGATCAAAATAATGCACTGGGAACAATCACCGCCGATATGATCGATAAAATCGAGGTTATCACCAATCCTTCCGCTAAGTATGAGGCAGAAGGGACTTCGGGGATCATTAATATCGTATTGCGCAAAGAAGAGAAAAGAGGCCTTAATGGCTCAGTAACCATCAATACCGGTACACCACATAACCATAGTGTGGGACTTAGTTTGAACCGACGCACTGAGAAGTTTAATTTGTTTAGCCAAATCGGTATTGGTCATCGCTCATTACCACGAGTCGATGAAAACATCAATCGAGATCTGGTAACTAATACGACGATTATAAGTGACGGTGAGAATTTCAGAAACGAGACATTTTATAATTTCATTCTAGGTACAGATTATCATATCACACCGCACGATGTAATTACATTATCGGGGCATTTTGCCTACGAGATTGAATCACAGCCTTCCGATACGGATTTCGAAATTCTGGATGCCAACGAGCAAGTCACTTCAGCCTGGCGGCGTTCGGAAACCACCGAAGCGACCAATCCCAAGTGGCAGTATGAATTAAATTATAAAAAGGATTTTAAGGATCATAAAGAGCATCAATTATTATTTAGTGCGCTTGGTAATTTTTTTGGAAAGGACTTATCCTCTGAATTTGAGAATACGGTAACTGCCGGTAATGTAGAGCGCAATAATCAGCAAACACGGTCGGACTTTAAAGAAGCACGCTATACGTTTAAATTAGATTATACAAAACCATTTTCAAAAAACATCACGCTTGAAGCCGGTGCTCAATATGTATTTCAGGATGTGAGTAACGACTTTGCTGTAAATGATTTAGTAGATGGGGATTGGGTTAAAAATTTAAATTTTACGAATATCTTCGAATACGATCAAGAGGTATTTGGTGTTTATTCTACGGGAGCTTACGAAGATGACCGCTTTGGATTGAAATTAGGACTGCGCTTAGAAAATACGGAATTAAATACGCTCTTGGTCAATACCAATGAAGCTAATGAACAGAGTTTTTATAATTTCTTTCCATCGGCTCATGCTTCCTATAAATTTTCAGATGTAGTTTCCGTGCAAGCTGGTTATTCTCGGCGTGTCCGACGGCCTCGCCTTTGGGATTTAAATCCGTTTTTTAATATTCGTAATAATTTCAGTATCCGTGCTGGGAATCCCAACTTGCTCCCAGAGTTTACAGACTCTTATGAAATTACCAGCATATTTATTTTAGGGAAAGCATCTTTTAATTTTGGAATTTATCATCTCTATACTACAGATGTTATTGAGCGCGTCTCGATTTTTGAGAATAGTGTCAACGTGACTACACCGCTAAATATTGGTACCAATCGTGCGACAGGTATTGAATTAAACGGAAAATATAGCCCTCTAAAATGGTTGTCTTTAAACGGGGATTTTAATTATAACTATTTTCAGCGTAATGGCACTTTTCAGGATGCGAATTTTGACTTTAACGCTGATCAGTGGACATCGCGTTTGACTGCTAAATTTAAATTGCCGGCACAAATTGATTTTGAAGTCACCGGGAATTATCGCTCTCGATTTGAAACGGTACAAGGCATAACCTCTCGAAAT